>NZ_JBIAUY010000013.1:0-282240 GCF_042893475.1 Streptomyces sp. NPDC001604 | reverse complement strand
GTCAGCCCTCCCCCTTGCGGATACCTCATGTGACCGGCCTACTGCGCCAACCACAACGTGTCGACCCTCACGACATCACCCCAACAAGGTCAGTAACTGGGGCCACATACGGCTGTCATGCGGTGCCAACGGCAGATGTCGAAGCCAGTCCCCTCGCCTGCGCGGCGCCAAGTCCAGCCTCTGACCGGCTCCGTGCGTACCGCGGTGCTCGCGAACACCACATGCCGTCACGGGATGCCGCCAGCCCTGCCCTGCCCGTCAGCCCCATCACCTGGCCGGGGGCGGCCCCTCGCCCAGGAAGGCCACGATCAAGCGTCCCTCAGGATCCGTCTGCGGCTGTCCGCCCAGCCGCACGCTGCGTTCCTGCCCATCAGGCCAGCGCAGCCGGGCCTCCTGGCCGGGCCGCATCGCGGCAGCGAGCCGTTTCGGCGCAGCCCGCAGGAGACCGCCCCACTGCGGAACCTCGGGCGGGGTCAGCTCACCGAGCTCCGCGTCGACCGGGAGGTGCTCGTTTTCCACCAGCAGGACGACGGACAAGGAGAAGGGCGACACGTCTTCAGTCTGCCCCGGGAGGCTGGCTGTGCGCGGAGCCACTCCGGAATGTCGATAGCCCCTGGCTTCGAGGGGAAGACCAGGGGCCACCTGCCATGACAGGACGGTCACCGGAAAGCATGACCTACGCGATCCCGAGACCCACGCCAGCGAGAACTGGGACGCCCGACACTCCGGTGCACACGCGTGTCACCCGTTCAACGCACACCGCCCGGGCATGGTCACGGGTGCCCTCGAACTCCGGCGGGCCGGAGCTGCCTCCCGCAGGGGGAGCCGCTGCAGCCCCGACCCTCGTCCCGCGACCGGTTCGCGACGAGGCGCGCTTCCGCTCGCCCCACGGCCGCAAGGACCGCCCTGCAGAAGGCCGCACCGGGGGCCAGTGCGCGGACCTCCTACACGCCCGCCCCGCCGTCGAGGCGGCGGTACGCCCCTTTACTGTCCCAAAGCCCCTGCCGCCTGCACCTTGCCATCGCCCACAAACGCCAAGCGACTCGCCCGATCCTGTCCACCGCCGGGGAGGCCCACATGACGACAAGGGACGGGGAAGGGGCTGCTTCGACCTCCCCTGGTGTGGGCGGCCCTTCCCCGGACAAGCAGAGCCCGACTAGCCAGGCGACGGCCCGTCACGCTCCGCCTGCCATATCTGCAGGGCTGCCGCCAGATGGTCCTTTAGATCCTCCGGCATCGGCTGCCCGGTCGTGGACGCAGTCACCGCCTCAGCGACCACCCGTAGTTTCACGTTGGCGCGCTGGGAAACGGCCAGCAGGAGGTCCCAGGCTTCGTTCGGCTGGCAGGCGAAGCCCGCCATCAGCACCCCACGGGCCATGTCGATGACCGGCCGGCTTTCCATCGCGTGTTTGAGCTGCTCTTTCTCCCGCAGCAGCTCCGCGGCCATACGAGGAGACAGGCCGTCCGCAGTTCCATTTGACTCTGGACGGATCTCGGGCGGCGAGGCATTCCTGCTGGTCCCACGGGGACGCGCCGACACCTTGCGCTGGGGAGGTCGCATAGCAGACGCCTGCCCCACACGAACACCTCCACACCGCTCATCCGAAAAGCCCTCGGCCGGAACGGCACCGCCTCACATCGCAGCCACCGCCGTACTACATCTGGCCCGCCCGCTGCCCACAGACGCCCAACACACCTCCGCCAACCGGAACTTACGCCGAGATGGCGTCCTCGAGGGTCGCCCACACGACCAGTACCTGGTCGGCTCCCGTCAGCTCTAGCACCCGCCGCACCTGCGGCGCCGGCGCGGCCAGCCGCAGGTCCGTCCAGCCGTGCACGCGCAGCAGCAACGTCAGGAACATCGAATCCGCGAGCGTGACCGCCGAGGCATCCACCACCCTGGAATGCTCCCGCGCGGCCCTCTCCAACACCTCGGTCAAGACACCCGAGGTGTCCATGTCGAACTCGCCACGCGCGGCGACCACCCAGGCCGCACCCTGCATGAACTCGACCACCTCCGCCCCGCCTCCAAGGAGCGAGTGGTGCAGAGAACCGCGGTGGCGGTCGGCCTCACCGGTCATACGCCTGATTATGTCGACGCTGCCCCCTGCCAGCGAGCCCCGCGAGGGGCAGGAACGTTTCGCCGACCGGCACCGGCAAACAACCTCACAGACCCAGCCTGACCTGCACCTCGCCGGTTTCACGGTCAACCTGGCCCGCATGCCCGTTTTGCGCGAGGATCACCATCAACGCGTGGCGCAGAGCCGAGCGCATGCCTTCATGCTCTGCATGCGAGGATCGAGAGCCACAGTGAGCTGCCAGGTCACGACCACGGCCGGCACATCAGGAGGCCGATACGCGAGCGCCGGCCTCGGCCCCGGCGTCTCGGGACCAGGCCCCATACCGCCGAAGCGTCCTGCACGCGCCCGCAGGCATCCCTACCCGTCCACGAGGCGTCGACTCTCACCAGCTCTTTGCCACGGGATGGAGGAGAGCTACCGTTCTTATATGACCGATATATCTCAAGAAGTCCGATTGGTGCTCACTGGTCGCATCGCGTTCCAACAGGACATAAGTGTGGCCCAAGGAGCCCAAGTGATCAGCATGCTCCAGGCTCCGCCGGAGCTGAGGCCCCCATCTCCGGGCCCCGAGCCTCCTGCTCTTCCCCCGGCATTCGCCCACGAGGCGGAAGAGGCCCGCCTTGAAATCGGCGAGCGGGTCGAATCTCACCCACGCCAGTCCGTCGAGGGCCCACGCCAAGCGCTGGAGCTTTCGGGCGCGAGGACCAACCCGGAGAAGATGACTGCCTTCGCCTCTTACCTGCTGCAAGAAGAAGGCCATGAGACCTTTACGCAAAGTGATCTACGGAGACTTTTTCAGCGGGCGCGTGAGCGCATCCCCGCACACTTCAACCGCGACTTCGACAAAGCCGTGCAGGTTGGCTGGATTCATGAGGGGGAGGTCAAGGGCGAGTTCTACCTGTCACGGGCCGCCCAGAACGTGATCGACGATGGCTTCAGGGGCCTTCGCTCCAAGCGTGGTGGCAAGCCCGCCAGCGCAGGTTCCACATCGCGAGGAGGTGCGAGGAGAAAGCCGCGCACCATCCCCGTACCGGAGGCGTTCGCCGACCTCGATCACATACCGACAACGCTCGATGGGGTCATTCCCTACCACCGAGTCAAGCTGAAGCGGGACAAGCTCCTGTGGGCCCTCAAGCTGGCCAAGGGCCTCGGTGTCGAGGCCCTCCAGAACACGGAGGCCGCTTGGCTCACCGACAAACTCGGAGATGCCCTACCGGCCCGGGACATGACCGGTCACTTCACGGGCCTTCACCGTGAAGGATTCGCCAACCGCTCCATGGGCGACAACGCCATGCGCATCACGCAAATGGGCGAGGAGTACCTCGGGTCGCTTTCCGCCTGAGCGGATAGTGCGGCACGAGTCGTCACGTTTCGGATCGAACCGCCCACGGTGCCTGTGCTCAGACCTGGTGGTTCCGGACACCGAAGGGCCGCCCGGGACCACCGTCGACATGGTCAAACCTTCCAAGCCGTACCGCGCATCAGGGCCAGCAGTCGCCCCGTACTGGCGTTCCGTTTGAACAGGCGGAAAGTTCAACGAACTTGCTGCCGGTGGCACAGAGGGAGGATGCCAGTGGGTGGTGATGAGGCGTTCTCCCCGGACGTCACACCTCAGTTGAGGTCGATGTAGCCCTTGCAGTCGTAGAAGACGGTGTGGATGACGACCTTGGCGTAGGGGCTGCGGGACTTGGCGATGGCCACGTCCTTGGTCTCGTAGTCGTACACGTCCGGGAAGGTTCGAGCTTCCATGCCGAACTTCTGGATCGTGGTCTTACCGCCGTCCGCCCGCCAGTACACGTCAGCGGTCACCCACTTCAAGCCGTCTCCGTCCTTGAGGTAGATCTCGCGCAGCATGGTGCGGTTGTTGTCGTAGTCCCGGTACCACACCTTCACCTGCTCGTGGGTACCTTCGCAGGTGAAGGACTTGATCTTGTCGACTCGACTGGTCGCCGTGGTTCCACCGGCCTCTTGCGAAGCCGGGACTGAGGCGCGCAAGGCTGCGGCAGCGGGCTGCTGTGCGGGAGCCTCCAGCGCCTGCGCTGCAGGACCGGCGGCGACCGTAGCGCCGCACACTAATGCAGCGAGCGCGAGCGCTGAGCGCTTGACTGTCTTCATGGACTGTTCCTTCCGGTGTGGATTTCCGATGACGGCGCACACGGCGTGTTCTGGCACCGCCCCGGGAGCGCTTGGTGAGGGCGGCGCGGGGTGGACCGCGCCGTCCGGCTTGCACCACTGAGATTGCGGGGGACCGGTCTCCGGCTGCCAGGACCGGCGTTGGATTGAGGGCTTCATGGGACGTCTCATGTGCTGACCTGCTGGGATGCTGCTGTGTGTGAGACGGGTTGGGACGCGGTGGGGGACCGGTGGACGAGCTGGCAAGCTGACCGAAAGGTCACCTGCGGTGGGGCCCCCGAGACCAGATGATTCTGATGCTCAACCAGATCGTTGGATGGTATGGGGTGGAACATGCCGCGCTGGAAGGAATTACCCGATTCGCTTGATGAGCGGGTGCGGAGACTCGTCGTTCAACTGCGCGGGCTAAAGGATCACAGTGGGCTGAGTCTGTCGTCGCTGCAGACCAAGACGGGCTACAGCCGTGCCTCTTGGGAGCGCTATCTCAACGGAAAGGTGCTGCCGCCGCGACAGGCGGTGGAAGAGCTGGCGCGGGTCGTCGGCGTCGATCCGGCACGGGTTCTGGCGCTTCATGAAGTGGCTGAGGAGGCGTGGAAGCAGGAACCCGACGCATCGAAGACAGCAGATCCACCGACGTCGTGGAGGACGCGGCGTTCGGCGTTGATCGGCGCCCTGGTGGCTGTCGCAGTCGGTGGGCTGGTTACCGGGTTGCTGGTCGTCGCGCCGTGGGAACACGGGGGTTCGACTTCCCCGTCTCGCGGGGCCTTCGCCTACAAGGCGGGCAAGACGTACGACTGCGTGGTCAAGCGCAAGGACGGGCGGCTGTATGCGGGTTACAGCACCACGAGCACTGCGCTGCTTTCCGGGCCTGCTTGGGATGTCGTGGAGGTCCAGTGCCTGCTGTGGTACCACGGGTTCGACCCAGGCGTCGTGGACGGTGTCTACGGGCCGAACACCACGCGGGCGGTCAAGCGCCTACAGAGCCAGGCCAGGCTGCCCGTCGACGGAGTCGTCGGCCCGCACACCTGGCAGGTACTGCGGAAGTGAGGGGCACCGCACCGTCCTCTGGCCGATCCCCCTATGCCACGCGGCTGGCCGAAGGGCTACGCGAGCTCAGGGCCCGCACGGGCTTGAGTATGGCCGCGCTGGCCGAGCGCACCGCGTACAGCAAGTCCTCCTGGGAGCGCTACCTCAACGGCAAGCAGCTCGCCCCGCGTCAGGCCGTCGAGGCACTGTGCGAGGCCGCCGGAGAACCTGCCGGGCGTCTGGTGGCGCTGTGGGAACTGGCTGACCTGGAATGGAGCGGACGAGCCCACAGGCCCACGCCCTCCGTGGCCCAGAGGGCCGCCCCACCATCACCCGACGAACGGCCGGGCGACCACGGCACATCCGTTCCGGCGAACAGATGGAGCATCCGGCGGCATTGGGGGATCCTCGCCGCTACCTGCGCAGTCGGGCTCGCAGCCGCAATAGGTGTGACTGCCCTACCCCATCTGCACACCGAGAACCCCACGAAGCCTGTGCCGTCCGCACTACCTGCCCCCGGATGCCACGCCCAAGCGTGTGCAGGGTTCGAACCGACGGAGATGGGCTGCGCGATGCCCAGTCAAGAACAAACACTCCGCACGCAGAAACTCTCCACGGGAGCACGCCTGGAAGTCGTATACAGCAAGCAGTGCCGTGCCGCGTGGGCCCTGGTGGGGGTCGCGCAGGTCGAAGACATACTCACTGTGTCCACTCCGGGCGGCGCACATGAGCGTGCCAGGGTCACGGACCAGTACGACGCGGACGGGCTCCTTGTCACGCCGATGATCGACGGCAGTGACCTCACTGGCCTCCAGGCATGCTTCGTACCGGCAGGCGGGCGAGGCAAGTGTCTGCGACTCTGAACCGTGGTCGGAGTTGGGCTATGGCCGGCCTGGGGCGGCGGTGACGACGCGGAGTCAGCTGCCTGCCAGGGCCGCCTTCGCCTCGTCGCGGGTTTTGCAGCGTGGGTCCCAGGTGCCGTCGAGGTGGCTCTCCAGCCGTTGCGTCCGGAGAGGAAGGTGCCGCCTGGCCGGGATTCCCGGCCCCGGGCCCTCCGGTCAGCCCTCCGTTCCGTCGTCCTCGTCGTCGTCCGGCCAGTGGCGGCCGGGTCGCGCAGCGGTCGCAAGCCGCCGACCGGGGCGGAGGCGTTGAAGCCGTGGCGGGCGAGAAAACGTTGAGGTTCTTGTGCTTGAGCGGAGACAGCCGCGCGACGCCCTCGTCACGGATTTCGTAGCCCTCGGCCCGCAGCTGGGCGACGGCGGCGTCGACGTACCTCGTGGCCACAGCATCACGGTGTTGAGGAGCACACCGAAGGTGGCCACTGAAGCAGCGAGGGAAGCGTGACGGCCGCGCGAGAGCGTCGGCATGATGGCCGCATGAGGGATCGGACATGTCTGGAATCTGAGCTCGCTGCGTTCATGGGTGAGTACGAACGGGCCAACAACAGCCACGACATCTCACGTGTCGTGCCGTTCATCGCCGAGGACGCCGTGTACTGGTTCTCGGACGGTTCGCATCGGGGCATCGAGGAGATCCGATCCGCCATCGAGAAGACGTTCGCGAAGATCCTCGACGAGGTGTATGAGGTGCGTGAACTGGAGTGGCCTGTGCTCACCGCTGAAGTCGCGGTGTGTCGCTATCTGTTCGCCTGGACCGGTGTCGTGAGCGGTGAACTCCGCTCTGGCCAGGGCCGGGGCACTAACGTCATCGTGCGGCGGGGCGGGGAGTTGAAGATGCTGCATGAGCATCTCAGTCCTGTCCCAACCGTGCCTGGTCGCGTCATTGAGCGGCCGTGACCGGCTTGCCTCGCAGCAGGTCAGGGCGGGCATCGGCCATGGCGAAGGCTCGCATGAGCCCGGCGACGAGGAGGTCGTCGATGCGGTAGCGCCGTGCTCGCTCATCCCGTTGGAGAAAGGGGCCGGAGTTGTCAGGGGCGACGCGTCGCTGGGCCGCCTTGATGCTGGTCAGGGTCCCGCCGATCCGTGAGATGGGGATCGGGTTGGTCGGACGGTGGGCGAAGTGCTGCTGTACCTCGTCGTAGGAAGCGCTGCTGCCCAGTTCGGTGATCCGGCGCAGTACCTCCCGGGCCCCGGGCATCAGCACCGCGACCAACTGGAACAGCGTCTGTTCGCTCCAGCCGTCGGCGAGGTCGGCTTCGGCCAGGTCCTGCGGGCCCGGTCGTGGATCCGGGGCCTCGGGCCCGTCGGGCGGGGTGGCGGGCTGCAGCCCGTAGGCGGCCTGGACTGTGGCGATCGCCTGCTCGTAGGTGTCCGTATCGGTGTCGATCGTCAGCCGCACGCCGCCCCTCCGTGATCGCGCTTGCCGACGTCCTCTCCCTGTGACGTCGTGGCGTAGTTGGCAAATGAAGAAGTGGGCGGATGGTGGCCAGTGAAGTGTGCCGCGCTGTATTTGGCACGGACCTTCGTGCCAGGGGAGCGCGGTCGGTTCGAGGCGGCTTCTGCTGTGCGGACGACCGGCGGTGGGGATCTCCGGCCACCACGCCATGCTCGGCATGGCCCGCCGCCGCAACCTCACCCTCGCCGGATCACCCCGAACGTGCCGGCGACGTTTGAGCGAGGTGGCCCGTCAGGAGACTGTTGCGGCTGGTGGGGTCCATCGGCGGGTGCGGGGCGTGATGCTGGTGATGCCGTAGTCCTTCTTGAGCTGTTCGGGGATGGCGTAGTGCATGACGCGGCCGCGGGTGAGGGAGGACAGCTCGAAGACGGTCGTGAGGTGGCCGAGACGGTCCAGGGCCCAGGCTCCGAAGGGGGAGTGGTCCTCGATGGTCTCCAGGACGCCGAGGAGGTGGGGCACGGCCTTGACGACGGTGTCCCACGGGGTGTGTGGCACGTTGAGCCAGTCGGCGCAGGTGTCGCCGATGAGGTAGCGGATGAGAGCGGAGACGATCGGGTCGAAGAAGGTGCCGGGAACGATCTCCTCGTAGAGGTTGATGAGCTGCCGGGTCAATTGCGCGCCCTCTTCGGAGGGTCCCATGTGCCGGATCATGTACTGGTCGAGGAACTGGCGGGCCTCGTCGAGCGTCTTGGGAACGGCCTTCTGGTCGACGCCGAGCATGGCACCGACCACCCGCCATGCGTAGTAGTAGGCTTCCGCACCTTCCTCTGACATGTGGATGTTGAGGCGGTGGAGGCTGGCCAGCACGAGCAGGGAGAAGAACATCTGCCCGCCGATCATGTCTTCCTGACAGATCGGCACTCCCAGCGCGCCGGCGTCCCAGCGGTTCTCGCGCCCCAGGTGGTGGCGGATGGAGGCGTGCAGGAGGCGGACCTTCTGGGCGGCGGGAATGAAGCGGCTGCCGGCTTCGAAGGCGTCGGGCTGCATCAGGTAGACAGTGAACTGGCCCGTCTCCGCCATGCGTTTGGAGGGGTAGTTGAGCCCGTGGGTGGCCGACAGCAGCTTCGCCACGTGCGGTACGACGTAGCAGGCGGGCACGGAGGCGAAGGACAGCGCGGTGGAGATGTGCACGTTGTTGTCGATGAAGAACAGCCGGGCCTTCTCCATTTCCGACCAGTCCACCCAGGACGGCGGGGTGCCGGTGGCCTCAAGGTACTCGCGTGCCACGTCCGGCAGCCCCTCTGGAAGGGGAGCGCCGACGGTGGAGACGTAGCGCATCAGGGTGTTGAACGTGCCCACCTGGCCGCGTTCGAACAGTGCGGCGACGGTGGCGTCGGCGAGTTCGTCACCGACCTGCCGCAGGGCGTCCATCGATGCCTCGGTGCATGTCATGGCGGGGCTCCTTGTCTTCCACGGGATCGTCCATGAGTGGCCGGGGGCATCGGCCTGACATGGCAGTGGGGTTGCGCCACATCGGGTGCAAGGGGTCAAGAGAGACGGTCCGCCGCCGACTGCGCCAGCGCGGTCAGGGCAGCGCCGGCGTGCGTGGGGGCATCCAGCTCATGAAGCGCGCCGAGCGCCTCCTCGACCCGTGCGCTGATCATTTCCTCGACGCGGTCGGGTGCCTTCAGCCGGTGCATCACCTCACGGACCGCGTTCAGAGCATCCGCGTCCGGACGGCGTCGGCCCAGCAGGGCGTGCAGCCTCTTGCGGTCGTCGTCGCCGGCGAGGCGCCAGGTCTCTGCCAGCAGCGCGGTGGGGCGGTGGCCGCGTACGTCGTCGGCGTTGGCCTTGCCGGTGCGTTCCGGGTCTCCGAACAGGCCGAGCAGGTCGTCCCGCAACTGGAACGCCTCGCCCAGCGGCAGCCCGTACGCGGAGTAGCCCTCACGCAGCCGCGCGCCGGCCCCAGCCAGAGCACCACCGATCAGCAGGGGCTGCTCGACGGTGTATTTGGCGGTCTTGTAGCGGATTACCTTCAGTGACGCCTCGGTGTCCGGACCGGCTCCGGTGCGCAGGATCTCCAGGCACTCGCCCGCGATCAGCTCGCGGGCCATCACCGACCACAGAGGGCGGGCGCGGGCGAGGTACGCGGCGGGCAGGCCGCTGGTGGCGAACAGCTGCCCGGCCAGTGCCATCAGCAGGTCACCCACCAGCATCGCCAGCGACCTGGCGGCGGCATCGGTGCGCGGGCGACGTCGCACGGGGCCGCGCAGGCTGACGTGAGCCGTGGGTCGCCCGTGCCGCAGCGGGCTGTCGTCGATGAGGTCGTCGTGCACGACTGCGGCGGCGTGCACCAGCTCCATGGACGCCGCCGCCCGCATCAGCGCGGCACTGTCCGGCTGTCCCACCGCGCGCCAGCCCCAGTAGCAAAACGCCGCCCGCAGTCGTTTGTCGTCCGCGACCGCGGCCTCCAACTGTTCGGCCACCGGGGCAAGGAGCGGATCGATCGCGGCGAACAGGTCGGCCTCCTGAGCGACGAACCGGCGCACCACCTCGTCGACACGGATCTTGAACGCGGCCTGCTCCCACCGGTCAGTCATCAGCAGCGGTCTTCCGAGCCAGGGCGTGCCGAGCCAGGACCTCCAGGTGGGTCGGCGGGACGGCCGCGTACCGGTCCAGCACCAGGCGCCCACGCGCCGCGAGGTCGTGCTCGGCCTGCGCCGCCAGCTCAGCAGCGTCCGAGCGGCGCAGCAGCCCCCGCACCGTCCCCATGGCCGAACCCAGCGTGCTCACCGCCAGATCGGCCAGCCCGGCCACCAGCAGCACGGCCTGCTCGTCCAAGCCCCCGCGCCGTCCCACTTCTCTCGTGATGCTCTTCCCCCACCCACAGCACATCCTGGCGGCGCCGGTCACGGGCCGTCCGTTCGAGCATCGCGTCCCCTGGGGCGCGAACACGGAAGAACTTACGATCGAGTGATCACATCGATCGGCCGTACGGACCACCGCTGCTGCAGCCCCGCGCCCCATGCTCTGCACAGCTACGACCCAAAAGCCCTCACAACAGCCTGAGCCTCTACCAAGTCCTCGACGCGTTGCAGGACTTGCTGCGGTGCTGGACCGGAACCTGCACCACCTGCGGCCGCCCCCTCACCGCAAGCAGAACCAGAACCTAACGAAGCACTACCAGGACTTGTCCGGCCGATCATGTCCAGAGCCGGATCCGCCGGCTGTGGCGGTGGCCTTGTTGCGATCGTCAGAGATCGCCCCCACCCAATACGCTGACATGTACAGTTCCGATCTGGAGTGTGGTGGGTATGCAGGGCACACCCACCGGATTCCGGAGGCGCGGAAGGTCAAGGGGGAGGTCGTGTCATGTTTGCGGTGATCTACCGGTGGCGTTTGCACGAAGGCAAGGAGCAACAGTTCGCAGCTGGTTGGCACCGCGTGACACGCGCGATGCACAAGCACTGCGGCAGCTACGGATCACGTCTGCATCAGGCCGATGACGGCACCTGGGTGGCGTACGCACGGTGGCCGGATGCTGCCACTCGCGAGGGGTGCCCAGACGTGGACCCCGAAGGGGAAGCCATGATGAGTGACGCGATCGCTGAGCACCTCCCCACAATTCGATGTCATGTGGTGGACGACCTTCTCGCAGAACCAGGTGACTAGGTCCGGCCGATCATGTACGGAGCCACATGACCAGGGCCGCCGCAGTGGCAGTGCCGAGGAAGACGTAGCCTCGCTTGCCAGAGGACGTTATGAGCCGGTATGCCCATCTTGTGGTCGCCTGATCCTGTGAGTTTGGGCGGTTGGGGTCGGTCGCGCGACTTGGTCCTGCTGGTCATCGCCGTGTCAAGAGGCCCTGGGGGGCCAGGGCTTCAAGAAGCCCGTCGTCGAACACGGCACCACGCTCGGCATCGACGTCGAGATCGTCGAACGCAACCCCGCCGACCAGGACGCCGGCTTCGTCCCGCAGGCGAAGAGGCGGATCGTGGAGCAACCGCTCGGCACCTGATGCTGTTCAGGCGGCTCGTGCGGGATTGCGAGAGCAGGCCGAGGTCCTCCGAGTCCAGGGTGCGCTGCGCCATGATCGACGTGATCACGCGCAGGCTGACCGGTCAGACCACACCCACCTGGCGCGGGTGACCGCATGGACCCCCCAGATCACACCGTTCCTCGATCGGATCGACGCACGCGAGCGGGAACTCGCCACCACCACGGAACAGCTCCGCACGCAGATCGACGAGCTCACCGCGCCCCTGCGCGAACTCGACCAGGAGACGGAGAACCTGGCGGTGACCCGCAAGACGCTTCTCGCCCTGTCGCCAACTACTCCGGAGCCGGCCGATCCGCCGCCAGCCCTGCCGGACCACCCGGCCTACCAGCAGATCCTCACCGTCTTCGCAGACGCCGCCGGGCCGATGTGCGCCCGCGATCTGCGCGAGCATCTCGACCTCGCCATCATGCCGAAGAACATCGAGAGCACCCGGCACAAGCTCAAGCGCCTGGTCAGTCTCGGCGTCCTGGTCGAGCCCGAGCCCGGCTTGTTTGCCCAGCACCGCCCGAGTAACTCCGCGCCCCGGCCTACCTGACCCAAGCCGACGGTTGAATGGGGCCGGCACCCCTACCACGGGCATCACCGGCTGACGTCGGGGCCGCTCCGAAACCCCTTGGACGGTATGGGGACCGGCTTGCTGGAATGGGAGACGGCCGCTGTCGGAGTCGAAGGGATGCGGCAATGCCCGAGATCAGGCTGCACCTGTCGGTGCGTGGCCTCACCGAGGAGGACCTGCCGTCCTGCGGCTGGGCCGGCTCCCCCAAGCACGTGCGCGAGCTCGTCCACCAGATCCGCCGCGCCGAGGCGGGCGAGATCGACTACCTGGCGGTCTGCACGCCGGTCGGGCGACCGGTGGCGGTCGGCGGCATCGACTACACGGTCAAGCCCGGCGTCGGCAGGCTCTGGCAACTCGGCGTCCACCCGGCCCTGCAGTCCTGCGGGATCGGCACGCTGCTGATCCGCTCCGCCGAGCAGCGGATCGGCGCCCGGGGCCTGACCCGCGCCGAACTCGGCGTCGAGGAGAGCAACCCGCGCGCCCGCGCCCTCTACGAACGCCTGGGCTACCAGGCCTTCGGCCGCGAGCTCGACTCCTGGGACGTGGAGGCCGAGGACGGCTCGCTCCAGCGGTACGAGACGATGTGCACGCTGATGCGCAAGGACCTGGCGTGACACTGGATTTCAAGGCGTTCGTCGCCGAGGCGACGGCCGACCCGGCCGTCGTCGGGCTCGTCCTCAAGGGTTCCCGGGCCCACGACGGCATGACCACCCGTCACTCGGACCACGACCTCTACGTCATCCTCGACGACGACGCGGCGGGCGAGCTGGCCGCGCTCGACGGCTACCGATCCGCGCGGCTCGACCTGGTCGTCACCACCCTCGAACGGTTCCGCCGGCCCGCCGACTGGGAGCGGTACGCCATCGCCCGCTCCCAGGTGCTGGTCGACCGCAGCGACGGGGAGGTCACCCGGATCGTCGCCGCAATGGGACGGCTCGGCCCCGAGGAGGCCTTCCGGTCTGCCGCCGCCCTGCTGGACGCCTACGCCAACTCGCTCTACCGCTCGGTCAAGAACCACCGCGACGGCGACCCGCTCGCCGGCCACCTCGACGCGGCCGCCAGCGTCGGATTCCTGCTCGACCTGCTCTTCGCCCTGGACCGCCGACCGCGCCCCTACAACAAGTACCTGGCCTGGGAGCTGGACCGGTTCCCGCTGCCCGACTGGGAGAGCGCCGACCTGCTGGACACCGTCGCCCGAATCACCGCGACCGGCGAAGTGGCGCCGCAGCAGCGGCTCTTCGCCCGGGTCGAGGCGGCTGCCCGGGCCGCCGGCCACGCGGCGGTGCTGGACGCCTGGGGCGAGGACCTGCAATTAATGCGGCCCCACCCGGACTCCCCGGCCCACCAGCCCTCCTGAGCTTCGGGGCGCCGAGAGCTTGGTGCGGCTACTTCGCCCAGCGTCCCATGGTCGGTGCGATGCCGATCAGGCACTCGAGCTCGGCAGGGAAGCCGATGAGGGCGTGGGCGGTCAGGCGCAGGTGGCCCTCGAGGCAGACCAGATTGTCCTCCCTCTCGCCGACGAGGATGAGTGGAGGAAACCGCTCGCCCCTGAGGAGCGCCTGGGCCGCGTCGACAAACGGGTCGTTGGAAACGTCGAACGTCCGTAGCCCGGCCTTGATGCGTGCAGCCGCGTCGGCCGGCCGGCGGCTACCACCCGACAGCTCGACCCAGTAGGAATAGTCGAGGTAGCGCACGCCGGCCGCCTCGTCGCTGGACAGGAGTGCCCTGGTCCACGTGACCTGAGTGGGGAAGTTCTCGAACAGATCGCGGTTCTCGCCGTACCCGCGCGTAGCAGCGAGCAGAGCGCGACGTGCGAAGTTCGCTCCAGCGTCGGAGAGGTCCGGATGCGTCAGCAATTGATCGGCCTGCCCGGCCGCCGCCAGGTGGGACCGGAGGTTGTTGCCGAACCTCTGGCTGGACAGCTCGCCGCTCAAGAAGCAGGCGACCATCTCGTCCTCACTGCTCATGCCCAGTACCTGCACGACCGTCAGCATAGGGTCGACCTCGTTCGTCTGGCACCGATCAACTGTCCGTCAGCAGGTACCTGAATTGACCACTCACCCGGACGGGTTGATGTCCGTGGCCAAGGCGGACTCGCGAGGTGAGTCCTCGCTCTCAGTGGCTATGGGTGCGCACTGCATTGATCGCAACACCTGTGGCGCAAGGCATGTCATCCGTTTGCTCTGCTGTTTCGGAAGTGCCGGACGGGGAGTTGTTGCCGGTAGGGGTGCGGCGGGCCGGCCCTCCGTTGCAGCGGGGGGCCGGCCATCGTGCCGCGGTGTCCGGACCAAGGGACCTCCGCTGTGGCTGATCCCGCGCCGCGGGATCGCCTCCCAGTGTGGTGGATACGCCGTTGATTGGGCGGTGCGCATTGTTGCCAAGTGGGTCCCGCAACAATGCAACCCGGTTGCGACCTGCGGAAATTCAAATCCGCGTGAGTAGGCCGGTGCGGAGGTGGATGCGTCCTGTGAGCGGTCTGAGAGGAGGTTGCCGGGAGTCTGGATGCTGCAGGACCGGTCGTCGTGCGGCATCGGGGAGATGTTGCGAAGAGGTGCTGCTCGTTGCTGATGCCGGGTTAACTGTGGTGCAGCGGTGGCCGGTTGGCAAAGGCTTGTGGAGCCGCCGAGGCCGCGGTGGAGGGTTGCAGCCCTCCGCCGCCTCATGGCCTTCGGCTGACCGCATCGTGTCCGGACCGGAGGAATCCACTGTGAGCAATACACAGCGCAACGTCGTAGGGGAGTGCGTCCTCGTGCCGCCCAGCTGGCGGGCGGGCGTGTTCGTCCTGATCCAGATCGTGGTGGTCGTCCTGGTGGCGGTCGGCTACCCGCCGCAGACCGCGCTGGCCTGCGTGGCCGGGGGCGGCATGGCTGCCGGGCACGTGGTACGCCAGCTGTTCGCCGTCTCGCTCCCGGCCCGGGAGGCGTGATGGCCACGCCAGGACGCAAGCCGACCGGCCACACCCCGCAGGAGAGCCCGGTGAAGGCGCTGGCCTGGGCGTTAACCATCCGGCGCAGAGCGCTGGGACTGAGCCTGGAGCAGATGTACGGCGAGGCACGGTACGACAAGACGACGCTGTCGAAGGTGACGAACGGAACGCTGCCGAGCGAGGGCCCCTTCCAGGGATTCGTGCGGGCCTGCAGCCTGGACGTCCAGACCTGGACTCGGCTGCGCGAGCTCGCGGCCCGGGCTACTGCCGAGTCCGGCCCGCAAGCGCTCGGGCGGTTCGCCGATGCGCTCGTGGACGCCTGCGCGGTGCTGCCCGACGCGAGCCGGGAACAGCTGGGATCGGCGCAGGACCTCCTCACGGCGTGGACCGCGTCCGGCAACTCAGAGGAGCCGGGGGAGCCGGGGGAGCCGGCCGGGCAGGAGCCACAAGACGCGCCGCCCGGGTCCGGGCAAGCGCCGCCCGAGGGGGATCAGCGGGTGGCCCAGAGGCCGTGGTTCCGCCGTCGGACGGCCCTGGTGGCGGCGGGCATCGCGGTGGCCCTGGCGGTGACGGCCGCCGTCCTCATCGGGCAGCAGTCCGGTGCCCAGGAGACAGCGGAATCCGGGCTGGCCTCCTGTGCCAAGCCGACGCAGACCCTGAGGATCGCGTCCTCGACCGACAAGTCCGCGATCCTCACGGACCTGGCCGGCCACTACGGAGCGCACCTGAGCCACGGGCAGTGCGTGCAGGTCGCCGTCGACAGCGTCGATTCCGGCACCGCCATGCGGGCCCTGGCCGGCGGCTGGAAGACCGCGGTCGACGGCCCGCGCCCGGACGTGTGGTCGCCCGCCTCGCATGTGTGGCTGCAGATCGCCCGCCAGCGGGCCGTGAACCCCCACACGCGTGACCTGCTGCCGCACTCTGCGGGTGCTTCGATCGTCACCAGCCCGCTGACCATCGCCATGCCGGAGCCGGCCGCGAAGAAGCTGGGCTGGCCGGACAAGAAGATCAGCTGGCAGGACCTGGCGGACCTGGCGAGCAGGCCCGGCTTCAAGCTCGGCAAGACCAACCCGGAGTACTCCACCTCCGGGCTGAACGCCACCTTCGCCTCCTTCTACGCGCAGACCGGCACCAGCAGCGAACTGACCACCGCGAACCTTCACGATGAGGCCATGCAGCAGAAGGTCCGCACGATGGAGAAGGCGGTCGTGCACTACGGCGACACCACCCTGACCTACCTGGCCAACCTGCGCCGCTACGACAACGCCGGCCAGGCGGCCGCCTATCTCTCCGCGGTCACCGTCGAGGAGAACAGCGTCGTCGCCTACAACATGGGCTACCCCTGCGGCGTACGGTCCCAGGAGCCCGGCTGCGCCAGGACCAAGAAGCCACCGCGCACCAAGCTGGTTGCCTTCCACCCCACCAACGCCGACGGCGTCGGCACGATCTACTCCGACCACCCCTACATCACCCTGCCCGGCCTGCCCGACGCCAAGAAGACCGTTGCCGCCGACTTCCGGCACTTCCTCACCGCCTCCACGACCGCCCGCGACGCGTTCGCGGCGCTGGGCTTCCGCACCCCCTCGGCCGGCCTCACCACCCGCATCACACCCGCCAACGGAGTCCCGCACGAGAAGCTGCCCGACGCGCTGGGCCAGCCCCCGGACCCGGTCCTGGACCAGCTGCTGACCGTGTGGCGCCAGCTGCGCAAACCCGCCAACGTGCTGCTGGCGATCGACACCTCCGGCTCGATGGACCTCAACGCGAAAGGCAAGCAGCGGGTATCCGGCGAGCCCAGCAAGCTCGACCTGGTCAAGAAGGCCCACGGCGCCCTGCTGAACGGCTTCACCGACACCGACAAAGTCGGCCTGTGGCACTTCTCCGACCGGCACACCACCGACGAGAAGATCGCCCCAATGGGCAGCCGGGCAGCGGACGGCAAGACACAGCGCCAGCGCCTCGAAGGCGACGTCAACGCCCTCAAGAAGGACGCCGGGACCGCTCTGTACGGCACCGTCGAGGATGCGGTGAAGAGCCTGCGCGACCACTACGACGCCAACGCCATCAATGCCGTCGTCGTCCTGACCGACGGATGCGAGGAAACCCAGGGCGGCGCCGTCCTGGAAGAGGTCACCGGAACGCTGGGCGACCCCGACGAACCCGCCGTGCGGGTCTTCACCATCGCCTACGGCAGCGACGCCTGCATCGACAAACTGCAGCAGATAGCCGAGGCCGGCCACGCCCGCGCCTATGACGCCAAAGACCCCAACACCATCGAGAACGTCCTGACCAACGTCATCTCCAACTTCTGATCCCACAGCATGCGTATGCGGTCCCGAGTGTTTCACCGCTCGAGGCCGCGTCCCTTGCACCAGACTGAGGCCGGGCGTCTGAGAGTCTCGGTCCCTGCCGGTGGCGAGCTGGCCGCGAGTGCTGACGTAGTCGGCACCCGCCAGCCTGGCCTGACCACCTACATGCGGCTGGTGCGGGACGTCAGCCGCTCCAGCGCCCACGGCGGCATCGGGCTCCAGTTTGGTAGCGCCGGGGCTGGTTCCGGCAGATCCTGGTTTCCGCCGACGGCTACCGCCCCGACCGTTGGGATGTGACCGGCGCACTGATCTGCCTGGCTGGCATGGCCGTGATCATGTGGGCGCCGGGGGCCTGATGAACCGCCCTCAGGACGGCTCGTCGGGCAGCAGCCCCAGCTGCCCCAGGAACTCCATCTCGTCGAAGTAGAGCCGGTAGTCCGCGATCCGCCCGTCCTCGTCGACGGTGGCCAGGTCCACCCCGCGGATCCTGACCTCCTTCTGCGTAGGAGGCAGCGTGTCTCCCGAGGGCAGCTGGATCGGCCCCGTGTTCCGGCCGCTGAAGAACCCCTCGTCTATCGCCGTGTTCCCGATCTCGTACGAGTGCACCGACTGGTACGACCCCTCCGGGATCGCGTCCGTCATCTGCCGCCAGTACTCGGCAATGTTGTCGCGCCCGTGGATCTCCCCTGCGTCAGGGGTGAACGCGACCGCATCCGCTGCGTAGAGCTCACCGATGGTCTTCGGGTCCGCGTGCGTGGTGACCGCCTCCGTGAGCCGGTCCATGACCTCACGTGCCTGCCCCATGATTCGCCTCCCGAGCTGAAGGATCACCCATCCCATCGTCCCACCGGAGCCCCGCAGAGGCCCACCGCAGAACCGTGGTCGGGGCATGCCACGCCTTCGTGGCCGCCACGAACCGGGTGGTCCCCGGACTGCGCGGACGCACCCTGTCCGACGACGAACAGGTGGTGCTGGCCGAGAACATCGCCCGGGTTCGGGCGGCGCTGGGGTGGATCGAGCACGCCGCCGAAACCGGCGACGTCGACATGGACCAGGAACTGACCCTGCAGAGCGACTAGCGATGGCGCGCACCCACAGAAGGGAGCGCGACCGGCACGGTCTCCGTTCAGGGGATGAGTCGGCTGCCCCCGCACCGCTTGTTCCTGCCAGGGATCCGGTGCGGGGCGCAGTCTCTGCTGGCCCCAAGCCTTATGGCTGACGTCCGCTGAATGCAGCTCCCGGAGTTCGAATCTCGATGTAAGTTCGGCTCCGTGAACGGGAATCGGGCCACCACGTGGGTCGAGGGAACATCGGCCGATCTGGTGGCCGACGCGCACGCCGCGCTGCGCCTGGTTGGTCCGCCCGCACGCGTGCCGGTCGGCGGTGCAGTACGCGCCGCGCGCTGCACCGCCTCGCCGCGTGCCGGGCGGTCGGAGGGCCCCGTGGGCCTTCTCATGGAGTCTTCACCGCGAAGTGGGAGACGGAGTGCGGGTCGGCGGTCCGGAAGGATGCGACGTCCCTGAACAGGGCGAGCCACACCCGGTCACCGCTGGGCGAGATCGCGACGGACATCGGCGGCTCGTCCACGTCGACCGGCTTCCCCAGAGCCTTCATCGTCCTGGTGTCCACGACGGAGACACTGCCGCGGTCGAAGAGGTGGTGCATGACGTACAGCCGCCGACCGTCCGGGCTCACGACCATCCTGTGAGCGTAGGCGTCCGGCGCACTGGTCATGCCCTGCACGATGCCGCTCTTCGTGTCCAGAGCCACGACGAGCGCGGGTTGGTCGTCCTGTTCGCTGTCGCCGGTCTCCACGACCGCGTATACGCGTGTGGCATCGACCGGGTCCGGAGTGAGGGCGACGGGTTTGCCGCCGAGCTCGATGGGTGCGTCGACCACCTTGCCCGTGTCCGGGTCGATCACCGAGACCGACGTGCCCCGAGCCACGTAGAGCCGTCGGCCGTCAGGGCTCACCGTGGCGTCGGTCCAGTCCTTGCCCAGGGGAATGCGGCGCTTGTCGAGCTTGGCGGTGCGGGTGTCGATCGACGTGGCCTCGTCGGGATCGCCGCTGAAGACCCAGGCGCGGTGGTCCGAGGTGACCTTGATCCGGAACGGTTTGCCGTGCAGGCGCAGGGGTGTGCCGACCGGTTCCATCTCCTGTGCGGCGAACACCGTGACGGTGCGGGTCTTGGACTGCGCCAGATACAGATAGCGGCCGTCGTCGCTCGATGCCACGTCCGAGGTCGCCGCGTCGAGCCTTACTGGGCCCTTGATCGTCCGGCCGCTCGCCGCGTCGAGGACGCTGATCGATGCCGGCGGGTCGTCTTTGTGCGCGACAGCCCAGTACAACTCGGTGGTGACGTACAGGGTCTTGCCGTCCTTGGCGTAGGCGACGTCCAGCGGGGTCACCGCTGTGCGGTGCGCCGTGCGCTCCGCGAGGATCCCACCGCCGACGGCCAGGGCGGGGAGGAGGACGAGCGCCGCCACCAGCATCCGCCACCGGGGCCGCTGCGGCGGTCCCTCGATCGTCCGGCCCCAGCGTGCCAGGAGCGTCGCGAGGACGGCCAGCGCCATCGGTGTGGCCCCGGCGAGCACGACGTTGCCCAGAGTTTCTCCGAGCCCGAGAAAACACGCGTACGTGGCCGCCGCCACCGCGAGCGTGACTGCGGCCCAGCCAAGCAGCAGGGCGTGACCGAACCGGCGTGGTGTGAGTACGGCTGCGCAGAGAGGGACGACGGCCGCCGTCACGCCGGTGGCAAAGAAGGCGTGGAACCAGAGAGCGAGCTGCGGGTGCGGATTCACCTGTCGAAGTCCGGCGATCTGGTGCAGCAGCAGTGCGGGCGCCAGGACGCCCACCAGGGCGACCCCGCACGCCGTGCCGAGTACCACCCAGCTCCAGACAGCCCGCGGCGGGCGAGGATCGACGGCGATTTCCCTGGCACGCAAGAGATCGAGCGCGGCGACGACCGCGGCGGCCAAGAGCACCGCGTGACCGGCGAGTTCAAGGCGGGCGGCGTCTTTGAACACGTAGTCGGAGGTCGCGTTCGCGGTGAAGTACACGATGCCCCATACGGACGCGGCCGCACATCCCAGTAGCACGCCCGCTCCGGCGGGTCCCCGGAACTTCGGCACGACCAGGAGAATCGCCGCGACCAGGGCGACCGCGGACGTGCCGACGACGTACCAGCCGACTCTGCCCAACTCCCAAGTGCCGTACAGGGTGTAGGTCTCGCCCTCGCGGAGCAGCCCCCACAGCATCAGCGCCGACGCGAGTGCGGCCAGCACACCGGCGACGCCCCGCAGGCCGAAGGCGTACGCACTCCTCCTGACCCTCTGCTGTCCGGCACGGGCACCCGCCAGAAACCGTTCCTTCAACAGGCGGGTGACAGAAGGCCGTTCGGGGCTGGGTTCCGGTCGGGGGACGCCCTCTGCAGGTGCCTGTGGCGCGCTCGCCGGAGGCGCCTCGTCGACCTGGTCCTCAACGACCTGCTCCTCGACGACCAGCCGCCCCCGCCCCAGCAACTCCTCCGCCGCGGCCGACACCTTCCGGCTGTCGTCCCCGACCAGCCGTTCGATCTGCTCCTCCACCTTCGCCCGCACCGTCTCGTTGCCGACGCGGCGCAGATGGGCCAGGCCGTCCAGGGCGGACAGGCGGTCCTCGGGGACGGGGCTGTCCAGGGCGTTGCGGAGGTGGAGGGGGAGGGTCCAGTGGACGTTGCGGGCTATGACGATACGGCCCTCGACGTCGTCCTGCCGCTTGGGCCGTTGCTGCGGCATCTCGTCGACCACGCGGTCGTGGACGTAGCGGTACAGCTCGTCGACGGTGATGTCGCCGTCGCCGTCCAGATCGGCGGTTCCCTCACGCAGGCCAGTGACCAGGTGGCGGGTGAAGACGGACTGGACTGCGGATCCGGTGAGCCGGTCACCCTCGTAGGAGTACTGCATGGCGTCGGAGGCGGTCAGGACCGTACGGCCCCGGCCCTGGAAGCGTTCGAGTGCATGCACCTGCGGATCGGACTTGGCGAGGCGTCCGGCCGGGAACGCGCCGCTGTAACAGCAGTCGAGGATCAGGACCTGGCGCCGTGAGTCGCTGCCGGTCATGGCCTGGTCGACCTGCTCGGCGGGCAGTGACGTGAACAGCAGGCTTCCGCGGCGGGTATTGCGCATCGCCAGATACAGCCGGCCGTCCTCGTCCTTGAGGCCGTGGCCGGTGAAGTACAGCAGGACCAGGTCGTCGCTGCGCCGGCGGTCGAAGAGATCGCCGACCGCCTCGCCGACCCGGTAGTGCGGTTCGTTGACGAGGAGGGTGACGTCGAAGCCGGCGACGGCGGGGTCACGCAGGACCTCGGCTAGCGCCTCGGCGTCGTGGGCGGGCGCGGTCAGGCGGCTGAGACCCGGGTCGTCGTGCTCGTACGTGGCGACCAGCAGCGCAAGACGCCGACTCATGACGGGTCGGATCCGCTGTGGCGTCGGACGAACTCCTGGACGAGGGCAGCTCGTTCGGCGTCGGTGGCGTGCTCCAGCTCCAGGCTGTCGTCACCGATGCTGACCACGATGCGATCGCGCACGGCGCGCCGCCCCAGCCAGTCGCGCAGGGTGTCCACCAGCGCCGTGAGCACCCCGCCGGACGCGCTGAGCGCCACGACGATCGCCCCGATGGTGACGGCGTCGCCCTTCGCGCCGGGCGGGGGCGGGCCGGAGGGTGCAGGGCCCACACAGACGCCGTGGAGTTCTCCCAGCTCCCGGCGCAGGCCGCGGATCAGCCGCTCCACCGTCTCCAGGCCGCCGCCGTTCTCCGGCAGGATGCGCAGCCCGACGGCCAACTCGGCCTCCCGACCGGTGCGTTCACTCGCTCTGCTCGTCGGGTCCATCGCATTCATGAGCACCCCCCGTCCCGTACTCACAGTGTGGCGCTCCATCAGGTGCCGCCGCGGCCATTTGTCGAAGACGTCAACCCTGCTTGATATCCGGCAGCCAGGCCGCTGACCGGGGCAGCGGTTCCAGCGCGCGTGCTGGGATCGCAGGACTGCAACGGCCGTCTGCTCGAAGTTGTGGTCGACCATTACCGCGATGCCCCACGTCCGGTAGACCGTCCTGGAGCGGTGAAGACCCGGCGAGAGTGTTGTCTGACGCGGATCCGCTTGACGATCACCCTGTGTCCGACGCCGTCATCGACCTGCGCCCGGGACTTGTCCATGTCGCCGGAGGTCCAGCACGCGGTCCGCGAACCGCAGTGCAACCTGCCGCCACACCTGGGTAGCAGCTGCGTCCTCTCGCACCGCGGCGCGGTAGAGGTCCTTCGGATCCACGCCGTGGCGCTCCAGCTGTTCGGAGGGCCAGTGGGCGGTGCGTTCCGGTCCGATCTCGAGGTGGAACTGCACCCCCACGTCGTCTGCCCGACCCGGAACGCCTGCCGTCAGTGCGCCGGTTGTTCTGCGACAACAAGGGGTGCCGACGGGTGACGTTCGCCGAGCAGGTCGAGGGATTGACCTGTCGGTACGGTCGGCGCCCGTCCGTCCTGCTGCGGATGCGCGCGGCGCTGGGCGTGGTCCTGGCGGCCCGCGCGGTGACGCGCCTGGCGCTGCTACTCGGTGTCGTCATCAGCCGAATGAGGTCCTGTCGCCTGGTCATGGCACTGCCAGATCCGGCCTGGGCGGCTCTACTGGTGCTGGATGCGACGAGTTCACGACAGGAGGGGCCGCCTTCGCCGAACCGTCCTGGTCGGCTGCGAGACGCACCAGCGGCTTGACCTGCTGCCCGACCGCGACGTGGACAGTATCGCCGCGTGGCTGTGCGAGCACTCCGGTGTCGAGATCGTGTACCGGGAACCGAGCAATGCTGTTTGCCGACGGCGCCCGTGAAGGCGCCCCGAACGCCCAGCACTGCGCGGACAAATGGCACGTCTGGCACAACCTTGGCGAGGTCGTCGAACGCCTCGTCCCCCACCATCGTGCCGTGCTGTTCGGTACGTTCCCTACCGTGCCGGCCAGGGCGGGCGAGGTAACCGCCACCGCGGACATCGAGCCACTCTCCGCACCCTGTGTTCATCGGTGATCAAGCGGTCGCTCTCGTCAAGGCGATTGGGTTCGACCAGAGCTCCCGACCGGATAAGAGGTGATCCCCGCAGGTGGCTCCGCAGGCCCGGGCGGAGGCGAGGCCGTCCATCGTGTTGGCGACGATCAGCTCGCGCTGGAGTTCGGCCAGTACCGGCAGCCTGCCGAATTCTCCAGAGCAGGGTCAGGCGAGGTGGTGTCCGGCGCGCACCCAGCCACCACCCCTTTGCCGTTAGGCGTCCTCTGGACGGCGGGTCCCCAGCGGAGAGACAGGCGAGCATGGCGAGTCCGCGGCCACGCTCGCCCTGCTGCATCAGCAGCGCGTCGGTGTCCGGTTCGCTCAGGGGCGAGTCGTTGAGCGGAGTTGCCGGATGGACGTCGACAGGCGGGAGGGTGCTGCTGTGGTCGTAGCACTCCAGGAGGTAGGCGGGTCCGGTCTGGTGGAGAAGAAGGCGGTAGGGGCCTTCCGCGTGCTCGGTGGCGCCGGCCGCGAGCTCGGAGGCGGCCAGGACGACGTCGTCGATGCGGTCCTGGGGCAGCCGAGCTCGTGCAGGGCCTCGGCGAGGTGACGGCAGACCTGGACGGCCGGGTGGTCCGTCGCCGTCGTCCACTCGCAGGAGACCACGGTGCCCGCGACCGGCTGGCAGGTGGGCCTCGTGCGGTCCTCCTGACGAGGGGGACGGCGGCCGACGGCGGAAGCGGGCACTTCAGGCACCGCGGCCCGTGCGATCCGACCACCGCGATGCTGCGGCGTTGCGGTAAGCATCGCAGGCTCGCGGTTCGGTATCAGCAGGTGTGGGCGGGTCGTCGCACTTGCCGAGCCCAGTCCACGACGTCGTCCGCGACGGTTTCCCATCCCTCGTGCAGGGCCGTGCCGTGGTCGCGGCCGGCGTACTCCTTGTACTCGGTGAGCGCGTTGGAGCGGCGGTAGCGGCGGTGGGTCTCGCGCACGACCGCGGCCGGCACGATGTGGTCGGCCGTGCCGGCCACCAGCAGCAGCGGTGCGCGGTCGGAGTTGTCGAACCGGATGGCGGTGGCGGCGCTGCGGGCGGGGGTGAAGTTGGCGAAGCCTGCCTGGAACAGAGGGCGGCCGACGCCGGGCACGGACCAGCGGGCGCGCTCGGCGGCGGCCTGCTCCTTGGGGAGCGTGTTGGCGAAGGCGTAGTGGAACTGGCGGTCGGTCAGCTTGACGGTGCGGCGCAGGTTGGCCGGGTTGCCGAGGACGGGCCGGGTGGCGAGCAGGGTGGACAGCGGCAGGCGCAGGACGCCCTTGGCCGGTGCGGGGTGCAGGGCGACGCCGGCGGCGCCGAGGCCGCGGTCCAGCAGGATCTGGGTGATCAGGCCGCCGAAGGAGTGGCCGATGATGATGGGCTGCTCGTCCAGGGTGCGCAGGAAGCGCTCGTAGTGGTCGGTGATCTCGCGCACGCCCAGGCCGGCGGGTGCCCGGTCGTGGTCGAGTGGCTCGTGCAGCTCGGAGATTCCGGGCCAGGCCGGGGCGTGGACGGTGTGCCCCTGCGCCTGGTAGCGGTCGATCCAGGGCTGCCAGCTGTGGGGGCTGAGCCACAGGCCGTGGATCAGGACGATGGACTTCGCGGACATGCTCACCATTCCTTCGATAGAGACAGACAGTTCTGTCTTGTCTCAAGCAGAGCACTCCTGCAGGGCCGGTGTCAAGACAGACCTGTCTGTTACTCTGGGGGTATGGATGCCGTGACCGACCGTGCCACCCCCAGGTCGCAGCCGCGTGAGCGGCTGCTGGAAACCGCGTCGCGCCTCTTCTACGCCGAGGGGATCCAGGCCGTCGGGGTCGACCGCCTGATCGCCGAGGGCCAGGTGACCAAGGCGACGTTCTACCGGCACTTCCCCAGCAAGGACGACCTGGTGCTGGCCTACCTGCGTGGCCGCGATGCCGCGATCCGCGCCCAGTTCGCCGCCGGCACCGCCGAGGTCGGCTCTCCTGAGCAGGCGCTCGATCTGCTCGTCGCCGGGATCGCGGACGAGACCTGCGGCGCCGGCTTCCGGGGCTGCCCGTTCATCAACGCCGCCGCCGAGTACCCGGACCCGGAGCACCCCGTCCGCCGGGCCATCGACGAGCACCGCGCCTGGTTCCGCGAAGCTCTCACCTCCCTGGCGGCCGCCTGTGGACACTCCGACCCGTCCGCCGCCGCGGCCATGCTGGTCCTGCTGCGCGACGGCGCCATGGTCGGCGGCTACCTCGACGGTCCGGCCGTCTCCGACGCGCTGGCACGCGGCGTCCACGCTGTCCTGGGGCAGCCGTCGTCTGCTTTCTGAGTTCCCGCGGCGGCGGGCGTCCAGGCGTGCCGGAAGGCTTGAGCTGCGCCGACTGTCGCACGCGGGGTGCGCCGGACGCCCAGGATCGAGTGGCCGGAAGGGCGCAATCGCCTGGAGGTCACACCTTCATGGCGAGGCGCGAGGAGCCACGGGCCGCAGCGCGCCCCGGGGCTCCTCGCCTTGCTCTGCTTCGTGTCAACTGGCGTGCACGGCCTTGCGCAGGACGTCGACGGCCTGGTTGATGTCGGCCCGGCGGCGGAGGTGTCACGCAGTCCGTTGAGCATCACGAAGTCGTGGATGATGCCCTGGTAGCGGACCGCGGTGACGAGGACGCCGGCTTTCCGACAGCCGTGACCAGGGCGGCGCCCTGGGCCCACTCCTCGGTCCGCTGGGTGCGGTATTCAGACCGGAGCGGGTGCGGTGCTCAACTCGCTGAGGGGCGAGGCGGGAAGGAGCACAGTGGTGTTCGGATGCGGCGGAGTCGGCCTCAGCGCCATCATGGCCGATGCAGTCGCGGGTGCCACCACCGTCATCGGTGTTGACACCCGGCCGGACCGGCTGGAGCCGGCGCGCGAGCTGGGGGCGACGCACACCGTCGCCGCGGGCAGCGAGGATGCCGCCGCGCGCCTCGCGTCCCTGACCGGCCACGGGGCGCACTACAGCCTCGAGACGACCGCCCATTCGAAGGCGCTGGCCCTGGCGGTTGACTGCGTCTCGCCCAGGTGCGCTCTGGGTCTCGGGGCGCGAAGGCCGCCCCCCGAGAGGGACTGAGCCGCGGCTAGGCCGAGCCTTCCACCTCGGCTATGTCCCGCCGTTCCTGCACTTCCTGCTTCCTGGAGGCCCGCAGGCTGGTGATCGTGGTGACGGTCAGGACGAGCACGATGAAGCCGAGCGAGAACGGGATGCTGATCTCCGGCACGTGGACGCCGGACTCGTGCAGCGCGTGCAGCACCAGCTTGACGCCGATGAAGCCGAGGATGATCGACAGGCCGTAGCTGAGGTGGACGAGCTTCTTCAGCAGGCCGCCGATGAGGAAGTACAGCTGGCGCAGGCCCATGAGGGCGAAGGCGTTGGCGGTGAAGACGATGTACGGGTCTTGGGTCAGCCCGTAGATCGCGGGGATGGAGTCGAGCGCGAACAGGACGTCCGTGGAGCCGATCGCGAGCATCACGACAAGCATCGGGGTCATGACCCGCTTGCCGTTCTGCTCCATCCACAGTTTGGTGCCGTGGTAGCGGTCGGTCACGCCGAAACGCCTCTCCACCACCTTGAGCAGTTTGTTCTCCTGGTACTCCTCCTCGTGCTCGTCCTTGCGGGCGTCCTGGATGAGCTTCCAGGCGGTCCAGATCAGGAAGGCGCCGAAGAGATAGAAGACCCACGAGAAGGCGGAGATGATGGCCGCGCCGGCCGCGATGAACGCGGCACGCAGGACCAGGGCCATGAGGACGCCGACCATCAGCACGCGCTGCTGGTACTGCGAGGGCACCGCGAACTTGCCCATGATCAGGACGAAGACGAAGAGGTTGTCGACGCTGAGCGACTTCTCCGTGATGTACCCGGCGAAGAACTCGCCGGTCGGTCCCGACCCGCCGAACACCAGCACCCCGAGCCCGAACAGACAGGCCAGAACCACCCAGACGACGGCCCAGACTCCGGCCTCCCTGATCGACACGTCGTGCGGCTTACGCCCTACGAAGAAGTCCACGGCAACGAGCGCACACAGCGCCACGGCGGTGAGCAGCCAGACGGATAGGGAAACGTTCACTGCTAGTACTCCTGCTGAGCGTGGGGGTTTTGACAGCGTCGCTACCCTCCGCCATCGCTACCACGCACTAGAGATGAACAGAATGTCACGACATAGTATGGAAAGCAGGTCACGCCCGAGCCGAAGCCCAGTTCCTTCCGGAGGCACTCCCACTGGATACCGGTCGCCTTGCGGCCCGGATACCGAAAGCGCCGCTCGTACTGCGGCAGCAACGTCTACAGACGATCCCACAGCTCATCCGACAAACGGCCACCCTCGCCCCGCCAGGTTGCCCGGCGGATCACCACCACACCGTCCCAGCGCGGCCTGCACGCCACCGAGACCTTGCGGCGGCTGTTCGCGCACTGCCCAGAACTGGCCCGAACCCATGACCTGTACGGCAGTTCGCCGCGATGCTGGACGCTCGCAATGCCGCCCCACTGCCCGACTGGCTTGACCACCTCACCAACTCCCGGCTCCCGCCGTTGGCCAGCCTGGCCAACGCCATCCGCGAGGACCAGCACGCCGTCTTGCAGGGAATCACTACCCCATACAACTCCGGCGTCAACGAAGGCCGCATCACAGACCTGAAGCTCCAGAAGAGGATCATGGCCGGCCGTGCAGGAGTTCCACTCCTGCGCCAGCGCGTCATCCTCATGGCCCACCTTCGACGCCACTCACCAGAGGCCGTACGCCGACAGACAGCCGCCCCCAGGGCGGCTGACCGTGCAGGCCGACGGCGAGCCGGCCGCGGCGGATGAGTCCGGGCCGCCGGAGCGGACCCTGGACGCGCTGGCCGCCGAGGCGGACGGATGGGTTGGCTGAGGGCGAGCGCTGGCGCCGCACCCATTCCAGGAACCGGTCGAAGGACGCGGACTTCGGGGAAAAGGACCAGGACCATCGAGCTCTACACCTGCCCGGCCCGATGGCGCCACGGTCGTCTGCGCCGACGAGCTCGCACCGGTGATCCCCCACACCTTCCCGCCGACGCCGGGCTGGTCGCCGGACGGTCACCGCATCAAGTCCGAGGTCGACTACGGCCGCGGGCCGGAGAAGACCTGGTTTTACGGCGCTCTGCGGATTCGGGACACGAAGTCGGTGTGGAGACCGGCCGCCGACGAGCGCGGAGTCACCGTCGCGCTCAGGGGGAGTGCCGACGGCCGGCCGTCTGTGCTGGCCAGCCCCGGTCATCTGGAGCAGGTGCTGGACAACGTGCTCTCAAACGCGCTGGAGGTCTCCCCGGACGGCGGCACGATCACTGTCCGGGTGGAGCCGAGGGGCGACGAAGTGGTGCTCTCTGTCCTGGACGAGGGCTCCGGCACGTCGGACGCGGAGAAGTCCCGCGCCTTCGACGGCTTCTGGCGCGGTCAGGGCTTGACCGGGCGCTCCGGTTCGGGCCTCGGCCTCTCCGTCGTCACAGATGGTGGCCGACGACGGCGGCACGGTCGGCCTGAAGGACGCGCCCGGCGGCGGCCTGTGGGTGGTCATCAGCCTTCGGGCATCTTCGAGGAGTGGTGGTTGACGATGAGCCAGGTGCCGCCCCGCTTCTCGTACTCGTAGGTGTAGCGAGCCTCGACGGTGCTCTTGGCGCCGGTCTTCGGGTCGGTGAACGTGAACTCGTAGATGCCAGTGTCGATCGCGGAGTTCCGGTCGAGCACGTTGACGATCGTCTCGACCTTCTTGCCGACCGGCTTGTTCTTCAGGAAGTGCTCAAAGTAGTCGACTATCTCCGCGTGGTTGGTTCTGATCTTGTTGGAGACGGTGGGCAGCAGCACCGCGTCCTTCGCGTACAGGCCGGCGACCTTCTCCGGGTCGCCGGTTTGCAGCGCTGCGTTCCAGCGGTCGAAGAGGTGGGCGATCTGCTTCTTGCTGGGCTCCCCGGCCCTCTTGTCGGGGCCGGCCGCACTGACCCCGGCCGTCACGGTGGCGGCGGTGACAACGGCGGTGGCGGTGACGAGGGCGGCGCGCAGACGGGTCTTTCGGGTCATCGCAACTCCTTGGCGGCTGGTGTCCGTCGGGATGACTCAAGACTCGCTTCGTGCTGGTTAGGGCCCGTGCAGGCGATGTACAACGCAGATCCAGGACTCGTCCAATTCACGGGGAGTGCCCGCGTGTTCACAGGGGCTACATTCCGCGCTCGTGGTCGTTCGATGCGGACCGCTGCCGGGCTGCCGGGCTAGGTGAGGACACCGCGTTCGCGACCAAGCCGGAGCTGGCCGCCCGCATGATCGGCCGGTTCCTGGACACCGGGCACCGCGTGGGCTGGGTCGTCGGCGACCAGGTCTACGGCAACCCGAAGATGCGGTCCATACTGGAAGAGCGCCAGGCTGGCTACGTGCTCGCTGTCGCCTGCTCAGCTGAAGTCAGCACCGGTGCAGGGAAGTTCTGCGCGGATGCTCTGGCGGCAAGGGTGCCCAGGAGGGCTTGGCAGAAGCTGTCGGCCGGGGCGGGCGCCAAGGGGCACCGCTTCTACGACTGGGCCGTTATCGACCTGGTCGAAGCCCGGCTGGCCCGGCAGCCACCGGCTGCTGATCCGCCGCAACCGCACCACCAGTGAACTCGCCTACTTCCGTTGCTGGTTACCCACCTCGGTGCCCCTGGTCTCCTGTGCGCGTCGCCGGGTCGAGGTGGTGGGAGGTGGTGGGTGGAGGAGACATTTCAGTCCGGAATGGGCCTGGCAGGGTTGGATGAACACCAGGTCCGCCGCTATGCGTCCTGGGTCCACCCGCCCGGTACGGCGCAGCAGATTCCCCAGCAGCCTGCACAGATCGGCCAGGTCCCCGGCCGACCCCGCCCGCTGCAACAGGCTCAGCGCCCGGACGCAGTGCTCGTCCGCCCCCTCCGTTCCGTGTCCCGCGCGTCCTCGGCGATGTTCCCCAGCAACCAGTGCGCCGCGACGGCGTGTAGTGCCCCCGCGGCTCGGATCAACTCCTGCAGACCCTCCGGTACGGCACCTCGGGGACGTACGTCTTCCACTGCGCCAGTGGCAGCTCGGCGCCGCCCGTGCGCGCACACCGTGTCGATCGCCCGCGCCGGGTCCGCGAGCAGATCGCCCGATGCTCAGCCGTCGTCATCCCGCTCGACCGAGCACACGCCACACGCGAGTGACTATGGCTCGGATCCCAGCCGGGGTCTGGCGGGCCGACTTGGCGCGGAGCGTTAATCAATCCCGTAGTGCCGACACGCGAGATGGACCACCCGGAGTCCTGTCAGAATCTGTCTCGCACGACGTGTGGCTTCACGCGTGAGAACTCAGCGATGTCACTCTGTCAGCGGTGTGGGCTCGTCCTCCTTCTGCTGAGTCCGCCTGGGGTCGCCGGCCGGGCTGAGTGGGTCAGGCGAGGGACTGCAGGGCGGCGTCCAGCCGGGTCGTGGCATCGGCGGCGACCGGCTCCAGGGCGGGCCGGGCGGTGAGGGTGACCATGGTGCCCGGGTCGAGGCCTTGGACAAGCGTGGTGTCGCCGGCGCGGCGAACGACGACGTTGCAGGGCAGGAGCAGGCCGATGCTGCGGTCGACCTCGAGGGCTTGGTGGGCGAGCGGTGGGTTGCAGGCGCCGAGGATCAGGTAGTCCTCCATGTCGTGGCCGAGCTTGGCCTTGAGGGTGGCCTTGACGTCGATCTCGGTGAGGATGCCGAAGCCCTGGTCGGCCAGGGCGTTGCGTACGGCGGTGACGGTGGTGTCGAAGTCGGTGCCGAGGCGGATGGTGCGGTCGTAGGGCACGGGCTCTCCCGAATAGTGCGGAACAACTGATTCCTCTATACCCCCGGGGGTACCTGTGGGGCGTCGGGTCAAGCCTCGAGTGAGGTGCATTCCCGCCTTTGGAATACCCCCCCGGGTATAGCTGTTAAGGTAACAGCCGGATACCCCCCGGGGTACATCGTCCGAGAGGAGTCATGAGCCGTGTTCTTCGTCGACACCCTGGAGTTCGAGGGCCTGGGCAACCGCAGTTACCTGGCCGGCGGACCCAGTGCCGCCGTGGTCATAGACCCGCCGCGGGACATCGACCAGGTCATTGCCGCAGCGGCCCGCCGCGGGGTGCGCATCGCTTTCGTGGCCGAGACCCATGTGCACAACGACTACGTCACCGGTGGCCTGGAGCTGGCCCGCGTCACCGGCGCCCAGTACCTGGTGCCGGCCGGGGCGCACGTGTCGTTCGCCCGCACCCCGATCGCCGACGGCGACACCGTGCCGGTCGACGAGGGCCTCATCCTGCGCGCGATCGCCACTCCGGGGCACACCCCGCACCACACCTCCTACGCCCTGACCGAGGACGGGCGCGGTGTGGCGGTGTTCACCGGCGGATCGCTGCTCATCGGCACGGTGGGCCGCCCCGATCTGGTCGAGCCGCGGCTGACCGAGCAGCTGGCCCGCGCCCAGCATGCCTCGGCCCGCCGACTGGCCGACGAACTGGACGACGAGGTGCCGGTGCTGCCCACCCACGGCTTCGGCAGCTTCTGCTCCTCCTCCCAGGCCGAGGGGGACGCGACCACGATCGGCAAGGAGCGCGAGACCAACGACGCGCTGGCCCTGGACGTGGACACCTTCGTTCAGCGGATGCTCGCCGGACTGGAGGACGTGCCCGCCTACTACGCGCACATGGGTCCGGCCAACGCCGCGGGCCCCGCGCCGGTCGACCTCACCCCGCCGGGGTGGGCGGACGCCGAGGAGATCGCCTCCCGGCTGGCCGCGGGGGAGTGGGTGGTGGACCTGCGCAGCCGCATGGCCTTCGCCGAGGGGCACGTGGCCGGGTCGTTCAACTTCGAGGGCGAGGGCAAGCTCGCCACCTACCTGGCCTGGCTGATCCCGTGGGGCAAGCCCGTCACTCTGCTCGCCGACACCCCGGAGCAGATCGCCGACGCGCAGCGGGAGTTGGCGCGGGTGGGCATCGACCGCCCGGCCGCCGCCGCCACCGGCGACCCGGCCGGCTGGATCCGCGAGGGCGAGCAGCTCGCCTCGTTCCCCCGCGCGCGCTTCGTCGATCTCGCCGATGTCCGTGAGCGCGGCGACGACGTGGTCGTGCTGGACGTGCGCCGCGATGCGGAGCGTGCGGGCGGCTACGTCGACGGCTCCGTCCACATCCCCATCCACGAGCTGTACGGCCGCATCGGCGAGGTGCCGGACGGGATGGTGTGGGTCCACTGCGCCGGCGGGATGCGCGCGGCGATCGCCGCCTCCCTGCTGGATGCCGCAGGCCGCGACGTGGTCGCCATCGACGACGGCTTCGACGCCGCCACCGAGGCAGGACTGACCCTCACCGGTCCCGGCCGCACCGACTGACACGCCCTTCCCCACCCACCACAACGCATCTTCCCCGCCCACCACAACGAATGTGATCAAACGATGTTGTCGATCCTTCGCCGCGGCCCCGGCCGCCTCACCCCCCAGCAGGCCCACCAGCAGACGGGCGACGGCACCGCCGTCCTGCTGGACGTACGCGAAACACCCGAGTGGAACGCCGGGCACGCGCCCGAGGCACTGCACCTGCCCCTTTCCCGACTGGCGGCAGGGGCGTCGCTCCCGGCAGCCGCGCAGGACAGGCCGGTGGTCACGATCTGCCGCTCCGGTCACCGCTCCCAGCAGGCCGCCCAGATGCTGGCCGGACGCGGCGTTCAGGCCACGGACGTCACCGGCGGCATGACCGCCTGGGCGCGTGCGGGGCTGCCGGTCATCGGTGCGGGCGGCAGCAACGGTGTCATAGCGTGAGTGCTCTGATCCTGGCCCTGATCGCCGGGGCGGTGGTCGGGCTCGCGCTCGGCGCGCTCGGCGGGGGCGGGAGTGTCCTGGCCGTCCCGGCGCTGATCTACCTGCTCGGCTTCACGCCGGCCGCTGCGACCACCGCCAGCCTGATCATTGTGACGGCAACCTCGCTCACCGCCCTGTACGCCCACGCTCGCACCGGCAACGTCCGCTGGAAAGCCGGCGCTCTGTTCGCCGCGGCCGGACTCCTGCCCGCGGCCGCAGCGGGAGCCGCCGCATCCTGCCTACCCCAGCCGGTACTGACCGTCGCATTCGCGGCCGTCGCCGCACTCGCCGCCGTCAAGATGCTGCGCCCCAGCCGCACCGCCACCGGCCCGGCAGCCGGCGAGGCGCGGCCCGCCAAGGCCGCCGGAACCGGCGTGGGGCTGGGCGCGCTGACCGGTCTGCTCGGGGTCGGCGGAGGCTTCCTCGCCGTCCCGGCCCTGGTCACCGTGCTGGCATTCGAGATGCAGGCCGCCGTAGGCACCAGCCTGCTGGTCATCTCGGCAAACGCGCTGGCTTCCCTGGCCACCCGCGGCGCCACCACCGCGGGCGTCAACTGGGCGGTCATCGGCCCCTTCACGGGGGCGGCGATCCTGGCCGCCTGGGACGGCAAACGCCTGGCCGCCAACGTCACCGGCTCTCTGCTGCAACGGACTTTCGCCGTCGTACTGCTGACGGTGGCCGCCTTCATGCTCATCGACGCCCTCGCCTGAGGAGTCAGACGGATGATCGGCGTCGCGGCACCACGGCTCAGGCCAGAGACAGGAACAGCTTCTCCAGCCGGGTGCGCATCTGCTCCCGGTCGCCGGAGGCGGCCATGTCGGCGTCGGTCAGGCAGTGCTGCAGACCGGTGGCGATGATCGCGAAACCGGCCTTGTCCAGAGCCCGCGACGCCGCGGCGAGCTGGGTGACGACGTCCTCGCAGTCCCGCCCCTCCTCGATCATCTTGATCACACCGGCGATCTGGCCCTGTGCCCGGCGCAGCCGGTTGACCACTGTCTTCAGTTCCTCGGCCGCCATCGCCAGTTCCACAACCCACGCTCCTTCTCGATACCCCCTTGGGTATCCTACCGAAGGGGTAACCCGAACCAAGCAAAGGGAAATTCCGTGGCCCCCACCACCACCGCCCTCACCGCCGATCAGGTCAACGTCCGCCTGCACGAGCTGACCGTCATCGATGTGCGCACCCCCGGCGAATACGCCTCCGGCCACCTGCCCGGAGCCCACAACATCCCCCTCGACCGCCTCGATGCCGCCCTGCCCGCCCTGAAGACCGCCGCAGACCGTGGCGACCTCCTCATCGTGTGCGCCTCCGGCGCCCGCTCCGCCCAAGCCTGCGCCTGGCCGACCAGGGCATCACCGCAGCCACCCTCATCGGCGGTACCACCGCCTGGACGCAGCTCGGCCACGACACCCACCGCCCGGCCGGCACCCGCGCCCCCTGGCCCATGGACCGCCAAGTCCGCCTCGCCGCCGGATCCCTCGTCCTGACCGGCCTGATCGCCGGACAACGCTGGAGTATGGCCCGCTGGCTCTCCGCGGGCGTCGCCGGCGGACTGGTCTTCTCTGCCCTCACCAACACCTGTGGCATGGCCAAGATCCTGGCCGAATTCCCCCACAACCAGCCCAAGGCCACCGACCTGGACGACACCCTCGCCGCGCTGACCGGCTGACCTCCTGGCCGCAAAGCGCATGACATTCCGGGGCACTGATGAGGCGACAGGACGCTGATCCCGGCACCGTCGGAGAAGGAGGCAGCCCACGGCACCTGCAACGGCTTCCTCGGACATCATGTGTTCGTCGCCGCTTGTGACAACACCGGCGAACGGCTGGCTGCGACCTTCCAGCCCGGCAACGTCAGCGCCAACGACGCCGAGGTGAACCGGCGCGGTCCAGCGGCCGGAGGGAGCGAGCGCGCCAAGGGGCCCGGCCCGTTCGCACGTCCCGGGGGTCGTGCGGCCGAACAGGCCCGCCAACTGAGTGTGGGGCCCTTCAGGAGGCGGTGAGACCCTAGGCGCCGGCAGTTGCCTGCCGTATATGACGGGCTATCAGGGCATAGGTCTCACGGGCCCGTTGGTCGTCCGAACTGTCGTACCCGTGGTCGACTCCCGGCACATCCCGGTGCTCCACCAGCGCCCCCGCCGTTCTGAGCCGGTCGGCATAGCGCACACCCTCCCCCTTGAGCAGGTCGAGCTCGGCCGTGATGACCACCGCCGGTGCGATCCCCTTCAGGTCGGCCGTGTCCGACGGGTGCGCGGGTGACACCAGCCGGTCGGCACGCATCGCCGGGTCGGGGACGTACGAGGTGTCGAAGACGTCGGCCATCCAGGGCCGCAGCACCGGCTTGGCGGCGGCACTGTGCTTCTCGCGGGCGTTCGTCACCAGGTCCAGCGGCGGATAGTGCAGGACCTGGAGGGCGATCGGCGGTCCGCCCTCCTCCAGTGCCTGCCGAGCCACGGCCGCCGCGAGGCCGCCCCCGGCGCTCTGTCCGCCGACGGTGAGCCGGGAAGCGTCCCAGCCGTGCTCCGCTCCGTGTTCGGCGACCCACCGCACGACCTCGTACGCCTGCCGGGGCGGCGCTGGGAACGGATGCTGTGGCGCGACGGCGTAGTCGACGTTGACGACGACCACGCCCGCCTCGGCGGCGAGGAAGCGGCAGAGGGGATCGTCGGTCTCGGTGAGCGCGACGACGTACCCGCCGCCGTGGAAGTTGACGTGGACCGGCGGCGTAACTCCCTCGGCCGCCGGGCGGTAGACCGTGGCCCGGGCCGGGGCCGTCGACGTGGGGATGGTCAACTCGTCGACGTTCCGCGGGTATTCGGGGAACCTGGCGTGTGAGGCGGCGGCGGATCCGGGCCCGCTGGGACGCCGGTCGGCCAGCCGGGTCAGGCGCTGCATCGTTCGGGCGGCTACGGCGGCCACCGCCGGCCGGGCCAACAGGGACATACCGGCTCCCTTCGAGGACATGCTTGACGTCACCAACCATCAGGATTCCTGCTGATCGATGGAGGGGAACATAGCACGCCGACGGGTGTGGCAGGCGATCAGAGGCGGGTGCCGCGTTCGGAGCGGCTGGTGGTGGGTGTCGCTGGAAGCCGAACTGGTGCGGGGCGCGGGCGGACCTGGCGGACGCGGAAGAGGTACTCGGGCGCCGAGTGATCGGTCTGGAGCAGTATCTGGAGGCAATGGCCGAGGAGGCAGCGCCTGTGGTGGTGGCTGTCGGGTCGTCGCGGAGGAAGCCGGTCGGGCCGCGACGCGCGGTGCCTCACCGGGAGAACGCGGTCGGTGTCGAGGACCCCGGTGGACCACCAGGCGTTGATGGCCGCCGCCCTGGATGCGGGAGCCGATGTAGCCCTAACTGTCGAACCACTCGGCGAACGCGGCTGGTTCACCGCCCGGAGCCGGGCACGCATGTCAATGACCTGTCGGATCCTCCGTACAAGTCCAAGACGCGGCACGTGCCGCATGTGATGCCCGGGCCCGGGCCGCGCCCGGCTCATCGCACGCACGAGACTCGGCGGTCATGAGGCAGCCGTTCCCATGATCGCCGCAGCCTTTGCGCCTGGAGGGGGCGCCTACTGGCTCAGGTGGCGCAGTTCGTCGTCGTAGAGCTCGGCCGGGTCGAGTCCCATGCCGGTGAAGTGGCCTGCCAGTTCCAGGGAGAGGACGCCGTGCAGGCGGGTCCAGAAGTGCAAGGCGCGGCGCAGGGCGGCCGGGGGCGCGGGGTGGTCTGCCGCCCATTGCCGGTGCTGGGCGAGGTGGGCTTCCAGGTGGGTGGCGGGGTGGCCGTCGTCCACGGTGACGATGGTCTTGCCGGTCGGCCGGGCGGCGTCGAGGAGGGCTTGCATGATCTCGGATGCGATCGCGGTGATGTCGTCGGGTGCGTGGTAGCCGGGGACCGGTGTGCCGTAGATGAGGAAGTAGCGCTGGGGGCCGTCCAGTGCCCATGCGCGCAGCGCGCGTCCCAGTCCCGCCAGGTCCGCGCCCGAGGCGGCAGCGGTGCGGACGGTGTCGGCAAGGCTGCGGTAGGCGTCCCGGATCAGTTCGGTGATCAGCGCGTCCCGGCTGGCGAAGTACCGGTAGAGCGCGGGGCCGCTCATGCCCATCTGCTTGGCGATGGCGTTCAGGGAGAGCCCCGGCGCCCCGGCGGCAGCGATCTGCTCCCAGGCGTGCTCCTTGATCTCGGCCCGTAGCTGGGCGCGGTAGCGGTCGCGCGGTGTCTCCTTGCCCGCGACGGTCATGTGCTCATCCCTTCTCGCGTGTGATCACCGGCCTCCGGGGATCCGTCTCCCGGCGCATGTCCTGAGTTAGACCCTATTACGAACGCTCTTGACTGTCACTCCGCGATGAAGTTATAACTTCTAACGAAAGCACCAGCTACTAACTGTGCTGGTCGGATCGATGGAGGTCGCCATGAACGCTGCAGAGATGGTCGAGGTCGTGCTGCCGGGCAAGGCCGAGCCGGAGGGACTGCAGATGCGCCGGGGGCACGTCCCGACCGCCGGTCCGGGCCAGGTCGTCGTGCGAATGGAGGCCACCGGCGTGTCCTTCGCCGAGCAGCAGATGCGCCGCGGCCGCTACTACGACCAGCCGCCCTTCCCGTTCGTCCCCGGTTACGACCTGGTCGGCACCGTCATGGCGACGGGCGACGGCGTCGCTCCCGGCCTGGTGGGCACCCGGGTGGCCGCGCTGCTCAAGGTCGGCGGCTGGGCCAGCCACGTGGTCGTCGACGCCGCCGACGCGGTGCCGGTCCCGGACGGGGTCGGCGCGGCGGAGGCGGAGACCGTGGTGGTCAACGGCATCACTGCGTGGCAGATGCTGCACCGCAAGGCCCGGCTCCGCGCCGGGCAGACCGTCCTGGTGCACGGCGCCAACGGGGGAGTCGGCTCGGTCCTGGTCCAACTCGCCCAGGCCGTGGGCGCGAAGGTGATCGGCACCGCTTCAGCGCTCCACCACGGGGCCCTGCGAGAACGGGGGGTGACCCCGATCGACTACCGCACCGAGAACATCCCGGCCCGCGTCCGCGAGCTGGCGCCGGGCGGAGTGGACGCGGTCTTCGACCACGTCGGAGGCCGCAGCGTCGTCGACTCCTGGCGCCTTCTCGCGCCTGGCGGCACGCTCGTCTCCTACGGCAGCGCCTCGACCCGGGACGATGAGGGCTCCAAGCAGTGGCCCGTGCTCAAGCTGCTCGGCCGCATCTGGGTGTGGAACGCCCTGCCCAACCGCCGCCGCGCCTACTTCTTCAACGTCTGGGCCGGCCGGGCCCTCAGCCCCGGCCGCTTCCGGGCCCGGCTGCACGCCGACCTCACCGAGGTGTTCGCTGCGCTGCAGCGCGGTGAGATCACTGCCCAGATCGCCGCCGAGCTGCCGCTCACCCGGGCCGCCGAGGCAATGCGGCTGGCCGAGTCCGGCACCGTCGCCGGAAAGGTCGTGCTGCACGCCTGACGCCGCACCCGGAATCCCACGCCCACACCTGCCCGGTGGCCGCACCGTTCTTTCGCCGCCTCACCGTCCCTCTGTGTGGTGTTGCGGCGCGAACGCCCTCGGGACCTGGGCCTTGGTGCCGCCATTGGGGCCGTGCGGACGTTGGGGGTGACGCCTCCGTGTCGGCGCCGGCCTGGAGGCGTCGGTGCTCCTGGCGATGCGGGTCAGTTCGTCACACGGAAGGTGGCATCGCTGCGGGCTGTCGCTGTGGTGATCGGGTCGAGGCGCAGCTCGTAGGCGTAGTGGCGGATGTAGTGGTCGGGGTGGTTGTACGACTGGAACGACGACCAGGTGGAGTCGGCGAGCCCGGCGACCTTGCGGAAGGTCGCGTCCGCGGCGAACTGGCTGCTGCCGTCGTTGTACACGAGCTGGAAGTCGTAGTTGGCGTGGCGCAGGAAGTAGCCGGGGTAGTTCACCGACTCGAAGGAGACGGTGCCGGTGCCCGCCAGGCCGGGCCGCAGCCGGAACTGGGAGTCCTCGACGGGGCTGACGTTCGGATCGATGCGCACGTCGAAATTGGTGTGGTGTACATAGCGGTCCTGGAAGTTGTACGACTGGAGCCGCTGCGCCGGGGTGTTGGGCCAGCGGGCGAGCACGCGGCTCTCCTCGGCGGCCGTGAGGTTCATGATCCAGCCGTGGCGCTTTTTGGTGCCGCCCATGTTGTAGCTGGTCGACGCCTGCTTCTGGTAGGCGGCGGGGTTGGAGGGGTCGGTCGTGGTGACGGGCATGTAGCCGCCGTTGGTGGCGTACTGGTCGAGGTAGAGCGCCCACTTGTTGGTGCCGTTGAACTTCATCCACATCGGGCCCTCGACCATCGACCCGGTCAGGCCGATGCCGGAGAGATCGCCGAGTTTGGTCCACGTGCCGAGGATGGAGTTGCTGCCTTCGAGAGTGATCTGTCCGTCGCCGGAGGCCCGTACGTAGCGGTAGTTGCCGACGCCTGGGGGCACTTCGATGATCTGGGTGTCGATGATCTCCTGGGTGCCGGGGCGGTCGATGTAGAGCTGGGGGGTGGTGATGGTGCGGAAGTCGCTGGTGTGGGCGGCGAAGATGCGGTGCTTCGTCGCGCCGTTGAAGGGGACGTTCGTGGCCCAGTACAGGACGTAGTCGTTGCTCTCGGGGTCCCAGATCGCTTCGGGTGCCCAGGCGTTGCGGCCGTCGGGGATCGCACCGGCGACGTTCAGCAGCCACGGCTGCGACCAGGTGACCAGGTCGGTGGACTCCCACACGACGAGGTTGCGGCTGCCGTTGTTGATGGCGGCGTTCCAGTCCTGCCCGCAGCTGATGCACAGGTCGGTGGCGATGATCCAGTATTTGCTGCCGTCGGGGGATCGGACGAATGCGGGGTCGCGAACGCCCTTGGTGCCGACGGTGGAGCGCAGGACCATGCCGCCGCCGTTGAGGTCGTTCCAGTGCAGGCCGTCGGTGCTGTGGGAGAGGTACATCTGCTGGTTGGTCGCTCCCTCCCCGGTGAAGTGCACCATCAGGTAGCCGGGGTCAGCAGCGGCCGCCCGCTGGGGTGCGGTGAGGGCCTGGCCCGTGAAGAGGAGGCAGACGGCGAGCAATATCACCGTCAGCCGGGCGCGGAGCGCAGACATCGGATCTCCTGTCGGGTGCGGGTGCCACCGTCGGGCGAAGGGGGAGCGGGGTGGCAGGGGGGACTTGGTCTCGGAATGGGCGGGACAGGACCAGGACAGCGCCCGGGCTGGAACCGGGGGGGCGAACGACGGGGTTTCACCGCTTCGCCCAGGGCGCCGTGGTGACGGCGGGTCAGGGCGCGAGAGCACATGCGTCCGCCCAGGTGGGGCGGCTGCGACACGGGCCGGGTGTCTGTGCTTCTCAGCGCCGGTGAAGGCGTTCGAGGTGGGCGGCGCTTGGGCCGGCAGCCTTCATAACCAACTCCCTGTCCAATCGGGCACGTTGAACGAGATATCGAACACTGTTCGTGAAATCGGGCAGAGGCTAAATCCGGAATGGAGAGCGCGTCAATACATCCGACACATTCGCCGTCTCCTGTGCATGCATGCGACACGACAGATCAGTCGGCGCACCATGCTCAAGGCCACGCGTCGCAGCTGTCGGTCTCGCCGGCGTCGCCGCCCCCTCGGCGGCCGTGGGCGGAGCCTTCGCGCACCCGGCCTCCTGCCTGCCGGCGCTGACCTCGCCCGTATGGCCGCCAAGGTGAAGGCCGACGCCGCGCCTACACCGCCGGTTACGCGAAGCTGACCGCCAACCCGCATGCGCAGAGCGGCTGCACGGCCCGTCCGCAGGCCGTCGTGTACCGGGCCACGGAACTGCAGCCCCCGCGGCACGTGGTCGCAGAACTGCGGGACGTCCCGACAGCCGGCAAGAATTTTGTGTCACACGGCTAGACACAAGCAACGTCCATATCCCTTAATCCATCCCATGTGTCAGCGAAGACCCTCGTTCCATATTTCGGACGGCGTTTGAAAAATCGAACCACGTGCAGAAGAGGTCGTCGTCCTGTCGGCCGGAGGGCGCCGCGTCGGCAGCACTCAAGCCCGTGAGGCGCCACGCCCGACCGTCGGACGTGTGAGCCGGCACATCAAAAGTCCAAGCAGTCGCCCTGCCGTATCGAAAGGCTCAAGATGTCTTCCTCCGTCAGCCGGCGTCGTCTCCTGCAGCTGGCCGGGGCCACCGTGGCCGCCTCTGCCACCGGACCCTTCCTCGGCGCGTCTTCCGCCCGAGCGGCCATCGCCCCCGCGAGGAGCGACATCGGGGTCCTGGCGCACCCCTTCGAACTCGGCCAAGTCCGGCTCACCGCAAGCCGGTGGCTGGACAACCAGAACCGCACCCAGAACTATCTGCGGTTCATTGATGTCGACCGGCTGCTGTACAACTTCCGCGCCACCCACAAGCTGTCCACCAACGGCGCGGCTGCCAACGGCGGCTGGGACGCGCCGACGTTCGGCTTCCGCACCCACATCCAGGGGCACTTCCTCACGGCATGGGCACAGTCGTACGCCGTGACCGGGGACACCACCTGCCGGGACAAGGCCACTTACATGGTCGCGGAACTGGCCAAGTGCCAGGCCAACAACAGCGCTGCCGGTTTCAACCCCGGGTACCTCTCCGGCTACCCCGAGTCCAACTTCACTGCTCTCGAGCAGGGAACCAGTGGCGAGGTGCTGTACTACACCATCCACAAGACCCTCACCGGCCTGCTGGATGTATGGCGCCACATCGGCAGCACACAAGCCCGGGACGTGCTCCTCGCCCTGGCGGGATGGGTCGACTGGCGCACCGGCCGGCTGACCACCCAGCAGATGCAGACCATGCTGCGCGTCGAGTTCGGCGGCATGAACGCCGTACTGACCGATCTCTACCAGCAGACGGGCGACGCGCGCTGGCTCACCGTCGCCCAGCGGTTCGACCACGCCGCGGTGTTCGACCCGCTGGCGGCCAACCAGGACCAGCTCAACGGAATTCACGCCAACACCCAGGTACCCAAGTGGATCGGGGCCGCCCGGGAGTACAAGGCCACCGGCACCACCCGCTACCGGGACATCGCCACCAACGCCTGGAACATCACCCTCAACGCGCACACCTACGCCATCGGCGGCAACAGCCAGGCGGAGCACTTCCGCGCCCCGAACGCCATCGCCGGCTACCTGACCAACGACACGTGCGAAAGCTGCAACACCATCAACATGCTCACCCTCACCCGGGAGCTGTTCACGCTCGACCCGAACCGCGTCGCCCTGTTCGACTACTACGAGCGGGCGTGGCTGAATCAGATCATCGGCCAGCAGAACCCGGCCGACGACCACGGCCACGTCACCTACTTCACCCCCCTCAAACCGGGAGGCCGACGCGGTGTCGGCCCGGCGTTGGGCGGCGGCACCTGGAGCACCGACTACGGCACCTTCTGGTGCTGCCAGGGCACTGGCCTGGAGATGCACACCAGGCTGATGGACTCCATCTACTTCCACAACGACACCACGCTGACCGTGAACATGTTCGTGCCGTCGGTGCTCACCTGGACGGAGCGCGGTATCACCGTCACCCAGACGACGACCTACCCTGTCAGCGACACGACGACCCTTCAGGTCACCGGCAGTGTCAGCGGAACGTGGGCGATGCGCATCCGTATACCGAGCTGGACCACCGGGGCCACCATCAGCGTCAACGGCGTCGCGCAGAACATCACCACCACGCCCGGCAATTACGCCACCCTGAACCGCTCGTGGACCTCCGGCGACACGGTCACCGTCCGCCTGCCCATGCGGATCGGCATCCGACCGGCCAACGACAACGCGAACGTCGCCGCGATCACATACGGCCCGGTGGTCCTGGCCGGCAACTACGGCGACACCGCTCTCAGCTCGCTCCCCACGCTGGACGCGTCCTCGGTCAAGCGGACCAGCAGCAGTTCGCTCGCCTTCACCGCCACTGCCAACGGCTCCACCGTCAACCTGGGCCCGTTCCACGACGCGCACGGCTTCAACTACACCGTCTACTGGAACACCACCGGCAACACGGTCCGTCTCGCCAACGCGAGCAGCGGTCTCGTGCTGGGCATTCAGAACATGTCCACGGCCAACGGCGGCCGCGCTCTGCAATGGACGGACAACGGCACCGCCGACCACAACTGGGAAATGATCACTGATGGAAGCGCGGTCCGCTTCCGCAACGCCAACAGCGGCAAGGTGCTCGGCGTCCTGAACATGGACACGGCAGACGGCGCGACCGTTCTGCAGTGGTCGGACAACGGCACCGCCGACCACAAATGGACCCTGCTCGACCAGGGCGACGGGACGTACAAGATCCGCAACGTGAACAGCGGCAAGTTGCTCGCCATCGCGGGCAACTCCACCGCCGTCGGCGCGTTCGCGGTCCAGGACGCGGACGACGGCACCGCCGACAACCGCTGGCGCATCGTGCTGAACTAGCGTCCGTCGCCGAAGGATGGCTCGGTCGTTCTCCCCCCTGTTCGCTGCGGGCGGCTATGGGGTTCCTTGGGGTAAAACCGCTGGCCAGAAGGGATGGTCCCGTGGCAGTGTCCTGGCCGTGACAGAGATCGACAGCATTGTGATCACCACTCTTGCCGAGCGTCCGTCGTTGCTCTCCCTCATGTACGAGATCGCTGAGACGTGGCCGGCCTTCATACCGCACGATCCGGTGGGGGAAGCCTTGCTGGGCTGGGTGGCGGAGGACTTCCCTCGGTACTGCGTGGTGGCAACGGATGGTGACCGTGTCGTGGCCCGCGGGCTGAGTGTGCCGTTCAACGCAGACCTTGACGGCCGTGAGGAGATGCCGGACAAGGGCTGGGATCAGGTACTGGTCTGGGCGATCCGCGACCGACGCCATGGGCGCGCACCGACAGCTGTCAGTGCGTTGGAGATCACGGTGGACACCGATTATCTCGGCCGTGGCCTGTCCTACAGGATGTTGGCCGCGCTGCGGGACGCCGTCGGACGGCAGGGCCACAACGTGCTGTTGGCCCCGGTCCGTCCCACAGCCAAGCACCGCGAACCGCGTGTCACCATGACCGACTACATCCGGCGACAGGGCGCCGACGGGTTTCCGACCGACCCCTGGCTCCGGGTACACGTCAAGGCCGGTGGCAGCATCCAGAAGATCGCCCCGGCATCGATGACGGTCAGCGGCTCACTGTCCCAGTGGCGCCGGTGGACCGGCCTGCCCTTCACCAGCGACGGCGACATCGACGTGCCAGGCGCGCTCGTCCCGGTGCACTGTGACACCGCACATGACCAAGCCGTCTATGTCGAGCCCAACGTATGGATCCGGCACGACGTGAATCCGCCCACCACCTGACCACACCGTTCGCCGAGATAAACCAGCGGATGGCCCGGGAGCCCGATCACCGAGATCATGGAATCCTCACCCAGGCGACGGCCCCGCGCCGGGGCCGTCTTCAGGGCCGCGCCGAGCCGCTACCCCCACATCTCCGTCGCCTACACCTCGGACGGCGCCGAGGACGTCGACGCGGGCCCTCAAGAGGGCGCCGAAGTCCGGGCCGCTCCAGCGCCCGTCCTCCTGGGACGTGCCTACGTCACCCTGACAAGCCGAAGTCAGTAAGTTGACACTCCCAGTGGAGCTACTGCTCGGGCATGAACTGTCAGCGTGGGCTGGGGGACTGGAACGATGCCGGGGTGTGGCGAGCCACTGTTCGTGTGACCGTTCGCTGCGCTTCTCAACTTGGTAGGCCCGACGCTCAGTCGGTACCTGCGAGCCGCAGGCTGCTTTCGATCCCGAGGGACTGGCGCATCTGCTGCTGCATTGCAGCCAGTTGGCTCCACGACTCATCGACCCCTGCCGCGAAGGCGCTCAGTTCCTGTTGATCGTATGGGGTGGTCGCGGAGATACGCTTGAGCAGTCCATAGCCTGCGTTCAGACGGTGGCCGGCTGCTGTGGCCGCGGCCAGCACTCCGTCAGGGACCACCATCTCAGCCTCCGCATAGCTGTCCCGCTGGGCGATGCGGCTGGCTTCGAGCTGTTCCAGGCAAAGGTCGATCCTCGTGCCCGTTTGTAGCGCGTGCAGGAGATTGACTTGAGCGGTCATGTACTGCCGTGAGGCCGTGTTCAATGAGATGTAGCAGGAGCGGAGCAGATCGAAGAGCGCCTGCGCCTTCTGCTCGGAACGCTCTGCCTGTCGCAAGGCCTCGGCCTGCCGGTGCTCCTCGCGTCTTTGCGCCTGGGCCGCGTCCAGCTCCATCCGCTTGGTCCGGTCAGCCCGACTCTGCGTCAAGAGTGCCGCGCCGAGTGTGCCGGCGACACCCACAATGGCCACTACCAGCGCGGACCATCCCTCGCTCATGCCTTCGCTCTCCTCGTTCGCCAAGTCCCTGGCTGGTTTGCCCGAACGGCCACTCCAGGCAGCGCCTTGGACTGCTACAACGAGCCTGTAACGCCGCGGATTCGTAGGGTCATCAGCAGTATGGAGGAACGCTGCCCTTTTCCGGCCGTGGGTGGAAGGTGCAGCCTGGCCCCTTCTGCCACCAGCTGCCCGCGCGGTCGTAAGTGCATCGCGAGTACCGCGCTGGATCGACGAGACCTTCGGCTCCCAGATGGCCGACGGGGGCATTTGCCCTCGTGCTTTGCGCAGGTGCAAGCGGCCCGGCTCCCCGTGCGACGCCCGCATCCCGGAAGATGTCGCTGAGCTTGATTTTCTGCTCCCAGCTCAAGCCGGCTAGGGCCGTTCGCCGCGACAGCAGTGCTTGCAGCCGAAGTGCAGTAGAGGTTGATCTCCCAACTCGCCCGGGCAAGCCGATCTCGGTTGGTTCGCGCACCAGGAGTGCCGATGCAGTGGTCTGGCCGTCCGGGTCGAGGTCCCAGGCTTCAGCCGCGGTCCTGGGCGCGCGGCTCCGCGCCTACCGAAAGCCGAGGTGCGGATCGGCGCCGACCAGCTCGCCGCTGACGGCCCACAGACGAGCGGCGACGGCTGGGGCGGCCATATGAGAGGGGACGGGCTCACGCCTCGGTATGCCACGCAGGCCGAAGGCCCTCGGCCCCCAGAGCTGCCCTCCCTGCACCTCCTTGTCGAGGACGGCACGGACGACGGGCCATGCTCCGGCGTCCTTGCCCTGTACCAAGAGCGAGGAGGGCAAGGCGCGCAGCCGCTCGCTGGGGGTTGTCACGCTTACCGGCGGGCGGGACGGGGTGAGGGAGTCCAGTGCGCCGCCGGGGTGGGCCACCACACTGAGCACCGTGCTGCCAACGGCACGCAGGCGGCGATCGAGTTCGAAGCCGAAGCACATCTGCGCCAGCTTCGATCGGCCGTAGGCGCGCTTGGGCCGGTAGTCCCGGGTCGACTGCAGATCGTCGAGGTCCAGTCGCTCGGACCGCGCCGCGAAGCTTCCCACCGTCACGATGCGGCCCGCCGGCGCCGCGGACAGCAGGGGGGCCAGCCACTGGGTCAACGCGAAGTGGCCGAGGTGGTTGGTGCCGAACATCAGCTCGTGGCCGTCCTTGGTCTCTCGACGTGGCGGGTCGTCGAGCGCGACTCCTGCGTTGTGGACCACCGCGTCGAGATGATCGACGTCCAGCCTGTCCACGGCGGTCTTCAGGGACGACAGGTCGGCGAGGTCCAGTTGAAGGTGCACCACATGCGCGCCGGGGACACGCGAGCGGATCGAGGCCATGGCGGTGTCGGCCTTCGCGCGGTCCCGGCTGCCGAGCATGACGACGGCGCCGGTGGCGGCGAGCTGCTCTGCGGCAAAGTAGCCGATCCCGGCGTTACCCCCGGTGACCAGGAAGGTCCTGCCCTCGGCAGACGGCAGCCGGTGAACGTCCCACGGTCGGCTCTGGGATGCGGATGACACGATGACAGGCTCCTTGCGCTCCGGGGCAGCGTGCTCATGGAGAGCACCAACCCGTTCAAGGTCGCAACCTCGACCGACATACCGCCGACAGATCACGCTCACCGCCGACAAATTTCCGACACTCCTCCGGATAAGTGCCGAGAGCAAAAGGGCCGCTCCGCCCACGACGGGCGCGGAACTGAGAGCGAGCGCGGCCAGGTGAAGCACTCAGTGGGTCAACTCGGGCGCGCAATCACACTGCTTGATCACAACCACCCCAGTCCGCACTGTCACAGAACAACCGCCGCACCATCAGACTGATCAGCACCGGGTGACCCACGGCAGCGGCATCGGCCAGCGTGCGGGAATACCGGCTGTGCACCCGCGCCGACGCGCACCGGCAGTCCGGACACGCCACCATCAACTCGCGGGTACGCGCAGCGATACGAACCACACCACCCGACGACCACACCCGTTCCACCCGCACCACATCCAGGTGCGGCGACACAGTTCGTACGAGGCCATCACACTCGCCCAAAGTCCCGCTACCCGTGACGGAGCGTCACCGGCGCACGGTTGCACAGCCTCGTTTCACGGTTGACGAGTCCGGTGCCCGGGTAGCCGCCGTCGGCGATGGTGAGGGTGCGGCCGACGGCGGCCTTGGCGCCGGATTCCTCCCATGCCTTGCAGTCGTTGCGGTTCCCGGCGAGCGGCCGGCCGACCACGACGACCAGCCTGGTGTCGGCGTCGATGACGACCTGGTGGTTGGTGGAGTACCGGTAGTTCTTCGACCGCTCGGCGATCTTGTGGTCGCGGGTGGGCACCAGGGTGCCATCCACGATGAGCACGGTGTCCTTGGCGAACCGCTTGCGGGGCCGGAGCGCGAGCAGGGGGCCGAGGTGGTTGATGACTCGGCCGGCCGTCGATTTCGAGACGCCGAACAACAGAGCGAGCTGCCGCAACGTCAGATTGGTGCGCCAGTAGGCCGTGACCAGCAACACCCGGTCCTCGAGCGGCAGGCTCCACGGCCGGCCTCGGTGGAGCCCATCGGCTCCAGGGCGCCGCAGCGTGGTCAGCAGCTTGCCGAAACAGCGCGGGCTCAGCCCCGCAAACGGGGTTGTCCAGGCCGGCTCCGATGCCGTGATCACACTCGCCACATCATGATCATTACTCAGGCAGCCCAATGCCGAGACCATCCCACAGTTACGCTGATCAGCGCAGTCCACAGTGCGCAAGACCGGGGGAAACCGTGAACCGACCGCTGCTGTTCCTCGACGTGGACGGGCCGCTCAACCCTTACGCGGCCCAGCCGGAGAGGCGTCCTGACGGCTACACCACACTCAGAGTCCCCCGGAACGACGCCCATGAGGACGCCAGGGGCCTCTCGTCCCGGCACCCCCTACGTGTCTGGTTCAACCCAGAGCACGGGCGAAACCTGCTCCAGCTCGGCTTCGAGCTGTGCTGGGCCACCACATGGATGGACGACGCCAACCGGTGGATCGCACCGGTCGTTGGCCTTCCGGAACTTCCCTTCGTCGACTTCGGCGACGTCCTCCTACAAGAGCGCCCTGATGGAGTCCACTGGAAGACCAGACCGCTGGTGGACTACGCAGGCGGCCGTCCCTTCGCCTGGGTGGACGACGAGCAGAGCGAGCTGGATCAGACCTACGTGACCGCCCACCACCACGGGCCCGGGCTCCTCCACCACGTCAACCCGCGGATCGGCCTACGGGAGAACGACTTCCGCACACTCACCGACTTCGCCCGGTCCCTGAACACCTCAAGAACCGCCGGCTGAGGGTCTTCAGGCTGCCCCGTACTCGGAGCCGAGATCTTTGCGGGACAGCCCTTAGCCGGGGCAATTCGACAGGCCGAACTCGCCGAATAGTCCTGAATGGGGTCAAGTGGTCGACCGGTGAGGTGGCGCTGGCCACCTCACCGGTCGACCATCTCAGTGGATGGGGAAAATGAGCAAGGTATCGCTATTTCTTCTGGAGCTCACGATCGGCCTGTCAGTGGCGGAACTCGTAGTCGACAGGAGAGGTCGTCTCGAGAAGCCAGTGGGGATCGACTCAAGGCTTTGACGGCTCTTGCTGCGACCGCTGCAATGATTTCCTACGTGATCACGTCGTGATCGTAGCCGCCTCCCTGCGGCTGACACGTGCCGACGTTGTCCGACCGGTTGAATGAGGCCGGATGTTCAATCTGGCCTCATCCGGCGAAATGGAGCAAATCCACAAAAAGGGTGTCAGAGGCGCTGGGGCGGGAAAGCGCTTACGATATGATTTGGACGTCGCTTGACTCCTGCGTGATCGGCTATGGCGGGGAACGGCCGGACAGCAAGCGGTACACCAGCAGTGCAGGCCCTTCCGGGAGTAGATCGATGCGCCGACGCCACCGCGACCAGCCCAGTGAGTCCCTGACGCCCACCTCTTCGGACGTGATTGCCATCACGTCCGAAGAGGTGGGCGCCCTTGTAGAGGTTCTCGAGCACGCCTATACCTGCATTGCCGAGCTGAGCGATGCGAACGAAGAGACGCTTGCCAGGGCGAGCGGATCTGGGCTGATACCGCTGCTTTACGCGCGAGCCGGATTCACCTCCATTCAGAGGCGAGGTGATATCCCCCTGCTTTCTGATGAGATTGGCCTCCTGGAAGCTGCAGTAATCAACCTGCAGTCATATCAAGGCAATGAAGTTGTTCTGTGTGCCGGATATCAGTTGTTGAAAGATTTCGCGAGCCGCAGTAGAAATGCCTATCCTTTGTGTCAAGTGCACGGAATTCTGGCCTTCACTGGCGAGGTGGAGGACACGGCCAGCGGCGCAGCAACACCTTCCCTGGCATGACCCCAGGCGCTGCTCGCCGAAGCCCGCCGTCACCTCGCCCTCGTCCTGCGTGGCGGCCGCCTCGAGCCGGGCCTGGATGAGGACATCGTGGATGCCGCCATCGCCACGCACTGCCTGGACATCACCGAGCCGAAGACACTGCGGGGCCACATGTCGGCCTACCGCTTCTACGCCGCCTGCTGGTCCCTGGCCGACCCGCCCACCCGCCGCCCACCAAACGCCGAACCCGAGTCCGACCACCGGCCACCGGCCGGACCCAGTGCCCCCCACACGCCCCCCTTCCGCATGGAACCGGGGAGTGGACATCCCCCGCGCCCCGCTGCTCTACCAGCGCGCGGTCATCACCTCCACCGTTCTCAGCGCCAGGCTGCTCGCCGCGCGCCGCCCCGGCCGCGCCCTGTACGACGACGTCGTGGTGCACCAGCAGGCCGCGATGCTCGGGTAGGAGACCGCGTGGCCACGGCGACCCGCTCGGCCCGTTCGGGGGCATTCGTCGCCGCCTGACACGGCTTCCTCCGCATGACGGGCTCCAGGTGGGCGGTCTGCGCTTTCGATGCTGGAAAGCTACGGGCCGCGCCCCTTGCGCGTCGTCGCCGACGGGTGGGCACTTGCCGTCTCCGCTGGTCCCCCGAGCGAGCTACCCGGCTGTCCTCTTCCGGGGGACGCAGTCCCTCGCCACAGGACGCTAGGCTCACCGTGCAAGACCGTCCGGCCCGCGGTGGCATGTGGGGCGGATACCGAACCGGTCGTGCCGAAAGGGCGGGCGGGCCGCGGTCCGGTCCTCATGCCGCTCAGGGCGGGACCTACGGGATCGTGGATGATGATGACGGAAGACCAAGCAGCGCCTGTCCCATCGGGCTCGGCATCCCTCTCGCCAATGGCGCGTGCCCACGACAGGCACCTCTCCACACGCGTGAACCTAGTGGCCGCCACAGCCGCCCGGCTCCGTGTGCTGTCGCGGTGGTGGGGATCGCGCTCTGCTGCCACCAGGGACTGTGGGGTCGCGCTTGTCTTCACGGTGCTGTCGTTTGCGCCGCCGCTGTCGCAGTTCGGGGTGCAGTTCGGCGACCTTCCCACCCATGACGCCTCTGTCGCGAGTGTGCTGCTGTCCCTGGGACAGACCCTGCCGCTCGCGGTGCGCACCCGGTGGCCGGCTGCTTGCCTCACGGTGGTGGGTGCCTCGTTCGCGGCGTACGAGTGCCTGGGCTTCCCGCCCGCCTTCGGCAGCCTGGGGCTGTACGTCGCGCTGTACTCCGCGGGCGCCCACCAGGCCCGCTTCCGGCGGGTCGTACCGCTGGCGGCGACCGGTGGGTACGTGGTCTTCGGCGTCGCCTTGCACATGCTGGGCTCGCCCTCGGGCCTCACCGACTACCTGCTCTATTACATGGTCCTGGCGGCGGTGTGGGGTCTGGGTGTCCAGGTACGCGGGCGGCGGGCGCAGGAAGCAGAGCGTCGGCGCCTGTCCGCGCAGATGGCCATTGCGGCGGAACGCAGCCGCCTGGCCGGGGAGTTGCACGACGTGGTGACCCACCATGTGACCGCGATGGTGGTGCAGGCAGGTGCGGCGCAGTACCTGACCGAGTCGCCGGACCGTCTCCACGAGGCCCTCGACGCCATCAGCGGCACCGGCCGCCGCGCGCTGGCCGAGCTGCGGTTCCTGCTCGGGGTGCTGGAGGCGACTGGTGATGCTGCGCCACGGGAGCGGACGCCGGTGCCGGGCCGGGTGCCTGATCTGGTGGAGCAGTCACGAGCGAGCGGCCAGCCGATCGAGTTGGTCGAGGACGGAGAGCAGCCGGCCATGGCCACGGGTGCCCAGCTCACGGCGTATCGCGTCGTGCAGGAATCCCTGACGAACGCCGTGAAGTACGCCGCGGGCCGACGGACGCTGGTGCGGCTCGCACACACCCCCGACTGGACGGACATCGAGATCACCACCGCCGGGACGGCCGACGGCGCTCCAACGTCCACCGCCCCGCTGGACGGCGGCCCGCACGTCTCGGGCGGCCGGGGCCTGACCGGGCTGCGGGAGCGGGTGGAGATGCTGGGGGGCGAGTTCGCGGCTGGGCCCTGCCCGGAGGGCGGTTTCCGCGTGCACGCACGCATTCCTGCGGGAGGTGCCGCGTGAGTGTTCCGCCCCCTGCGATCAGGGTGCTGGTGTGCGAGGACCAGGCCCTCGTGCGTGCCGGCTTCGTCACCATCCTCTCCGCCCAGCCCGACATGGAGGTCGTGGGCGAGGCCGTGGACGGCCGGGAGGCGATCCGTTTCGTGCAGGAGCTGAAGCCGGACGTGGTCGTCATGGACATCCGTATGCCCCTGCTCGACGGAATCGAGGCCACCCGCATCCTGGCGGGGCCCGACTCCGCCAGCCCGGCCAGGATCCTCGTCGTGACGACCTTCAACGTCGACCAGTACGTGTACGAGGCCCTGCGCGCCGGCGCCAGCGGCTTCCTGCTGAAGGACGCGCCGCCGCCCGAACTGATCAACGCGGTACGCGTCGTCGCCCGCGGTGAGTCCCTCTTGGCTCCCGCGGTCACCCGCACCCTGATCGGCCGCTTCGCCGAACGCGTGCGCCCCTCCGCTGCCACCGCGTCTCCCGAGCGCGAGCGCCTGAAGGTCCTCACGCCCCGTGAGCACGAGGTCCTGCTCCTCATCAGCGAGGGCCTGTCGAACGCCGAGATCGCCACCGAGCTGGTCATCAGTCACGAGACCGTGAAGACCTACGTCTCCCGCATCCTCACCAAACTGGACCTCCGCGACCGCGTCCAGGCGGTGGTCCTGGCGTACCGGGCGGGGCTGGCGGGGGACGGCGACCGAGCCTGACAGCCCTGTGATGCCGGTATCCGGACACCATGGACCGGCTCGCCTGATCGGCATGCTCCCCGCTCTGCGGCTTTCTGGTCCACCAGGACCGGGCGGCCCACGTCGTTCCGGCCACCCACGGTATGCCGGCACGAAGCAGGATGCCGGACGGCACCCCTTCCGGTCGTCTGACGCTTGCACCTCGGGTGATCCGTGCGGCGCGGCAAGCCGGCAGCAACGGCTCGATCCGCGCCGACAGCTCATCCGACACGCCCTACGGCGGCCGCTCCGTTCTCAGGGTCGGTGCAGGATCCCCCGAGCGAGCCACCTGATTTGTCCTCTCTGCGGTGACGCGCGCCACCGGGGGTCTCTTGTTGACTCGAATCGCGAACACAACGGCCGCACCAGGCCGGCCGACCAGCGAGCAGCTAAGGACAACGCCATGACGACGACACGCAGTTCCGCGAAGCACGGTTTCCCCAGAGGCCGCCGAATCGCCGCGGCTGTGTTGGTTTCCACGCTGGCAGGAGCCGCACTGGCCGCATGTGGTGCCGATGACAAGGGTGCACAGCCGGCCAAGGTCTCAGGCAAGAACGCCGACCGGACTGCTGGCGCCGCCGGGATCATCTGGGGCAAGTGCCCGGCACCGGCCGAGGGACAAACCCGTGACACCCACCTGGCCTGCGGGACGTTGGAGGTGCCCTTGGACTACCAGGACCCGGGCGGCACGAAGATCGACGTGGCGGTCTCCCGGCTGTCCACCGCAAAGCCCGGGAAGCGACGTGGTGTCCTGCTGCTGAACCCCGGTGGGCCGGCCCTGGGCGGTCTCGACATGCCCGAGACCATGGCATCCACACTGCCGAAGTCCGTGCTGGAGCGCTACGACCTGATCGGCTTCGACCCGCGCGGCGTCGAACACAGCACCCCGCAGAGCTGCGGTCTCAAGGACCCCAGCGTGTCCGGGCTCTTCCCCTATCCCGCCGCGGACGGCTCGATCACCAAGAACGTGGCCCTCGCCAAGGCCGACGCCAAGCAGTGCGCCGACACGGCGGGCAAGAACCTGCGGTACTACAACACCGCCAACACCGCCCGCGACATGGATCGCATCCGCCAGGCGCTCGGTGAGCAGAAGATGTCCTACTGGGGCCAGTCCTACGGCACCTACCTCGGCGCCGTCTACCGCTCCCTCTTCCAGGACCACACCGACCGGATGATCCTGGAAGGCAACGTCGACCCCACCAGGGTCTGGGCCAACCAAGTCGCGGACACCTGGGGCAAGGGCATGGCCGACCGGTTCCCCGACGCCGCCCGCGTCGCCGCGACGCAGAACAGCACCCTCAAGCTGGGCACGAACGTCGCGCAGGTGACCCACACCTACCTCACCCTCGCCGACCGGCTCGACCGCACGCCCGCAGCGATTCCCGGCCAATCAGTCTCGCTGGACGGAGCGCTGCTGCGGAACATGACCTACGCCCTGCTCCTGCACAACAACACCCTTCCCGTGCTCGCCAAGTTCTGGAAAGCCGCCGAGGACCTGACCCACGGCAGCACCACGGCCGCCGACGCCGCGGTTCTCAAGGAGGTGTTGGCCGACACACCGACGTCCCCGGGCATCCCCGCGGACAACCAGGCCACCATGTTCATGGCTCTCACCTGCGGCGACGCCGAATGGCCGCACGACGTCGACGGCTACGCCACCCGCACGGCCGCCGACCGCGAGAAGTGGCCGCTCACCGCGGGCATGCCCGCCAACATCTGGGCATGCGCCTACTGGGACAAGCCTGCCGAGGCGACGGTCAAGGTGGTGCCCGCCGGCCCGAGCAACACCCTGATCCTGCAAAACCGCCGGGACAACGCCACCACATGGGAAAGCGGCGTCGGACTGCACAAGGCCCTCGGTGACGGCTCCGCCTTCGTCGGCGTCGACAACGGCGGGCACTACGTCTACAACGAAGGCTCCGCCTGCGCCGACAAGGCCACCGTCGGCTTCCTGACCACCGGCCACCTGCCGGACAAGGACGTCTACTGCACCGACGTCACGCAGAAGTAGCCCGCCGGAACGCGGTTTTCCCTGTCTGGCCCGTCCGGTCGGAGTCGCCTCGAGGCCACTGGTGCGCGCAACCAGCCGATCCGATGCCGGAACGCATCCAGCTCCATCGCCTCGGTCGGGCACGTCAGTGCTCGTCGCCGATCACCGCTGTCTGCACCAGTCGTGTGTCCCGCGTCACGAGGCCCCCCAATCGCCCCAGGTCAACGAAGAGCGGCAGCGGCGTGATCGACAGGGAGATTGCCACCTCACACCGCGTGTCGGGCTCACGCCATCGGCGAGGACCGCGGTGCCGGGGGCCCCGACTCCGGCAGTCCTGTCACGTGATGGGCCGTCTCGGCGGGTGCGATTTCATGTCGGGCGGTGAGGCCCTGAAGAGCGGGTTCACACGGCAGGTACCTACTAGGTACCATCCGGGTATGCCATCTCTGAACGTGCCGTTCACCGAGGAAGAGCTCGAAGGCGTCCGCGCGGCCGCGGCCGCCGAGGGCAAAAGCCTCAAGCAGTACCTGCATGACCTCGGCGTCCGCGAGATGCAGCGCAAGCAGTTCATCACGGGTGCGAGCGCCTGGGCCGACCGGCTGCGCGAGGAATTCGACGACGCCTTCCCCGACGAAGTGCCCCCTTCCGAGCGTCCCGGCGGCGCCACGGCCGCCTGATGCACCTGCACATCGACGTCTCCTGGCTCCTCGATGTCCAGGAGGCCGCGCTCGGCTCCGAGGACATGTCGGTCGCCGACTACTCCGCCCTGGTCGCCGCCGTGGCACGGCACAAGACCAAGCTGCCCACCCTTCAGACAGCCGACCCGGACGCCGCCTGGCGCGCGGCCGCGCTCATGCACACCATCGTGCGCCTTGAACCGCTCCCGCACCGCAACAGCCTGTATGCCGCATTCGTCGCGGCCCAGTACATGGACCAGTCCGGCGAAGGCATCGACCCGCCCTACGGCGCCCTGTCCGATCTCGTACGGAAGATCCGCGACACGCGTCTGCGCGTGCCCGAGATCGCCGACCAGTTGCGCTCCTGGAAGATCTGACAGCGCTGGTCGCTCCCTGAGCGCGGCACGACTGTCTCGCCGTAGCGGCGGGCCAGACCTTGGCGATCAGCCGCTCATGGCGGGCCACTTCCACATTCCTGTCGTAAACCACCAGGTGAGAGGCGTGCAGCATCACCCGGACCTGCCTGCCGATCAACCGGACCGGCACGGAGTAGCGGTTGGTGCGGACAGCGATCTGGCGACTCCTACCGCTTGGCCAGCACCCGAGCCCGGGCCGAACACGCAGCAGCGGGCTGGGCAACCGCTTCAATGACCTGGCCGACAACCGCTGAGTGTCGGCCAGGTCGACGTCATCAAAGTGGGACACGCCCTGGAACCAGGGGCCCGGCGTCCAGATGAGCTTCGATGCGCGTGATGGTCCGGGCGTTGTCCTCGAACAGATGCCCCTGCATTCCCGCCGCTTGGGCGGCTTCAACGTTGACTGCGACATCGTCGATGAAGAGACAGTTCTCTGGTCGCACGTCCAAGCTGGCGCATGCGGCCTCATAGGCTCGCAGGTCAGGCTTGCCGATGCCGATTTCGTGCGAGTAGACGATCTGCTCGACAAGTTCGTCGAAGTGGTACAGCGCCGTCTCCCGTTCCCGGGCGCCGACGAAGCTGTTGCTCAGGATGCCCAGCCTGCAGCGTCCCCGCAGCCCTCGCACATAGGCGATGAGTTCCTCGTTCGGCGTCCCCAGGTAGTCCGTCCAGAGATCAGCCATGAAGGCTTCCACCTGGGGCGCGTCAAGACCCAAGCGTGCTGCCACTTCCCAGTGCACGTCTCGTTCGCTGATCCTCCCGACGCTTCCGGCCTGCCATACGTCGCGCATCCGCTCATTCACCGTGCCCAGCGGCAGTTCCAGCTGCTCTTCCCACCGTTGCCCCCAACCCGTTTTCGGCGTGATCTCCAGCACGCCGCCGATGTCGAGGATGATGCAGGTCGCGGTCACGCGAACTCCCCTCTTCGTCCTGCCTGGCAGGCGAGCACACACCGCCCGCTCATGTGATCGATGGAGACACTGTTGTCCTTCACGCTGGGGCAAGGTCAAGCGATCTTGGAATCTTGTGACGGCTCTGTCGCTGCCCGCCGACCCGGCTCGACCGAACCAGCAGGTGCCCTCAAAGCCCGTGACGATCCGCGAGGCCCTCGACCAGACGCTGACGTCAGAATTCGTCAACAAACGCTGTCGGCAACTCTGCTCTGGCGCAGATCTTGGGGAGCGGTCGCGGAGCGTGACCGGGCAGGTCGCTTCGCGGCTGTGATCACACTTGTTCTTGGTAGATCCAGATTTTCTGGGGATGGGAGTGGCGGACGATCGTCCAGAATTCCTGGCGGCCCAGGCGGTCCGCCCAGCGGACGAGTTCGTCGTCCGTATCGTGGAAGAACCAGGACTCGAAGTGCCCCAGCGCCCGAAGTTGAGGGACTGGCTCGTATCGAAGTTCGCAGTGGAGCTGGATGTAATGATCATGCTCGCCGGAAGCGTCGTTGATCTCGAACTGCCGGGCAAGGTCCAGCGTGAACACGGCCGGTCCCTCGAACGCGTGAGTCCCGTACTGCACGAGAAGGGGGGCCGCGGCTATGGCGGCGGCGCCGGCGGCTCGCTGTCGTTCGGCGGTGCGGTGAACGACGCCGCCGGCCAGCAGGGCATCGTCATCGTCGAGCCGTACGCCTGACCGGTGTGATTGAGGGCCGCATCTGGTTGTGACCGCGGTTGCGTGATGGCTACGGCCAATTGAGGACGCGGGCTTCGGCAGCGAACCAAACCAAACTCGCCCGTACACCGGCGAGATGATCAGCCTGCAGCACGCCTCACGGTGAATGATCAACCCCCGTCGTGGGCAACGAAGAGGTGCTCCACCGGCATCGCCGCGACAAGAGGGGGACTCCAGTGGCCGAAGGTGATGCCCCACCTTCCGGGTGGGACGACGGAGAATGCCGAATGTGGGAGGCGTATCAGCGTGGCGCTTGGTGCGACGCCGCGCCGGAGGTCCGCGCCGAGGCCATGCGTAGATTGCTGCTCTCCCCGCCCTCCCCGCAACCTGGACGTATAGCCCGACTACGACTGCGCGACGTGCGAATACGCGGTCAGTTGGACCTCTCCGAGGTTGCCGTACAAGGCACCGTCCGTCTGCAGCGGTGCCACTTCGATGAAGCACCTCGGCTGGAGGGCGCCCAACTCGACGCCCTGGAGCTCACCGAGTGCCAACTCCCCGGTCTGCACGCACATGGTGCCCGCATCGCCCGGGAGTTCAAGGTGAACGGCTGCACGGTGAACGGCACGTTGGACCTGCGCTCCCTTAGCGTCGGCACCCTTCTGTCTCTCAAGGACACCAGGGTCCGCCCCGCGCGAGGAGAAGCGGGAGTCGATGCTCAGTCTGTGTCCGTCGATGAGTACATGTGGGCAGCGGGCATGGACTGCGCCGGCCCTTTCTACTTGAACAACGCCCGCGTGCAGGACGCGCTCGTTTTTCGCGGAGCCACGATCAGCGGTCCTGAAGGCTATCTCCAGATGCCCGAGATCACGGTCGGTGGTGGCTTGTCTCTGGGGCACGGATTCTCCTGTACCGGAATGGTCAACCTCTGTGGGGCCTCGATCGGGGCATCGGTGGACTTGAGTGACACCACCCTCACCGGGCCGGGTACCGGTCCGGGCCGCTACGCACTCCATCTGGGGTGCGCGCAAATCGGAGGTGACATTCAGGCCGACGGCGGGTTTGTCGTGCACGGCCCTGCCACCCTCGCGGACACCTCGATCCGCGGCAGTGTCGTACTCAAGGGCGCCCACCTGAACTTCCCTTCGGGTACGGCGCTCATGGCAGGCCGCATCCATATCGGAGGCGATCTCGACTGCCGACACGGGCTGACCGTACACGGCACTATCAATCTGGCCGACGCCCGGATCGGCGGGTCGGTCCAGTTCGACGCCGCCGAACTGACGGCTCCCGACAGCAGCAGGACCGTCCTGAGAGCCAACGGCATCGACGTCGGCGGCGTGGTGAACCTCCGCGACGGCTTCATCGCCCACGGCAGGATCCGCCTCAGCAGCGCCACCATCCGCAGCGCCCTGTCCTTCAACGATGCACTCTTGGATACGGCCGTCGACGAGGAGGCCCTCATCTGCCGCGGCACGACGGCAGCCGTTCTGTTGCTTCGGCTCCGTGAGGCACCCCTGGGCATCGTCGACCTGAGCAGTACCAGGGTGGACCTGTTACAGGACGAGCCGGCGGCCTGGCCTGCCTACCTGACCATGGAGGGCACCGTCTACGACAACCTCCGCCCCGGCTTGTCGGCGACCGAACGACTCCCGTGGCTCAGGCGGGACCCGCAAGGCTTCACGCCTCAGCCGTACGAGCAACTCGCCTCCGTCTACCAGCGGCACGGCCGGGATGCCGACGCACGGACCGTCCTGGTCGCCAAGCAGCGCAGCATGCGGTCGACCCTGGCGTTGCCGGCCCGGATGTGGAGCCTTGTGCAGGATGCGACCGTCGGCTATGGGTATCGCCCGCTGCGGGCCGTATGGCTTCTTCTCTGCCTTCTGGCCCTTGGCTCCACGCTCTTCAGCATCTGGCATCCCACGCCGGTGGGGGGAGGTCCGTATCCGCGCTTCCAGCCCGTCATCTACACCCTCGATCTGCTGCTACCCCTCGTCGACCTCAGCCAGGAACGCGCCTACAGCTCGTCCGGTGCCATGCAATGGATCGCGATTGTCCTCATCGGAACTGGCTGGCTGCTGGCGACAACCGTCGCGGCTGGAGCGGGCCGCGTCCTACGCAGAACCTGAATCTCGGTGCCGCCATCAGGGCCGTGCGGACGTGGGGTGACGCCTCCGTGTCGGCGCCGACCTGGAGGCGCCGGCGCTTCTGGCGATGCGGGTCAGTTCGTCACACGGAAGGTGGCGCCACTGGGGCTGTCGCGGTGGTGATCGGGGCGAGGCGCAGTTGGTAGGCGCACCATCACCACCCCCCGGCTCTACATCGACCGCCCAGGCACCCAGGAGATCATCGCCGGCGGAGAGCGGGCAGGAAGGCCTGGGTGCGAGCGGTATGGCGAGGCATCGCCACCCGATAGGGCAAGACTCCCGACAGGTACCTCTCCGGTCTCCACGTGTGCGCCTTGATGATCTGGATCAAAGACCTCACCGGGACCACCCGATGATCACGACTCGGTATGCCCCTGGGTGACGCGCTCGGGTGCCGGACGCCAGGGGCGGGCAAGGAGTTGAGTCACCGGTCAACCAGCCGTGGACGTGGGGTCTCGCCCGTGGGTTCCGCGGCGGTGCCGACCGGGCCGCGGGGAAGCATCCGGTCCAGCCACCCCGGCAGCCACCAGTTGGTCCGGCCGAGGAGTGTCATGGTCGCCGGTACCAGCACCATGCGTACGACCGTGGCGTCGATGAAGATCGCGGTGGCCATGCCGAGCCCGAACATTTTGGTGGAGGGGTCCTCGGCGACGGCGAAGGACAGGAAGACCGCCACCATGATGAGGGCGGCTGAGGTGATGATCCGGGCGGTGCCCGAGACGCCCTCGACGATCGCCGTGCCGTTGTCGCCGGTGCGCAGGTACTCCTCGCGTACGCGGGAGAGGAGGAACACCTCGTAGTCCATCGACAGGCCGAACAGGATGGCGAAGAGGAACATCGGGATGAACGACACGATCGGAACCGTCGCTTCCAGTCCGATGAGTGCGCCTCCCCAGCCCCACTGGAAGACCGCGACCATGATGCCGTAGGCCGCGCCGATGCTCAGCAGGTTCAGCAGTACCGCCTTGAGCGGTACGAGTATCGAGCGGAAGACGAGCATCAGCAGCAGGAACGACATCGCCAGCACGGCGGCGACGAGCACCGGCAGGCGCCGGCTGGTGCGTTGGCCCACATCGGACAGGCTCGCGGCGGCGCCGCCGACGTGGGCCCTGGCCGGGCCGTGCCCGATCGCCGCGGGCAGCACGTCGGTGCGCAGCCGGGCGATGGTGTCGGCCGTGGCCTTGTCCTGAGGGCTGGTGGTCGGGAACACCACGAGGGTCGCGATGCCGGTGGCCCGATCGATATGCGTCGGCGCGACGGATGCGATGCCCGGATCCGCCGCGACCGCCCCGACGAGTCGGTCCAGCACTCCCGGATCACCGGCCGGGTCCGCTGCGATGACGAGGGGACCGTTGGTGCCCGGGCCGAACCCCTCGGCGACGAGGTCGTAGGCCCGGCGTTCGGTACGGCTGTGGGGCAGTGAGCCGTCGTCGGGCAGGCCGACGCGCAGGCCGAGCACGGGCAGCGTCGCGGTCAGCAGCAGCCCCGCCGCGCCGACCGCGTACGGCACCGGGTGCCGGCTGACGTGCCCGATCCAGCGCCGCCACCCGGCGGCGGCGGGGATGGCGCCCGCCGCCGAGTCCCGCCGCCGTGCGAGTCGGCCCGGCTTCCTGGCCTGAAGAGCCCGGCCGATCCGGCCGGCTCGGGCCAGGTGCGGGCCGGCGAGGCCGAGGAAGGCCGGCAACAGCGTCACCGACGCGACGACCATGATCAGGACGACGATCGACACGGCGAACCCGCCGACCGTCATGAACGGCACGTTCGCGACCGCCAGGCCGAGGATCGATACGACGACGGTGCCGCCGGCGAAGACCACGGGCCTCCCCGCCGTGGCCACCGCTCGCCCCGCCGCCTCGCGGGGATCGAGCCCGCGCGCGAGGTATTCGCGGTGCCTGGCGAGCACGAACAGCGCGTAGTCGATGCCCACTCCGAGCCCGACCATGCTGCCCAGGACAGGGGCGAAGGTCGGGATGTCCGTCACCCCCGCCAGTACCGTCATCGTGGCAACCCCGACGGTCAGCCCGAAGACCGCCATGCCGATCGGCAGCGCGGCGGCGACGAGCGAACCGAACGCCAGGAACAGGATCGCGGCCGCGGCGAGGAGGCCGATCAGCTCGCTTGCGCCGCCGTCGGCGTTGGAGAAGACGTAGAAGAGGTTTCCGCCCATCTCGATGCGCAGGGGCAGTTCGGCGCGCAGCCGGTCGCCGAGGTCGACGAGGGCGTGGAGGTCTTCGGCCGACAGCCGGCTCTGGTCGGGGTACTGGACCCGGACGACCGCGATCCGCCCGTCGGCCGAGACAAGGCCGTCGCGCACAGCCGTGTCGCCGCCCGTGTCGAGTGCCCCCGCCGTATCGGTCGTGCCGAGCACGTGCGGCAGCCGCCGCACCTCGTCCTGGAGCCGCGTCAGAGCGGTGCGCACGCTGCCGTCGTCGAAGAACGTCGCCGCGCCGTCGAGGGGGGTGACGACCACTTGGGCGGTTATCCCTTCCTGCCCGGTGCCGGCCCGCTCGATCAGTTGCGCGGCCCGTTGGGAGTCCAGTCCCGGAGCGGTCATCGAGTCCGCGGTCCGCCCGCCGAAGGCGATCGCGGCGAGGACGGCGAGCGTGGCGGCGACAAGCCATGCCGCGATCACCCGCCAGGGATGGCGGGCGGCGCCTGTGCCCAGGCGCAACAGGGCTTTCGAGAGCATCGGGTCCTCCAACCACCTCGTCGGCCGTCCTTGTACGGCCGCCGACGCCGAGGTTCGTCGCCACGGCGCTCCGCGGCATCGGCTCGGGGGCCGCGGATCCGTCGGCCCCAGGACGGAGTGACGTCCCGTCCTTTCGGCCGATGCGCGGACCGGCGTGGTCCCTAGGCTGAGAACCGTGCTGCGCGACGACCTGCGAACCCTGTGGACCGAACCCCGGCCGCCCGACGCCCCTGCCCGGGTGTGGCGGGACTGGGCGCTGCTCGCCGCGAGTCTGGGCGGTGTGGTGCTGGAGGCCACCCTGCGCGAGCACGTCATGTGGCGGCCGGTGGCGGTGGTGTTGGCCGTCTGGCTGTGCGTGCTGCCCCTGTGGCGCCGGACCCGCCCGCTGGCCGTAGTTGCGCTGGCGTTCGGCTCGGTGATCCTGCTCCAGATCGCCTCGCTGATCGCCGCGCCGCGCGAGCACGTCGGCCTGAACATCGGCGCGGTCGTGGTCGTGCTGGTGTATGCGCTGCCCCGGTGGGGGGCGGGACGGGAGATCGTGCTGGGCGGCGCGGTGATCCTCGCGGCCTTCGCGCTGTCGGTCGTAACCGAGGAAACCCCGGCCGCCGATCAGGTGGGGGGCTTCGTCTTCCTGCTGCTGCCCGGCTTGATGGGGGCCACCGTGCGGTTCCGGGTGACCGCCCGCGAGCGGCAGTTGGAGCAGGTACGCTCCCGCGAGCGCGAGCAACTCGCCCGGGAACTGCACGACACGGTGGCCCACCACGTCTCGGCCATCGTGATCCGCGCCCAGGCGGGCCGGGTGCTCGCGGGCACCGACCCGTCCGCCGCCGTCGAAGCGCTGGAGGGGATCGAGGAGGAAGGGGCGCGCACGCTGGAGGAGATGCGAGCCATGGTCGCCGCGCTGCGCGACCGCGGGGCCGGCGCCGAGCTGGCGCCGCCTGCCGGTGTCGCGGATCTGGAGCGCCTGGTGCGCACCCCGGGTGGTCGCCTCAGGGTCGACCTGGGGCTCGACGGCGAAATGGACACGCTGCCCCCGGCCGTGGACGCGGCCGTCTACCGCATCGTGCAGGAGTCGGTGACCAACGCCATGCGGCATGCGGTCAACGCGACCGAGGTTGTAGTCCGGGTCACCGCGGAACGGCACACGGTACGGGTGAGCGTGCGGGACAACGGCCAACGCACCGGCCGAGGCCGTGCCGGATACGGACTTGCCGGACTGCGCGAGCGCGCTGACCTGCTCGGCGGCACACTACAAGCCGGCCCCGGCACCGACCAGGGCTGGCATGTCGAAGCCGAGCTGCCGAGAGGGAGGACCGAGAGCGGTGCCCATCCGCGTCCTCGTCGCTGACGACCAGACCATCATCCGCACCGGGCTGCGGATCATGCTGAACGCCCAGCCCGGCATCGAGGTGGTCGGCGAGGCCGCCGACGGACAGGAAGCGGTGCGTCTGGCCCGCGAACTGCGCCCCGACGTCTGCCTGTTCGACATCCGCATGCCCGTGATCGACGGGCTCGAGGCCACCCGGTCGGTCGCCGGCCCGGGCGTCGCCGACCCACTGGCCGTGGTCGTCATCACCACGTTCGACCTCGACGAGTACGTCTACGGCGCGCTGCGTGCCGGCGCCCGCGGATTCCTCCTCAAGGACACGGGACCAGACCTTCTGGCCCAGGCCGTGCGGTCGGCGTCCGACGGTGAGGCGCTCATCGCGCCCAGTGTCACCGTCCGTCTGCTCCAGGCATTCGCGGACCTGCCCGCCGGCCGGCCCGCGGCCCAACCGGTCTCCCCGGTCACCGCCCGCGAGGAGCAGGTGCTCCTCGCCGTCGCTCGGGGGCTGACCAACACCGAGATCGCCGATGCGCTGCACATCAGCCTCAGCACCGTGAAGACGCACCTGGCCAGCCTGATGGCCAAACTCGGCGCCCGCAACCGGGTCGAGATCGCGATGTGGGCCTACGAAACGCGCCGCATCCTCCCCGGAACCTGAGCCGGGGGCCGGGCCAGGTTTCGGGGCGCGGGTTGGGCACCGGAGCAACCACGCGGGGCTTTCACGCCTGTGCTGCCTGGGGGGAGGGGTTGACGTCGCCGGGCAGTACCGGGACGCCGGGGTGGCAGGCACATCGACAAACTCTAGACAGACCATATATGGGCTATGTAGAGTACGAGTATGGGTAGTCCGCGAATGACCCTGCAGACCCAACTGGTGCTGCGGGCCTTGCTGGAAGACCCCGCCAAAGAACGCTACGGCCTGGAGCTGTGCGAGCTGGCGGGACTGCCGTCGGGCACGATCTATCCGATCCTCGCCCGCCTGGAACAAGTCGGCTGGGTGGACAGCAGCTGGGAAGATCCCGCCGTACACGAGGAAGCCGGCCGCCCTCGCCGTCGCTTCTACCGGATCACCGAGGACGGTGCCGAGCAGGCACGGGACGCTCTCGCCCGTGCCTACCGCGCCCGCAAACAGCCCCTGCCGGGCTGGGCCGCCCGCCCGATCGCCGACGGGGGAGTGTCATGAGGGCCGGGCGCCGGTTAGCACCCCGACCGAGCAGGCGCCGCTCCGCCACCCCGTCCCTGGACGACATCCTGGCCGTCGTCCGTAAGCACCACCGGCACGCCGACACCTCGCTCATCCAGCACGCCCACGATGAGGCCGCCCTCTGGCACGCAGGCCAAACCCGCCGCAGCGGCGACCCGTTCCTCACCCACTGCCTCGCCGTTGCCGCCATCGTCGCCGACATCGGCATGCCGGCCCCCGTGATCTGCGCGGCTCTGCTGCACGACGTTGAGGACAGTCCCTGCCCGCCGGGCCGCGTGGCCGAGCACTTCGGGCAAGAGACCGCCGATCTGATTGCAGCCGTCCGCACCGCCAAGCTCAGCACGATCCCACTCACCGCCCTCCGTTTCGGCACAGCGAGGCCGGCAGCGCTCCAGCCCGCCCGTGAGGAGGCCGTGCTGGCCATCCGCCTCGCCGACCGGCTGCACAATTTGCGCACCATCGCGTTCGTCGCCCCGACCAGGCGCTACCGCGTCGCCCGTGAAACCCTCGATGTCATCGCACCGCTGGCCCGCGCGGCAGGCCTGACCGACGTAAGCAGGGAACTGCACGACCTCTCCTCGGGCGTCCTCCAGCCCACATCCACCGCCGCGGTCACCACGCGCACGCTGTCCATGCTGAGCCTGCTGCTTCCCACCCCGACACGCGCACGGTGGCGCGAGGAATGGCACGCCGAAATCGCCACCCTCACCACCCGCCGCACCCGCACTCGTTTCACTCTCCGAGTCCTGCTCGGCACACCCAGGCTGTCGTGGACGCTGCGCCGAACAGCCTTCCGGGAACGACCGTGGTGAGCACCGCGGCCCGCATCGGCAGCATGCTGGGTGCGGCGGCCGCTTTCGCCATCGCCACGGCCCGTGGCGGCTTGTCCGCCTGGACGGCCGGAACTCTCACGGCAGGAATGCTTGTCCTGGTCGCGGTCGTCCTGTTCATCCCCAGCGAGACACCAGCCCGCCGACTGGGCCAGCTGATCCAGGCATGGCGGGCCCCCGCCGAAGCTTCCGTCAGGTCTGAGCCGGTCCAGCCCCCTGCGGCTCCATCCCAGATGTCTCCAGACGGCAGATGACAGGTGACCCCAGTCCCGCGAGATGCGAGCTGCTGTTCACCACTTGCCTTCGCGAGCCAGAGCCGCAATCCAGGGGCGCCCCTGCCCAGTCCCTCGACCATCGTGATCTTGAGTGGGACGCGGAGGCCTCGGAGCTGTTGTGCGCTCAGAGGTCGGCTGAGATCCCGCCCTTGATCTGTCGGCCACGCTGGTCTCCCAGGTCGGTCAGTGCCTGGGCGGCGGTCATGCACCTCGAAGCGTGAAGAACGGCCACCCTGCTGTCCCGGGAACGGCCCAAGATGAGCGGGTCAGGTGAACGGCTGCGGTCGAACACCAAGCCAACTCGACGCCCCCTACGACCAGCAGCAGCCCGCACGGCCGCGTGATCCTGCGCGTTGACGAATCCTGGACCTGGAGTCGCTGAACGAGCCGGTCACCGCGCCCGGCCGGCGTCGATCACTGCGTGCCCGTCGCTCCCCGTCGCCCGCCACCGCGGCGAACTCCTTGGCATCCCGTCTGCGACGCCCCCTACGCCCGCGCCGCCGTGTCGGCACACAGGACGTCGCTTTTCAGCCATGCCTCCACGACGTCCCTGTACGGAAAGGTACTTCCGTACACGGGCATGCACCTGACATCTTGCTCCCACCACTCGTTTCGTACGGCCCGGCCGGTGCCATAAGCGCGGCCGGGCCGTCTTCGGAGGACGCATTGATACCCCACATATTCAGCCGACAGAGACGCACGCTGGTGCTGGCGGCCACGCTCGGCGCCACCCTCGCCTTCGGCGCCCCGGGCGCCCTCGCGGGTACGCTCCCGGTCGTCCCCTCCACCACGCAGGCCGCCAAGGCCCACGCGTCGGCCGCCACGCCGGCTTCCCAGAGTGCGGCCTGGGTGGCCGGCACGCGTGCCTACCTCGTGATCACCACCCCCGGTGACACTTCGGCGGTCCGCTCCGCGATCGCGGCCAACGGCGGCACCGTCTTCTCGAGCTTCGACGCCATCGGCGTGATCGTCGCCCACTCGGCGTCCAGCACCTTCGCCGCCACCATGCGCAGCGTCGCCGGCGTGCAGCAGGTCGGCGCCACGCGCACCTCGGACGTCCCGGCCGACGCCTACAACCCGGCGCTCCCGGCCAATCCAGCCCAGTCCTCGACCCCGGCCGGAGAACCGGTCCGGGCCGACATGAGCCAGATCAAGGCCGACCAGGCCTGGGCCGTGAACCCGGGCTCCGCCTCCGTCACCGTCGGCATCCTGGACACCGGCGTGGACGACCAACACCAGGACCTGGCGCCCAACTTCGACGCAGCCGACTCGGTCTCCTGCGCCTACGGCAAGCCCGACACCCGTCCCGGCGCCTGGCGGGACGTCGACACGCACGGCACCCACGTGGCGGGCACCATCGCCGCGGCCAAGAACGGCAAGGGCGTCGTCGGCGTGGCCCCCGGGGTGAAGATCGCCGCGGTCCGGGTCGCCGAGCCGGGCAACTCCTTCTTCTTCGCCGAGAACACCATCTGCGGCTTCGTCTGGGCCGGTGACCACGGCTTCAAGGTCACCAACAACAGCTATTACACGGACCCGTGGCAGTTCAACTGCCCGGACAACATCGACCAGGCCGCCATCATCGAGGGCGTCAAGCGCGCCCAGGAGTACGCCGAGAGCAAGGGCTCCCTCCAGATCGCCGCCGCGGGCAACGAGAACTACGACCTCGCCCACAAGACGACCGACTCCGCGAGCCCGAACGACTCCACGCCGGTCACCCGCACCATCACCAACGCCTGCCTCGACATCCCGACCGAGCTGCCGGGCGTGGTCACGGTCGCGGCCAACGGCACCGGCGTCACCAAGGCCTCGTTCTCCAACTACGGCCAAGGCGTCATCGACGTCGCGGCGCCGGGCAGCAACGTGTACTCCACCCTCCCCGGCGGCGGCTACGGCACCAAGAGCGGCACCTCGATGGCCACCCCGCACGTGGTCGGCGTCGCCGCGCTCATCGCCAGCGCCAACCCGGGCATCACCCCCGCGCAGCTCCGCGCCAAGCTGGCCGAACAGGCCAACGACATCGCCTGCCCCTCGGACAGCCGCTGCACGGGCACGACGGCCAACAACTCGTTCTTCGGCGAAGGACAGGTCGACGCCCTCAAAGCCGTCGGGGCCACCCCGCCGGCCGGCAAGTACTTCGAGAACCTCGCGGACTTCGCCATCAACGACAACGCGACCGTGGAGAGCCCGATCACCGTCACCGGTGTCACCGGCAACGCCCCGGCCACCCTCAAGGTGGGTGTGGACATCAAGCACACCTACATCGGTGACCTGAAAGTCGACCTGGTGGCACCGGACGGCACCGTCTACACGCTGCACAACCACACCGGCGGCAGCGCCGACAACATCGCCCAGACCTACACCGTGAACGCATCCTCGGAGGTCGCCAACGGCACCTGGAAGCTGCGCGTCAACGACAACGCCGCCTCCGACACAGGCAAGATCGACGCCTGGAACCTGACCTTCTAGCGCAGGGCTCAGCAACGCCCGCGTACGGTACGGGGGCGAACTGCTGGGCGGCAGACGGAACATGGGCCTCGGCGGCGGTCTACTCACAGAATTGGTGAGGGGTGTGCTCTGTGAGTGCTGGGCCGGTCGGGAGTCTGATGCTGGGGTTGAAATTGGCCATGTCAGATGCAGCTCCTGTGCGGTGATCGGCCCTTGAACCGCGGATAGCGCGGTCCGCAGTGGCCTCATCCGGTGGGCAAGGACAGGCGCTGCCGGACAGCTCCGCCGGGGCCCCGCTCCTTCCTGACGGATGCCGCAGGAAGCGTGCATGGTGTGGCGCGGCCTCGGCGTCAGGGGGACGGCGTTAGGAGGAGGATTGTGGGGGCGGCCCGGTGAGGTGGGTGCGGGCCGACCTCAGGAACGCCGCGACCAGCCGGTTGGGGTCGGCGGCGCGGGTGGCGAGCACGACCTGTCCGGGATCGACGCCACGCAGGGGGACCGTGGTGATGTCGGGTCGTAGGCGGGCGGTGACCGGCATGATGGCCACCGCCTGTCCCGAAGCGACGAACTCCAGCTTGTCCTCGGCGACTTGGGCCAGCGGACCGCCGGGGGCGGGGCGGCCGTCGGGGCGAGGGTCGATGCGCCAGTAGGCGTTCCATGCCGGGTCGGGCACCCGGGGCAGGGGCTCGTCGGCGATGTCGTCGAGTGTGACCGATTCCCTGCCGGCCAAGGCGTGGTCGAGGGGGACCGCCAGCACGCGGGCCTCGTCGTACAGGGTGGTGACCGCCAGGCCGTCGGTGGTCAGTGGCAGCCGGGTGACCACAGCGTCGACACGGTGATCAAGCAGTGCCTCGCGTGGGCTGTCCCAGCTGAGGTACGAGGTGTGGACGTCGGCGTCCGGGTGGTGGTGGCGCATGTGGCGTACGGCGGCGGTGATGAGCAGGTCTGCGGTGTAGCCGATGGTGATGCGCTGCGGTTGTGCCGCTGTGCGGGCAGCGGCCGTGGCTTGAGCGGCCGAGCGGAGCAACGCCTTGGCGCGGGGCAGGAACGCTACGCCCGCTTCGGTGAGTCGGCTGCCCCGGGCGGTTCGTTCAAGCAGCCGTGCGCCGACCTGCGTCTCCAGCTTGCTGATCTGCCGGCTCAGTGAGGGCTGCGTGATGCGCAGCTCCTCGGCGGCGCTGGCGAACCGCCGGTGTTCCGCGAGCACAGTGAAGTACCGCACCAGGCGCAGGTCGAGGTCCGCCGACGGTTTGGGCACGGGAGAAGCGTATCGCCGAACCATGGCGCCGCTCGGTACAGGAAAGCAGCGACGTGCAGGTATGCCTGTTTCGTATAACTCGATACGGATCAGGGCTTGGACATGGGGAAGGCGGGCGCCGCAGTATCGGCGACACGGAGCGGGTGTGCGGGTGGCTGCACCGGCTCGCTCTCGTTTCTTGCGCTACGGCGGGTTTTCGCGGCTCCGCTCGCGTCGCGTCGTTGCCCGCCGACCTCGTGGAAGGATTCTTCATGTGCCAGGACTTCGCCGGTCAGACCGTGCTGATCACCGGTTCGACAAGCGGTATCGGCCGCGAGACGGCGCGGCGGTTCGCTGCCTGCGGTGCCCGCATCATCATCACCGGGCGGGACAGGGCCCGTGGGGAGAAAGCGGTCGCCGTCATCGCCCAGGACGGCGGTCGTGCCCACTTCGTCGCTGCGGACCTGGCCGATGCCGATAGCGTGCTCCGGCTCGCCCAGCAGGCACTCGACCTCGCCGGTGGGCATGTGAATGTGCTGGTCAACAATGCCAGCCTGCTCTCCTATGCGGCCACCGCGGACGTCAAGGTCGATGAGTTCGACACCGTCATGGCGGTCAACGTCCGCGCCCCGCTGTTGCTGGTGGGCGCACTGGCGCCGAGGATGGCCGAACGTGGTGACGGCGCGATCGTCAACATCACGACGATCGTGGCCAATCGGGGTATCCCAGGGTTTTCTCTGTACGGTTCCAGCAAAGCGGCGTTGCAGATGCTCACCAAGTCCTGGGCGGCGGAGTTCGCATCCGCCGGGGTGCGGGTCAACGCCGTCAGCCCCGGCCCCACCCGCACGGAGGGCATGGCGGGCTATGACGACATGCTGGAGGCGACGGCCGCGCAAGCACCGGCCAACCAGGTCGGCATGCCGCAGGACGTCGCTCGCGCGGTCGTCTTCCTCGCGTCACCCGGCGCCAAGATGATCCACGGCGCCGTCCTACCCGTCGACGGTGGGCGGCTCGCTGTCTGATGACAGAGCCCGCCCGGCGCAAGAGGCACGCTGCGGCCTCGGACACGAGTTGAGCGAACAGATTCGCCGCCCCGGTCCGTCAGATCACCGCCCCGGCCCGTCAGATCACCGCGCTCCTTATGTCAGTCTGCTTCGTCACCACGGGTCTGTCCGTCGACATGACCTGGGTGTGGACGGCTTGGGTGATGGTGCCGATGCGGCGGGTGGAGCATCTGGCGCGTCAGAGGAGTCGCCATGTTCAGCGGGAAGGCTCATTGAGGTGCGAACCCTGAAGCATCCCACCGTCCAACCCAGAACGTCACAGATCACCGGATCCGAATCAGCTTCTTGTGCATCGCGTCGAGTGTCGGCCAAGGAGGACCGTCGTGCAGCGCGCGCAGGAGTTCTTCTCCGAATAGCCTCCCATTCGGAAACTCGTCGCCAAGCTCCCAACGCCATGCTGCGACCATCGCGAGGACGAGCTGCCGGCACTCGTCCAGCAGCCCTTGGTCGATGTTCGTGTAGTGCCCGCAGACCGCCTCGGGAACATGAGCGAGGTCGAACTCGACGGGGCCGCGGCAGCACGTCTCAAGGTCGATGAACAACGGGCCGTTTTTCGTGCTGAGCACATTGCCTGGATGCGGCTCGCCGTGGAGCAACTGCTCCACGGCGCCGCGCTCCTCGATCGCTCGTCGTAGGCTTGCCAGTCTGCCGCTGAGAAAGGCGCGGTCTGCGTCGGCGAGCTCCGGCGAGAGATCCGGGTCGGCAACGACTTCTTCCGCCTCCCCGATCCGGTCCGTGAACCGTGGGCTCGGCACATCGACCTTGCGCATGCCGACGTGCAGCAGTTCCAGCGCCTTTGCGTAGTCGAACGGTGAGACGTGAGGTGTCACGGGCTCGTAGTAGGTCCACAGCGTCACTGTGAAGCCATCGCGTGTGTACACACGCGGGTCCGCCCGAGGCTCCAAGGGACACATCGGGCATCCGACCTCGGCGAGCCGCTGAGCGAGCTCGAGTTCGAACTGTGCAACCTCTTGTCCCGCATGGGCGACCCGGGCAAAGACGTCGCATGGCGTCATCCGCAGTGCCAGCTTGTTCGAGTTGTGGAGCACAATTGCGCCGCTGGCTGGCAAGCCGAGCGATGCGGCGACCGAAGTCGCAGCCGCGATCGCACGCGTAACGTTGGACATCTCCATTCTCGGATCTTGGTACACCGGCCGCCGGTAGTCTCCTCGATTTCTGCGTCAGGCGCGGGTCGGCTTGTATGGAGATGTGATCGGAGATGCGATTCGGGTGCGGTCGTGATGCGGTCACTGTGACCGTTTGCCGCGGAACGGACGCCGCGAAGAAGATCGTCGGTCGGGAGCGCGCCATTCTCACGGACGCGATCGGCCTCATCCTCGCCGTCACCGTGGCCGCCGCAGGCCTGTCGGAAAACGCCTTAGGAATCCGCCTCCTGGACCAGACGAAGGATGGTCTTCGGCATGGTTCGCTCCGCGCGTGCTCCGAGCCTGGCCGCGACGCCTGCCGGGGTTCCCGGATCTTCACGTCCCCCCCAGGTACCCGGACGGGCCCGGTACAACGCGGAACGACGTCCGTGCCCTGTTGCACGAGGCAACTTGGCCGATTCGAACATTCCGGGGAGCTACCGCGGTACCCGTGACGGCGGAGACCGACCCGAGGAGGGAAACGGTGCCGCAGACAGACGATGAACTGCTCGCCTTCGACACCAGCGAACTGGAGGACTGGTCCGAGGACCGCGCGCGAGCCGCCCTCGGCGGAAGGCATGGCGCCTTGTACCGCAATCATCTGCTCATCGCCTGGCACCTCGACTCCTGGGCGGAGGCCGAAGGCCACCGGACGGACGTCGACGCGCACTACAAGGCCGGATACAGACAGGCTCTTCAGGACATGGCCGCCTTCCTCAGACAGACCTACTACCTGCCCCGCGGCCCGGACTGAACCCCGGTGGCGCCCGGCTCCGCGCTGGTCCACCACACGCATGCCGACACCCACAACCTGAGGAGACTGGCAGATGAACGTCGTACCGCACTCCGGCGTCGCCCAGCGCCGCCCCACCGGACGAAGCACCGACACGAAGCTGCTCGGCATCTATCTCAACGACCACCTCGCCGGCGCCACCGCCGGCACCGAACGCACCACCCGCCTGGTGCGCACCGCCCGTGGTTCCGCGCTCGGCCGCGCGATCGAGCCCGTAGCCGCCGAGATCGTCCAGGACCGGAAGGCGCTGTTGGACATCATGCGAGACCTCGGCATCCCCGTGCGCCGCTACAAGGTGTGCGCGGGCTGGGCGGGCGAGAAGCTGGGACGGCTGAAGCTCAACGGCCACCTGCTACGCCCCTCCCCGCTCGGGACCGTAGTGGACCTTGAAGCCCTACGGCTGGGAGTCGAGGGGAAGGCGGCCGGCTGGCAGACCCTGCGCAGGCTCAGCGCCGTCGACGAGCGCCTGGACCCGGCCCGGCTCGACACGCTGCTCGAGCGAGCCCGGCAGCAGCAGGAGAGGATCGAGGAGTGGCGCGTCCGCCAGGCCGAGGAGGCCCTGGCCGCCACAGCCGACTGAGCTTCCGCGTCAGGGAGTCACAGCCCACGCAGCGAGATCATTGTGGGGACGTGTGACCCTGCGTGTTCGATACGTCACCTGTGTGTGCCCGCTGGAAGGTCCCGTACAGCAGCCACAGGGCCGGGATAAGCAGCACTGCGCCGCAGGCCAGGGCCGAGGAGACGGGCGCAGGGCACGGCGGGCTGGGAAGCGGCCTGGTCGACGGTGAGGCTGCCGACCAGCATGGCCGGGTACTGGGCCGCGCCCCATGTCCACAGGATCGCGGCGACGGCCAGCGCAGCCGCTCCCCAGGCCGCGACGTATCGCCGCCGCTTCAGCAGGCCGAGGCCCGCGACACCGCTGATCGCGCTGAGAACGACGAGCGGCAGCGCCCACCGCCGCATCAGCGCGCCGGTGCCAGCCGGGTTGGGGGTCGTCGGGCCCGCCGAGGCTGGCCGTGAGGTGACCCGCCCCAGCGGATGTCCCTTTCGCTTCGGATTCGGGTGCGTTCCTTGCGCTGGGCAGCCAGGCGTCGGGGGGCGTGCGTTGGCGTTGCGCCAGCGCAGGCAGGCGTGCAGGGCCCGGGGCTGGACTGTGTGGTTGGGGTGGTTGGAGTTGGCGATGGTGAACTGCCTCAGTGGTCCGAAGTGGGCCTCGATGGGTTCACCCAGGAGGCGTAGGTCGGGGTGAAGTACAACTCGACCTTGTTCTTCTTCGCCCATCGTCGGATGTCGGCGCCTTTGGGAGCCGTCTACAGGGCACCGGCGGAGTCGGGCGCCGCTTCGGCCGTGCGGTACGCATCGAGGAGCCTGGTCACGTCGTTCGGACAGGCGCCCGCGAGGCGCTGCCGATATGCGTCGGCCAGCGTGGGGTCGAGTACGGGTTCCCTGGTCAGCAGCTCGGAGAGTGCCAGGAAGCCGGTGGCGTCGGTCATGGGTTCACCCCTATGGGTTCACCCCTCGTCGAAGAGCAGATCGTCGGCGGGGTGGGTCATGCGGACCGTGCTGCCGTTGCTGACGTCGACGACCTCGTGCAGACCGGCGAAGCGCTGACCGGTGGACAGGACGGTGAACTTGTCTTCCTTGCCGGCGAGGTATGCGGGGAAGGAGGTGATCGGCATGCCCAGCTTCAGGAAGTCCACCAGTCGCCGGAACAGCTTGGGCAGGATCACCGCCTCGTCGGTGATGGAGGACAGCCCGGTGATCTTCACCCCGGAGGTTGTGACGTCGTCGGGCCACAGCCCCTTGCCGGCGGTCTGGGCCTGCTGTGCCGCGGTGGTCAGTTCGGCGCGCAGATCCGCGAACAGGCTGCGGTAGAAGGTCGGGTATGCCAGCCCGGTCGAGACCAGATGGTGGTTGGCCGTCTGCTTCAGCAGAGGGACACCGACGCTGATGTCCGTGCCGCTGGTCCCGGGCGGGTTGCCCTTGCCGACCAGGGCGATCACTCGGCCGTACATGTCGGCTCCCCGGGTGAGGATGTAGCCGGGCGTGCTGGCGGGCGTCGACGCGGTGACGGTTTCGTCGGGCTCGCGCTGCACGTTGGTGAAGCCGAGCCATTTGAGGAGCTCGGCGGCGGCGGCGTGCGCCTGCTGCAGCGGCTGGTGGGCGCCGTGGTAGTGGGTCTCGGGCGCGTCGATGCCTTCCAGTCGCAGCGCGTGGCTCGCGGCGGTGAGCTGGATCGGGTTCTTGCCACCGACGAGTTGCCAGTCGTCGGGGTTGTCGGCAGTGAAGTGGACGGTGTCGCCGTCGGGCTGGGTGTCCTTCAGGTGGAACGAGCCCTTGATGAGCAGCATGGGCATGGTGACTCCTGTGGGGATGAGGCCGGAGGGGATGGAGCGATGCCGCTCGAACCATCCGCATCTGGATCGGACGAGGGAAGTGGCCGCCCCTGACTCGCAAGCTATGCGACGCCTCTGGCATATGCCTCTGGACCCGTCCGAATGGGTTACTGCTTGTCACGGCAGGGTGACGGGTCCGTCAGCGGTGCGCCGTGGTGCAGTTCGTGCCGTGTGATGTTGGTCCAGGACCCCGCCGGCACCCCGCCGTCGCCGTCCTTCCCGGTGCCGGCCGCCTGGGGCGAGGCCGAAGCGGTCGTCTCCTCGCCTGTCGCTGCCGGAGACGCGGATTCACCAGGGGACGGGGGGAGGGGGGCTGGCCGGCTTCGCGCGCGGTGCGGCCGCCTCCAGCCTGAGGACGAGGGCCGGGTTCTCGCCGTTCTTGTCCAGCTGGTGCTCTGACCGTGTACGTGTGCCGGGTGGCGTGCCTGTGGCGTGCGGGTTTGATCGGGCCTTGGCTCCTCGGGGGGATCGGCGGGCCCACCTGACCGAGATCGTCTGATCATGGACGGCTGACCGGCATCGCCCAAACTCAGTACCCCGCGCCCGCACCGGAACCGCGGAACCTGACGGCCGCCATCAAGGCCACGCGTCGGCACTCAACGACCGCCTGGCCGTCCCATCGCCCACGCCGTGGGCACTATGTGGTGCGCCTACGCCTTCGCCGCGCTCGCCCTGGTCTCACTGCCCGCCGCCCTGGCGCTGTGGGGACTGATCTCGCGCTGCTCTGAGCTCGGTTCACCCTGAAGGACCTTCCATAGGGTCGGGGCGCGCGATCTATGGTGTCGTCTCGACTATGCCCAAGATCTCCAAACTCACCGCATCCCGGGTACAGCAGTTCGGTCCGGTGACCGACCGGCGCGAGGATATGGACGGTTACACGGTCGAGTTCGTGTCTTTCTCCGGGGACGCCGACCTCGATGGCCCGCTCAAAGCCCTGCCCGGGAATCAGTGCCCCTGCTCTCACTGGGGCTACGTTTTTGCCGGACACGTGCGCTTCGTCTTCGACGACCACGAGGAGGTGTACGAGTCCGGTGATGCGTTCTACACCCCGCCTGGTCACCGGCCCTACGTCCAAGCCGGCACCGAACTCCTGCAATTCAGCCCGACCGAGCAGCTCGCCGAACTTGAGCAAGCCATCGCGGAGTGGATGAGCCAGCAGCAAGGCGGCTGAGAAATCGGTGCGGGCGACCAGCATGGTTGAACGCCGAATCCTTTGAGCCCCAGGATGCTCACTGGGAGCGGCGAGACCGCGTCTGCCGAGCCCGCGGGATCGCGAGGCGGCCTCCACTCCGGCTTGCACCTCACCTCCGGGGAAGGAGCACGGGGTCGAGGCGACGTATCTGCCGGTCGCCCGCGACGGCCTGGTCGAACCCGCTGTCCGTCCGCGGCTCTCGCGCAGGCCACGGTCCTCGTCTCGGTCATGGCGGCCGACAACGAGACCGGCGCCCTTCAGCCGATCCCCAAGCTGGCCCGTATCACTGGCGCGCACGGCGTGTGCCGCCGAGGGCGGCCCAGGTCTGCCCGCCCACGAGGTGTCGCGGCCGCCGGCCGAGTGGTTGGCGGCCGCACCCAAAATGAGGAACGGCCGGTTGATCTGGCCGGGCATCGGGGGCCGGGTGGAAGGCGCCGTTCATGTTCATTCCGGCCCGCACTCGCGGGTCGGCGATCATCGTGGCGGGCGCCCAACGGCCGTTCATCCAGGGAGCGTTGGTTGGTAGGTGCTGTGCACGCGTCTTGCCCACTCTGGCAGTTCGGGCACCGGACCGGCCGGCCGATGGCCACCGCCTTGGCCGCCCGGGCGTCGCAGGCGTCGTTGACGCGCGACACCTGCACATCGATCCCAGGAAACAGCACAGCGTCGACCGTCTTGCTCGCCGTGGCAGGAAACAGCCTGCCGAAACGATCCCGCGTTCCTGCCCCAGGGGAGACGACTGCTCGCTGTGGCAGGCAGTGCAGCTCAGCTCGGACGCCGTGTACCGCGTCCGCACTGCTGTGCAGCAACCACCGCCGGGCGTGCGGAGACGGTGGCTCCTTTCGACCAGACTGCCCTTCCCTGCCGGGCAAGGCCACACAAAGTTCACAGATCATCAATCGGACCGACACCAATCCAGCCATCCTGTGACGGCGGCTGTGTCTTGACTGTGTGCCCCCCGCTCATCTGGAAGGTGATCGCACATGGCCAAAAAGAGACGTGGCAGCGTTGTCGCAACGGCGGTGGCGGCGAGTGTGATCGGTGTCGGCCTCGCACTGTCCCCCGGTGCCGCCGATGCCAGTGGCGGCGTGGCCGCCTGGTCGTCGGTGCCGGCTGTCACCGACGCCCGCGGCGTGACCGCCCCGAACGTCCTGTCGCCCGGGCTCGCCGAGCACCCCGTCGCGCAGGGCTCCCTGAAGCTGGAGAACCCGACCGACCAGGTCCCCTACTACGGATACCTCGGCGACGGCACCCTGCTGCCCGACCCCACCATCAAGCAGGCTCCGGGCGTGAAGATCGAGGCCAGCAAGACCGAGCCCGACAAGAACACCTACCTGAGGCTGTCCGGCCTGCACGGCGCCGACGCGTCGTACCCGTACGGCACGCACTTCCTCTTCCAAGGCCACGAGGGCGGCGAGGCCGGGTACATCACCCGCATCAACCTCGACGCCGACCAGGCGCACCGGGTGACGCTGCTGGCCACCAAGAAGACCGATGGCACGAGCATTCCCGCCATCGACGGCTCCACCTGGGACCCGTGGGCGAAGCGGCTGCTGTTCACCTCCGAGGAAGGGGCGGAGGGTGCCGTGCTCCAGGCCACCCCGGACATCGATTCGAAGGTCCAGGACATCTCCTCCGTCACCGGGCGGGCCGGCTACGAGGGCATCCAGAACGACTCCGCCGGCAACCTGTTGATGGTTGAGGACAGCGGCGGCACGACGGTTGCCACCAAGGCGAAGGTCCCCAACAGCTTCGTCTACCGGCTGATCCCCTACGACAAGCACGACCTCACCAAGGGCGGCAGGCTCCAGGCCCTGCAGGTGGTCTCCCGCCGCAGCGGCTCGCCCATCGCGTACCAGGACATCGACAGCGCGCACCCCACCGGCGGAGCGTTCACCGACGACGAGAAGGACCTGACCAACTACGGTCCGGCCCTGCGCACCCACTGGGTGACCATCCACGACACCAAGACCGACACCAGCGGGAAGGCGTTCGACGCCAACGCCCTGGCGAAGGCGGCCAAGGCGACCCCGTTCAAGCGTCCGGAGAACGGCCAGTTCCGCCCCGGCACGGACTTCCGCGAGTTCTACTTCGATGCCACCGGCGACACCAACACCACCAGCACAGCCAACGACGGCTACGGCGGCTGGGGCACCCTCTACAAGCTCACCCAGAGCAACCCGCGCTCCGACGACGGCAAGCTCAGCGTCTTCTACACCGGCGACAAGGCGCACACCGGCATCGACAACGTCACCTTCCTCGACCGCACGCACGTCGCCTTCGTCGAGGACGCCAGCGACACGGTGCACACCCAGCGGGGCGCCTTCGACTCCGGGTACGTCTTCGCCACGACGACCGACTACTCGCGCGGCGCGCAGCCGGTGCGCTTCCTGGCCGAGGGCCGCGACCCCTCGGCGACCCTGGACAACATGCTGTCCTCGGTGAACGGCGGCATCCAGAACGACGGTGACAACGAGATCACCGGCATCCACGTCTCCGACGGCGACCCGGGCACGCACGGCATCCTCGGCGCCAAGGTGCCGAGGCTGTTCCGTGACGGCTGGCGGCTGTTCTGGACCCAGCAGCACGGCGACAACACCACCTGGGAGATCACCCCGGCTGACAAGTAGGGGCACGGCCGACTGGGGCGGGACAGCGACCGATCTGCTTGTCCCGCCCCACTCGCCAGGACAGTGGCAACGCCCTCGGTCTGGAACTGGCCCACCTTATTTCCCGCCTCTCCACGCGGCACTGTGGTCGAGTTACTGGGGTAACAGGCCCCGTTCGAGGAGCCAGAGGCCTCTGCTGCCATCGGGGGCATCTTCCGCGACGAAGGCATCGCCGTGGACACCGTCGCCACGCTGACCGCCGTGCGTTCCCGGCAGGGGGAGCTAACCTGTCGCCCCGCCCGCCAGAACAGTGCCCATCAGGCCGAAGCCTCTCCCGTGGAGTGGAGTCATCCCGTGTCCGCCTTTCCGATCGTCACCACCTTCACCTTTACGCCGGATTTGGTCCTGCAGTCCTACCGCGCCTGCCACCGGCGGCTCTACCGGAACCGCGTGGCTCTGGTGATCACCTGCGTGACCGTGGGACTGGCCGAGGTCGCGATATCCCTGGCCGGAGTTCTCCGGCTGCTGTGGCCCGGCGTGGTGCTGGCCCTGTACGGCATTGCCTTCTTCGCGTGGCGTGAACACTCGGTGCGCAAGCAGCTTGCCCCCTACCGCCAGGGCGCCCGGCAAGTGACGATCACCCTCACCGAGACCGAGTACCGCACCCAGGGACCCGACCGTGCCACGGCAAGGACCTGGACCACCTTCAGCAGCGTTTCGCGAGTCGGCGACTTCTGGGTACTGCGCGTCTCGCCGCAAATGGCCATGGGCTTGCCGGCCTCCGCCCTCGATGAACAGCAGACGGTCGCGTTCACCACGCTGATCAAGGAGAAGGGGCTGGCGCCTGTTTCATAAGCGACGCCCGCCGGTGTGCGAAGCACGATCACCCAATACAGTCGCCTGCGTGGCAGCCCCGGTACTGCGGGCGTTGAGTGGGACGGGACGTCGTGGGGCGACCCGTCCCGTCGATCTGCTAGCCGACGTGAGCGTCACCTGGGATCGTGTCCCTCGTGATGGTGTAGGCGATCGACATTGTGTAGTGCGCCGGTGTGCTCCGGCTGGTGATGCACGCTCCCTGCGCACGGGACGGGCCACCATGCAACTCTCCCTGATAGACGACCAGTTCATCGAGGGGAGGAGACACGCAGTGGCCCTGTCCCAGCCTGATCTACTTCGCCTGCTGGATGCACTACGTTCGGCCGAGGGGCTCGAACTCGTCCGCAGTGCCGCCGAGCGGATGCTGCAGGAGCTGATCGAGGCCGAGGCCGCGGCGAAGATCGGCGCCGAGTGGAACGAGCACACCGATGCCCGCACCAACTACCGCAACGGGCACCGGGACAAAACGCTCACCACGCAGGCCGGCGACCTGGAGCTGGCCATCCCGAAACTGCGGGCGGGGAGCTTCTTCCCCTGCCTGCTGGAGCGGCGGCGCCGCATCGATCAAGCCCTGTACGCCGTCATCATGGAGGCGTACGTCGAGGGCGTCTCCACCCGGAGCGTGGACGACCTGGTCAAAGCGTTGGGGGCGGACACCGGGATATCCAAGAGCGAGGTCTCGAGGATCTGTACGGCCCTGGACGAGCCGCTGACCGCGTTCCGCACCCGCCCCCTGGACCACACCCGCTTCCCTTACATCTACCTGGATGCGACGTATTGCAAGGTCCGAGTCCAGCACCAGATCGCCTCCCGGGCCGTGGTGATTGCGACCGGCATCACCGAGGACGGCGGCCGTGAGGTGCTGGGCGTGATGGTCGGCGACAGTGAGACCGAGGCATTCTGGACCGAGTTCCTTCGTCACCTGCGCGAACGCGGCCTGAGCGGGGTCCGCCTGGTCCTCGCTGACCACCACACCGGGCTGGTCAACGCGATCCGCAAGGTGATGATCGGCGCCGCCTACCAAAGATGCCGCGTCCATTTTTTACGGAATGTCTTCGGGGTGATCCCGAAGGAGGCCGGTGAGATGGTCGCCGCGACGATCCGTACGATCTTCGCCCAGCCCAGCGAGAAGGCGGTCAGGGCCCAGGTCGACACCGTCGCCGACATGCTTGGAGGCCAGTTCCCCAAGGTCAGGGACATGCTGCTGGAGGCCAAGGACGACCTGACCGCCTTCGCCGTGTTTCCCGAGCGACACTGGAAGAAGATCCAATCGACGAACCCGCTCGAGCGGATCAACCGGGAGATCAAGCGCCGAACCGTCGTCGTCCAGGTCTTCCCCAACGACGACGCGCTCCTGCGACTGGTCACCGCCGTGCTCTTCGAACTGCACGACGAGTGGATCGCCTTCCCCCGTCGCTACCTGCCCGAGGGAAGCATGGACCAGCTCTACCCCGCCGAGTTGCCCGAACGAGCCCCCGTGCTAGCCAACACCACCGCCGGTTGATCAGCGACACGTGCCGGAAAAGCGGCAGTCAGTCCAGGCTTCTGTCGGCACGGGCGTAGAAGGACTCAACACCGCGCCATGGCGAGGGACCGCCCAGGGATCTGGACAGGTGCTGTTGAGACGCGTCGAGGGAGTGCCGTGCCGCATTGACGAACTTCAGGTGTGCCTCGCCCAGTGCAGTATGGATCGGCCGCAGTTCCTCAAGATCGGTCGGCTGACGGCCGTGGAACAGGATGGTGTAGTCCTCCAGGACTTCACAGAGCTGCTCGGCTGCTGTGCTGGTTGCTGGGTCGGCGACGAGGCTGACCGAGTGCTGAGCAGCTACGAAAGGTCCCCAGTCGACGGCCGGCCTGCGCTCGTCGAGGAATGCCTCGCGCAGCTCCGCCTCAACGGCCCCGAACGCTTGCAGGAACCTCTCGTAGGCGGCGGTCTGCGTTCCCTGCAGCCATTGCCGGTTCTGGCCGCGGCGCCCGACGACACCGCCTGCGATGACGCCCACGACGGTGGCGGTGACGCCACCAGCGGTGGATATCAGCAGGTCCCATGAGACAGTCACGCCACATCTCCTCACGGTGGATAAGCAGACCACCCTCGGGTGCCCCGCCCTAACGCGTCATCAGCAATGAAGCAAGGGGCAATTCTCGCTGGGCGCCGCTCAGATGCACGATCACAGTCTGCTTCTTCGCCTTCCGCGGGCGCCACCAGGTTCTGGCGCAGGGTAGGCCGAAGAGCCCGCGCTTCGCGGGCCGAGGCTTCACCGGGGAGCGTCGGGTGAAGCGCGGGCACTCCGGGCGCCCGCTTGCGCGCAACTGTAGGCACAGTGCACACCAGCGCACGCCCCGGCCTGATCGCCTACACCAGGAGGAGGGACACGACCTCACCTGGCGCTTGTCGTGGTGCAGCGACTCGACTCGAACCCGTCGGCCAGCACTGCATGCAGGTCTAGCTCAACGACGACCTCAGCTAGCAGGTGAATACCGCGAGGGCGGCCCAGACCGGCACTTCCACGCCCATGTGGCCTGCAAACACGAGGTCTTCGCTGTGAAACCGATTGCCGAAGTGCTCCAGGACTGGCCGGCCCGGCTGGCGTAGAGCTCTTCCCTGGGCCCCGGGGCAGTCTGCGGCACCAGCGCGATGAACCTCGGTCCGGCAAGGTGCGCGCGCCGCAGCTGTTTGTCGAACTTCGGCGGCCGACCGCCGCAGAGTCCAGCTTCGCCGCGCTGCTTCTGCGCCCGGATTCCAGGCGCAGCAACGCCTCCCGCGCCGGTCTCGCACGTCGACACCGCTACCGGGCCTGTCTCCTGACATCCGCGGACGCGGGCACGACGGACACGACGGGCACCTGGGCGGCGATGGGGGAGATGGCCGGGACGAGCGCCTCGAAGATGGTGGGACAGCGATACCGCCTGCCCGCCGCGGGGCCGCCCACGTCAACACTCTCGTTGAGCTGCGCTGCTTTGCGGTCGTCACCACCGGCACGGCGGCACGTTCGGCTGCCGCCTCCCGCCTCGCCGGGGGACACGTCCCGCACATCCGCTGCGTAGTCGTCGCTGATCGGCCGCTGACCGGCGCGACGCATCGGAGCCCGGTCGAGGTCAGTGCGTCGACCCCGGCAGGGCGGGGCGCCGATGAACGAGAGCGACAAACCAAGGAGGCTGGCACATCCCAGCCCCTCGCGGAAGGCGGCCGGAGTTTGCGGTGCTTGGTTGGTCCATCGCTGTTGGTGGGTCGGATGGGCTGTCGTAGGGGCCGGAGGATCCAGTGGCCCGAGTCTGGCTTGTGGGTGGTTACCCGTGATGGCTCGCTCAACGTGGCCGCCCGGCGCCACACGACGACTCGACCGCTGATGAGGAACTGCGCGCCCTCGGGTGATCGCTGAGTAGAGAGAGGCGGCGTCTTCCACGACTATCCCGGAATGAGCCCGCCCGTCAACCAGGTGCATCCCTACGACCCCGGCGCCGACGTCGAGAAGGTGACCGGGGATGCCGAGTTGACGGCCGAGGAAGGGGAGTTCGATGCGCCCGAACTGGCTCAGCGGGTCTGCCTCGCTGGTCCGGCCCCAGCCGATGAGCTCGCCAGGATGACGGATGCGCCGGCCGGGCAGGAGGCTGTAGATGATGGGCCCGACAGCAGCAGTGGCCCGGTACAGGGCGCGCAGCAGGGGCAGTTGGCCTGCCGAGGGTCTTGCGCTTTACCGCTTCTGTGCCTTCCGGATGCCCCTCGGCCATGCGCGGTGATCAGACTTTCTCCTCGCGCGTCGTGGTGACGCGCGAGGAGGAGGGGATCAGATGAACCGTCTGGAAATCGTGACCGCTGCCGCTACGGCCGTTGTGCTGTCCCTGGCCGGCACCGGACCGGCCGGCGCACTCGGCGCTGGCGTACCGAAGCTCCAGGCACGCGACAACGCCTACACCGTGCACGCCGGGCGGACGCTGACCGTCGGCTCGGGGCATGGCGTACTGGCCGGCGACACCGGCAGCCCGGCAACTCTCGTCGCGCACACGAAGACCGCCCACGGCACGCTCACCCTCCGTCAGGACGGCTCGTTCCGCTACACCCCCGACGCCGGTTACCACGGCACCGACACCTTCACCTACAAGATCAGTGACGCCGTACGGCTGTACCAGACCCATCTCAAGCCCCTCGCCGTGATCGGCGGCGTGCCCATCACCGCCGGGGGCTACGGTTCCTCTCTGTGCCCGGTGCCCGGCTCCAAGGACGAGTTCTACGGCCTCACCGACCGGGGCCCCAACGTGGACGCGCCCAACGGTGACAAGGTGCTGCCGCTGCCCCACTTCGACCCCGCGATCGGGAAGTTCCGGCTGAAGGGCACCAAGGCCGTACTGGAACGGACGATCCCGCTGCGCGCCGCCGACGGCAGTCCGTACAACGGGCTCGTCAACTCCCAGGCGAGTACTGGAGAGAGCCTTGTCGACCTGAACGGCACCGTGCTGCCGCACTCTCCTTACGGTTACGACTCCGAGGGCTTGGTGGCCATGCGCGACGGCACCTTCTGGGTGTCGGACGAGTACGGGCCCTACATCACGCACTTCGGCCGCGACGGCCGGGCCATCGAGCGGCTATCCCCCTTCGACGGCTCGCTCCCCGCCGAACTGGCCCACCGCGTGCCCAACAAGGGCATGGAGGGGCTGACCGTGACCCCCGACGGCGGCACGCTCGTCGGTATCATGCAGTCCGCGCTCCAGCAGCCCGACCTGCCCAGCGGCGTCAAGGCAAAGAACGTCACCACGCTGCGCATCGTGACCTACGACCTGCGCACCCACGCCACGCACGAGTACGTCTACCTGCTCACCGACCCGAAGACGAACAGCGGCGCGGTCAGCGAGATCACCGCCCTGAGCAGCACCCGCTTCCTCGTCGACGAGCGGGACGGCAACGTCGAACCCGGCGCCTACAAGAGGCTGTTCGCCATCGACATCTCCGGCGCCACGGACGTGGGCCCGGCCTCCACGGTGCCGGGCGCCACGTACGACGGCGCCAAGGGCGGCCTGCTCGTCGGCCCGGCCCAGCAGACGATCGAAGCCTACGTGGGCGCCGGCACCACGGCGACCGCCACCGCGGCCCTCGAGTCCGCAGGCGTCACCCCCGCCGCCAAGAGCCTCGACCTCGACCTCGGCGGCCTGCTCAGCGGCCTCGACCCCACGGGCGGTTTCTTCGGCCACGACAAGATCGAGGGCGTCGCGACCACGGACGGCGGCCGCACCGTCGTCGTCAGCAACGACAGCGACTTCGGCGTCGACGGCGTTTCTCCCTCGACTTCCACACCGCCCTACGCCCTGCACCCCAAGATCCTGCCCAACGGCACGCAGGACGACGGCGAGTACCTGGCCGTCGACACCACCCGTCTCCCAGCCGCGACCAGCACGGCGACCGTGACGATCACCATCAAGTGACCTCCCGGATGAACCCCGGCAGGAACCATGCCGTAGATCCCGAGTCGTCCCTGCCGTGACCCTGGCGTCGGCCTCCGCTGGCGGCGCAGGCCGACGCGCCCGCCGGCGTGGGGCACGGCTCACGCGCCCTGCTTAGCGGTCGCGGGGCGGGCGGGTGAGGGTGAAGTGGTCGACGGGAGTCAGGTCGCCGTAGGGGCCGCCCGCGGTGTAGTGGGCGACGTGGATCGAGGTGGTGCCGCCGGGGTGGCCGGGGTCGACCTCGAACGCGGCGAAGCCATAGGGCTGTTCGGCGTCACGGACGGCTGACCAGGGGGCGTCCTCCAGGACGTAGACGGGCGGGCGTTTGCCGGTGGACGGGTCGGTCGGGCCCACCTCGGTGATCACTTGGCACTGCGGGGTGGGGCAGAGGAGCTGGTTGGACGGGGCCGAGGTGCCGCCTCCGCCGATCACCATGGGCACGGTGCCCTTGGTCGTGTCGATGACGTCCGTGTTCGTGGCGGCCGGGATGGGGGTGCGGGTGTCGTTGGGCTGCTGGCCGCGGATGGGGTGCGAACGCTCGTAGTGGTGATCGTGGCCGCAGACCACCAGGTCGACGCCGTAGCGGCCAGCGGTACCCATTCCTCGCGGATGCCGAGGTCGGCGCCGTTGAACTTGTCGGCGGTGGAGACGACCACCCGGTGCAGGCACACGACGGTCCAATCGATGTCCGGCTTCGCGGGCGAGGCGGCGAGTTCCGTCTCCAGCCAGCGCTTGTGAGCGCCGCCCGAGTAGCCGTACATAGGAGTTGCCGCCGTCCTGGTAGGCGACGTCGTCGTTGTTGAGGCTGATCACGCGGACGGCACCGGCGGTGAACGCGTACCACAGGACCTGCCCCGCACCCAGATCATCGAACGCACCCGCCACCGCTACGAAGACGTCCAACGCCGGCTGGAAAAACGCTGGACGATCAGCGCCATCGCCCGCCGGCGAACCTCGACCGCAAGTCCGTGCGCCGCTTCCGCGACACCGACCTCGACGAGCTGCTGGCCTCCGTCCGCGACCGCCGACCCAACGGCGTCCTGGAGCCGTTCAAGGCATACCTCAACGCCTGCTTCACCGAAGCCCAAGGCCAGGTCAGCGGCACCCGACTGTTCCTGGACATCCCGGCTCGCGGCTACCGCGGCAGCCGCCAGGTCGTCCGCAAACACCCCGCCGCCCTCCGCGCGGGCACCGCCGAACCGGTCCGGGCCGACATCCCCAGCCCCCGCAAGATCACCTCGTGGATCATGCGGCCCCGGGAGACGCTCACCGAAAGCCAGGACAAACGACTTCCTCAAGTCCGGCTCGCCTGCCCCGACATCACCCGGGCCTGCGACCTCGCCCGGGCCTGCGACCTCGCTCGGGCCTTCGCAGATCTGGTGCGTCACCGGCGGGGATACCTGCTGATGGAGTGGACCGCCAGGCTGTCGACGGTCACGCAATTCCCCAGGGCAAACGTCACGCAATTCCCCAGGCATCCACCTGTCTCCTGTCGGCGGGCGGACCGCCGCTGCGCCGAAGTCTCAACCGGATAGTTAATCCGGATGTGTGCTACCGTCCGGGACTAAGTGGATGATCTATCCGATTGGATGCCAGGGTGGAGGAGCGCATGAAGAAGACAGCAGTGGTCACGGCCGGGACAGGGGGCATCGGCCTGGAGACGGCGCTGGGGCTGGCCGTCGCCGGGTTCGCGGTCACGGTGATCGGGCGCGACGCCGAACGCGGAGCCAAGGCCGTCGGGCGGATCAACGCGACGGGCCCGGTACACCCAGCCCGCTTCCTGTCCGCGGACCTCGCCTCGCTCGACCAGGTGCGTGCGCTCGCCCGTAGGATCGCGGCCGACCACGCCGCCTCGGGGGAACCGCTGACGGTGCTGGTCAACAACGTCGGGGCGATGTTCGCCGAGCGCCAGACCCGGGGTGGTGTCGAGGCGTCGTTCGTCGTCAACCATCTCTCGCCCTACCTGCTGACCGAACTGCTGCTGCCCACACTCACGGCTGGTGCGCCGAGCCGGATCGTGAACGTGACGTCGGGAGCAGTCGCCCTGGCCAAGCGGGTGTTCGACGCCATCGAGCCGCCGGGCGGCTACTACGGCTTCCACTGGTACGGCCGCGCCAAGCTCGCCAACCTGGCCTACACCTTGGACCTGGCGGCCCGGCTGGACGGCACGGGCGTCTCGGTCTTCGCCGCCGATCCCGGAGGGGCCGCGACCGACATGACCAACGGCACCATGACCGACCCGAAGATCGTCTCACCCGCCCTGCGACTGCTGTGGCCCCTGGTGCGCCGCACATTCGAACGCTCGACCTCGGGTCCGGCATCCGCGGCAGCCAGGCCCTCCATCATGGCTGCCACCGACGACACACTGACGGGCCGAACCGGCATCGTCATCGGCGCCCAGGCACACCCGGTCGCCCCGCACCGCGCGGCGGTCGACCCCCGCGTCGCCGAAGCGGTACGCCGACTCAGTGAACGGCACGCACCGCTCGCCCTCGCCTGAGCGTCATGCGCGCGGCGGGGCGGCCACCGGGCGGGCGACGGATCTATGCGGATGAACCATCCGATTAGCATGGCCTCATGACGACGCCTCTACGCAAGGACGCGGCCCGCAACTGGGAGCGGATCGTCTCCGTCGCCCGCGACCTGGTCGACGAGGGCACACTACTGCAGCTCAACGACGTCGCACGCCGGGCAGGACTCGGGGTTGGCACCGTCTACCGGCACTTCGCCACGCCCGAGGCGCTGCTGGAGACCGTTGCCGCCCCATGCCTGGAGGCCCTGGCCGCCCACGGCCAGCAGGCGCTGACCGATGCCGACCCCTGGCGCAGCCTGACGGGCTTCCTCTTCCACACCGTCGAGGCGCAGGTCACCGACGCCGCCCTGCCCCCCGTCGCCGCCGCGGCCACGAACGCCGTGCCGCGCACCACGGAACTCAAGAAGTCACTCGCGTCGGTCGGCGCCACCCTCCTCGCCCGGGCCCGCGATGCCGGAGTGGTCCGCCCCGACCTCGCCGCATCCGACCTCGTCCCGCTCATGTGCGGCATCGCCCACGCCGCGAGCGTCCACGGCGGCACCCCCGCCGACCGGGTCGACGCCGCCCACCGCTACCTCGCCGCCCTCCTCGAAGGCTTGCGCACGACACCACCGAGCGCGTAAGCGACCCGCCCCACGGTGTACCCACGGCCTCCAGGCGCACCCGCCCGGCCACTCAAGATCGACCACGACCGGAGGCGTGTCGATGTACGTCCACGATCGCGATCCCCCTGGGGAATCCTGACCGCGCGGGTGGGGAAATACGTGACGCGGAACTGATCGAGGATGGGGAATTACGTGACCGCCGACAGCCAGGCCGAACAGGAAGCCGGCGAAGCCCATGAAGGGCTTCGCCGGCTTCCTCCGCCAGGACCTCGACGCCGTCACTGCCGCACTCACGCTGCCGTGGAGTTCCGGTGCTGTCGAAGGAACAACAAGTTCTATGCCGTGGCCGCCAGTCTGCGCGACTTCCTTGAGCAACTTCACGATGTCATTGATCAGTTCGCCGCCACGGGCCACCCCGGGGCTCTCTGAACTTCACGCACCGCCTGTCCACCCACGTCCTTCGTGGGTTCACGGAACTGCGGACAGAGCCCTGGAATCGACCAGGGGTGCTCGTCGCCTCATTCGGTACGAGGTTCTACGGAGTGGAGAGCTTCAGGGAGCATCATGCCCCCTGCTGGGACGGGTCGCGCGCGGGCTAGTGTTGGCGCGTTAGGGACTGACAGCACCAGGAGGCGCCATGCCGCCAGGGAACGCGTAGCGGGACACCGTCGAGGACCAGCCGGCCTGGCCCCGGCTGCTGGCTCCGCTTCCCTGCGATGTCGAGGCCGTCTTTCCGGAGCTGATCGGTACAGCGCGGAAGGCCACCCTTCTGTACCCCCGGGCCGGGGAGTCGGGTCTGGGTGACAGTTCTATCGGTGGGCCGCTGTTGTGGCCGGCCGACGAGCCCTGGCCGATGCGCGCCGAACCGGGCCACTACAAACCGCTCGAGCCACCCGTCGGGCCCGAGCCGGTCGCGATGGTCCCGGTTGTCCAGCTGTAGGCACGGGATGTGCCCGGCCTCATCTTTCCCGCTGGCACAGACCTGTTGCAGATCCTGTGGTGCCCGCTCGTTCATGAGGACGACCAGTACGTGGCCAACCCCCGGCTCCATTGGCGCAGCGCGGCGCTGACGGCCGCCGACGCCATGGTGGGGGAGCCGCCCCGTCCGCATACCGCGGATGAGGACTACCTGCCGCGTCCATGCACCGTTTCCCCCACTCCGGCCATCGAGTACCCGAACTGGGACCTGCCGGAGGGACTCGGCGAGCTACTAGACCAGCGGTTCCAGGCCCTGAAGGAGGAAGAGGAAAAGGGCCACGACTACTTCGAAGTCGCCACCACCCAACAGAGCAAGGTCGGCGGCTACCCGGGATGGACCCAGCCGCCCGACGGGCCCGACTGTGCAGGCTGCGGTAGCCGCATGGAACGCCTGCTCAGCATCACCGCGACGGAACCCAGCATGGGCCGGTGGCTCCCTCTGACTGAGTGGACCCCAGCCAGGATGAGACCGCGACTCCCGTCCGGCGCTGTGCGGGCGCCTCGGCCGCGCGAAGGCCCTGCTCCGCTGGCCCAGGAAGACTGTGGCCACGAAGCCCTGAACGCTCCCTTGCGGCTCGTGTCGAGCCAGGACAGCTGGGCCTGTTGAAGGGATAGCGGCTGCGGCAGTGTGGTGCCGGCCGGAAGAACGCCCTCTTGTAGGATCGTTGAACGATCCATACCGTGTGGGAGGATGCCTCGTGCGGCGGCTGCCGCGGGCCACGCAGGGGCACGTCGAGGACGGAGACGGCCATGGGTGCGGGCGAAGAGGGCGGCGTGCGGAGTGGCTCGGGTCAACAGCGCTCCAATGCAAGGGCGTTGGTGCGGGCGGGCCCGCAGAAGCACTACACGGTGCAGCAGTAGCCGGCCGCGGGCGGCGTTGGCCAGTTCCAGCTTCAGCAGGTGGTGGGTGACCGTCTCCAGGGCGAGTGCGCAGGTGCACTAGGAACTGTCGTCAAGATCGCTTGGCAAACGGTCAACGGCGACCGCCGCGCCCTGCACGGCCCCCCTCCTCTGAACCTTCGCCGCTCGCTGATACCCGGCTCCTGCTGTGAGTCACACAACCCTGTTTTCCCTGGTGGACAGGGTGCGCTGTGAGGCTGTCCGGTGTGAGGCGAAGGCCTGCGGCGAGGACCTGGCGCTGCTCATGGTGGTGGTCCTGGGATGCCAGGAACGTGGTGTCGTGGAGGCAGCGCAGTATTTGCATGGGCCCCGGCCCGGAACGGCGACGGCGCCCTCCCGGGGAACGGGGGGCGCCGTGGTGTGCGCGACGAGCTCAGTACAGCTTGTTCACCGCCGTGACGGTCGTGGCCTTGAAGTCGGCCACTGGGGCGTGCTGGAAGGTGCCCATCTGGCTCCACCGGACGATCGTCACGGTGGCGCCGTCGCGGCCGACGGAGAAGAGACTGATGTCGGAGGAGCCCCGGGCGGAGGCTGTGTGGATGCCGTAGACGTCGGCGCCCTCCTCGGCATTCAGCCGGCCGTAGTACTTCTGCGTCGCCGTGATGTCCGGGTCCTGCTGCATGAGCTTCTTCGCGCAGCCGGCCAGGTCCTTGCGCAGCAGCGCCGCGAAGTCCTTCGCCCACTGTTCGCTGCGCCCCTCGACCGTGAGCTGCTGGGCGTTCGTGTCGTACTCCGTCCAGTACTCCCGGTGCGAGGTGGTGGACGGCAGCGCGTCGCCCACGCACATCGGCAGCGGGTCGGGCTGGCCGGCCGCGACCGCTCCGGCGTACCACGGCGAGGACGGGTGGGGCGGCAGCTCGGCCGGCTCCAGGAACCGGGGTGTGTCGGAGGCCGGCGTGGCGGCGGCCGGGACAGCGGCTGCGGCGACACCGGCCACGGCCGCCAGCGCGGACACGGTGGTACGGATGCCTCGGGTACGGATCTGCATGGTTTCCCCCATTGGTTCCCCCGGTCGAATGCGCGGGCTTGTGCCCTTGCCCCCCGTACGACCCACCACCGCCCGCGCCGGTTGCCCCGTACGTCCGCTACGGATCCGTCCCGATTGTCACCGTCCTGCCACCGGGTTCGCTGGGGCATAGCCCCCTCGCCTGACGGGACCATCGGGGCGGCACCGAGTGGGAGCCCACAGCCGGGCACGTTTCGATGGTCTTCGAAATGATGGCGGTGTTCTTCCCCCGGAACGTACGTTCTGACCCGACGAAACCGGTCGGAGTCACAGCGCCCGTCACCACAGCCTCACGAAGACGAGCGGCAGGCCGAAGTGACCGCACCCACGAGGCACGCACTGCGCTGTCCGGACACCGTTCCATCCCCTGACCAGCGCTCTTTGACCGTTATCAAAAGGCTTGGCCACAGAGGCGCGGAGTGAACAGCAATGGATGTCTCGGCGAACCCCTACTGGGCCGAACAGCACAACGCCCCGATCCAGTGGTGATCAGGACAAGAAAGGTCTGAATGCAGTCGATCAAGAGATTTGTAACCCGCACGTCCATGGCGGTCGCTCTTGGAGCAGAGTGACGCTCGCCGAGGACAGGGTGACCCTTGCGGGCCTCGCCCCTGCCATGTGGTGGCCGCGATGGGATGACGATGCCGCGTAAGGAAGCGGCCGACCGCCCGGGGTACTCGCCGGGCTGGTCGATCGGTTCGGACACTGCTGATGTTCCTCCGCTGTGATTGCGTCTTCGTACAAGACTCGCGGCGGTCGGCCCTGAAGGCTAGGACCTGCTCGGTCACCCGGGCTGCTACTCGTGAGTGGATGGAGGGATCACCGCATCTGCTCCCGTCAACTCGAAGCTCTGCCTGCGACGATGCAGGCCATACGCTAGGGGGAAACATGCGCAAGGTGATGAGCGCCGTGGCCGCGTTCGCGACCGCGGCCACGGCAGTGGTGGCGATGAGCGGTGCCGCCCAGGCCGGCGACGACACGGTGTACGGATGCAGGTCCGGCAACGTGTGTATCTGGGCCCAGGGTGTCGAACCCTTCGACGACCCGCACCCGACGGTCCAGTACTCCAGCTACGGCTACCACAACCTGAGCAACCAGTACGGGGACCACGCGGTCCTCAACAACCAGTACGGCGGCGCCACCGCCCACCTGTGCAAGAACTACGGCGGCACCAACTGCGTCGAGATCCTCTTCCAGGACGATTGGGCGTACGAGAACCTCACGCCGATCAACTCCATCACCCTCGACCGACCGTAGCGCACCCTTCGCCACGGAGAACGGGACCGCCGGGCCGGACCACACCGGTCCCGGCGGTCCCGTCGTCGCACTGCCCACGAAGCCGCGCCGCGATGGCTTCCGGACATCGGTCGTCGGTATCCATGCCATCCATGTCGCGGGAGCGAACGGCCTGCATGCCTTGGTCACGCTCGGGCTGTCGTGGTTGGCGGTGACGTGCGCCTTCGTGACGGGGGCGACGATCTGGCTCGCCAAGCGGCGCGGCATCGAGCTCGCCAGCCAAGACGATCCGCCGCAGACGTGAGCGCAGTTGAAGGCCCCGGCCACTGTCACCCGGCCGGGGCTTTCGTGTGATCGTGGAGCATCGAGCAGCTGCTGCATCGGAGAGTCAGCAGGAAGTCGCGTGCGGTGCTCGTGCGGTGTCGCGCGGGTCTGACCGTCGGAGGGTTCACTGGCCGGGTGGTGGTGCCCTGGCCCATAAACGGATAGATCACAACTCCATCACTACCTTTACGCTTCTCTCACATAGGACGATTTGGCGCCTGTAGTTTCACCCAGCACGCAACGCAACCTGGGGGGACCCGTGAGCTACTACCCGCCTCAACCGCCCATGCCGCCGCAGCGCGGACCGCAGCCTGTCCGCATCGCACCGAAGTGGGCACGGAAGCGGTTCGTACTGCCCGCGCTCGGCTTCGCCTTCTTCCTCGGCATCGGCGCCGGCGCCAGCGACCCGAACACCACGAAGACCGCTGCGGCCGACACGGTCCGCCCAACGGCCACGGCCACCGTCACCGCGACGGCTACCGCGACCGCGAAACCTGAGCCGGCGCCGACTGTGACGAAGACGGTCAAGGTGAAGGTGACCGTCACCGCGCACGCGGCTGCTGCTGGTTCGGGGTCGACTTCGGGCGGCTCGTCGTCGTCCAGTGGCGGCTCGTCCTCGTCGGGCGGATCGTCCTCGGCTGGCAACGGTGCGACGGCGCTGTGCAACGACGGCAGCTACTCCTATGCCGCGCACCATCAGGGAGCGTGCTCGCATCACGGCGGTGTGGCCGTCTTCTACCGCTGAGGTGTGCTTGGGCGCAGACTGGTGAGTCGGCACGACAGGGCCCCGGCCTCCCTGCTGTCAACGGGGAGGGCGGGGCCCTGGTGCCGCTATCAGATGGCGTGGCCCACGGCCAGGCCGATCACGCTGACCACAGCTGCCGACAGTCCGAGCGTTGCGCCCTGCTGCTTGGCGTACTTGCTGAGGTACGCGCTCGCGGCCAGCGCCACGACCATCCCGACCGCAGCCTTCTGCTGCTTCGACACTCACTTCACCTCCCTCCGTGCAGAGTTGTAACCAAGCGTGGCAGGCGGGTCTGACATTGATGCTGATACTCAGGTTCCGGCGGCCGCGGCTCGGGGGCTAACTGACGCCCTGCTGGGCTGTCCTTGTGTTGTACTGTCCGGCCGCCGAGTGGGTTCCTGCCGATGACGGAGAGAGCGGCTTGTACGTCGACCTGCGGCCGTGGCGGCCCAGGTTCAGAGCCTGTGTCTGAACCCGCTGCCTTCTAGGCGAGGTCGTGTATGGGCGTTTGAAGACGGCTGCTCAGAGGTCGTTTTCCTCTGTAGTGCGGTGTTATCCGCGAGTTTGCGTCTGCTGATGGTCTGGTGTTGGTGATTCTGTAGTGCGGGCCGCGGCTCGCGGGGCGGATGGTGTGGCGTGTGGGGAGAGGGTCGACTTACGCCTGTCTCATTCCAGGACGCCCGAATGTGTCCCGTGCTCCCGCAAGCCAGAACACGCCTGGGCGCACGCCTCCGAAGGGCGGTATGCCCAGGTCATGACCGACCGTCGTGCATATCCGAGTAATCTGTCCGATGCCCGCTGGGAGTTGATCGAGCCGGTGCTGTCCGCCTGGCGCTTCGAACGCCGGGGCCGGCCCTGGACTTCGGCCGGCCACCGCGGCACGACCTGCGCGAGATCATGAACGCGATCCTGTACGTGGACCGCACCGGCTGCCAGTGGGCCTACCTCCCGCACGACTTTCCGCCCCACCAGACGGTCTACGGCTACTTCGCCAAATGGCAGCCCGACGGCAATTTTGCCCAGCTCAACGGCCTGTTACGGGAGTTGGTGCGCCAGCAGGAAGGCAAGCACCGTCACCCCTCGGCCTGCGTGATCGACGCCCAGAGCGTCAAGATCTCCACCTCCGTGCCCGCCCGGACGCAGGGCATCGACGCGGGCAAGAAAATCGTGGGCCGCAAGCGCCGCATCATCACCGACACCCTCGGCCTGCTGTTGGCAGTGCTGGTCACCGCGGCCGGTGTCCAGGACTCCACCGCCGGCCGCACCCTGCTCGAGAAGGCCGCCACCGACCACCCCACCCTGCGCAAGGTCTGGGTCGACGGCGGCTACCGCAAGCACTTCGTCGAGCACGCCGCTGCCCTCGGCAGCGACCTCGAAATCGTCCAACGCGCCCACGGGACCAGGGGATTCACCCCCATCCCGAAACGCTGGGCGGTGGAGCGGACCTATGGCTGGCTCATGCTGCACCGGCGCCTGGCGCGCGACTACGAAACCCACCCGCACCGATCCGAAGCCATGATCCATCTCGCCATGACCGACCTGATGGCCCGCCGCCTCACGGGCGAGACCACCATCTCCTGGCGCGACCCGACATCATTGGATCAAATTCGCATCCCGGTATGAAACAACCGGAGAAAACGACCTCTCAGACGCAACCTTCTGCCATTGCGGTGAGCATTGGCAGGAAGTGGCCAGGTCGTTTAGAGGACAGAGGGTCCTGCCCGGACACCCAGGGCCTCGGCGTAGTCTCGCGACGTCTGGTTCGTAATGGTCTGCGAGTTCAGCCGCAGGGCACCTCGACAGACACGGCTTCCACGGTCCAGGCGTTCTGGATGCGACCGTGTCACAGCTCTTCGGGCAGTTCGCCCAGGTCCCTTGTGGCGGACCACAGGGCGAACCGTTTCGTGTCCGCGGCTGAGAACAGCATCCCCGAACGCAGGGCGGGCGCAGCCTGGCTTGCGACGGCATCCGGCCGTTACTGACTGTCGACGACCACGTAATTCCCCAGGGGACGTGGTCACATAATTCCCCAGCCCCTGGGGTCGGCTTCAGTTACTGGGTCGGGGGCCCGGTGGTTCCCTTCGGCCGTTTGTTGGGACGGTAGCTGGGGCCGTTCATGATGACTTGGTGGCTGGAGTTGATCAGCCGGTCCAGGAGCGACTCGGCAACGACGGGGTTGGGGAAGAGGGGATACCAGTCGCTGGGCGCCCTGTTGCTGGTGATGATCAGGGACCGGCCCTGCCGCTCGGAGACGAGCTCGTAGAGGTCGTCGGCCTGGGATGCGGACAGTTGGCGCATCGCAAAGTCGTCGATGATGAGCAGGTCGGGGCGGATGAGCTCGCGCATGCGTCTGTCCCAGGTGCGGTCCGTGTGGCCGCCGGCGAGCTCGGCGAGAATGCGGCTGGTCTTGGCGAAGCGGACGTTGGCGCCCTGGCGGACGGCCTGGTGGCCGAGGGCCTGCGCGACGTGAGTCCTCCCGACGCCGACGGGTCCGAACAGAATGACGGACTCACCGGAGTTCAGCAGTGGTTGAGAATCGTGAGCTGTCAGGCCGATGGCAGAGCCGCCGGCGACCTGCTCGCCGCCCCGGCAACCGCATGGTGCAAGGGGACCGCGAACGCAACAACGAACAAGCCGAAGACGGTGATGGGCAACAGCCAGAGCAACTGCGCAGGGTCGTCTCTCAGCCAGTGCCGATTGGCCCACCAGTTCGCGCTGACGTCCAACACCATCACGGCACTCGCCAGCCAGATCCCTTCCCGCCGCGCAAGCCCCACCAGCACGGCAGCCAACGGATCGAGGATCACCAAGCTGACGAAGAACACCTGCAGAGAGACCTGATGAAACGCTGCATAGGCATAGATGCCGCCACGGACCAGATCTGCGACGTGAGAACCGGTGCCCTCAATGAGACCGATCAAGTACACCGCGAGAACCCATCTCGCCCACAACGGCTGTGTGTTCCACCGTTCCCGCAGTTCAAGCCCCATTGCGTCACCCTAGACGAGCGCCCGAGCCTCTGCGGATGAGATGGCATCGTCGGCGGATCAACGGCACAGTTCTCACGCCGGTCCCAGCGCGGTCAGCAGCACCATCGATGGTCAGCGTCCCGGTAGGAATCGTCACCACGGGGGTGGGGAATTGCCTGACGCTGATCATGCAGATCATGAGGAATTGTCTGACCGTCGACAGGTCTGGGACCTGGCGCTGTGTACGCACGCGTATCGCGAGGACTCAGCTACCCCACCCCGAGAAAAAGACCATGACTGCCACACCTCTCACTCCAGGTGGCACTAACGCACAGCGTTCGGCCCTGACCAAGGGTCACTCGGCGGTCGCGTGTGTGTGAAGTGCGCGGCGTGCACGCACACTTGGGAGGTATTGGTTTTTGGAAAGGACAGTGCATTCATGGGCCTGACCCGTCGGCTTCTCATGCTGCTCTTCGCGCCCCTGCTCGCCCTGATGGCGGCGCCCGTGCTGGGAACCGGTTCGGCAGTCGCCGTACCGCAGGCGAAGACGATCTCGATCGCTCAGGCCCGCGGCCTGCCGGTCGGGACAGTGGTCACCGTGACGGGCTCGGTGACGACTCCCTCCGGTGCCTTCGAATCCAGCTTCGGCGACAAGGGATTCGGGCTGCAGGACAGGACCGCCGGTATCTACGTCAGCCTGCGCAGCGACGTGCATGCGTACCTGTTTCGGCGCGCACGCATCACCGGCACGCTGCGGGACAGCTCCGGACTGCTGACGCTGGTCCCGGCCGATCCTTCCGATGTCGAGCTCGGTCGCAAGGGCCGGCCGGTGAAACCGCAGCGGGTCGGCACCGCCGGGGTCGGAGAGGCCACCGAGGGGCGGCTCGTCAAGGTGGTCGGCAGGATCGCTCAAGCACCCACGGGCGACCTCCCCTACGGGTACAAGCTGTCCGTCGACGACGGTTCGGGCCCCGTGCCGGTCTTCGTCAATGTGCAGACGGGCATCGACGTCTCCGGCCTGAAGCAGGGGCAGAGGGTGCGGGTGATCGGCTTCAGCAGCCAGTTCGGCACCCACTACGAAATCGATCCGCGGTCGCCGCACGACATCGTGGAGGTCGGGGCCGACTAGCTTGATCTTTAACCTGTGCGGCGGGGTCTTGGGGTTGTTGACTTCTTCGTTCGCTGTTTCGGGGTGTCTGGTTTGCGGACTGTGTGCACGTCGTAGCGCGGGGTGGGGCGGGTGTTCTTGCGGCCGGGGGGTCGTCCCGGTCCGGGGCGGGAGGGTTTGGGTGCTCTGGTGGGGCATGCGGCCTGCGGGCGCAGGTGTCGAAAGTCGCGGCGGACGCGGGCCGGGGTGAGTCTGTTGGTCGGGCTCGGCTTCTCCCACGGCCGGTGCAGGTCGGCCGCTAGCGGTCGGGCCAGCCGCAGCTGGGTGTAGACGGCGAGGATTAACCACGTCCACCGGTCGGCTGCCTCAGGAGTGCGGACCTTCGGGCAGGTCCAGCCCAGGGTCTGTTTGAACAGCCGGAAGGTGTGCTCGATGTCGAAGCGCCGCAGGAAGACCTGCCAGAGCAGGTCGACCTGGGTGGCGGTGGCATCGGTGCCCGACCACCACAACCACACCGGCTTCGGGGTCGCGCCGCTGGGCAGGCACTCGACCTGCAAGCGGATCACGGTGCCCTCGATGACCGGCAGGGCGCCCAGCTGGGAGACCCAGGCAGAGCGGTGGGTCAACCTGGGGTGGAGCCGGTCCCAGGCCCGGGCGGTGGCCGTGCCGTACAGACGGGTCTTGGTCACCGTCGCCGCATCGGGAGTGTTCCAGGTGGCCAGGTCGCCGAAGACGAACTCGCCGCCGTGGCGGGGCGGACGGCCGAGCGTGCCCGGCTCGCGGGGCGGGGCCGCCCGGCGCAGGACCCGGTCCGAGCGCATCCGGCCCAGCACCTGCACCGGCAAGTCCCCCAGCAAGTGGGCCAGGCGAGGCACGTCGTATCCGGCGTCCACCACGATGAGGATGTCCGGGTCATCACTCTTCCGCTGCCCGGCGTCCATCAGCCGCTCGATGAGCTCACGCATCTGCCGAGCGGTGACGGTGGCAGCGTCGTCCCCCGGCACCAGACGCAGGGCGTCCAGCGGCGCGGTCCAGGAACTGCGGCCTGCTTCCAGCGCGCAGATCACCGAGTAGGGCCAGCCGGGGACGGGGATGTGCTGGTCCTTGCCGCGTCCGTAGGTGTGACACAGGATCCGCTCGGGTGAGGTGTGGGCGTCGGGCCTCAGCCAGCAGGTGATGTCGGCGGCCAGCACCAGCCGGCCGTCGGCCGCCCGCGGAAGCGGCACCGTGGCCAGTGCCCGTCGCAGCCGGGCGATGTCCACCCGCCCCGCGGCCAGGGCGTCATACAGGCCACCGTGTCCGCGGCGATGTTCGCCCACCAGCGAGAGCTCCACCAGCGAGCGGACCGGGCCGTCTGCACACAGCACCGCGTCGGCCAGCTCGAACAGCGCATCCGAACGCCTGGCCAGGCAGGAGTAGAACTCGCCCCGGAAGCATGACAGTTCCGCGAACGCTTCCTGCCGGACAGCATGGTGCAACAGACTCATTCCCACGGCCTTCGTGCTGATCACGTGTATTCTTTGGTCGGAGCACATGGTCAGCCGAAGGCCGCCTGCACATACGGCAGTTACCGACGCGAGTGATCAAGTACGACGAGCTGTTCGAGGCCCGAGGTTAAAGATCAAGCTAGGGCGTGTTTCAACAGCGTCGGTCGGCCACCGATGTCATCGCCCGCTACGGGGTCATCGCATGCGGTGACGCGCCAAGATGCACCAGTGCTATGTTCCGATCGGGGATCGACCGCAGGTTGCTGGGCACTGGGCTGGGGTGGCTTTGCTGGAAGCGCTGATCACGACCGTTACTGGAGCGGCCTCGGCGACCGTCGGAGTGCTGGTGGGCGGGATCGTCACCAGACGGGGCCAGGACCATCAGTGGTCGCGGGATCAGCAGCTGGTGGCTTACCAGGAACTCCTGAGCCACTACGCCAAGTTCACAATGGTGATCAAGCGAGCACACGCCGACCATCGCGGTTGGGACTACGACTGGGCCGAGTGGAGCGCGGTACTGACGAGGGTCAGCTTGATCGCTCCCGCAGAGGTTGCGGGAGAGGTCGGCAGCTTTGGGCAGTCGGTCGACCGCTTCTTGGACCGCGTCGCGCGGGAGGTCGATCCGGTCCGTACGCCACTCGGCGAAGAGGAGTTCCGGGAGGCCAGCGCGGAGGTGGCGCAGGCGCAGGTGCGACTGGTCAATGCGATGCGGCGGTCGCTGGGAGGTGGACGGAAGGCGCTGACCTTCTGGATCGGAGGGTCGCACTCCGGCCCAGCAAGTGGCGGATCGTTGTAGCGATCACAGTCACTCGTTGATGACGGCGATGGTGACTGTGGCCTCGTAGCGGACGGCCAGCTTGTCGTACCTCGTGGCCACCGCCCGGTGGCTGATCAGGTCCCCATCGCTCTAGGGATGCGCTCCCCCGCCTCATGCCCCGAGCAGTGGCACGACGGCGTGCACATCATGTGGAACCCGATCGCCGAAGTGCCTCTAGCGGGAGTCGAGGCGTGAGCGACTTCCCCGGACCCCACCCGCTGCGCGGCGACAGCGTCTACCTCACCATCGGCACCACCTCGGTGACCATCACAGGGAACATCACCTCCCGGGGAGTCGTACGCGACGGCCGCGGCTTCGTTGAGCTCACCCTGCCCGACGCCGACCCCCAGCAGCGGCGCGACCTGGAACGAGCCGCCTCGTACCGGTATGAGCTCTAGCGCGAGAATGCGCTGCTCTACTCATCACCGCGGCTGACACTGAGCGAGACCCGGAGAGCGAGTGACGGAGCTCTGGTGGTGGCCGGCTCTCCCGGCTGACCTCCCTGCGGGGGGCACTCAGACCGGCCTGCAGCAGCGGCCGAATCAGCGCAGCCGGACCACGGTGACGACTGCGTGCCGGGTCGTGCCCGCCACAACCTCCACCACGGCATCGCCCCCGGCTGGCGTGTAGGAGTCACCGGCCGTCGTGAACGCCCGCGCGGCCTGGGGGACCAGGCGCGGGGCCACGACCGAGGACAGGGCCGTGGTCAGCCGTTGGGACAAAGCCACGCGTCCGTCGGGCAGCCGTACGGCGAGCGCCTTCGGGTGCCGGGCGCTGCCGGCGAACTCGACCACGGCCGCGTCGACGGTGTCCGCGTGCCTGATCTTCGCCCAGACCCGGCCCGCCTTATAGGCCCCTCGCAGCGGCTTCGCCACGATCCCTCCACACCGGTGCCTTCGAGCGGCGCATACCAGAGCAGAGCCTCGTCCAGGTCGGTGGTCGACCACACGGGCACGATCGACGGACCGGCGTCGGCGAGCACGTCCAGGAGGACCTGGCGGCGCTCCACGTACGGACGCGGGCGCAGGTCAGGAAAGCCCGCCGCAGGATGGGCCAGGACGTCGAACGCCACGTACGTCGCGGGATGCCGGTCGGCGATTTCCCGTACCCGGCGCGGCCTGGAGAGTGCGCGGGACTGCGCTGCCTCGAAGCTGATCCGCGCGTTGCCGTCGGCGTCGGAGAGGTACACCACTGCCTCGCCGTCCAGGATCACGCCGGGCGGCAGTCGCATGGCGGCCACGGCCAGATCCATCCAGAGCGCGGTGACGTCGCGGCCGGAACGCGACTGCAGCCGGACACTGTCCTCGGTCGGCCACAGCACGGTCCGGTGGCCGTCGACCTTGATCTCATAAGCCCACGGTCCCGTCGGAAGCTGCGTCACCGGGTGGGCCAGGGCGACGTCTACGGGCCACTCCAGTTCCTCAGCCTGCGCCCCTGGGACACCGGCCGCCTGCTGGCTATTCCCGCGCTGCCAGCAGGCGGCCCGGGCGGCCAGGCCGCTGCGGTACGGCCGCGCCGCCGCACGGCTCGAGCCGGCCGCGCCGCGCGACCGGGCCCTGAAGTGGTCTGTGGTTTTCGAGCTTTCTGCTGAACGTCTCGGCGAACCGCCCGCCTGTCATCACCCACACGGTGGCGCCCGCTCACACCACGGAGGCCTCCTTCTCCTGCCGCCTGGCCTTCACCAGAGCGGCGAGCGGGGACCGCCGGACTTTTCCGATGTTGCGCAGCTTAGGAACAGTTCGGGTGTCTCAGGGCGAGCGCTGTCTCAACGGACCGGCTGTCGCTGCATCGCACTGACAGTGAGGGTCTTGTACGCAGCTGTCTCATGAAGCGCCGACAAGCGTTACCCGCTTGAGGCTTTTGCGATGGGACGGATCGGCAGCTGACGGTGGAGCAAGCCCATGAGCACCGAGGCCGTGTTTAACGCAGCCGTGGGTCCATCTCCAGTAGCTGTTGCTCGGTGCGGTAGATACCGCCGGCGAAGCGTTCGATCGCCGAGCGTAGGCGCATGGGGTCGGCGCCGTAGGTACCCAGCATTCCCGCGATGACGTAGCGCTGGTCCGGGAGATGTTGGTTGAGCCTTTTGTGGAACCCTGTCGGGCGCGGCGCGTCGGCCTTCAGGCGCACGATGAGCACGTTAGGGCCCAGTACGGTCCCCGGCCTGCGCAGCACGCCCACGCACTCGATGTCCTTCCACGGCACGTGAGCCGAACGCGTCCCGTGCTTGGTGCTCAATCCGTCCCCGTCCACGACGAGGTCGTAGTGGACATCTCTTCGGCGGAGATTCACAACGAGGACCGGACCGAGAAGGAGGGCTGCAACGCCGCTCCAGATCAAGGTCACGCGCCATCCACCGAACAGCGTCATCACCGCAATGATGACGGTCAGCAGCAGGCTGGCCTTGATGGTGTCGCGCCTGGTCGGCGGGTCGGGCGGCGGCTCACGGAAACGGATCTCTCCGTCGCTGCCGGTCGGCGGCCCTGCGTGCGGCTGGACGGGGCCGCGGACGAGGACGAGGTCTCCGGCGGCGTTGACGGAGCGCCGCTGCGGCCGTGGCAGCCCCATCCCGTGCAGCACGGTGTCGATGTGCTGGTGGATGGCGTCCAGGGTGAGCGGCTGCGGCTGGTTCAGCGCGTCCAGCAGGGCGGCGGTGAAGGCGGTGTGACGCTGCCCGGGCGGCGCATGGGAGGGGGCGGTGGCCGTGGTGGAGGTGAGGGTGTAGGTGCCGCTGACGTCGAGTTGGGCCGACAGCAGGCTGCCGGATTCGGTCATGGCAGCCACTGCGCGGCCGGAGAAGCAGCAGTCCAGCACCAGGACCCGCAGGCGTGCCCGGGCCCGGCCGAGGTAGCGCTTGACCAGGTCGGCCGGGACACCGGTGAAGCCGACATGAGCGGGGTCCGTGGAGGACAGGGCGAGGTGGAGCAGCCCGTCCTCGTCCAGCAGTCCGTGGCCGGTGTAATAGACGAGCAGGAGGTCCTCGGCCTCGCGTGCGGCTTGGGCGAGTGCCATGCCGACGCTGCGGTGATCGGCCGGATCGGCCAGCACCCGGCAGTGTTCCGGCGGCAGAATGCCGTGGTTGTCCTGCGTGAGCGCGGAGCGAAGGTCGGTGAGGTTGGACTTCACTGCGGGGATCGCAGGCAGATCGATGTCGTCAAAGTCGCTGCACCCGATGAGGACCGCCCGGGAAGCGGCACCGTCAGGGAAGCGCGGCGCGCTCTGCCTCACTCCTGCCCGCCTTCCAGCAGTTGCCCGACCGCACCGATCACCGCTTGCGGATCGCTGGTCCGGCGGACCTCCACGGTGACCTCCCGCCCGTCGTTGCGGCTCACGTGCACGGTGACGTCCGCGCGGCGTTGCACCAGCCAGGTCGACACGGACCGGGCCAGCACAGCTCCGGCTCCGCCGGAGCCCAGTGCCACCGCCAGCACGTCCAGCGCGGCCCCCATCTGCCCCGGCTGCGGCGTCCGGGCCAGCAGTTCCACCCGGCCGCGCAGCGCTTCTTCCGCGGCCAGCCAATCCCGAAGCGACACCAGATGCGTCTCTGTCTCCACACCCGGCTCGGCCGATACCTGCACCCTCAAGGTGCAGCCTGCAGACGGGGTTTGGCTGTCCTCGCATTTCTCCATGTGACCATCGTGCCAACAACAGCGGCTGAACATCTCAGACGTCTCACATCCGTTGGCGGCGGGGACGCGGTGCGTCCCGCGGATCATTGCGGCTGGCGGCCGGCTGCTGGGCATCCATGACCGGCGGGTGCCGCTGAAGCGGGGTCGCGGCGCTGCAACTCCTCGCGGAGCCGGGCGAGGGAACGGTACAGAGTGCTCTTGACCGTTCCGGGCGCCATGCCGAGGGCGGAAGCCGTCTCGTCGGTGGACATCTGCTCCCAATGCCGCAGCACGACGACGCTGCGCTGCTGGGGCGTCAGCGTTTTCATGATGCCGATGAGCAGGTCGCGGTCGGCGTGCTGCCCGGTGGAGTCCTCGACGGACGCGTCCGGCAACTGCCCGACAGGGAGCTCTTCCAGCTTCCTGGCCCGCCGCCACTCCGTCCGGGTATTGATCATGACGCGGCGCAGGTAGGCGTCTGCGAGTCGCTTGTCCGCTATGCGTCCCCATCGGAGGTACGTTCGTGCGAGCGCGATCTGTAGCAGGTCCTGAGCGTCGAGGGGGTCGCCGACCAGGCGTCGGGCGCTGCGCAGCAGAGCGTCCTGCCGCGTACGGACGTACTCCTCGAAGTCGAGTACGTCACCGGGGTTCTTGTACATGTTCATCCTAGTTGGCTCCGTCGTGAGTGGAAGGGAGAGCCGGGTCTCGCAAGAGCGCGGCTGTCTCAGCTGTCGACGTGATGGTGAGGACTTGCCTGGCTCGGGTCAGGTACTGGTTGCGGGCGGCGGCGATGGCGCGGAACTGGCGGGCGTGCCGGGCAATGGCTTCGTTCTGCAGCGCGGTCTCGGTCCGCCACCAGGTCCGGACCAGGCCGGTGAGCTGTTTGCACGCGACGTCGGCCTGGGCGGTGGCGATTTCGGCACGGCTCGCAAACCTGGTGTTCCAGCGGGGATCGTCGGCTGCGGTTGCCGGGTCGGCGTAGTGGAAACCACGCTGGCGCATGCAGGTGCTCCAGCGACGGCCGGCGGTGGTGACTGCGGGCGACTGGCGTGCGAGGTCGTAGCTGGTGGTGGTGATCTGGTTGAGCAGGTCCCAGGGGGCGTCCGGCACCTGTGCCAGCAGACGGGTGTGAGCCTGGGAACGGCAACCCGGCCGGTGCGGGGTGCCGTAAGCGGCGGCTCGTTGGCGGCGGCTGAGCCCGGCGTCGCGTTCGGCGCTCTGTTGCTCGCGCCGGGACAGGTCGGGGTCGGGAAGCTCGTGATATCCGTATCGCTCGGCGACTTGGGATTCGATGGGGCCGTACCGCAGTCTGTTCGGGGTGAACGGCGATGGGTGGCGTGTCAGTTGGGGCCACTTCAGGTGCAGGCGTGCCATGCACGCGGCGGTGAGCTGGTCCTCCGCGGACAGGATCAATGTCGTCTGCGGTGTGTCGAGGGTGTAGTCGTCGACGGGGAGGAGCAGGGATTTCGCCTCCTGGTCGGCTGCGGGCACGGCCGGGGAAAGCGGGCGGCGGCTGCCGGACACGGTGGGGAGCTGATGCAAGCAGGCCAGCGCGAGAACGGCGGCAGCAAGTACGGCGGCGAGAGCGGCGATGCGGCGGTGACGCATGGCTGGCCTCCTGGGGCGTTGAAGAGAGCGGTTGCCCCGCCGCACGTGACGGCGGGGCAACCGCGGGTCGCACAGGTGCGGGGGCTCAGCACTCCTGCCGAAGCGAGCGGGCCGCGTCGTTTCCGACCGCGTCGTTGCTCAGGTTCGAGTCCTTGGTGTGCGGGTAGGAGCGCGTGCTCACGCCGTGGAAGTTCTTCTTGCGGAACAGGCTCCAGTAGCAGCCGCCGGTGTTGTTCACCGACGTGATCTGCTCGTCCACCTTTGTCCCGTTGTCGAACTTGTTGTTGGACAGGTCCTTGTCGGAGGAGCAGAACTTCTTCCAGCCACCCCGGTAGCCGGCGTCGCGGTAGGTGTGCAGCGGCCCATTGCAAGAGGACGCGGAGAGGCTGCTGACCGGGCCCTGGACGGCGGGCGCGGGAGCTGCGGCGATGACGCCCCAACTGAGCATGACTGTGGTGACCGCGATGGCGGCGTGCCTGGCAAGGCGCATGGGATCTCCCTGGGTTGATGGATGTGGTGCCGTCTGGTCTCGGTCAGAAGGTGCTGGCGTTGAGGGCCTTCTGGAGCTGGGCGGTGGTGGCGGTGTCCCAGGTGTCCTGAGGCGTGAGGCCGAGGTGCTTGTTGAGGGCGGTGACGGTGTCGGGTCCAGTGATGCCGTCGGCGGTGACCTGCAGGTAGGTCTGCAGGGCCTTGACGGTCAGCGGCCCGAAGGCGCCGTCCACGTCCAGCCCGGCCCCCGTCTTGGTGTTGAGGGTGCGCTGCAGGGCGGCGCAGGTGGCGGGCCCGAACTCGCCGTCCACAGCGAGCGGTGCGGGGGCGGCGACGAGAGCCTTGGGCTTGATGACGCCGCTGCGCCCGGCGAGGGCGGCCTTCATCACGGCGGCGGTGTGCGGGCCGTACTCGCCGTCCACGGTCAGCTTGTGCTTCGACTGGAAGGTCCGGAGCGCCTTGTCGGTGGCGGCACCGAACTGGCCGTCGATGGTGAGGCCGGCCTTCTGCACGGTGTTCAGGTTCTGCTGCAGGGTCTTGACGGCCTTGCCGGTGGAGCCTTTGCGCAGGATGCCGTCGTGGCTCGGCATGGGGGCCGCGCCGTCGTAGGCGGGGCGGCCGTAGCCGACCACGCAGGCGCGGCCGCGGACCCGGCGGCGGAAGGCGTCGGAGGTGTTGCCCTCCAGGGTGGTGATGGTGCCGTTGGAGTGGACGGCCTCCACCAGGCCGACGTGGTCGATGCCGCTGATGGAGCGGCCGCCGGAGAAGTCGAAGAAGACGACGTCGCCGGGGCGGATACCGCCCAGACCGTAGTGCCAGCGGCCGTGGCTCTGAAAGGCGCGGGCATGCGCGGTGGTGAGGGCGAACTTGCCCATCACGGCCTTGAGGTTGTCGGAGTGGGCGGCCTCGTAGCTGATGGACATGTCGCACCACGGGCCGGAGAACCCGTACCACGAGGTGATGAGGTTGTGGTTCGAGCCCGGAGGGTGCTCGGTGGTGCCCAGCAGCTTGCGGGCGGCGGCGATCATTCCGTTCGCGGTTCCCATGGTAGATCTCAGAGCTCCAGGTCGTCGGGGAGTGCGTCGAGGTCGGAGGCGACTTCGTGGGCGGGGTCCTGGCTGACGCCGGTCTGGTCGGGGTCGACGTCGAAGACCCCCGCGCCACCCTGCGGGTACGGCGGCGTCTGTTCGCTCTCGCTCATGAACACTTGCTCCTTCATTGCTTCATTCGAGTGGTGGGCCGCCTGGACACGACGTTGTGCCGGATTCCGTTGAGCCGTCCGACAACTGACGCTGGGCCGGGGCGACCGCTTTGCATCACCGAGTTCAGCGGGCCGGGAATTGAATGGGCAGCCGGTTTCGTCGCCCTGAACAATGGACTCGCTGCAGGTCACGGGCACGGTGTTTCGGCGATGGCCAAAGGAGACACCTTCGGATTGCGCTTCTTCCGTGAGGTTGCGTACCTTGTCCGGCCTCAACGCCGCGTCCACGGGGGAAGCGGGCGGCTGGAGGGGTGAGCTGTCGATGGCGGGACGTCCGGAGAGTCCACTCGATCCCAGCGCCGGGCCGGTGGCGCGGTTCGCGGCCGAGTTACGCAAACTCCGGGCGGAGGCCGGGAGCCCGACCTACCGGGTGATGGCGCAGCGCGCGGGGCAGGGGACAAGCACCCTGTCGCAGGCTGCTGGTGGCGAGCGGCTGCCGACCTTGCCTGTCGTGCTGGCCTACGTGAGGGCGTGCGGCGGTGATCCGGAGGAGTGGGAGGAGCGTTGGCGGCAGGCGGCCGCCGAAGTAGCGGCGGAACCCCGAACCGAGGATGAGGACGTCGAGCCTCCGTACCGGGGGCTGGCCCGCTTCGAGCCGGGCGACGCCGATCTGTTCTTCGGCCGCGGCGAGCTCACCGACCGCCTGGCCCAGCTGACCCGTTCCCGCCGGTTCACCGCCGTGTTCGGCCCCTCGGGCAGCGGCAAGTCCTCTCTCCTGCGCGCCGGCCTCATCCCCCGCCTCCGCACCCCGGACCAGGCTGGCCCACAGCCGGCCGCGCTACGCGTCCTCACCCCCGGCGAGCACCCCCTGCGCACCCACGAGCAGCGGCTGACCCCGAAGGACGGCGACGGGGACACGTGGCTGATCGTGGACCAGTTCGAAGAGCTCTACACCCTGTGCCACGATCCGGTCGAGCGCGACCAGTTCATCGACCAGCTCCTGACCGCCACCAATCCTGGGAGCGGACTGCGCGTCGTCATCGCCGTCCGGGCGGACTTCCTCGGCCGCTGCGCCGAACACCCCGCCCTGACCGCCGCGTTACAGGATGCGACTGTGCTGGCCGGCCCCATGAGCCGCGACGAGTTACGCGAGGCCATCACCAAGCCTGCCCAGGCCGCGGGGATGATCGTCGAACGCTCTTTGACGACGCGGCTGATCGAGGAGGTCTCTGGTGAACCCGGTGCGCTGCCGCTGTTGTCCCACGCTCTCCTGGAGACTTGGTACCGCCGCAATGGCCGTGCCCTCACCGAAGCGGCGTACGAAGCGGCGGGCGGTCTGCAGGGCGCCATCGCCCGCACGGCCGAAGACACTTTCGGCAGGCTCACCCCCGCGCAGGCCGACCTTGCCCGGCACATGTTGCTGCGGCTGATCACCCCTGGAGACGGCACGCCCGACACCCGACGGCCCACCGATCGCGGCGAACTCGTCAGCAGCGCCCCGGACACCGCTCGAGCCGATGCAGACGTGGTACTGGAACGATGGGCGCGCGCCCGGCTGATCATCCTCGACGACGGCGCGGTGGACCTCGCCCACGAGACCTTGATCAGCGCGTGGCCCAGGCTGAGCGGATGGATCGACGCCGAACGCGACCGCATACGAACCCACCGCCAGCTGACCGAGGCCGCACGAGCCTGGCAGGACCTCGACCGCGACCCAGGCGCCCTCTACCGAGGCAATCGGCTGGCCATCGCCCAGGAGGCGTTCGCGGCACCAGAGCAGCACGCTCACCTCACTCCACTGGAACAGTCGTTCCTGTCCGCCGGCCTCGCGGCCCGCGACCGGGAGCGGCAGTCGGCAGCGCGTTCCGCAAGGCGGCTGCGTACGTTCGTGGTGGCCCTGTCGTGCCTGGTCGTCCTGGCGCTGATGGCCGGCCTGGTCGCCTGGCAGCAGAACCGGGCCGGTGAGCGGCAGCGCCTCCAGGACGAGGCCCGCCGAATCGCGGCCGTCGCGGAAAGCCTGCGTTCCTCCCAGCCTGCCATCGCGATGCGACTCAGTCTTGCGGCGTGGAAGATCGCCGAACTGCCGGAGACCCGGTCGGCGCTGATGGGTTCGATGGCGCAGAAGGAACAGGACGCGTTCCGAATACCCGACCAGGCATACGGTCCCGAGGCGTTCCTCGACCGCGACGGCCGGACCGCGGTCTCCGTCTCCGGGGAGCGGGTCACTCGGTGGGACGTGCGCAGCCATCGGAAACTCTCGGCGTTCAGCATTCCGGGCGTGGCCGACACCTCCTCATTGCCGGACGTCTCCCCGGACGGCCGTATCCTGGCGTTCGCGTCCGCTGGATCCGGCATCCAGTTCTGGGACCTGGCCACCGGCAAGAAGACCGGACAACTGCCCGGGCACGGCGAGAACACGGTCTGGTTCGGTCCCAGCGGACATACGCTGGCGGCTTCCGCGCTGGACGGCGGGACAAGATCCGCGGCGCGGCTGTGGGACCTGCGGCACCGGCGCGTGGTGTTCAAGCACAGCGCGGGCTCCGGTGGTGGTGTGAGCGATGCCGTGACCGCCTGGCCGGCCGCAATGGTCGAGTCCTCCACACCCGGCCTGAACGCCGTCAGTCCTGACGACCGCCTCACCGCCGTATGCACCGACAAGCAGCTCGAAGTGTGGGACGTGGCAAGGCACCGTCAGGTGCCGGGCGCCTGGAAGACGGCGTTCCGCAAGGGCGGATGCCGCATGGGCATCATCACCTTCACACCCGACAGCCGCAAGGTGGCCGTCGCCTCTGGCAACGGCCTGCGCACTTGGGATGTGGCGGCGGGACGTGAACTGCCCCAGATCAAGCACCACGGCCTGACGGACGCGGAGTTCAGTCAGGACGGGCGGTTCGTCGCCACAGCGGACGACAACGAGATCCAGCTGTGGCGGGCAGATGCTCCGACGACCCCGGTCTTCCGGATCCCGTGGGCCGACGGCCAGGACCTCGGAGCCATCCGGCTCGATCTCAAGGCAGGCGTGCTCCGCTATGCCACAGGCAGTTCAAGTACAACCGTGTGGACGGTCTCACTGGGGCACGCCCTTGATCGGGCCTGGCAGCAAGACGTCACCGTGAGCGCGGGCTTCAGCCCCGACGGGCGCCTGCTCGCACAGACCCGGCAGGCCGGAGGCAGGCACCGGATGCGGCTGGTGGACGTACCGACCGGCAAGGTGCTGACCGACCGCCTGCCCACCGCGCCCTGCACGACGGGAGAGGACGGGCCACAGTGCTCCGACGTCGTGTCGTTCGCCTCGGACAGCCGGACTCTTGCCTATTCCACTATGGACGATGCGTCCGACGAACCGCCCTGGGTCAAGGTGCTGGACACCAGCCATCCGAACCGGCCGACCACACTGCGGTTCCCGCCCACAGCAGATGACATCGAGACCATCGACGCGATCGCACTCGCGCCTGGTGGCCGAAGCCTCCTGGTGTCGCTGTCCGGGGAGCGCACCGAGGTGTGGGACGTACGCCGGAGGGCGAGATCCAGCCGGCTGCCCGGCGTCTGGGGAGAAAGCCTGGCGGTCACGGACGATGACGGTGTCCTGGCAACCACCCAGGGTGACGTGGTCGATCTGCACTCCCTGGCGGTCACCCACCGTGCGCTCATGCAAGGGTCCCCCACCCTCGTGGCCTTCAGCCATGACGGCGGCTACCTGGCCGGAGGCGACGAGTCGGGTTGGGTGACCCTCTGGGGCCGCCACGCCCGGCAGTGGCTGGCCGAGTTCCCTCCCGAGTCGGCCAACGCCGCGGCCGACGACACAGGCTCGTCGATCGGCGTGTCGGCCATGGCCTTCTCACACGACGGCGGAACGCTTGCCGTCGGAACACAGGATGGTTCCGTCCGCCTGTGGGACGTCGCATCCCGGCGCCCGGTCGGATCGGCCTTCTCCACCCCCGGGGGCGGGGTCATGGCGCTGGCCTTCAGCCAGGACGATCGCACCCTGTACGTCTCCGCCCAGCACATGCCGGTGCTGACATACAGCGTCGACGCGCGGCGGATGGCCACCGATGTATGTCGACGCGTCGGGTCTGGTCTGTCGCGCGCCGACTGGCACAGATACATCCCGGATGTACCGTACGCCGCCTCCTGCTGAACGGGAGGGCAGCAGATACGGAGTGGGCCCGCGAGGATCAGCAGGCCGCGATCGGACACTGACCCGTCGGTCAAGTACCCGAGCCGGGTGTCAGATCGGCATTCAGATGCTGTCACGGCCATCAACTGCGCGCCGCGGCTCGCGCCGTACCCAGGGTGCGTGCCGAGCACCTCGACGAATCTGGACGCGGCGCGCCTTGACGTCCTCGACCTGCTCGTCCGCCCACCAAGCCCGAGTCCAGGGCCGGAGCGGGGATGAGCTTCCTCAGCTGCACCGTTCGACCGGCCACCGGGCCAGACCCGCGTGAGTGGCCAGCCGGACCGGACCGAATCCCGTGAGTCGCCCCACTGTCACGACACGGCGGGGTGGGCAAGCCCACCTTGATCAAGAGATCTCAACTGTCGGTCCGCCCAGGTAGGTTCAGGCTCATGGCGACATCAGCGCAAGCGGAGGGGGTCGGGCATGCCCGATACACCTTCCGTGTGCGCCTGTCGGCAACTGCCCGGCGTGCTCTGGAAGCGGAGTGGGACCGATGCCGGTGGATTTGGAACGAATGTGCCGCGAAGTCGAAGGCCCTGTACCTGCACAACAAGGCGACCGGCGAGAGCCTGACGTGTGGTCCGGCCCAACTGGACAAGAGGCTGACCGAGGCCCGCAAGCGCACGCCGTGGCTTTCGGAAGGTGCCTCGGTTCCGCAGCAGCAGGTGATACGCGACTTCGCGAAGTCCAGGGCGAAGGCGTTGAAGGACATCAAGGCCCGGCTGCCGATGCAGCAGCGGGCGGGGATGCCCCGCTGGAAGAAGAAGTGCGAGGCCGACCCGAGCCTCAACTACACTCAGCGCGGTTTCCGCCTCAAGGACGGCAGGCTGCACTTGGCGGGCGGGATCGTCGTGACCGTGGTGTGGTCGCGCGAGCTTCCCCAAGCCCCATCCAGCGTGCGCGTGTACCGCGACAGTATCGGCTCTGCCGAGGCAGTGCTTCCCGCGAATGCGGCGGTGGCGGTGAGCGCAGCGACGAGGACCGGGCCCAGATCCGTGAGGCAGTCGCACTGGTCCGCCGCAGCCGCGGCGTGTCCCTGGGCATGCCGCGCATCCGCCAGCCCCTGCCTGACCTTCGCCCGGAGAGAACCGGATGACCCACATGACCGACGGGCGGCGGGCTGACTCGGCCCGCCGCCGCGAACGTGTCCTCAAGGCCCTCGATGCCCTGCTGCGAAGCGGCCAGGACATCACGGTCTCCGGCCTGGCCCGCGCGGCACGCGTGGACCGCACCTACCTCTACCGGCACCGCGACCTCCTCGAACGCGTCCACGCCGCCGCAGCCGCCCCACCGGATGAAGGCCGGATCGCGGCCGTCAGCCGGGCCTCGCTGCGGGCAGACCTGACCAACGCACTGGAGCGGAATAGACGGATGGCAGTCCGGGTCCGGCAGCTGGAGAAGCGTCTTTCGGAGAACCTCGGTGAAACCGCCTGGCAGGAATCCGGCCTCGGTGCGTCACCCGACATCGACCAGCTTCAACGCCGCATCACGATGCTCGAACAAGACCTGGCCGACATCAGGGGCCTGCTCGATGAGCGGACCGAGGAACTCGATGCCGCGCGAGCGGCCAACCGGGAACTGACCCGGGCACTGAACCACGCCCGCTGACGCCATCTGCGCAGCCCCGACATCTGTTCACGCCCGTCACCTTTAGCGGTCGATCTGCTCGGCCGGTCGCCTCCTGTCCGTCGTGGTTCCACCGAAGATCCTGCCGCCTTCCTGGCGGCACAGGACGAACAGGCCGGTTTTCAGGTGCCGATGACACGGGTGTCATCTGGTGGCTGCGGAGGAGGGCTGGGGGACAGGTGGTGTATAAGGGCGCCGCCGGATTCACGGGTGAAGGGGCCGGCGGGGTCCAGACCGAGGCGGCTGGCGAGGTCGCGGGCGTGGAGGCGGGCGGCGGCCTCCAGCAAGGTGGCGTAGATGTCGGCGGCAGAGCGGGTGCGGCGCCAGCTGGTGACAGCGAGGACTGCCGCGACGGCGGCGGCGGGCCACCACCACGCGGCAAGGGGGAGGTAGAGCAGGGCCCAGGCGGTTAGGGTCGTGGCCCGGGCGAGGGCCTGGCGGGCGGCGGTGATCTCAGTGCGCACGGTGTCGGGCAGGATCAGCCATAGGTGCGGCCACAGGGCAGCCAGGTCGAGGTGGCAGTCGCGCTCCAGGCGTACGGCTACGGCCTGGATGCGGTCGCCGCTCCAGGTGGGGCGTTCGGGGCACTCGGGGGAGATGCGGATCATCGCCGCACGGGCGGCTCGCCGTGCCGCGGGGTCGACCTGTGCGCCTCGGGCACGGGCGAGGGCTGCTTCGTCTCGGTGGCGGTGCCAGGCTTCGGCGGCCGTCACCCAGTGGGTTTGCCGCCATGCGGTGGCTCGGCCTGCCAGGTTGCGGGCCCCGACAGGCCAGGTGTGCCAGTCAGCGGCGAGGTGAAGCTGTTCGGCCAGGGAACCGAGAGCTTGCGCGACCACTCCCGCCGCGGCGGCGCCCCCCAGCACCGAGGCCAGCAGAATCACTTGGCCTCCGGCGCTCCCAGCGGCAGGGGCGTTGGCCCACTCGGTGATCTGGCCGGTGAGCCGGTGAAGGTCGAAGGGGTGGCTATGGCCAAGGGTGCGGGCAGCAGCGACTACGGCCAGGTAGAGAGCTCCGGGCAGGACCAGTAGGGACAGCCATCGTTCAGCGAGCTTCTTGCCGAGTTCCGCCAGCATGCCCCCCATCTGCTACAACTGGTCCCGGCGCAGAGCATCCCCATTGATCGCGCAGCAGGGCACGGGGACAAGTCCCTGGGGCCACCAAAAGCGTGTGCACCGCCCGGCCGGGCACAGGTACACAGGCTCAGGCGAGCGCTCCCGATCAACGCCCGTGGGGTGAACTCCACTGCGATCTGCTGTACCCCCGTTGTCGCTGTATGCGTACAGGCCCTGGACGTCGCCGAGAGCCTGCAGTGCGGCGTGCAGCACATTTACCGGGCCAGCTATCTCCCCGCCGCTGCGTGCTGCGGTCAGCACTTCCTCGAGAATGGTGTCGTTTCCGGCCCGGCTCTGACACAGACGCCTGCGAATGTCCTCCGCTTTCGCACAGACGATCGCCAGTCTGTCCTGCACCATCGCATCCAGATCAGTCATGCATTTCCCCCAGCCCCCTGGCTTGGTCCGGTCAGCGCTACTGCTCACGCTGCCCAGACCGCCCAGACAATGGGAGCGTATCCCAGCATCTCCCCATCACTCAACGGATTGTGCTACAACCATCACATTACGTGAGTGGTCGGGGGTGCAGTGCGTGATGAACGGCTGGCTGCAGTGTGGGCACGACTGCAGTGGATCGGCGAGACCCATGATCTGTCCGCCATACTTGAACTCGAAGCTCTCCGAGAAGCGCAGGAACTCGCCGACAATCACGACGAGCGTGATCTGGAAGTCCAGTTCACACTCGGTTGGTTCCACTTACACCGCTACTACGCGCTACCTGAAGGTGCAGATCAAGCAGCTCTGACGGCCGCCGTTGAAGCGTTCACTCCGTGTTTCGCTGCCGGCATCGATGGTCTGCCAGAGCCGTTACTGCCGCTTCTTGCTGATGCCGTAGCCCCGCTTGCCGTCCAGATGGGCCAGTATGCGCAGTTCTCGCCCGACCTCGGCCAGCTCTCCGCCGCGGCAGATCTCTGGCAGCGCATCGTGCAGGTCACCCCGGCCGACCACCCCGACCGCCCCGAGAGGCTGTCCAACCTCGGGGCCGTGCTGGGATTCAGGTTCGAGCGGACTGGTGTGGTGGAGGATGTGGATGCGGCTATCGGTCATCTACGGCAGGCGGTGGACGCCGCCCCCGCCGACCACCCCAACCGCATCAGAATGCTGTCCAGCCTAGGGGCCGGGCTGGGAGCCAGGTTCGAGCGGACTGGTGTGGTGGAGGATGTGGATGCGGCTATCGGTCATCTACGGCAGGCGGTGGACGCCGCCCCCGCCGACCACCCCAACCGCCCTGGGATGCTGTCCAACCTTGGCAACGTACTGGGAGCCAGGTTCGAGCGGACTGGTGCGCTGGAGGATGTGGATGCGGCTATCCGTCATCTACGGCAGGCGGTGGACGCCACTCCGGCCGACCACCCCAACCGCCCCATGAGGCTGTCCAATCTCGGCAACGTGCTGAGGTCCAGGTTCGAGCGGACTGGTGCGCTGGAGGATGTGGATGCGGCTATCCGTCATCTACGGCAGGCGGTGGACGCCACTCCGGCCGACCACTCCAACCACGGGCTGTGGCTCTACAACCTCGGGAACGCGCTGAACAGCCGGTCTAGGTGGACTGGTGCGCTGGAGGATGTGGATGCGGCTATCCGTCATCTTCGGCAGGCGGTGGACGCCACTCCGGCCGACCACCCCAACCGCATCGAGAGGCTGTCTGGTCTCGCGGGTGCGCTGCGAGTCCGGTTTGAGCGGACAGGTTCGCTGGAGGATCTGGACACTGCGATCAGCTACCACCACCAGGCGGTGGACGCCACTTCCGCCGACCACCCCAACCGCCACAGGATGCTGTCTAACCTTGGCATCGCGCTGAGTAGCCGGTTTAGGCGGACGGGTGCGATGGGGGATGTGGATGCGGCTATCGGTCATCTTCGGCAGGCGGTGGCCACCATTTCGGCCGACCATCCAAACCGCCCTTTGATTCTGTCCAGCCTCGGGGGCGTGCTGGGAGCCAGGTTCGAGCGGACTGGTGTGGTGGAGGATGTGGATGCGGCTATCGGTCATCTTCGGGAGGCCGTGGACACCTCCCCCGCCGACTATCCCAACCGCCCGGTGATGCTGTCCAACCTCGGAAGCACGTTGGAGATCCGGTTTGGGCGGACTGCTGCGCTGGAGGATCTGGAATCTGCGATCGGCTACCACCGCCAGGCGGTGGTAGCCACACTCGCCGACCACCCCGATCGTCCTGGAATGCTGTCGAACCTTGCGGCCGCGCTGGGCGCGCGGTTCATACGGACTGCCGCGCTGGAAGATGTGGATGCCGCTGTCGGTCATCTTCGGGAGGCGGTGGACGCCACTCCCGACGAACACCCTGAACGCGGGCAGTTTCTGTGGAACCTGGGGGACGTCCTGCATACCCGGTTCGATCAGGCCGGGGCGCCAGAGGACTTGGATAGGGCAGCGTCTTGTTGGCTTGAGGCGTCAGAGGTTGACGCGGCGGCTCCCGCACTCCGTGTTCAGGCTGGGGCGGCGGCGGCTCGTCTGGTTGCGCAGTCCGGTGATTTAGGGCGGGCAGCGGAAGTAGCGGAGGCGGCAGTGCGGTTGCTGCCCCAAGTGGCCCCACGCCGTCTGGAACGCATGGATCAGCAGCATGCGCTCGGAGGTGTCGCCGGGCTTGCCGGTACGGCCGCTGCATTGGCGCTCGCCGCCCCTGGCGGAACCGCTACCAGCCGGGCGGAGCGGGCCTTGGGGCTGCTGGAGGCGGGCCGGGCGGTGCTGCTCAGTCAGGCGCTGGAAACCCGAAGCGATCTGACCGATCTGAGTGAGCACCACCCCGGGCTGGCACGCCGGTTCGCCGAGCTGCGTCAAAAGCTCGATGAGCCCACGAGTACCACGGCCGCCACAGAAGCCAGCATCGAAGCCGAAGTCCTGGAGCTGCAACAGGACCGCCTGGTGCAGGACCGGCACCGGCTGGCGGAGGAGTTCACCGCCCTCCTGACCGAGATCCGCAACCTGGACGGCTTTTCCTCCTTCGCCCTGCCACCCACCACAGACGAACTGCTTACGCAGGCATCCCAGGGCCCGGTGGTGGTGTTCAACATCAGCGATCTCCGCAGCGATGCCCTGCTGCTCACCACCGAAGGCATCACCAGTCTGGAACTGCCCCGCCTCACCCCCAACACGGTGATCGACCAGATCAACACCTTCCGGCGGGCGCTGCATCTGGCGGTGTCCGGGGCTGACTCGTCCGAGCGGGAGAACGCTCAGGCCGCGCTCACGGAGATCCTTCAGTGGCTATGGGACGCAGCCACCGGCCCCGTGCTGGAAAAATTGGGATACGACGGTGCGCCTGCAGTAGAGAGCGAGGACTGCGAGGAGCGATGGCCACAGGTGTGGTGGGCACCGGGCGGACTGCTGGGTCTGCTGCCGCTACATGCGGCGGGCTACCACACCGATGCGCCTGACGACCCACGTCAGCGTTCCGTGATGGACAGAGTCATCTCCTCCTACACGCCCAGCGTGCGCGCGCTACGGTACGCGCGCGAGCGCGCCCATTCCCCCACAGCGGCGCGGAATCTGATCGTCGCCATGCCGACCACACCCGGGCTGCCCGGCCACGGCCGGTTGCGCTTCGTCGATGCCGAAGCCACGATGCTCCAATCCCGCCTGCCCAACCCTGTGCTGCTGAAGGAGCCAGACCCCGCTGACGGACCTGCCGATCCGTCTCCGTCCCTGCCGATGAAGGCCCACGTTCTGGAACACCTGCCGCAGTGCGCGATCGCGCACTTCGCCTGCCACGGTGCCAGCAACCCCGCCGACCCCTCGAAGAGCCAGCTGCTGCTCCACGACCACGCGGACGATCCGCTGACCGTCGCCAGCCTCGCCCCCGTCATGCTCGGCCAGGCCAGACTGGCCTACCTGTCCGCCTGCCGCACCGCAGTCATCGACACAGCCAAACTGCTCGATGAGGCCATCCACCTCACCTCCGCCTTCCAGCTCACCGGGTTCCCCCACGTGATCGGCACCCTGTGGGAGATCAACGACGACATCGCCTTCACCATCGCCGACCTGTTCTACGCCGCTCTACAGACCGACTCCGCAGGTTTGGACCCTGACCTGGCAGCCCACGCTCTCCACAATGCCGTACGCAAGGTCCGCGACGGCCACGACCTGTTGCCAGGCCTCATCGACCGCAGGCAAGTTCCTCTGCTGTGGGCCGCCCACCTGCATGCCGGCGCGTGAACACCACGACCTCGCCGGTGAGAGGTGCCGGTTCGGCAGAGGGTCTGCCGCACGATCGGGTGACATCTGAACTGGCTTGCCCTGTGGGGCAGGTGGGAAGGATGTCGCTGTGCCAAAGCCCTATCCGGAAGAGTTCCGCCAGGACGTCGTGCGGGTCGCGAGGAACCGCGGGCCGGGTGTGACGGTCGAGCAGGTGGCCACCGACTTCGGAGTCCACCCGATGACGTTGTGGAAATGGATGCGCCGGGCCGACATCGATGACGGGGCCAGGCCGGGGGTGTCCAGCCAGGAGAGCGCGGAACTGCGGGAAGCGCGTCGGCGGATCAAGCTGCTGGAGCAGGAGAACGAGGTCCTGCGCCGGGCCGCGGCCTATTTGTCGCAGGCGCATCTGCCGGGAAAAGGATCTACCCGCTCGTGAAAGAGCTGGCCGTGGACGGGGTGCCGGTCACGGTGACGTGCCGGGTGTTGAAGCTCGCCAGACAGCCCTACTACCGCTGGCTCGGCAAGCCGGTGACCGATGCCGTGCTGGAGGAGGCGCATCGCGCGAATGCGCTGTTCGACGCCCACCGCGACGACCCGGAGTTCGGCTACCGGTTCCTGGCCGATGAAGCACGTGGTGTCGGGGCGGTGATGGCGGACCGGACCGCATGGCGGATTTGCCGGGATAACCGCTGGTGGAGCGTGTTCGGGAAGAGACGCGGCCGGGGCAAGAAGGCCGGCCCGCCGGTGCACGACGACCTCGTCAGCCGTGACTTCACCGCGACATCCCCGAACCGGCTGTGGCTTGCCGACATCACCGAACATGCCACCAGTGAGGGGAAGTTGTACCTCTGCGCGATCAAGGATGTCTTCAGTAACAGGATCGTCGGCTACTCCATCGACGCAAGGATGAAGTCCCGCTTGGCCGTGACCGCCCTGGAAAACGCCGTGGCCCGGCGCGAACACGTCGACGGATGCATCCTGCACAGCGATCGCGGCTCGCAGTTCCGGTCACGGACATTCGTCCGTGCGCTGGACCGCCACCGGATGGCCGGCTCGATAGGGAGAGTCGGAGCTGCCGGCGACAACGCGGCCATGGAGTCCTTCTTCAGCCTGCTGCAGAAGAACGTCCTCGACCGACGGAGCTGGACCAGCCGCGAAGACCTGCGGATCGCGATCGTGACCTGGATCGAGCGGACCTATCACCGACGCCGCCGACAAGCCGCACTCGGCCGGCTGACCCCCATCGAATTCGAAACCGTCATGACCACACCGGCCCTCCACGCCGCGTGACCGCACCTGTCACCCAAACCTGCATCAGACCCCTATGATCACTTGGCTGACCGCGCGAGGGCTGGGTGGATAGGCTTGGTCGAATGATCGAGACTGAACGGCTCTTGCTGCGGCCTCTGCGGGTCGAGGACGTCGACGTGTTCGTGGCACTCCACGAGGACGAACGCGTGAACCAGTTCGTCGGCGCCTACTCGCGCCAGCAGGCGCTGGAGCGGCTGGAGTTGATCGAGCGCCAGTGGGCTGAGCGCGGTCACGGGCTGTGCGCGGTCGAGCTGAAGTCCAGCGGGGAGTTCATCGGCCGGTGTGGCCTGAACTTCTGGGAAGTGTTCGAAGAGGTGGAACTCGGGTGGACGCTGAAGGCCGAAGCATGGGGTCGCGGCTATGCCACCGAGGCGGCTCGCGCATGCACGGAGTGGGGGTTCGCAGCCTTGGACTCGGACTACTTCACCGCCATGATCCGGCCGGGTAATACCGCCTCTGTGCGGGTGGCTGAGAGGCTCGGTTTCACCCCTCTTCGTGAGGACGAACTGTTGGGAAACCCTGTCACGGTGTACTCGTTGAACCGGCCATCAGCCCTGGTGTGAGGGGGACTTCCAGGCCCACTAGCAGACGTCAGGTAGCTGCTGACTGACCGGCTTTGCTCCGGGTGTGGGCGAGGCGGTAGGAGTCGGTGCCGGTCTCGATGATCGTGCCGTTGAAGGTGAGCCGGTCGACGATTGCGGTGCAGAGCCTGGGATCGGTGAACGTCCTGGTCCAGCCGCCGAAGGACTCGTTGGAGGCGATCGCGATGGCCTTGTTCTCCTCCCGTTCTGTCAACACCTGGAACATCAACTCGGCGCCGTGACGGTCGAGTTCCATGTAGCCCAGCTCGTCGATGCACAAAAGATCGACGCGCCCGTAGCGGGCGATGGTCTTGGTCAGCTGCTTCTCGTCCGCGGCCTCGACAAGCTCGTTCACGAGCTTCGTCGCCAGGATGTACTTCACCCGGAAGCCGGCCATCGCCGCCTCGGTGCCCAGTGCGATCAGCAGGTGTGACTTGCCGGTGCCGGAGTCACCGATGAGGCAGAGGGGCTGTGCCTTCCTCACCCACTCGCAGGTGGCCAGGGTGTGGATCACGGCGGGGTCGATGCTGGGGTTGGCGTCGAAGTCGAACTCCCGAGTGTCCGGACTGCTCCCGTCGTTTCACGACCGTGGAGACGTGCTCGCTCATGGTGGTCAAGCGGTCCGGAGTCACCGAGCCTTTCAGCCGTACCAAGGTCATCAATGGTGTGCGCAAGGCATGCCAGGGACGGCCTGTCACCGAGGACGCACTCGCCCAGCTCGGCCAGCGGGTCCGTGGTGTTTGTGCCGTGGCCCCGGCCGGTCCTGTCAGGGTCGGTTTCGTCCGCCGGTCCGGAAGGTGCCCGCACTGTCCTTGGGGTGCTCCGCCCCTCCGCTGGGGAGCCGTCCTGGGGGGTGTGGCAGGGCGGTGTGGGGTGCTGGTTTGTGGTCAGTGGAGGGGGCCGGTGAGTTGGGAGGTGAAGACGAGTGTGTCGTTTTGGTGTCCGGTCACGTTCACGGTCACGTGGTGGTGTTCCTGGGGTGGGGCGAGGGTGGCTTCGATGTGGCAGGGCTGGTCGAGTTCGGCGTAGCGGTGGAAGACGGTGGTGATGGCGGAGGGGGTGACGGTCATGGGGGCGACGAGGGCGCATGCGGCCTGTCGTGTGGCTTCGAGGAGGACCATGCCGGGGTGGTGGTCGCCGGTGTGGTCGAACAGGACGGGGTGGGTGGGGTCGGGGGTGAGCAGCCAGCGGTGGGGTGTGTTTGTGGGGGAGAGGACCACGTCGGTGTTGCGGGCCCGTCCGACGGCGGTCGGCGGCATCGTCTGGCGGGGGATGCCGGGCGGGGTGTGGGTGTCTGTGGTGGGGTGGGTGCCGCGCAGGCGGTGGTAGACGGCGGGTGCGATGACGGTGAAGCGGCCGCCGCCGGCGGCGATCGCCTGGCCGTCGCGCCGTATGGACAGTTCCATGCGGAAGCCGGTGGCCCGCCCGGCGCGGCGGGTGATGTCGGTGCAGGTGGCGGTCAGTTCGATGTCGGTGGGGCGGGGGCCGATGTGCAGGCGGTCGGGGTTGGTGGTGAAGGCGAGTTCCCACATGACGAAGTGGTGGCCGAGGGGGACGCCGAGTTCGGCGTGGGCGAGGAAGAGTCCGGCCTGGCGAAACGTCTCTGCTGTCAGCAGCGGGTCGTGTGCGGTGCCGTCGGCGGACTGGAAGAAGGTGTGGGCGCGGGGCCACTGGCCGGAGAGGGCGAAGCGGGTCTCGCTCTGCTGGGTGCAGCCGGTGAGGAAGACCTCGGCCAGGCAGGCCCGGTGGACGTACTCCCGGGGGACGGTGGTGGTCAGGCGGGGCAGAGCGGGGGCCGGTTCGTGGGGCTTTGGCGGTGCCGGTTGCATCTGCGTCTCCCGGAGCAAGTGGCGGGCAGGGGCGGGAAGTCGGGGAAGTCGGGGAAGCCGTCATGTAAGATACGGACCTACCGGTTTTATTCTCAATCGGAACCAGGGCAAAGGAACGGTCAAGCGTTCGGATTCCGTGGTTCCGGAAGCGGGGGGCTGAGATGCGGGGCTTCGGCGGGGACGATCCGTTGTTCTGAAGCTGACTGCCGTTTGTTTCTTAGGAATTGGGGCGTGCGGCGGGTTCTTCCGTGGCACTATCTCCTCCACCGCACGCCGTCGCATGCTGGTCGCGCGCTGGTCGTGTGCGGTGTTTGTTTTCGATTTCCGTACCGTCTGCACGGCCTTCAGGGGGGAAGCCGACTGATGGAAGAACCAACCGTGCCTGCTGTCCTGGACCCCACGGGTCGGGATGTTCATGGCGAGGGTGCCTGTCTGAGAGCGCGGGGTGCGGCCGTCCTGGTCGAGCTGCCGGGCGGGGTGCGGGCCTGGGCGATCACCCGGCACGCGCTCGTCCAGCGTCTGATGGCCGATCCGCGGGTGTCCAAGGACGCCTACCAACATTGGCCGGCCTGGAGGAGCGGGGAGGTCGACGGCTCCTGGCCGCTGGCCATGTGGGTGTCGGTGCGGAACATGCTCACCGCCTACGGCGAGGAGCACCGGCGGCTGCGCCGGCTGGTGGCCCCGGCCTTCACCGGGCGGCGCACCGCCCTGCTGAAGGGGAGGATCACGCAGATCGTCGGCGAGCTGACCGAGCATCTGGCGCAGGTGCCGCCGGGTCAGGTCGTCGACCTGCGCAAAGAGTTCTGTTTCGCGCTGCCCATCCAGGTCATCTCCGAGGTGCTGGGCCTGGAGCGGGCCGGCTGGCCGGACCTGCACCGGGTGGTCGACGTCCTGTTCACCACCACGACCACCCCGCAGGCGGCGCAGGCCAACCAGGCGGAGCTGTATGCGCTGCTGTCGGGCCTGGTGGCGGGCAAACGGCGCCGGCCGGGAGCGGACATGACGAGCGAGCTGATCGCGGTGCGCGACGAGGAGGGCTCGGGGCTGAGCGAGAAGGAACTCCTCGACACCCTGCTGCTGATCATCGGCGCCGGTCACGAGACCACCGTCAACCTCCTGGACCAGGCGGTCTGTGCCCTGCTCAGCCACCCCGGCCAACTGGGCCTGGCCCAGCGGGGCGAGGTGTCCTGGGAAGCGGTGGTGGACGAGACCCTGCGCTGCATGGCGCCGGTCGCCACCATCCCGCTGCGCTTCGCGGTCGACGACATCGACGTGGGCGGCCTGCGCATCGCCCGGGGCGAGGCGATCGTGATGTCGCTGGCGGCCGCCGGCCGCGACCCTGAGCGGCACGGCCCGGACGCGGACCGCTTCGACGCCACCCGCCCCACCAGCCGGGACCATCTGGCCTTCGGGCACGGGGTGCACCACTGCCTGGGCCGGCCCCTGGCGATGCTGGAGGCGACCACGGCCCTGGCGGCCCTCTTCACCCGCTTCCCGCACCTGCGCCTCGCGGTGCCCGCCCAGGAACTGCGCCCGCTGGAGTCCTTCATCTCCAGCGGCCACCGCGAGCTTCCCGTGGTCCTCACCCCCGCAGCCCCGCAGTGAGCCGCACCGTGGGCGGTGCGGCCGGCCGCACGGCTGCGCCCGCCGGAGTCCTTCATCTGCAGCGGCCACCGCGAGCTTTGGGTGGTCCTGACTTCCGCTGTCCTGCGGTGAGCCGCACCGTGGGCGGTGCCGGCCGGACGGCTGCGCCGGCTCGAGTGTTTCATCTGCAGCGGCCACCGCGGGCTTCCCGTGGTCCTCACCCCCGCAGCCCCGCCGTGAGTCGCGCGGTGGGCGGTGCCGGCCGCACGGCTGCACCGGCTGGAGTGTTTCATCTCCAGCGGTCACCGCGGGCTTCCCGTGGTCCTCACCCCCGCAGCCCCGCAGTGAGCCGCGCGGTGGGTGGTGCCGGCCGGGCGGCTGCGCCGGCTGGAGTGTTTCGTCTGCAGTGGCCGCCGCGAGCTTTGGGTGGTCCTGACTCCCGGGGCCCGGCGGTGAGTTGTGCGGTGGGTGGTGCCGGCCGGGTGGCTGTGCCGGCTGGAGTGTTTCGTCTGCAGTGGCTGCCGCGGGCTTCCTGTGGTCCTGGCTTCCGCTGTCCTGCGGTGAGTTGTGCGGTGGGTGGTGCCGGCCGGGTGGCTGTGCCGGCTGGAGTGTTTCGTCTGCAGTGGCTGCCGCGGGCTTCTCGTGGTCCTGACTTCCGCTGTCCGGCGGTGAGTTGCGTCGTGGGTGGTGCCGGCCGGGTGGCTGTGCCGGCTGGAGTGTTTCGTCTGCAGTGGCCGCTGCGGGCTTCCCGTGGTCCTGGCCCCGTTGTCCGGCCGTGCGTTGTGCCTTCCTGGAGGAGACCGATATGCCTGCTGCTCTGTCCCATCTTCGTCTTGCCGCGGTGAACATCGACGGTGTTCTGCTGAATGACACCTTCAGTCCTGTCATCCGGCAGATGGTGCTCGAGCACGGCGGTGAGTACACCGCCGAGGTCGAGTACGGGCTGTTCTCCCAGTCCCAGCTGGTGGCTGCGCGGGTGTTCGCCGAGGCCGCGAAGGTGACGCTGAGCCCCGGGGAGCTGCTGGAGCGTTACCTGCGCGAGCGTGAGCGCTATCTCGCCCATACCCCGGTGCAGGTCCTTCCGGGTGCGGCCGGTCTGCTGGCCCGCTTGAGGGGGCTCGGGCTGCGGATGGTGTGTTACGGCGGGCTGGAGCGGGCGCACTTCGAGCGGCATCTGGGCCATCTGGCGCACTTCTTCGACGGCCCGGGCTATGTGTGCACCGACCGTTTCCGTCCCGGCATCCGGGAGATCACCCGGGAGGTCTTCCGGCTGCCCTACGACCGGGTGCTGTTCATCGACGACGTGGCCCGGGTCGCACAGGCCGCGGGCCGGCTGGGTGTGCCCTTCATCGGCCGTCCCGGCGACTTCGAGCACGGGCACCAGCACGCGCTCATGCGGCGGGCGGGCGTCCGGCATGTGGTGCGCAGCCTGCAGGAGATCGACGAGGGGCTGCTGCGGCGGGTGGACGGCGAGGCGGCGGCGGGCGTCTTCGGTCCGGTGGGCGGGCGGGGGGCGGCGCTGGGCCGGGCGGGGGCGGAGCGTGTCTGAGACCGCCGTCCCGCTGAAGGACAAGGTCGTGGTCATCACCGGGGCCAGCAGCGGGATCGGTGCGGCCGCAGCGGGTGTCTTCGCCCGCCACGGCGCCCGTCTGGTGCTCTCGGCACGCCGCGAGCACCGGCTGCGTGAGCTGGCCGGCCGCCTGCGCGGGCAGGGCGCGACGGTCACCCACGTCGTCGCCGACGTCTCGCGCAGCGAAGACGCCCGCATGCTGGTGGAGCACGCCATGGACCGCTACGGCAGGCTGGATGCGGCGTTCAACAACGCCGGGACCGCGATCGAGAAGACGCCCCTGCACCTGATCGACGACCTCGCCTACGAGCAGGTCATGGCCACCAACGTGCGGGGCGTGTTCAACTGCCTGCGCCACGAGATCGCCGCGATGCTCACCTGCGGGGGCGGCGCGATCGTCAACACCAGCAGCGTCGGCGGGCTCATCGCCTCCTCGGTGGCCGCACCGTACATCGCCTCCAAGCATGCCGTCATCGGCCTGACGAAGGCGGCCGCGGTCGAGTACGCCGCCCACGGCATCCGGGTCAACGCGATCGCGCCGGGGCTGGCCCGCTCCGAGATGGTCGAGGAGTGGTTCGCCCGCCACCCCCAGGCGCAGCAGCGGGCCCTGCAGTCGGCGCCGCAGCGGCGCGCGGCCGATCCCGGGGAGGTCGCCGAAGCGGCCGCCTGGCTGTGCAGCGACGCCGCCTCCTTCGTCACCGGCGCGACCCTGCCCGTGGACGGAGGCCGCACCGCCTGGTGACCCGGCCCTGGGCCGCCGCCGTCCCGCCCCCTGCGGCTGCCGCGCCCTGCCTGGTCCCGCACCGAACGGACCGCGCTGCGGGCCGTGGACGGAGGCCGCACCGCCTGGTGACCCGGCCCCGCCCCGGCCCCCGCCGCGCCGGCCCCGGGGGGTGCGGGACGGCCGGCCCCGCCGCCCCGCACCCAGCAGCCCCGCACCCCTGCGTCCCGCACCCCTCCGGTCCGCACCCCTCCGGTCCGCACCCCGCGGTCCCGCACCCCTGCGGTCCGCCGCGCCCTGCCGCGCCCTGCATGGGCCCGGCATCAAACGGACCGCGCTGCTTCTTTTTGCTGCGGCATGCGGTAAGGTACGAGCTGTTTGGTTTAATTTTCAGCTTGAGGAGGGTCCATGGCGCAGCAGGAACGAGCTGTCCGGACCCGGCGCGCTGTTCTGGAGGCTGCCGCGGCGGTCTTCGCGGAGCGTGGGTACGCGGCCGCCACGATCGGCGAGATCCTCCACCGCGCCGGGGTCACCAAGGGCGCCCTGTACTTCCATTTCGACTCCAAGGTGGCCCTCGCCCGGGGGGTGCTGCAGGCACAGGTCAGCAACGACTACCACGTGCCCCGGGAGCTGAAACTGCAGGAGTGGGTGGACGCGGGCATGACGCTGGCCAGGCGCCTGCCCAGGGAGCCGATGCTGCTCGCGGGCGTGCGCCTGTCCGCGGATCTGCAAAGCCGTGACGTGGTCGGCAGTGCCTGGCCCGCCTGGGCCCAGGTCACCACGTCCTTCCTGGCCGAGGGCAAGGAGCGCGGCGAGGTGCTCCCGCACGTGGTGCCCGAGGAGACCGCGCAGGTCTTCCTGGGCGCCTGGATCGGCGTGCAGTACGTCTCGCAGGCGATGGCCGGCTGGGCGGACCTGGAGGCGCGCATGTCGGCGCTGTTCAACCACATGCTGCCCGCCGTCACCGCACCGGCCGTCCTGGTCCGGCTCGACACGGCCCCCGACCGGGGGGCCCGGGTCATCGCCGAGGTGCGCGAGCAGGCCGCGGCCCTGGCCGGCGCCGGCCAGTGACCCGCCCGCTACCGCCGCCGCGCAAGGCCGCAGGCCCCCCGCCGGCACGCGGGTAGCCGTCACCTCCCCGTCCGCCCCTGCAGCGCACCACCCGGAACAAGAAACAAACCACCCGTGCGGTTTGATAGGGTGGGGGCCGCCCTGCCGCGTGCCCCGCCGAGGCGCGACGGGGTGAGCAGGGGGCCGCCGCAGGGGGCGGCTCCCCGGACCGACCAGAGGGAGGACCGGATGGTCAAGCAGGAGCGTGCCGCCCGCACCCGCCGGGCGCTGATCCAGGCGGCGGCGGAGACCTTCGCCGGCGAGGGGTACGTCCTTGCGTCCCTCCCGGTGATCAGCGAGCGGGCCGGCGTGAGCAAGGGGGCCCTGCACTTCCACTTCGAGAGCAAGGACGCCCTGGCCCGCGCGGTGGAGGACGAGGCGGCCCGCGCGGTGGGGCGCATCATCGACGCCGCGCAGCTGCGGCCGGGCCTGACCCGGCTGGAGCTGCTGGCCGACGTGATGCGCCGCCTGATGGCCTGCATGGCCGGCGACGCGGTCGTGCGGGCCGGCTTCCGGATGGACGGCGACCTCACGCGCAAGGGGAGCCGCGCCTTCTCCCGGCGCTGGCAGGCCTGGGTCGGCGAGGTGCTGCGGCAGGCCGAGCGGGACGGCGAGCTGGCCGAGGGGGTCACCTCGCGCGCGATGACCACCACCGTCGTCGCCGCGACGGCCGGCCTGCGCGTGCTGGCCGCCTCCGACGAGACCTGGCGGTCCGCGGCCCGGGTGGACCAGGTGTTCAGCGTGCTGCTGTCCGGGCCGCCGGCCCGGCAGGACTCCTGAAAACAGCCGGGCCCTGCCGGTTTCCCCCCGCGCCCCCGCCGCCCCCGGCGTTCCCGCACAGCGGACACATAGGGACTTAACCGCCGGTACCGGCACCGGAACCGAAAATAAACAGTCCAGATGGTTTGATATTGACAAACCGTCTGGATTGTTTTTCAATCGTTGACCTACCCGCTCTACAGGCGAGAGTCACTGCGCCGACGGCGACGACAGGGGGACTGGCGTGGACATTCAGGTACTGGGCGCTCTCGGGGTGAGGGAAGGCGGCGTCTCCATCACCCCCACGGCACCGAAGGCGCGGCAGGTGCTGGCGCTGCTGGCGCTCCACGCCGACCAGGTCGTGCCCGTTTCCGCGCTGGTCAAGGAGCTGTGGGCGGAGCGTCCGCCGCGCAGCGCACGCACCACCTTGCAGACCTACGTGCTGCAGCTGCGCGAGCTCATCACCGCCGCCCTCGCCCAGAACGCCGCCGGGCACGCCGCCGGGGACGCGGCCGGGGAGGCGGCCGGGGAGGCGGCCGGGGGAGTGTCCGCCAAGGACGTCCTGGTGACCTGCCCGGGCGGGTACCGCCTGGAGACCCGGGGCGGGAGCAGTGATGTGCGTGAGTTCGAGCGGCTGGCCGGTCTGGGCTACCGGGCGATGGACGCCGGTGACCACCCGCGGGCCGCGCGGCTGCTGCGCGAGGCCCTCGGCCTGTTCAGCGGCACCCCCTTCGCCGACGTCCAGGCGGGCTCCCAGCTGGACATCGAGTCCAGGCGCCTGAAGGAGAGCCGGCTGTGCGCGCTCGACCAGCGCATCGAGGCGGACCTGCGGCTGGGCCGGCACCGCGAGCTGCTTGCCGAACTGACCGTTCTGGTCAGCCAGTACGCCACCCACGAGAACCTGCACGCCCAGTTCATGCTGGCGCTGCAGCGCTCGGGGCGGCGCAGCGAGGCGCTCGAGGTGTACCGCAGGCTGCGCACCACGCTCGTGCGGGAACTGGGCATCGAGCCCTCCGTGGCACTGCGCCGCCTGCAGCGTTCCATCCTGCTGGCCGGCCCGGAACAGGCGGCCGGCACCCCCGACCAGGCGCCCCGGCTGGCGCCGGCGGCAGGCTGAAGCCGCCCCGCACGCGCAGGCCGCCCGAGCCCCGCCACAGCACCCCCACAGCGCCGCAACAGCGCCGCAGCGAAAGGGGTGCAGGCCTGCTCGACGGGGGCTCAAGGAAGCGGGCGCCCACGGTTTTCGGCCGTTACGGTGCCAGTCAGGCGCACCCGCCTCGAACACGCAGTCGAGGAGAAGAAGACGCCACAGAGGGGGAGACGAAACCATGATGATCCAGGTACTGGGCCCGCTGCACGCCGAGATCGGCGGTGTGCCGGTGGTGCCGACGGCGAGCAAACCCCGCCAGATCCTTTCGCTGCTCGCGCTGTATCCCGGCCGGGTCATGCCCGTGCCGACCCTGATGGAGGAGATCTGGGGAGCCGACCCCCCGGTCAGCGCCCTGACCACCCTGCAGACCTACATCCTGCAGCTGCGCCGGCGGCTGGGCACCGCGATGGGGCCCGACGCGCCGCGCAGCGCCAAGGAGGTGCTGGCCACCCGGCACGGCGGCTACCTGCTGCAGATCCCGCAGGACAGCGTGGACGCCCACGTCTACGAGCGGCTGGTGGGGGCGGGACGGGCGGCCTTCGAGGCCGGTGACGACGCCCGCGCCGCCCAGACGCTGCGCCAGGCGCTGGAGATGTGGCAGGGCCCGGCCCTGGTCGACGTACGCGTCGGTTCCATTCTGTCCATCGAGACCCTGCGTCTGGAGGAGAGCAGACTGGTCACCGTGGAACGGCGCATCGACGCCGACCTGCGGCTGGGCAGGCACACCCAACTGCTCGCCGAGCTCAAGGACCTCATCGTCCGTCACCCGCAGCACGAGGGCCTGCACTCCCAGGCCATGGTGGCCCTGTACCGGTCGGGCCGGCAGGCCGCGGCACTCGACGTCTACCGGCAGCTGCGCATCCGGCTCATCGAGGAGCTGGGCGTGGAACCCTCCCCGCAGCTGCAGCGCCTGCACCAGGCCATGCTCGCCGTCGACCCCGCGCTCGACGTGGCCGCGGGCACCCGCCGCGGCTCGACCTTCGACCTGTACGCCTCCTGACGGCAGCGGCCGCCCGCGGCGTTTCGAGCCCGCCTCTAGCACCGTCGGCAAGCCTGGTGGGGCACCACACCAGGGGCCAGGGAAGGGCGGACATGGCAGAAACGGCGGACACGGCGGACACGGCGGGCAGGGCCGGCACGGTGCCGCCCGTACGGGTGTACTGCTTCGCACACGCGGGGGCCGGGGTCTCCGCCTTCCACGGCTGGGCCCGCAGCCTGGGTCCCGACGTGGAGACCGTGCCCGTTTTGCTGCCGGGCCGTGAGCGCCGGCGCCGCGAGGCGCGCCTGACCCACCGGGCGGCACTCGTGGCCGAACTCCTCGACCAGGTCAGGCCCGAGCCCGGCCAGCCGTTCATCCTCTACGGGCACAGCCTGGGGGCCATGGTGGCCCACACCCTCACCCAGGCCCTTGACGAACAGCACCGCCCGCTTCCCGCGCTGCTCGCCCTGGGGGCCTGCCCGCCGCCGGACGAGCCCAGCGAACTGGCCGACGCCTGCACCGCCGAGGAGGGGCTGCTGGAGCGGCTCCACGCCCTGGGGGCCGTCCCCGAAAGGGCCGGACCAAACGGGTACTGGCACCGGGCGGCGCTGCCGGTGCTGCGCGACGACCTGCGCCTGGCGCACGCGCTGCGCACGTTCGCCCGCAGCCCGGCCGGCACCGGCCGGGTGCCGGTGCCGCTGCTGGCCGTCGCGGGCGACCGCGACCCGCTGGCACCGCCCGACATGGTCGCCGGCTGGCGCAGATGGTCCGCCGGCCCGGTGGTGACCCGCACCGTGGCCGGTGACCACTTCTTCGTACGAGGTGACGCGCTGCCCCGGCTCATCGGCCGGGCCGGCCGCGTCGTACGGCGGCTGGCCACCGCCCCCGTCAAGGACGGGCGGGCCGCACCGGCAGCGCCGCAGCGCGGTCCCCGGGGGCCGGGCCGGCGAGCCGTCCCGGCCGGGTGACCCGGCCCGGGCCCCTGCACTGATCCCATTCACCGCTGACAGTGTCCGGCACGAGAAGAAAGAGAGTCACCACCATGCAACCCCTCCACATAAAGGACCTGGTCGTTCTCCTGCGCACCAACGCCGGTGACAGCGACACCTTCGACCTGGACGGCGATGTGCTGGACGTGCCGTTCGACGAGCTCAACTACGACTCGCTGGCGCTGCTGCAGGTCACCGGTGCCATCGAGCGCGACTACGAGGTCACCCTCGACGAGGAGGCACTGGAAGAGGCCCAGACCCCGCGCCAGTACCTTCAGGTCGTCAACCAGGTCCTCGCCTCCTCCCGGGCGGCCTGACCCCACATCCCCCGATGCCCCACCTCAACACCCGTGGGGGCGGTCCCTTCCCGGACCGCCCCCACGGGTGTCGCCCGTGCTGATGCCTGCCGGCCGCCCGGGTCAGTCGATGCCGCGGACGATGTGCCCGTCCACGGCGTCGTCGTCCTCGTCCGCCCCCGCCAGCAGCAGCGGCGGAGCGAGCACCGCACCCACCGGCAGGGCGTGCCGCGAGGCGGCGAGGCGGAGGTGCTCCTCGCGGCCTTCGAGAGGGATATCGTCCACGCTGTCCTCCTTCTTCGGCACCGGCCCGGGCCGGCCGCCGCCGCCCCGCGCCGCGCCGGCGCGTGTCAGTAGCGGTAGTGGTCCGGCTTGTAGGGGCCCTCGACGGCGACGCCGAGGTAGGCGGCCTGCTCCGGGCGGAGCGTGGTCAGCTGCACGCCGAGCGCGTCCAGGTGGAGACGGGCGACCTTCTCGTCGAGGTGCTTGGGCAGCGTGTACACGCCGGTCGGGTACTGGGACTGCCGGGTGAACAGCTCGATCTGGGCCAGGGTCTGGTCCGCGAAGGAGTTGGACATCACGAACGAGGGGTGGCCGGTGGCGTTGCCCAGGTTCAGCAGGCGGCCCTCGGACAGCACGATGATCACCTTGCCGTCGGGGAAGGTCCAGGTGTGGACCTGCGGCTTGACCTCGTCCTTGACGATGCCGGGGATCCGGGCGAGGCTGGCCATGTCGATCTCGTTGTCGAAGTGACCGATGTTCCCGACGATCGCCTGGTGCTTCATCTTGGCCATGTCGCCGGCCATGATGATGTCCTTGTTGCCGGTCGTGGTGATGAAGATGTCGGCCGTCTCGACGACCTCGTCCAGCGTGGTGACCTGGTAGCCGTCCATCGCCGCCTGCAGTGCGCAGATCGGGTCGATCTCGGTGACGATGACGCGGGCGCCCTGTCCGCGCAGGGACTCCGCGCAGCCCTTGCCCACATCCCCGTAGCCGCACACGACCGCGGTCTTGCCGCCGATCAGGACGTCGGTGGCGCGGTTGATGCCGTCGATCAGGGAGTGCCGGCAGCCGTACTTGTTGTCGAACTTCGACTTGGTGACGGCGTCGTTGACGTTGATCGCCGGGAACAGCAGGACGCCGTCGCGCTGCATCTCGTACAGGCGGTGGACGCCGGTGGTGGTCTCCTCGGTCACGCCGCGGATCTCGGAGGCGAGCTGGGTCCACTTCTGCGAGCCGTTGGTGATGGTGCGGTGCAGGAGTTCGAGGATGACGCGGTGCTCGTCGGACTCGGCGGTGTCCACGGAGGGGACCTTGCCGTCCTTCTCGTACTCGACGCCCTTGTGGACGAGGAGGGTGGCATCCCCGCCGTCGTCGAGGATCATGTTGGGGCCGCCGGTGGGGCTGTCCGGCCAGGTCAGCGCCTGCTCCGTGCACCACCAGTACTCGCCCAGGGTCTCGCCCTTCCAGGCGAAGACCGGGACGCCCTGCGGGTTCTCGGGCGTGCCGTTCGGGCCGACGGCGACGGCCGCTGCGGCGTGGTCCTGGGTGGAGAAGATGTTGCACGAGGCCCAGCGGACCCGGGCGCCGAGCGCGACCAGGGTCTCGATGAGCACGGCGGTCTGCACGGTCATGTGCAGGGAGCCGGTGACACGGGCGCCGGCCAGCGGCTGGGTCTCGGCGTACTGTTTGCGGATCGCCATCAGGCCGGGCATCTCGTGCTCGGCGAGGGTGATCTCCTTGCGGCCGAAGCCGGCCAGGGACAGGTCGGCGACCTTGAAATCCGTGAACTCAGCTGACACGACAGCTCCTTGCGCTCATGACGTTACGGTGGATGTCCAGGGCCGCGGTGGACCTGTTCAGGGTGATGTAGTGCAGGCCGGGCGCGCCCTCGGCGAGCAGCCGCTCGGCCATGGCGGTGGCGTACTCCACGCCGATGTGATGGCCCGCCGCCGGGTCGTTTCGGGCCGCTTCCAGCCGGTGGGCGAGGTCTTGGGGGAAGGCCGCACCGCTCAGCTCGGCGAACCGGCGGATCTGGCGCACGTCGGTGGCCGGCATGATCTCCGGGATGATCGGGATGTCGCAGCCGGCGGCCGCCACCCGGTCCCGCAGCCGCAGGTAGTCCTCGACGTGGAAGAACATCTGGGTGATGGCGTAGTCGGCGCCCGCCCGGCACTTGGCCACGAAATGCCGGATCTCCCCGTCCCAGTCGGACGAGCGTGGATGCCGCTCCGGGAAGGCCGCCACGCCGATGGTGAAGGTGCCCAGCGAGCGCACCAGCTCGACCAGCTGACGGGCGTGCCTCACGCCGTCCGGGTGCGCCACCCAGGGCCCTTGGGGGTCGCCGGGCGGATCGCCGCGCAGGGCCAGGACGTCCCGGATGCCCGCGTCCGCGTACGCGCCGATGATGTGCCGCAGCTCGGCCACCGAGTGGCCGACGGCGGTGAGGTGGGCGACGGGACGCAGGGTCGTCTCGGCCGCGATGCGCCGCGTGACCTCGATGGTGCGGCCCCGGGAGGAGCCTCCCGCGCCGTAGGTGACGGAGACGAAGTCCGGCCGCAGCGGCTCGAGGCGGCGTATCGCCTGCCACAGGGTGCGCTCCCCGGCCGCCGACTTCGGCGGGAAGAACTCGAAGGAGAACGTGGGCCGGGCCGTCATGCGCGGCCTCCGGCGTTGAAGTAACCCGCCTCCGGGTGGTGGAGCACGAGGGCGTCGGTGGACTGCTCCGGGTGCAGCTGGAACTCCTCGGACAGGTGGACGCCGATGCGCTCGGGCCGGAGCAGGCCGGCGATCTTGGCGCGGTCCTCCAGGTCGGGGCAGGCCGGGTAGCCCAGCGAGTAGCGGCAGCCCTGGTACTCGGTACGGAACATGCCCTCCAGCGCCTCGGGCTCCTCGCCCGCGATGCCGAGTTCGCAGCGCACCCGGGCGTGCCAGTACTCGGCGAGCGCCTCCGCCAGCTGCACCGACAGGCCGTGCAGTTCGAGGTAGTCGCGGTAGGCGTCGGCCTCGAAGAGACGGGCGGTCTCCTGACCGATGCGGGAGCCGACGGTGACGACCTGCAGGCCGACGACGTCCCTGTGGCCGGACTCCTTGGGGCGGAAGAAGTCGGCCAGGCACAGCCGGCGGCCGCGGCGCTGGCGGGGGAAGGTGAAGCGGGTGCGTTCGTTGCCCTGCTCGTCCAGGATGATCAGGTCGTCGTTCTTGGAGACGCACGGGAAGTAGCCGTACACCACGCCCGCCTCCAGCAGGTTGCCGGTCTGCAGCCGGTCCAGCAGACCGCGCAGCCGCGGCCGGCCCTCCGTCGCGACCAGGTCCTTGGTCAGGCCCCACTGCCCGCGGAAGAGAGCCGTCTCATCCAGCCAGGACGCGTACTCCTTGAGCGGGATGCCCTTGATGACGCGGGCGCCCCAGAACGGCGGGGTGGGGACGGGGTTGTCGGTGGCGACGCCGGAACGCACGTGCCCCTCCTGCGGGCGCTCCTCCACCTCGACCGCCGGCCGGGCGCGCACCCGGCGCTGCTTGAGCTCGGGCAGTTTCGCGCCGGGCACGCCGCGCTTGACGCCGATCAGCGCGTCCATCAGCCGCAGGCCCTCGAACGCGTCGCGGGCGTAGCGGACCTCGCCCTGGTAGATCTCGTGCAGGTCCTGCTCGACATAGGCGCGGGTGAGCGCGGCGCCGCCGAGGATGACCGGGTAGTCGGCCGCCAGGCCGCGCTGGTTGAGCTCCTCCAGGTTCTCCTTCATGATCACCGTGGACTTGACCAGCAGCCCGGACATGCCGATGACGTCGGCCTTGTGCTCGGCGGCGGCCTCCAGGATCGCGGAGACCGGCTGCTTGATGCCGAGGTTGACCACGGTGTAGCCGTTGTTGGACAGGATGATGTCGACCAGGTTCTTGCCGATGTCGTGCACGTCCCCGCGCACGGTGGCCAGCACGATGGTGCCCTTGCCGGCCTCGTCGCCCTCGACCTTCTCCATGTGCGGTTCCAGATGGGCCACCGCGGTCTTCATGACCTCCGCGGACTGCAGCACGAACGGCAGCTGCATCTGCCCCGAGCCGAACAGCTCACCGACGACCTTCATGCCGTCCAGCAGCGTCTCGTTGACGATGTCCAGGGCCTTGCGGGTCTGCAGGGCCTCGTCCAGGTCGGCCTCCAGGCCGTTGCGCTCACCGTCGATGATGCGCCGCTTGAGCCGCTCCTCCAGCGGCAGCGCGGCCAGCTCCTCCGCCTTGCCCGCCTTCAGCGACTTCGCCGTCGCCCCCTCGAACAGGGCCATCAGCTTCTGCAGCGGGTCATAACCCTCGGCGCGCCGGTCGTAGATGAGGTCCAGGGCGGTGGTGACCTCCTCCTCGGAGAACCGGGCGATCGGCAGGATCTTCGAGGCGTGCACGATCGCCGAGTCCAGACCCGCCTTGACGCACTCGTCCAGGAAGACCGAGTTGAGCAGGATCCGCGCGGCCGGGTTCAGTCCGAAGGAGATGTTCGACAGGCCCAGCGTGGTCTGCACGTCGGGGTGGCGGCGCTTGAGCTCGCGGATCGCCTCGATGGTGGCGATGCCGTCCCTGCGGGACTCCTCCTGACCGGTGCAGATCGTGAAGGTCAGGGTGTCGATGAGAATGTCCGACTCCCGGATGCCCCAGTTCCCCGTCAGGTCCTCGATCAGCCGCTCGGCGATGGCGACCTTCTTCTCGGGGGTGCGGGCCTGGCCCTCCTCGTCGATGGTCAGCGCGATCAGCGCCGCCCCGTGCTCGCGCGCGAGCCGGGTGACCTTCGCGAAGCGGGATTCGGGGCCGTCGCCGTCCTCGTAGTTGACGGAGTTGATGACCGCGCGCCCGCCGAGCTTCTCCAGGCCGGCCTGGATGACGTCGACCTCGGTGGAGTCCAGCACGATCGGCAGGGTGGAGGCGGTGGCGAAGCGGCCGGCCAGCTCCTGCATGTCCGCCACGCCGTCCCGCCCGACGTAGTCCACGCACAGGTCCAGCATGTGGGCGCCCTCGCGGATCTGGTCGCGGGCCATCTCCACACAGTCGTCCCACCGCCCGGCCAGCATGGCCTCACGGAACTTCTTGGAGCCGTTGGCGTTGGTGCGCTCACCGATCGCCAGGTACGAGGTGTCCTGCCGGAACGGCACACTCTGGTAGAGGGAGGCGGCGCCCGGCTCGGGCCGCGGATGGCGCCCGGTGGGGGCCAGGCCGCGGACCCGCTCGACGACCTGGCGCAGATGCTCGGGGGTGGTGCCGCAGCAGCCGCCGACCAGGGACAGCCCGTACTCCCGGACGAAGGTCTCCTGCGCGTCCGCCAGGCCCGTGGGGCCGAGCGGGAAGTGCGCGCCGTCCTTGCCGAGGACCGGCAGGCCCGCGTTCGGCATGCACAGCAGCGGGATGCGCGAGTGGCGGGCCAGATGGCGCAGGTGCTCGCTCATCTCGGCCGGACCGGTCGAGCAGTTCAGGCCGATCATGTCGATGCCCAGCGGCTCCAGCGCGGTGAGCGCGGCACCGATCTCCGAGCCGAGCAGCATGGTGCCGGTCGTCTCGAACGCCATCGACACCAGCAGCGGCACATCCGTGCCCGTCGCCTCCATGGCACGGCGGGCACCGAGCACCGAGGCCCTGGTCTGCAGCAGGTCCTGGGTGGTCTCCACGAGCAGCGCGTCCGCACCGCCCGCGAGCAGACCCTCAGCGTTCTGCTGGTAGCCGTCGCGGATCGTCGCGTAGGCCACGTGGCCCAGCGTGGGCAGCTTGGTGCCGGGGCCGATCGACCCCAGCACCCAACGCTGCCGGCCGTCGCGGGCCGCGCACTCGTCGGCCACCTCACGGGCGATCCGCGCCCCCGCCTGCGACAGCTCGTGCACCCGGCCGGCGATCTCGTACTCCGAGGCGGCCGTGTGGTTCGCACCGAAGGTGTTGGTCTCCACGCAGTCCACGCCGGCCGCGAAGTACTCCTCGTGGACCGAGCGGACGATGTCCGGCCGGGTGACGTTGAGGATCTCGTTGCAGCCCTCCAGCTGCTGGAAGTCCTCCAGCGTGGGGTCCTGCGCCTGCAGCATGGTGCCCATCGCTCCGTCGGCGACCACCACACGGGTGGCGAGCGCCTCACGCAGCGCGGACACACGGGCGGTCTCGGTCATGAGCGCACCACCAGACGGCAGGAGAGGGCGTGTGCCGCAGTACGGCCGTAGGCCTCTTCGAGGCGGGTCAGCAACTCGGCGCGGGACAGGGTGTGTTCCTGGGTGCCCACCGTCTCCAGGGCGAGAACGGCACTGACGCTGCCGAGCCGGGCCGCGTCCCGCGCCTGCGCCCCGCGGGCGAGGGCGGCCAGGAAGCCCGCCCGGTAGGCGTCGCCGACGCCGGTGGGGTCGGCGACACGGCGGGGCGGGGCGGCCGGGACCTCGACGGTGGTGCGGCCCGCCTGCCGGAGGCGGGAGCCGGCCGCGCCGAGCGTGGTGATCCACAGGCCGGTGCGGTGGAGGATCTGCTCCTGTGTCCAGCCGCTGCGCTCCTGGATGAGGACCGACTCGTACTCGTTGGTGAACAGCATCCGGGAGCGGTCGATCAGGGCGCGGACCTGGTCGCGGTCGAGGCGGGCCAGCTGCTGTGAGGGGTCGGCGGCGACGGGCAGGCCCAGTGCGTGGCACTGGCGGGTGTGCCGCAGCATCGCCTCGGGGTCGTTGGGCGCCACCAGGACCAGGTCGAGTCCTCGGGTACGGGCGAGGACGGGGGCGAGGCAGATGTGCCGGGCCTCGGCCATCGCACCGGTGTAGAAGGTGGCGATCTGGTTCTGGTCGGCGTCCGTGGTGCACACGAAGCGGGCGGTGGGCAGATGGGGGCTCACCCGCACCGACTCGGTGTCCACGCCCTGTTCCTCCAGCAGCACCCGGTGCGGCTCGAAGTCGCTGCCCACGGCACCGACCAGCACCGGCGCCAGCCCCAACTGGCCCAGGCCGTAGGCGATGTTGGCGGCGGCGCCGCCGCGCCGGACGTCCAGCGAGTCGGCGAGGAAGGACAGCGAGACGCGCTCCAGCCGGCCGGCCATGAGCTGGTCGGCGAACCTGCCGGGGAAGACCATGAGATGGTCCGTGGCGATGGACCCGGTGACGGCGATCGGCATGTCAGATCCCGGCGGCCCGGCGCAGCGCGTCGGCCCGGTCGGTGCGCTCCCAGGTGAAGTCGGGCAGCTCACGGCCGAAGTGGCCGTAGGCGGCCGTCCGGGCGTAGATGGGGCGCAGCAGGTCCAGGTCGCGGATGATCGCGGCCGGACGCAGGTCGAAGACCTCGCCGATCGCCTTGTGGATCTTTACGACATCGGCCTTCTCGGTGCCGAAGGTCTCCACGAACAGACCGACCGGCTCGGCCTTGCCGATCGCGTACGCCACCTGCACCTCGCAACGGGAGGCCAGCCCCGCGGCGACCACGTTCTTCGCCACCCAGCGCATCGCGTACGCGGCGGAGCGGTCCACCTTGGAGGGGTCCTTGCCGGAGAAGGCGCCACCGCCGTGGCGGGCCATACCGCCGTACGTGTCGATGATGATCTTCCGGCCGGTCAGTCCGGCGTCGCCCATCGGGCCGCCGGTCTCGAAGCGGCCGGTCGGGTTGACCAGCAGGCGGTAGTTCTCGGTGTCGAGCTTGATGCCGTCCTGCGCCAGGGCCCGCAGCTCCGGTTCGACCACCGAGTCGCGGATGTCGGGGGTCAGCAGCGACTCCAGGTCGATGCCGCTGGCGTGCTGCGAGGAGACGACGACGGTGTCGAGGCGCACAGCCTTGTCGCCGTCGTACTCGATGGTGACCTGCGTCTTGCCGTCCGGGCGCAGGTAGGGGATGGTGCCGTTCTTGCGCACCTCGGACAGGCGCTTGGCCAGCCGGTGCGCCAGGAAGATCGGCAGCGGCATCAGGGTGGGCGTCTCGTCGGTCGCGTACCCGAACATCAGGCCCTGGTCGCCCGCGCCCTGCCGGTCCAGCTCGTCCCCCTCCTCCCCTGGGCGGGCACCCCCGACGCGGGCCTCGTAGGCGGTGTCGACACCCTGGGCGATGTCGGGGGACTGCGCGCCGATGGACACCGAGACACCGCAGGAGGCGCCGTCGAAGCCCTTCGCCGAGGAGTCGTAGCCGATCTCGAGGATCTTGTGGCGGACGAGGGCCGCGATGTCCGCGTAGGCCTGGGTGGTCACCTCGCCGGCCACGTGCACCAGACCGGTGGTGATCAGCGTCTCCACGGCGACCCGGGAGGCCGGGTCCTGGCGCAGCAGCGCGTCGAGGATGGTGTCGCTGATCTGGTCAGCGATCTTGTCGGGGTGACCTTCGGTCACGGACTCCGAGGTGAACAGAAGCCCCATGGCGAATTTCCTCCGCTTTCAGGTCGGATGAGGGAAGCCGTGCGCCAGATGTCCATGCCGCCCAGAAGAGCCGCCCCGGATGCCCGGGAGGCAGGTGGTGTCGATTCGACGCCACCTGCGCCGAGCGCGGGTGGAAACAAGCTCGACCACCCCTTTCCGCCCCCCGGTCCCGCCCCGCCGGGGCGGATGCTCGGCGTCCGGGCGGCTCCCGGTCGCCAGCCGCTCGCCGGGCGCTGGAAGAACGCTCGAACCCGGCGGCCCGAACGCACCACGGCCGCTCGGACCGCGCCGCCCACCTGTGCCGCAGCCATCGCACGGCGGGCGGGCGCGTGCCGGGCCCCCGGCGGCGGCCCCAGCGGTGGTCCACCCGGGTTCGACCGGACTTCGAGCAGGCGGCCGCACAGTCGTCACACACGGGAAAAGAAGGGGGTGAACGCCGATGCCGGTACCGGCCGTACACCGCACATCGCATCGGATCGAGGTGGCCGCTCCCGCCGGAGTGGTCTACGGGCTCATCGCGGACGCCGAGCGCTGGCCGCTGTTCTTCGCCCCGAACGTGCATGTGGAGCCGCTGGACGGGGAGGGCCCCGCCCAGCGGCTGCGCATGTGGGCGCGTGCCCAGGGCCGGATCACCTCCTGGATCACCCGGCGCACCCTCGACCCCGGTGCCCGGCGCATCTCCTTCTGCCAGGAGGTGACCTCCGCGGCCGTGGACAGCATGCGGGGCCTCTGGAACGTCGAGCAGAGGGCGGACGGTTGGTCGCTGTTGACGCTGGAGCGGGAGTTCTCGCTGCCCGGCGGCCGCCTCGCGGCTCAGTCGACCGGGGACGCGAACATCCGCGCCCACCTGGCCAGCCTCAAGAGCCTGGCGGAGCGGTGGGCTCACCTGGACGAGCTGGTCGTCACCGTCGAGGACGCCGTCCGTATCGAGGGGCCCTCCGAGCTCGTCTACGGCTTCCTGTACGGGGCCGCCGCCCGGCCCGGCACCGTCCCCGGTGTGGCCGGCGTGCAGTTGGTGGAGCACGTGCCCGGCATCCAGACCCTGTGCGCGCCGGGCCCGGCGGGCGGCGCCGGGCACACCGTCGCCGTGCGGCTGTGCTTCACGCACGGCGGGGTCATCGTCTACAAGGTGACCGAGCCGCCCGAGCTGGTCTCGGGACAGGCCGGGGAGTGGTCGGTGGAGCCCGACCCGACCGGGGTGACGGTGCGGGCGCGGCACCGGCTGGTGCTCGACGAGCACGACGTGGTGCGGGTGCTGGGAGAGAGCGCCGGCCTGGCCGACGCCCGCCGGCACGTGCGCGAGCGCGTCGGCCGGGAAAGCGCCGCCCTGCTCCGCCTCGCCAAGCGGCACGCGGAGGACGCCGTCCGCCCGCTCACCCCGAGCAGCCTGCCGGGCCCGTCGTGACCCTCACCCCGCACCTCGCCGCCCCACCGCAGGCCACAGACCCCCGGCCCGCCGCCTCGGACGGGCGCAGGGCCGCGCTGCGCCGCGCCGCCCGCCTGGACGCCCTGCTCGACAACCCCTACGACCCGGGCGGCGCCCACGGCTTCGCCGCGTTCCTGGCCGCCGACCGCCGGCGCCGCCCCGTGCTGTCCGCGGAAAGGCTGCTCGCCGATGCGGGCCTGGCCGCCGAGTTCGTCCCCGCCCGCCACGGCGGCGGCCTGACCCGGGCCGACCTGCTCATGAAGGTGCTGCGCCCCGTCTTCCGCCGCGATGTGGCGCTCGGCTTCGCGGGCGGTGTCACCTCGCTGTTCGCCGCCTCCGCGGTATGGGCGGCCGGCACCGACGCACAGCAGCGGGCGCTGGCCCGGCTGCTGCTGGGCGGCGGGCGGGCCACCGTGGTGCACCCCGGGCTCGCCCCGGCCGGCGGCATCCGGCGCGAGGAGGTCACGGCCCGGCGCACGGCCGACGACACCGGCATGCTCGTCAGCGGCGGCAAGGACGTCATCATCGACGCGGCACGCGCCGACGTCTACGTCGTCCACGCCCGCACCGCCGAAACCGGCCCGCGCACCCACTCGGTCCTCCTGCTGGAGGGCGCACGGCTGCCCGGCACGTCGCTGCAGCGGCTGCCGCGGGTGGCGACCGAGGGGATGCGCGGCGCCGTCTTCTCCGGGCTGCGGTTCACCCGCTGCCCGGCGGGCGACGAGGCCCTGGTGGGCCGGCCCGGCGACGGCGCCCAGCTGGCCCTGCGCATGAACCAGGTCAACCGCTGCCTCGTCGCCGGCGCCGCGACCGCCGCCCTCGACCCGGTCCTGCGCGCCGCGGTCCACCGTGCCACCGAGGGCCGCACCGGGCCGCCGGCCCGCCGCTGGCACCGGCCGCTCGCCGGGGTCTTCACCGACCTGCTCGTCTGCGACGCCCTGGCCACGGTGTGCCTGCGCGCGGTCGGCCTGCTGCCCGACCGGGCCCACGCGCCCACGGTGGCCGCCACCTACACCGTGCCCGCGCTGCTCACCGACGCACTGGAGGAGCTGTCCGCCCTCCTGGGCACCCACAGCGGGGGCGGCCTGCTGCCCGGCATCCTGGCCAAGCTGGTGCGCGACCTGCCGGCCGCCGGCCTGGGACGCGACGGCGCCGCCGCCTGCCAGGCCGTCATCGTTCCCCAACTGGGCGCGCTGGCACAGCAGTCCTGGCTGGTGGAGGAGGAGCCGGGTGCCGAACTGTTTTGCCCCCGGGCCGACCTGCCTCCGCTGGACCACGGGGCGCTGGCCTTCGCCGGCGGCGGGGACTTCCTGGCCGCCGCACTGACCGGGACCGCCGAACGGCTGGGCCGCGCGCGCCGGGCCGGCGGCCGCATCGCCCTGCTGGCGCAGCTGGCCGAGGCGTTCCTGACGGAGCTGCGCCAGCTGCGCGAGCAGTGCGCCCTGCTGCCCGGGCAGTTCGGCGAGGCCCTCTCGGGCCCGGCGGCCTGCGCCCTGAGCGACCGCTACGGGCTGATCGCCGCGGCCGCCGCCGTCCTGGCCGTCTGGGAGGGCCAGGACGGCGACGACCCGTTCCTCGCCGACCCCGGCTGGGTGCTGCTCGCCCTGTCCCGGCTCGGCCGCCGGCTCGCTCTCGCGCTGCCCGACCTGCCCGCCACCTGCACCACGGGCGTCCTCGACGAGCTGCTGCGGCGCCACCTCGAGGGACGCGGCCTCGACCTCGACGCGGCCGCACTCACCCTGTGAGCGGCGCCCGCCCCCATGCCACGCTTGCCCGTCCGGCGGCCGGCCCCACCCACGCAGTGATCCAAGGAGCGGACGGATGACGCAGCCATCCCGCATCACCCAGCCCGTGCACGTGCCGGGGCCTTCCGGGCCGTGGGAGGAGGTGGCGGAGGCAATGGAGCGGTGCGGCAGCGCGGTGGTCTTCACCACCTGGGGGGAGTGGCTGAGCGCGGTGGTCACCGAACCCCGGCTGTGCCTGCTGCTGGGCCGGGACTGGCCCCGCTACCGGCGCACCGCCGACCCCTTGGTGCGGCACCGGTTCGCCGCCGCCCGGCTGGTGCTGAAGTACACGGCGGCGGCCGCCCTGGGCACCGACGCCGCCGGACTCGACCTCGCCTACAAGATCGGCGGACGCCCCCACCTGCGCGGGATCCACCAGGTCGACGTGGGTCTGTCGCACACCGACGAGCTCATCGTCGTCGGCGTCAGCCGCAGCGGACGCATCGGCGTCGACGCCGAACCGCTGACCCGCACCCTCAGCTACGACGTGATGCGCGAACGGATGTGCACCCCCGCCGAACGGGCCGCCCTCACCGGCCTGGACCACCCCGCACAAACCGCCGCCCTGCTGCGGCTGTGGACCCTGAAGGAGGCCTACACCAAGGCGCTGGGGCAGGGGCTGCGGCTGGACTTCACCGAGTTCGGCTTTCCCCCCGATGCCGAGGGGGAGTTCGCCGCGGGGGAGGAAGCGGGCCTGCTGGCCCCGGACGGCAGCCCCGCCGCACCGGGCACCTGGTCTTTGGGCACCTACCCGACGATGGCGCGCTACCTGGTCGCGGTGGCCCGCTACGACACGGGTCCGGCCGGAGCGCCCGGCGCCGCAGGCCGGCCCGTGGCCGACGAGAGGTCCATGAGCCTGGTGGCGCAGCTGCTGCCCCGGCAGGAGTACGCCGCAGGGCCGCATCAGCCCCGCTCAGGGGCCGCTTAACGATGCCTGGAGGCCACCGGCGGTCTCGTCCGGGCCGGGATAACGTGCCCCCTGCATACATCTGCCGGCCCGGAGCATGAGGAGGCGGCAGGGCTTTGGCCGGGCGAAAGGAGAGGCGGCTGATGACCGGACGCAGCTCCCCCCCAGCGCCGCTGACCGTCGTGGCCGAGGGAGCGGTGCTTGAGCTGTACGGCCCGCTCGGCCCGGCCGCGGTGGACAGCGCCCTTGCGCGCGCCCTCGTGCGCCGCCCCGACCTCGGCGGCTTCCGCCTCGACGGCGACGAGGAACCACCCGCACACGAGGGCACGGCGGGCGTGCTGCACGCACGGCTGCGACGGCACGGGGCCGGCCACCACACGCTGCACCTGGCCGCCGGCGGCCCCGCACGCGCGGACGGCCCCGACGCCGCGATCGACGCGGCCGGCCTGATGGCGGACCTGCTGAGCGTGCCGCCCGGCCCGCTGCCGCTGGAACCCGCCCTGCGCGCCGTGCTGCGCACCCTGGACGAGGCCCCGCACCGCGCTCACCGCGGCATGCTGCTGCGCTTGGAGGACGCCGTCGGCCCGGACATGCTGCGCGACGCGCTGGCCGCCGTGGCCGCCGCCCACCCGATCCTGTGCACCCCGCTGCGGGCGGGCCCGGCGGGCACACTGCTCCTCGGCACCCGCACCCCCACCGTGCCGGCGCCCGAGGGCCTGCTGGTGACCGCCCGGTTCGCCGGCCCGGCCGCCTTCGACGCGGCCGTCGCCGACGCGCGCCGCAGCCTCGACCCGCGCACCGGGACCTCGCTGCGGGCCGTGCACGCCCAGGGCGGTGTCCCCGGCCTCGCCCAGGGTGACCTGCTGTTCCTGGCGGTGCACGACCTCGCCGCCGACCTGGCGTCCTGGCGCATCCTGCTGGAGGACCTGGACGCGGCCCTGGCAGCACGCGCCGCCAAAACGACGCCGCCGCTGCGGCAGGACGCGGGCTGGCTGGAGGAGTGGGCCGCCCGGCTGGCCGCCACCTGCGCCGGCCGGGCGGACGAGAGGCCCGGCCCCGCCCCGGCACGCGCCTTGCCCGCGGCCGCCGGCAGCAGCCCGCCGCACGCCGCCTGCGGCGCCGCAGCCGAAAACGCCGCAGCCGAAGGCGTCGGGGCCGAGGACACCACCACTGTGCCGGGCGGGCCCGAGGCGGCGTTGATCTCCTTCAGCCTGGGCGCGCGGGAGACCCGGCTGCTCACCACCGTCCTGCCGCACCGGCACCGGCTGTCCGCCGCCGAGGTGCTGGCCGCGGCCGTCGGGCAGGCCCTGGCCCGCTGGGGCGGGGCGCGCGAGACGGTCGTCGACCTGTGCACCGACGGACGCGCCCTGCTGCCCGCCCACGCGCGGGCCGTGGGCCCTTTCACCCGCGCCCGCCGCATCCGCCTTCACGCCGACCCGGACCTGGCGCCCGCCCGGTTCCTCGCCGCCGCGGCCGCCGCCCTCACCACGGGCGAGCCCCCGCGCACCCGCCCCCCGGGATCGCCCGCGGCAGAGCGCCTGCCCCGGGCCCGTCTGACCCACCACGACGCCGCAGAGCTCCCGCCGCCCTCTCCGCGCTTCACCGTCGTGTCCAGCGACGAGGACGACCCGCCCCGGCGTGCCGGGGGCCTGGGGGAGGACGGGATCGAGGTCCGCACGCACGTGGCGGACGGCCGGCTGCACGTGCGGGCCCTCGCCGCGGGCGCCGTGCGGGCCGGTCTGGACGTGCTGTGCGGGCATCTGCGCACGGTGGCGCAGCAGTTGGCGGGCCCGGTGGCGGAGCAGCCGGCGGAGCCATCTGCCGGGCCGGTCGTCGCGGCCACCCCCCGCCAGCAGCAGCTGCTCGCCCAGGCTTTGGCCCGCCCCGGCGCCGGACACCACATCGAGCAGCTCCAGTGGACCTGGAACGGGCCGCTGGACGGTGAGCGGTTCACCGCCGCATGGCAGGCGGTGACCGACAGCGAGACACTGCTGCGCGCCGCGTTCGACCCGCGCGACCCCACCCGGATCACCCTGCACGAGCACGCCACCGTCCAGGTCGAACGGCTCTCCCACCAGGACATCAGCTGGCCCTCGCTGCTGGAGCGCGACCGCCGCCGGGCCGTGGACGTCCACCGGCCGGGCCCCTTGCGGATCACCCTGCACGACGGGCCGGCCTCCGCGGCGGGCACGGCGCAGACCCGCGTCCTGATGACGTTCCACCAGGCCCTGGTCGACACCTGGAGCGCGCAGGTGCTGCTGCGCGAGTTCTACCGCGCCTACCTGAATGACGGCATGGCCGCCGGCGGTGAGCGGCGGCCCGACCTGCGGGACTACGCGCGGTGGCTCGCCGGGCAGGACACCGCGGCCGCCCGCCAGTTCTGGGCCGGCGCCGCCGCGCCGCCCCGGGCGGCCGTGTACCCGGCGCGCGTGGGGGCGCCCACGGCGCACACCGGTGTCGGGCGGATCTCCCGGCGGCTGTCGCGGCACGACGCCGTGCGGCTCGTCCACTGGGCGGCCGGCTGCGGCGTCACCGAGACGGCGGCGCTGCAGGCGGCCTGGGCGCTGCTGCTGCACCGGGCCACCGCGAGCGCGCAGGCGGCCACCGTCACCTTCGGCGTCTCGGTGGACGGCCGGGGCATCTTGCTGGAGGGCGTGGAGCAGCTGACCGGCCCGCTGCTCGGCGTGCTCCCGATGAGCGTCGACGTCGACCCGGCCGGCACGGTGCCCCAGCTGCTGACGGCGCTGCGGGACCGGGCCCTGGACCTGTCCGCGTACGAATGGGTCAGCACCGAGCAGCTGCGCCGCTGGAGCGGGCGGGGCGAGGACGAGGAGCTGTTCGCCACGGCGGTGCTGGTCGAACGTCCCGTGCGGCCGGGCGACGAGCTGGTGGCCGAACTGTCCGGGCAGGGCATCACCTTCGAGCCGCCGCACAGCACGGGCGCCTCCGGCACGCTGCCGATCGCCCTGCTGGCCCGCTACAACCAGCTCGGCAGCCTCGTGGTCACCGCGATCCACGACCGCAGCCGTCTCGCCGAGTCCGAGGCGGCCAAGCTGCTCGCGCAGAGCATGCGGCTGCTGCGCGTCTTCCCCGATCTCGCGGACGCCGGCCGGCCCGTCTCCGCGGTCCTTGAGGCCCTGTCCGACTCGCAGGTGCCGAGCATGGCGCCCGCCGCAGACCCCGGCGAGACCGTGCTGGTCACGCTGAGCCCGGGCCGGCGCACCGACGCGCCCGCCGTCTGCCTGGTCCCTCCGCCGGGCGCCGGCCACGCCTGCTACGAGGTCCTGGTCCCCCTGCACGCCGGTGCGGGGCCGCTGCTGGCGGTCAGCACCGCGCAGGCCGAGCCGCACGCCGTGGCACAGGCGCTGCTGCACGTCCTGGCAGCGGGCCGCCCGCTGGTGCTGGCGGGCTGGTCCGGCAGCGGACAGCCGGCGCACCGCATCGCCGCGCACGTGGCCGCCGCCGGCCGCAACGACCCGGTGATCGTGACGCACGGAGCGGGACAGGCCCACGCCGCATCCCTCGCCCGCGCCCTCGACCAGGTCCTCGCCGCCCTCGGTGACGGCCCGCGCCCGTGACCGTCCCCCCGCGGCCGGTCACGGGCCCCTCCCGGCGGGCCTGAGTGTTCTTCGAGGGGCTTGTGCTGCACTCCCGGGCGTGAGGGCCGGCCGCCGGGCCGGGCCGCTCCTGGGAGGCAGGCCGCCGATGCGTACCGACCGCACACCCATGAGGCTGGGGGCGCTGTTGCCCGCCCCGGCGCTGGGACACCACGCCGCCGCGTGGCGGCACCCGGACGTCCGGCCCGAGCGGGCGTTCAGCTTCGACCACTACCGCACGCTGGCCCAGACCGCCGAGCGGGGCGGCCTGGACTTCCTGCTGCTGGGGGACAGCCCGGCCGCGGGGGCCGGTGAGGCCGCCGCCCGCGGCCGGGACAGCGCGGTGGCCCACCTGGAGCCGCTGACGCTGCTGTCCGCACTGGCCGTGCACACCCGGCACATCGGCCTGGCGGCCACGGCGAGCACCACCTGCACCGAACCCTTCGCCCTGGCCCGCACCCTGGCCTCGCTCGACTTCCTCAGCGGCGGCCGCTGCGGCTGGCACGTCACCGTGCCCGTCAGCGACACCCAGGCCCGCAACGTCGGCCTGGAGCGGGCACCGGGCGAGCAGATGGCCTACCACCGGGCCCAGGAGTTCCTGGAGGTCACCGGCCGGCTGTGGGACTGCTGGGAGGACGACGCGTTCCTCTACGACCAGGCCGGCGGCCGCTACCTCGACCCCGCCAAGGTGCACGTGCCCGACCACCGGGGCGACCACTTCCGGGTGCGCGGCCCGCTCACCGTGCCGCGCCCGCCCCAGGGCCGCCCCGTGCTGCTGCACCCCGCCGCCGGTGTGGAGGCGCGGGAGCTCGCCGCGCAGTGGGCCGACGTGGTGCTGATGGGGCAGCAAAGCGTGGGGCGGGCCCGCGCGGAACGGCGGGCCTGGCGCGCCCTGGTCGCCGGCCGGGGCCGCGACCCGCAGCAGGTCCCCGTCCTGGCCACGGTCTTCGTGGTCACCGGCCGCACGCGGGCGGAGGCCGAGGACACCTACGCCACGCTCCAGGACCTGCTGGAGCCCGCCGCCCGGCCCGCCTCCGGCAGCGCGCCCGGCGGCCCGGCGTTCCTGCTCGGCTCCGCGCGTCAGGTCGCCGACGAGCTGGAGGAGTGGTTCACCCAGGGCGCCGCCGACGGCTTCGTGTTCCTGCCCGGCCATCTGCCCGCCGGGCTGGCCGCGCTGGCCGACCTCGTCGTCCCCGAGCTGCGCCGCCGCCACCTGGCCCGGGCCCGCTACGACGGCTACACCCTGCGCGACCACCTGGGCCTGGCCCGCCCCGCCACGGCCGTGAACGGTTCTGGGCCGCTTCTCAAGCGCCTCTCCAAGCACCTTTGAGCGGGTCCTGTGACGGTGGGCGGGTCCGACACTGCGTATCGGGAAACATGAGGAGGACGGTCCATGCCGCTGCAGACGACCAGGTCCTCGGTGACGGGGGAGACGTGGACGCCTGGTCGATAACCGCCTCGATCCTGCGGGCCATCGGCCGGTCGCTGGCCGCCGCCGGTGCCATCTGGGTCCCCGTCCCCGTCCCGGACGAATCGGCCCGCCAGTGGATCCTGCTCACCCCCCCGCCGGGGCACCCCGAGCGGCTTCGCCCCGATGTCCCGCTCAGTGCGGTCGAACGGCACCTGGCACGCTCGCTGTCGCACCCGGAGGACCTCGCATGACCATCGCTACCGAGGCTGTGGTACCCGACCGTCTGACCGAACTCGCCGAGATCAAGGCGCTGGCGGTCGACGGCCCCGACGACCAGGCCACCGCCCGCCAGCACGCCAAGGGCAAACTGACCGCCCGGGAACGCATCGACCTGCTGCTCGACGCGGGCTCCTTCCAGGAGATCGAAGCCCTGCGCCGGCACCGTGCGACCGGCTTCGGGCTGGAGGACAAACGGCCCTACACCGACGGTGTCGTCACCGGCTGGGGCACCGTCGAGGGCCGTACCGTCTTCGTCTACGCGCACGACTTCCGCCTCTTCGGCGGCGCGCTCGGCGAGGCCCACGCGGCGAAGATCCACAAGGTGATGGACCTGGCGCTGGCCGCCGGCGCCCCGCTGGTCTCGCTCAACGACGGCGCCGGCGCCCGCATCCAGGAGGGTGTCACCGCGCTCGCCGGCTACGGCGGCATCTTCCAGCGCAACACGAAGGCCTCCGGGGTCATCCCGCAGATCAGCGTCATGCTGGGCCCGTGCGCCGGGGGAGCGGCGTACTCGCCGGCCCTGACGGACTTCGTGTTCATGGTGCGCGGGACCTCACAGATGTTCATCACCGGGCCGGACGTCGTCAAGGCCGTCACCGGCGAGGAGATCACCCACAACGGGCTCGGCGGGGCCGACGTGCACGCGACCGTGTCCGGGGTGGCGGCCTTCGCCTATGACGACGAGGCCGCCTGCCTGGAGGACGTGCGGTTCCTGCTGTCGCTGCTGCCGTCCAACAACCGTGAGACGGCGCCGCGCCGGCCCTCCGGCGACCCGGCGGGCCGGCTCACCGAGGCGCTGCGGGAGATCGTCCCGGCCGGCCCCCACCAGGCCTACGACATCCGCGCGGTCATCGAGGAGGTCGTCGACGACGGGGAGTACTTCGAGATCCAGCCGCACTGGGCGGCCAACGTGGTGTGCGCGCTGGTCCGCCTCGACGGGCACGTCACGGGCATCGTCGCCAACCAGCCGGCCGCCTTCGCCGGTGTCCTGGACATCCCCGCCAGCGAGAAGGCGGCGCGGTTCGTGCAGTTCTGCGACGCCTTCTCCATCCCGCTGGTGACGCTGGTCGACGTACCGGGCTTCTTGCCGGGCGTGGACCAGGAGCACGGCGGCATCATCCGGCACGGCGCCAAGCTGCTGTACGCCTACTGCAACGCGAGCGTGCCGCGGGTGCAGCTGATCCTGCGCAAGGCCTACGGCGGCGCGTACATCGTCATGGACTCGCGTTCCATCGGCGCGGACGTCTCCCTGGCGTGGCCCACCAACGAGATCGCCGTCATGGGCGCCGAGGGCGCCGCCAATGTCATCTTCCGCCGGGAGATCGCCGCCGCCGACGACCCCGACGCCGTCCGCGCGCAGAAGATCAAGGAGTACCGGTCGGAGCTGATGCACCCCTACTACGCCGCCGAACGCGGCCTGGTGGACGACGTCATCGACCCCGCCGACACCCGCTCGGCGCTGATCGGCGCGCTGGCGATGCTGCGCTCGAAGTACGCCGACCTGCCGTCGCGCAAGCACGGCAACCCGCCGGTGTGAGGGGCGAGGTGGACACCATGACCTGCTGGCGGATCACCGGCGGCACCCCCACGGCGCAGGAGACGGCCGCCCTCACCGCGGTGCTCACCGCGGTGCTGGCCCGGCACACCGCCGCGCGCGAGGAAGCGCAGGCAGCCGAGGGGGCGGCGGCCGCCTGCTGGCACCGCCCGCACCGCAACCCGCACCCGCCCGCGGGGGCGTGGCGGACCGGTTGAGCTGCCCGCGCGGGCGGCTGCAGAGCCGTTCAAGCACCGCTCCAGGCGGGGGCGGCACCGTAGCGGCGAACATCCCCATACTCCACGAACCCTGTCAGGAGAGATGCGCCATGACCGACGCACGGCTGGTCGGAACCTGGACGACGGAGCTGGAGGACGACGGCAAGTCCGTGTTCGGACTGGCGTCCTTCACCGGTGACGGAGGCGTCACCTGCTACCAGGTGAACGCCAAGAACATCGGCCTGGGCAACTGGGAGTCCACCGGCAAGGACTCCTTCCACTACAACTTCCACATCCTCGCCGTCAGCCCCGAGGGCCAGCACGTGGGCGAGGCGCACGTCCTGGTCGAGGGCGAGTTCGTCTCCGACGACCGCTGGGAGGGCACCGGCGGCGCCAACTTCTACTCGCCCACCGGTGAACTGCTGCGCGGCCACGAGGGCTCCAAGGTCGTCGCCCGCAAGTTCGGCATCGACAAGTAGCCCGCCCGCAACGCCGGCCCCGCCGCCGTCGTCACCCCGGCCGGCACGCCACGCAGGAAGGACCCGCCATGCTGCGCGATCGCCTCGAAGGTGAGCTCGTTCTCCCGTCGGATCCGGGGTACGCACTCGCCACGCGGCTGCAGAACACCGAGTACGACACCGTCACCCCCGCCGCCGTCGCCTACTGCCACTCGGCGAAGGACGTGCTGGCCTGCGTCCGCCACGCCCGGGACACCGGGGTCCGCGTCCATGTGCGCAGTGGCGGCCACAGCTTCAACGGCTGGTCCACCGGCGAGGGCCTGGTGGTCGACCTGTCGCGGATGAACCAGGTCGCCGCCACTGCCGGCACCGTGCGCATCGGTGCCGGCATCCAGTCCCTGGACGCCCTGGACCGGCTCAGGCCGCTGGGCCGCCAGATCATCACCGGCACCTTCCCCACGGTCGCGCAGGGCGGCTTTTTGACCGGCGGCGGACTGGGCTGGCAGACCCGCGCCTTCGGGGTGGCAAGCGACCGGATCGTCTCCGCCGGCGTGGTGCTGGCCGACGGCCGCCTGGTGCGCGCCTCGGCCGAGGAGCACCCGGACCTGTACTGGGCCCTGCGCGGGGGAGGCGGCGGCACCTTCGGCATCGTCACCGACTTCGAACTGCTGCCCATCGACGCGCCCCGGCTGACCTCGTTCGAGACGCTGTGGGCCTACGAGGACGCCGCCGAGGTGCTGGCGGCCTGGCAGGCCTGGGCGGCGCAGGGCAGCGAGGACATCGGCACCTCCCTGGTCGTGCTGCCCGGCATGTTCGGCCCCGGCGGCCGGCCGGTGGTCAAGGCCTGGGGCGTGCACCTGGGCGCGCCCGGGGACCTCGAACGCGCCCTGGACGAGCTCACCGAGCGCACCGGCACCAAACCCGTGCACCGTGAGACGGGCGCCCCGGGCGCGTACGCCGACGTCATGCACGAGGCGCTGTGCGGTTCGAAGACCGTCCAGCAGTGCCACCGCACCGGCACCCACCCCGAGGCGGTCGGCCACCGCCACCCCTACACCCGGCAGGCCTACAAGCTCACCGGCCGGCCCGTCACCCGGGCCGAGGCGGCCACCCTCCTTGAGGCGTGGGACCCGGACCTGGACGGCGAGCGCTACCTGCTGTGCATCGCCCTGGGCGGGGCCGCCAACCGCGTCGGCCGCACCGAGACGGCCTACGTGCACCGCGACGCCCAGTTCCTGATGGGCTATCAGATCGCCACGCGGGACGCCGAGGAGGCCGCCCGCCACCCCGCCGAACTGCAGGAATGGGCCGACCGCTGCGACGGTGCGCTCGCCGGCCTGGCCACCGGCTCCTACATCAACTTCCCCGCCTCCCGCCCCGGCCCCGGCTGGGAGGCCGACCACTTCGGCGAGAACGCGCCCCGGCTGCGCGCGGTCAAGCACCACTACGACCCCGACGACTTCTTCCGGCACGCGCAGAGCATCCGCCCAAAGCCCGGCCGGACCACGGAGACAGGACGATGAAGACGGACCTCACGGACAAGGTGGTGCTGGTCACCGGCGCCTCCCGGGGCATCGGCCGGGCCACCGCCCTCGCCTACGCCGCCGAGGGCGCGCGGGTCGCGATCGCCTACCACTCGGACGAGGCGGGCGCGAAGGAGACGGCCGAGCAGGTGGCCGCCGCGGGCGGCAGCGCCCTCGTGGTCCGCCACGACCTCGCCGACCCGGACTCGGTCCACGCCGCGGCCGGCACCGTCGCCGCGCAGTGGGGCGGCATCGACGTGCTGGTCACCTGCGCCATGGAATGGGGCGACGCCATCCCGCGGCCCGGCCGGCAGATGCCCGCCTTCGAGGACGTCCCGCCCGAGCAGTGGCGGCGGGTGCTGCACACCTGCCTGGACGCCGTCTTCGACACCGTCCAGGCCGTGCTGCCCCGGATGCGGGACCGCGCGTGGGGCCGCATCGTCCTGCTCGGCGCGGGCCTGGCGGATGCCGGGATGGTCGGCGCGGGCGCCTACGGGGCCGCCAAGTCGGGCCTGCACGGCCTGGTGCGCAGCCTCGCCTGGGAGCTCGGGCCGGCCGGGATCCTGGTGAACCTGGTCGTCCCGGGCCAGACCCTGACCGAGAACGTGCTCACCCACGCCTCGCCCCAGTTCCTGCAGAACAAGGCCAAGTCCTTGCCCTCCGGGCGGATGAACACGCCGGACGACGTCGCGCGCACCATCGTCTTCCTCGGCTCCGCCGCCAACGGCAACGTCCACGGCCAGGCGCTGCGCGTCACCGGCGGCCTGTGACCGCCCTGCCCGCCCCGTATCCACCAGCGGACCCGTCGCCAGGCCGGCGGCCGCACACCCTGGAGAACCCATGCCCGACACACTCGACGCGCCGATCACGCTGGCGGACGGGAGCGACGACGCTCCCGCCTACCCGATCAAGCGCACCTGCCCCTACCACATGCCCCCCGGATACGAACAGCTGCGCGACAAGAGCCCGATCTGCCGCGTCACCCTGTGGAATGGACGGGTGGCCTGGCTGGTGACCGGCAACGAGGCCGGCCGCCGCCTCTTCCCGGACCAGCGGCTGTCCTCCGACGTCCTCGACCCCCACTTCCCGCTGCTCGCGCCGCGCATCGAGGCCCAGCGCCAGCAGGCCGCCGCACCGCCGCTGGTCGGCGTCGACGACCCGGTGCACGCCCGCCAGCGCCGCATGGTGCTGCCCAGCTTCGGCATCCGGCAGGTCAACGCGCTGCGCCCGGTGATCCAGCAGTACGCCGACGAACTGCTGGACACGATGCTGGCCAAGGGGCCGGGCACCACCGTCGACCTGCTCACCGCGTACGCGCTGCCCATGCCGTCCGCCGTCATCTGCACGCTGCTGGGCGTCCCCTACGAGGACCACCACTACTTCGACGAGCGCTCCCGGCACGTGCTGTCCTCCTCCGGCCCCAAGCAGGCGGCCCAGGCGCAGCAGGCGTTCACCGAGATCCTCGCCTACCTGGACGACCTGATCAGCCGCAAGCAGCAGGAGCCGGGCGACACCCTGCTGGACGAGCTGATCAGCCGTCAGCTTAAGGAGGGCAAGGTCGACCGGCACGAGCTGGCGATGCTCGCCACCGTCCTGCTGGTCTCCGGGCACGAGACCACCTCCAACATGATCGCGCTGTCCACGATGGCGCTGCTGGCCCACCCCGAGCAGCTGAAGGCGCTGCGCGCCGACGAGTCGCTGATGCCGCGCGCCGTGGACGAGCTCATGCGCTACACCTCCATCGGCGACATGCTGATGCGGGTGGCCAAGCAGGACATCGAGATCGAGGGCCACCTCATCCAGGCCGGCGACGGGGTGATCCTGTCGACGATGCTGATGAACCGGGACCCCGCCTCCTTCGAACGCCCCGACGAGCTGGACATCCACCGCCAGGCCGGCCGCCACGTCGGCTTCGGCTACGGCATCCACCAGTGCATCGGCCAGAACCTCGCCCGGGCCGAGATGGAGATCGCCCTGGCCACCCTGCTGCGCCGGGTCCCGACGCTGCGGCTGGCCGTGCCCGCCGACCAGATCGGCGTGAACGCGCCGTTCGTGCTGCAGGGCGTCACCGAACTGCCCGTCACCTGGTAGGCCGGCGTGCGCATCTCGATCGACAGCGACCGGTGCATCGGCTCCGCCCAGTGCGCGGTGACCGTCCCCGCCGTTTTCGAACAGGACGAGGACGGCCTGTCCACGGTGATCGCGGGCCGCGAGGACGGCGCCGGGCAGCCGCTGGTGCGCGAGGCCGCGCGGGCCTGTCCCGTCCAGGCCATCACCCTCACCGAGACGGACGGGGCCTGACCCCGCCCCGGCCAAGACCACCGGTGGCCGGGCAGGGCGGTGCGGCGCCCGTACCCGGCCACCGGCCGCCTTTCTTCCGGCCGCCTTTCTTCCGGCCGCCTTTCTTCCGGGCGCCGGTGCTCCGGTCGCCCCGCACCCGCACCCCCTGAAGCCCACGGAAGGACGTCATGGACATCCGCAGCCTCGACGGCGACGATCCGGCGGCGATCGCGCTGCTCCTGCCCGGGTTCCGCCAGACGATGAGCCTGGAACTGCCCGGCGACCCGCCCCTGTCGGCCGCCCTGCTGGCCCGGCTGCTGCAGCGCCGGCACGGCGCCGGCCGGATCGTCCTGGCCGCCTTCGACGAGGGCCGGCCGGCCGGGTGCGTCAAGCTGGGTCTGGACGAGGGCGAGCCCGAGGGCCCGGGCCACGGTTCCCTGTGGGTCTTCCCGTCCTTCCGGCGCCGCGGTGCCGGCACGGCCCTGGCCGAGGCCGCCCGTGCCGCGCTGCGCGGCCGCGGCCGCGGCCCGCTCCTCATCGACGCCCCGCACACCCCGGCCGCCGAGGCGTTCGCCGCCTCCTGCGGGGCGCAGCGGCGCGGCACCAGCCTGCGCAACCGTCTCGTGCTGCTTCCTGAGGCCCGGGCCGGCCTGACCGGCCTCGCCGGCCGGGCGGTCGCCGGTCACCGCCTGGTGCACTGGCAGGGCTCCTGCCCGCAGGAACTGGTCGACTCCTACGCCCGCGCCTGGCAGAGCCTGGACGCACCCGTCAACGGCCGGGCGCAGGTGCGCCGGGTGACCGCCGAGGACGTGCGCTCCCGCGAGGCGGAGGCCGCCCGCTCCGGTCACCGGCAGTACGTGAGCGCCGTCCTCGCCGAGGACACCGGCGAGGTCTGCGGGTACGCCACGCTCCTGGTGCGGGACAGCCCGATGGCCGACACCGGGGAGACGCTCGTCCTGGCCGGCCGGCGCCGCCGCGGGCTGGGCACCTGGCTCAAGGCCGACGTGCTGTCCCGGGCCGCCCGCGACAACGGGCACCTGGCGCTGGTGCAGGCCTTCAACGACGTCGCCAACACCCCGATCGTCGCCCTCAACCGCCGCCTCGGCTTTTGCGCGGACAGTTCCTGGTCGACGTACTGCCTGCCCTGCTGACAGCGCGAGTCCGCCTCGAGCGGGGATCCAGTGGCCGCTGCCACGATCCGGCACAGACCGGCATCCGCGAGAGGGGTTCCCTGTGAGTACCAGCAGCACACGTGTACTGATCGCCGGCGGGAGTCTCGTCGGCCTGTCGACGGCGCTGTTCCTCGCCCATCACAACGTGCCCTGCATCATGGTCGAACGCCACCCCAGCACCTCCGTCCACCCGCGCGCCGTCGGCTACTACCCGCGCACCGCCGAGCTGCTGCGCACGGTCGGCGTGGAGGAGGCTGCCAAGAGCGCCGCGGCCGGTTTCGAGAAGCACACCACGCGCGCCGGCGTCGTCTCGCTGGCCGGTGAGGTGCTCTTCAGCAAGGAGGAACTGGAGGGCGGCGACGACCTCGCGGACCTGACCCCCTCCAAGCTGCTGCTGCTGCCGCAGGACCGGCTGGAGCCCCTGCTGCGGGCGCGGGCCGAAAAGCTGGGCGCCGACCTGAGGTTCGGCACCGAGCTGGTCTCCTTCACGCAGGACGACGACGGCGTCCATGCCGTCCTGCGGGAGGCGGACGGCACCGAGCACACCGTGCGCGCCGCCTACCTGGTGGCCGCGGACGGCCCGCGCAGCACGGTGCGCGAGGCGCTCGGCATCCGGCGCCAGGGCCGCGGGGTGCTCTCCCGGCACGTCAGCATCGCCTTCGGCGCGGACCTCTCATCGGTCCTGGGCGAGCGCCGCTACAGCGTCGTCCACGTCAAGAACGACACGGTCACCGGCATCCTGGTGCACGACGACACCCTCACCGAGGGCACCCTGATCGTCGGCTACGACCCGCAGCGCGGCGAGAGCCTTGAGGACTTCACCGACGCCCGGTGCGCCGAACTCGTCCGCGCGGCCATCGGCTCGGACACGGTCGAGGTCACCGTGCGCTCCCGGTTCCCGTGGGACATGGCCGAGCTGGTGGCCGAGCGCTTCGCCGAGGGCCGGGTGCTGCTCGCCGGCGACGCCGCCCACCAGATCCCGCCCACGGGCGGGTACGGCGCCAACACCGGCATCGCCGACGCCTTCAACCTGGCCTGGAAACTGGCCCTGGTGCTCGACGGCACCGCAGGCGCGGGCCTGATCGACACCTACGAGCAGGAGCGCCGCCCCATCGGGCTCTACACCGCCAGGCAGGGGTCGCTGCAACTGGCCCTGCGCTCGGGCACGGCCACCGAGGAACAGCTGGCCCAAACCGACGACGCGATGACCGTGACCATGGGCCAGGTCTGTCCGGCCGGCGCCTTCGTCGCCGAGGAGGAGGCCGGTGCGCCGGCGCTCACCAGGGATCCGCGCAGCCTGTCCGGCCGGCCCGGCACCCGCGCCCCGTACGTGGTGCTCGAGCAAGGCGGGGCGCCGCTGGCGACGCTGGACCTGTTCGGCTCCCGTTTCGTGCTGCTGGCCGGTGCGGACGGGCCCTCCTGGGCGGAGGCGGCGCGGACGGCCGGCGCGCGGCTGGACGTCGCGCTCGACGTGCACCTGATCACCGCGGACGGCGACGGGGGGCCGGCCGATCCCGGTGGCCGGTGGGCCGGCGCCTACGGCGTGCCGGTGGGCGGTGCCGTCCTGGTGCGCCCGGACGGGATCGTCGCCTGGCGCAGCCGGGGCGCCCTGCCCGCCGGCGAGCGGGCCGCGGCGCTGACGGCGGCGCTGCGCCACGTCCTGGCGCGCTGAGGATGCGGGGCGGGAGGTCAGTCGCCGGCCGGGGCGTGGCGCGCCTGGGCCACCGAGTCGACGTACTTGATGAGCAGGCGGGCGAACTGCAGGCGTTCGGCCTCGGGCCAGGTGCGGGTGATGAACTCGAAGGCCGCCCGCTGGTGACGGCGGAAGGCGGCCAGCATGGCCATCCCCTCCTCGGTCATCTGAAGGATCGTGCGGCGTCCGTCCTGCTGCGAGGCGGCGCGGACCAGATACCCGGCGGAGATGCAGTCGGTGACCATGCGGCTGGCGACCGAGGGGTCCACGGCGAGCCGTTCGGCGACGACTCCGACGGTGATCTCCTGGCCGTCCTCCTCCGGGCCCTCCTCGACGATGTTGAGGACCAGGGTCCGGGTCATGTCCTTGCGCGAGACCGGCGTCTCGGCGTTCAGCGCCGAGGCGCGGCGCAGCCGTGAGAAGGCCGGACCCACCGCGTCGAGGGGGTCGGCCGCGGCGAGCGGCCCCTTGCTCGACGGGACGCTCGTCTGCCTGGTCGAAGTCTCCATGTCCCCATCCTAGGCCGGTGATTACACGCAGGCGAGCATGTGTATGCTAGCAAGTCCTTGCATGATTTCATGCATATAGTCTCTCGTCAATGTTCCCCAACGTTCCCCCCTTGAAAGGACTTCCATGCCGGACAACCAGGACTTCGACTTCGACGTCCTCATCGTCGGCGGAGGCCCGGTGGGCATGCTGCTCGCCTCCGAACTCCGCATCTCCCGCGCCAAGCCGGTGGTGCTGGAGCGGCTGCCCGAGCGCACCCCCCACTCCAAGGCCTTCGGCCTGCACGCCCGTTCGATGGAGTCGCTGGACCGCCGCGGCCTGCTGGAGCGCTTTTGCGACGGCGCCCCCTCCTGGAGCAACGGCCACTTCGCCGGCCTCGACGTCTGGGTCGACTTCTCCCTGCTGGACAGCGCGCAGAACTACGCCCTGCTGTCCGAGCAGACCCGCACCGAGCGCCTCCTGGAGGAGCGCGCGCAGGAATTCGGCGTCGAGATCCGCCGCGGCCACGAGGTGACCGCGGTGCGCCAGGACGCCGACGGCGTCGAGGCCGACGTCACCGGCCCCGGCGGGTCCTACACCCTGCGCGGCCGCTACCTGGTGGGCGCCGACGGCGGCCGCAGCCTGGTCCGCAAGGCCGCGGACATCGCCTTCCCCGGCACCGGCGGCAAGGTCACCGCACGCCTTGCCGACGTCGTCCTCGCCGACGGCGAGAAGGCCCCGATGGGCATGGAGCGCACCGAGCGCGGACTGCTCTTCTGCGTGCCGCTGGACGACACCTACCACCGCGTCGCCACCTTCGACTTCCACCAGGCCCGGCAGACGCAGGGCGAGCTGACGCTGGAGGAGTTCACCGACAGCCTGCGCGAGATCTGGGGCGAGGACCTCGGCGCGAGCCGGCCGCGGTGGCTGTCGTGGTTCACCGACTCCGCCTGCCAGGCCGAGCACTACCGCGCCGGGCGCCTCTTCCTGGCGGGCGACGCCGCCCACACCCACTTCCCGGTCGGCGGCCAGGGCGTCAACCTCGGCCTGCAGGACGCGCTCAACCTCGGCTGGAAGCTCGCCGCCGACATCAACGGCTGGGCTCCCCAGGGGCTGCTGGACACCTACGACCGCGAGCGCCAGGGCCCGGCCCGCCAGGTGCTGGCCAACACCCGCGCGCAGATCGCCCTGATGAACCCCGACCCGTACGTCACGCCGCTGCGCGAGCTCTTCGAGGACCTGATGCGCAAGGAGGAGGTCAACCGGCACATCGCCGAGATGCTCAGCGGCGTCGGCGTCCGCTACGACCTGCCGGGCCCCGGGCACCGTCTGCTCGGCGACTTCGCGCGCGACCTGACCGTCACCACCGCCGAGGGCGCCGTGACCCTCCCCAGGCTGCTGCGCCGCGGCACCTTCGCACTGCTGGACCTGTCCGGCCGTCCGGAGATCTCCGAGGTGTACCAGGAGTGGGCCGGGCCGATCGCCTGGCCCGGCCGGGTGCAGCACGTCGTGGGCGTGTGCGAGCAGGAGCCGGAGCTCGCCGGTCTGCTCGTGCGCCCCGACGGCTACGTCGCCTGGGCCGCCGACCGGGGCACCTCGCCCGCCGAGACCGCCGAGGGACTGCGGGCGGCCCTGGCCGCCTGGGCGGGGACCGGGGACCCCGCCCGCCCGGTCTTCAAGTAACGGCATGGCAAAGAACCCCCGCACCACCCCATACGATGTGGACTAGCAATCAAATGCATGACAACATGCATACGTAATCCGGTTTGCCGGACGGAGCCACGGCGGCGCACGCGCGACGCGGCTCGACGGATCACCCCCCATTGGAGACAAGCAATGCGAATCGTCCGCCACTACGAGCACGGTGCGCCGTCCGTCCTGCGCCTCGAGGAGGCCGACACGCCCCAGCCCGGCCCGGGCCAGGTCCTGATCCGCGCCGAGGCCATCGGCGTCACCTTCGCCGAGGTCCAGCGCCGCCAGGGCATCCCGATCGGCGGCCACGCCGAACTGCCCGGCGCGCCCGGCGGCGACGTCGCCGGCACCGTCGAGGCCGTCGGCGAGGGCGTCACCGGCTTCGCCGTCGGCGACCGCGTGGTCGGCGACGTCGACCACAGCGCCTACGCCGACCACGTCGTCACCGGCGCCGACTTCCTCATCAAGATCCCGCAGGACATGGACGCCGCCGAGGCGACCCTGCTGCCCAGCCCCGCCCAGACCGCCTACCACGCGATCCGCGAGGCCGGCCGCCTGCAGCCCGGCCAGACGATCGTGATCGACGCGGCCTCCGGCGGCGTCGGCCACCTCGCCGTCCAGATCGCCAAGGCCCTGGGCGCCGGCAAGGTCATCGCCACCGCCGGCTCCAAGGCCAAGCTGGACTTCGTGCGCGAGCTCGGCGCCGACGTCGCCATCGACTACACCGACGAGGACTGGACGGACCAGGTCCTCGCCGCCACCGACGGCCGCGGCGCCGACGTGGTCCTGGAGACCGTGGGCGGCGACGTCCTGCTGAAGTCCCTGGGCATCACCGCCCAGTTCGGCACGCTCGTCTTCTACGGCTCCGCCTCCGGCGACATCCCGCCGATCCCCACCCTGGCCCTGTCCCGCATGAAGAACGTCGCCGGCTTCAGCCTCTACGCGATGCTCTACAACAAGCAGGACGCCGTGGCCGCCGGCCGGCGCCATCTGCTCGACCTCATCTCCTCGGGCCAGGTCAGGCCCGTGGTCCACAAGAGGCTGCCGCTGGAGGAGGCCGTCACGGCCCACGAGCTGATGGAGGCCCGCGCCCAGCTCGGCAAGGTCGTGCTGGTCCCGTAACACCTCCGCACCTCCGCACCTCTGCACCTCTGCACCTCTGCAGCGCCGCGGCCGGCCCGGACCCCCCGCCGGGCCGGCCGCACCCCGACCCACTGCACACGACCCTGAAGTGACCTCCCCTTTAAGCCCTTCACGCCCCTGAAGGGCCCGCGAAAAGATCGCCGCCGCCTCGAGCGGTCGGTGCGAGGGGGACCGCACACACCGACTCGAAAGGCGGCTCACCATGTCCGCTCCCACCGCGCAGGCTGCGGGAGGGCTTCACCCTTCCGGCACCCGCACCACCCCGACCATGGTCGGGTGCATGCTCGCCGCGTTCCTCGGCATCCTCGACACCCAGATCGTCGCCACCGCCCTGCCCCGCATCGTGGGCGACCTCCACGGCATCGACCTCTTCGCATGGGTCACGATCGCCTACGTCATCGCCAGCAGCGTGACCACACCCATCTACGGCAAGCTCGGCGACCTCTTCGGCCGCAAGGCCACCTTCCTGTCCGCCATGACCCTGTTCATGGTGGGCTCCGCGCTCTCGGGCGCCTCCGGTTCCATGGAAGCGCTCATCACCTTCCGCGTCGTGCAGGGCATGGGCGCAGGCGGCATCTTCGTCTCCGTCCTGTCCATCATCGGCGAGCTGTTCACGCCCCGTGAGGGCGCCCGCTTCTACGGCATGTTCGGCATGATCTTCGCCGGCGCCTCGCTGGCCGGCCCCGCCATCGGCGGCCTGCTCACCGACGTGCTCAGCTGGCACTGGGTCTTCCTGGTCAACCTGCCCCTGGGCGCCGTCGTCTTCTTCCTGCTCACCAAGTACCTGCACCTGCCCCGCCAGGTCCGCGCCTCCCGCCTGGACTACGCCGGCATCGTCACCCTCTCCGGCGCCATCATCAGCTTCACGCTGCTCACCTCGTGGGCCGGCGTCCAGTACGCCTGGACCTCCGCACGCATCATCGGCCTCGCTGTGACCGCGGTGCTGTGCCTGGCCCTGTTCATCGCGGCCGAGTCCCGCGCCGCCGAACCGATCGTGCCGCTGCGCCTGTTCAAGGACTCGACGTTCACCCTGTCGCTGCTCGGCACCGTCATCTGCGGCGTCGTCTTCGTCGGCTCCGTCAACTTCCTCGCCCTGTACGTCCAGGTCGTCACCGGCGCCAGCCCCACCACCTCGGGCTTCGTGCTGCTGCCGATGATGCTCGGCCTGGTGCTCTCCTCCGTCGGCTCCAGCAAGCTCATCCGCAAGAGCGGCAAGTACAAGATCTTCCCCGTCCTGAGCATGGCCCTCGGCATCGTCGGCGCGCTGCTGCTGTCCACCATGGACGCCTCCACCCCGCGGATCGTGTCCGTGCTGTTCATGGTGGTCTTCGGCTTCGCCTCCGGCCTGTCCGCCCAGGTGTTCACCCAGGCCGCGCAGAACACCGCGCCGCCCAAGGACCTCGGCGCGGTCTCCGGTGTCGCGACCTTCGGCCGCTCCTTCGGGACCTCGATCGGCATCTCGCTGTTCGCCTCGATCTTCTACGGACGCCTCACCGACGAGATCACCGCACGCGTCCCGGCCGGTGCCCTGCGCGGCGTCGACCACGAAGCGCTCTCGTCCCAGTCCGTCCTCGACTCGCTGGCCGCCCCCGTGCGCCACTCCGTCGAACAGGCCTACGCCGCGGCCCTCACCCCGGTGTTCGTCACCGCGGTGCCCATCCTCGTGGCCGGCCTGCTGATCACCCTGTGCATGAAGAACCTCACGCTGCGCTCGCAGCACCACGGCGGGCGCACGTCCGCCCCCGCCACGGACGCGGCGCCCACCGGGGCCACTCCCGAAGCGGCCTGATCCACGCGAATCCCCCGCGCGTGATCCACGGCCGGGGCCGTCCTCCCGCCACGGTGCGGGAGGGCGGCCCTTCCCCATGCCCGAGCCCCGCGCCCCGCCGCGCCGCGCGCCCCGCCGCGCCCCGCCGCCCCGCCGCGCCCCGCCGCGCCGCGCGGTCCGGGGCGGCCACCGGGGCCCCTTGCCGTGCTGCAGGCCGCTTCGAGCCGGACTCCACGCGCACCCGCCATCCTCGGGCCAGGACCGCAGCGGTCCCCACGGTTGACCAGGAGGCTCGCGTGACACTGACCGATGACCGTACGACAGCCGCGGCGGTGGACCCCGGTCCGCTGATCAAGCTGACCATCGCGGACTGCGCGGCCAAGGTGCTGCACAGCGCGGTGACGCTCGGCGTGTTCGGTGCCCTCGCCCAGGGGCCGGCCGGCCAGGAGCAGATCGCCGCCGCCACCGGTCTGCACCCGCGCATGGCCGCCGACTTCCTCGACGCGCTGGCCGGCCTCGGCCTGCTGGAGCGCACCGGCGACCACTACGCCAACGCGCCGCTGGCCGAGGCCTATCTCGTGCCCGGCACCTCCACCTACCTCGGCGGTTTCGTGGAGCTCACCAACGAGACGCTGTACGGGACGTGGGGGCGGCTCACCGAGGCCCTGACCACGGGTGCGCCGCAGCACCTGGACCCCGACAAGGGCGGGTTCGTGGGGGACCAGCACAAGGACCCGGAGAAGATGAAGCGCTTCTTCGCCGGCCTGGACGCCTACAGCGACCGGATGGGCGCCGAACTCGCCGCCCGCATCGACTGGTCGCGCCACTCCTCCTTCGTCGACCTCGGCGGCGCCCGCGGCAACCTCGCCTCCGTCCTGGTCCGCGAGCACCCCCACCTGCAGGCGGGCGTGTTCGACCTGGAGCGCACCCGGCCGCTGTTCACCGAGCACGTCGGCCGCCTCGGACACACCGGCCGCATCGAGTTCACCGGCGGCGACTTCTTCACCGACGACATCCCCCGAGCCGACGTCATCGTGCTCGGGCACATCCTGCACGGCTTCGACACCGACCGGCGCCGGCAGCTGCTGCGCCGGGTGCACGCGGCCGTCAACCCCGGCGGGCAGATCCTGGTCTACGACCGGATGATCGACGACGAGCGCCGCAGCGCCGAGCGCCTGCTCTCCAGCCTGCACATGCGCCTGGTCAGCCCCGACGGCTCCGAGTACCGCACCGGCGACCTGAACGACTGGCTGGCCGAGGCCGGCTTCACCGCCCCCGCCGCACAGCCGCTGCTCGGCACGCACACGCTGGTGACCGCGACCCGATGACCGCCCTGGACGGCACGGCCGCCCAACGATCCAAGGAATCAACATGAGCCAGGAGAAGGTGCCCGTTCTCATCGTCGGCGGTGGCCTCGCCGGACTGTCCGCCGCGGTCTTCCTCGCCCACCACGGGGTCAAGGCCACCCTGGTCGAGCGCCACCCCTCTACGTCCGTCCACCCCAAGGCCCGTGCCATCAACCCGCGCACCATGGAGCTGTACCGCGCGGTGGGCATGGAGGAGCGGGTGCGGGCCGGGCGCTCGCCGATCTCCGGCAACACCGACCTGGTGCACGTGGAGACCCTCGCCGGCAACGAGCGGGTCCGCATGCCCAACGCCTCGATCGAGGACATCAGCCGGATCAGCCCCACCCAGTGGACCCTGATCGACCAGAACCAGCTGGAGCCGATCCTGCGCGCGCGGGCCGAGGAGGTGGGCGTCGACCTGCGCTTCCACACCCGCCTGGACGCGGTCGCGGAGGACGGCGACGGGGTGAGTGCCACGCTCACCGACCTCGCCACCGGCGAGAGCAGCCATCTGCGCGCCTCCTACGTGGTGGCGGCGGACGGCAGCCGCAGCCCGCTGCGCGAACTGCTCGGCATCGGCGCCCACGGCCGCGGCACGCTCACCAACCTGGTCAGCTTCTTCTTCGACGCCGACCTCACCGACGCCCTGCGCGGCCGCAAAATCATCGCGGCCTACGTCAACAACCCGCAGGTGCGCGGCACGATCATCCCCCTCGACAACGACCGCAAGTGGGTCATCAACGTCTCCTTCTTCCCGGAGAAGGGCCAAAGCGCCGACGACTTCACCCCCGAGCGCTGCACCGAACTGGTCCGGGCCGCCGTCGGCGTCGCCGATCTGCCGCTGACCATCGAGTCGGTCGACATGCCCGCCTGGGACATCTCGGCGCGGGTCGCCGACACCTTCGCCCGCGGCCGCTTCCTCATCGCCGGCGACGCCGCCCACGTGATGCCGCCCACCGGTGCCTTCGGCGCCAGCACCGGCATCCAGGACGCCTACAACCTGGCCTGGAAGCTGGCCCTGGTGCTGGACGGCAAGGCCGGCGAGCAGCTGCTGGCCAGCTACGACCTGGAGCGCCGTCCGGTCGCCGAGGAGACGGTGCGCCAGGCCATGCTGCGGTTCGCCGTCCGCGAGGGCAAGGCGTTCGACGAGGTGGCCAAGGACCTGGTCGACGAGACCACGATGACCTTCGGATACGCCTACCCCGAGGGCGCGTTCGCCGGTGAGGACCCGCAGGGGTGGACCATCACCGAAAACCCCGACAAGCCCAGCGGCCGGCCCGGCACCCGTGCCCCGCACGTGGTCGTCGAGGGCGAGCACGGCCCGTTCTCCACCACCGATCTCTTCCCGGTCGGCTTCACCCTGCTGACCGCGGGCCCCGCCGGGCCGTGGGCGGCGGCCACCGGGGCCGCCCGCGACCTCGGCCTGGTGCTGAGCGTCCGCGGCATCGGCGCCGGCGGCCACTACGCCGACGTCGAGCACACCTTCACCGAGCGCTACGGCATCAGCGAGGGCGGCGCCGTCCTGGTCCGCCCGGACGGCTTCGTCGCCTGGCGCTCGCCCGCCCACCCCGCCGAGGACGTCACCCGGGCTGTGACCGAGGTGCTGCGCGGCATCCTCTGCCTGCACTGACCGGCACCCCCACATGACTGGGCGCGCCTCCCGGACCCGGGAGGCGCGCCCAGTCACGTGCGGGGCGGCCGGCCGCTCAGACCGGGCGCGACAGCAACCGGTGCACGACCGCGGACAGTTCGACCGCCGGGTCCGCGGGCTGCCCGGCCGAACGCCAGGCCAGGAAGCCGTCGGGGCGGATGAGCGCGGCACCGGAGGCGGTGATGCCGTACTTCTTCAGGAACTCCTCGACCACCTCCGCCGGTTCCTCCGCGCCCACCCGGTGGAAGGCGAGGCCGATGCCGGTCAGCCGGGACACCCCGCCCGCCGCCCGTTCCCACAACCCGGCCTCCGGACCGGCCAGCAGCAGCCAGCCACCCGTCAGCAGGTCATGCAGCGGGCTGTCCGTGCCGCCGGAACGCAGCACGACGTGCGGTGCACGGGTGCCCGGCCGGCCCGACGGCTGGGTGGGGTCCTCCACCGGGGCGCCGTCGTCCGCGCCGGGCTCGACGAGCACCGCGCCCGACCGGTAGACGTGCCCGAACAGCACGGTCGTCTCCGGCCGGTGCCGGGCCGCGGCCTCCTCGGCCAGACCACTGCGCTGCAGATAGCGGATCACGCCCTGCTCGACCGTGAACTCGGCGACCGGGATCCGCTCCTGCTCGTAGCTGTCCAGCAGCTGCTCGCCGGCCTGCCCGCGCAGCACCAGCGCCAGCTTCCACGCCAGGTTGTGCGCGTCCTGCAGCCCCATGTTGCCGCCGAACCCGCCGGTGGGCGGCATGATGTGCGCGGCATCCCCGGCCAGCAGGACGCGGCCTGAGCGGAACCGGCCCGCGATGCGCGCGGCGATCTCCCAGCTGGTGCTGGTCTCCACCGCGACGTCGAGGTCCGGCACGCCGACCGCGGCCCGCACCATCTCGATGCAGTCCTCCTCGGAGTACTCGGCGTGCGTCTCCTCGGGCGGCAGGCTCGGCGCCAGCACCCAGCGGTCCGCGTCGTCGAGCCGGCCGAGCACGCCCTTGACCCTGTCGTTGCTGACGAAGCAGAGGAAGAAGCGCCGGCCGGCGACGTACTCGTCCAGCGCGGCATGGAAGATGATGTTCATCTGCCGGCCGAACACGCCCTGCCCGTGGGTGCCGATGCCCAGCCCGTCCCGGATCGGGCTGCGCACGCCGTCCGCGGCGACCAGGTAGGCGGCGCGGACCGTGCTCTCGCTGCCGTGCCGCACATCGCGCAGCACGGCGGTGACCCCGTCGGCGTCCTGCTCGTAGCTCACCAGCTCGGTGCCGAAGCGGATGTCCGCGCCCAGTTCCTCGGCCTTCGCCCGCAGCACCGGCTCGAAACGGTCCTGCCCGATCAGCGTCCAGCCGGTCGTGCTCACTTCGTTCGGGTCGTGGCGGAACGGGCCGTCGAACCGGCCCAGTTCAGCCCCGGTCAGTGACGCCACCTGCAGGATGTCGCCGTACTGCGCATGCGGGTTCTCCTGCGCACGCACCGCCTGCTCCAGGCCGAGCGCCCGCATCAGCTCCATCGTGCGGGGGCTGGCCGCCTGCGCGCGCGGATGCGCCGAGATGTGGGGGTGCCGCTCGACCAGGATGGGCCGGATGCCCTGCTGGGCGAGGAACAGGGCCTGGGCCAGGCCCACCATGCTGCCGCCCACGATCAGTACGTCGGTTCGCTCAGCCACCGGATGTGCTCCTTGTCTCGATGCCGTCGTGCCCGGGGGAGGGACCCGATTCCGGACAGTCCCGGCCAGCCAACAGCGCCCCCCTCGAGGCCCGCTCGGACGGCGCCCGCGCCCGCGCCCCGGCCGCCGGCACCGCCGGTGGCGGGGCGGGGGGCGTCCAGATGGGTTCGAGCCGGGTACGAGGAGCCGCTGCGATCGTCGAACCGCTCGTGACGTTGGCAATTCCGGACGAAAGGGCCGCAGGCCGTGGTGGAGACACTGAGTGTGCTGGTGCTGTTGGGCACCGGCCTGGTGGCGGGGGTGCTGTTCGCCGTGGCGATCAGTGTCATGCCCGCCCTGATCGCGATGACCCCCGACCGCTACGTGGACACCCACAAGCTGCTCGGCAAGCGCTACGACCGGATCATGCCGTTCATCGTGAGCGGTTCGGTGATCGTGGACGCCGCCTTCGCGGTGCGCGCGCACGAGGCCGGGCCGCGTGCGCTGTTCATCGCCGGGGCGCTCGCCATGGCCGGTGTCGCGGTCGTCTCCCAGATGCGCAACGTGCCCATCAACAACCGGGTCAAGAAGACCCGGCCGCAGGATCTGGGCCCCACCTGGGCGGACCCGCGCCGCCAGTGGCGCGACTGGCATCTGGTGCGCACCTGCTGCGCGATCGCCGGCTGCGCCCTGACCGCCGCCGCGGTGGTCCTCTCGTGACGGCGCCCGGAAGGCCGGCCCTCGCCGTCCCGCGCATCAGCCGTGCGCCGCGCGACGACAAGGAGCAGGCAGCCGCCAACGCCCGCATCACCGCCCTGCTGTCCAGGCCCGACCCCGGCCCGGTCGCCACGCATCTGGCGCTGGTCCACTTCACCGGGCGGCGCAGCGGCCGGCCCTACACCGTGCCGGCGGGCGTGCACCGTCTGGACGGCGCCCTGTACCTGGCCACCTCCAGCCCGTGGCGGCACAACTTCACCCCCGCCGCCGACGGAGAGCTCACCTGGCAGGGCCGGCGTACCCCGGCCCGCTTCCGTCTGGTCACCGACCCCGGCCTGACCGCCCGCGGCTACCTGGAGCTGTGGCAGCGCTACGACCGTGAAAGCGGCCCGCGCCGCCTGGGCATCACCGTGGCCGACGGGCCGGAGCCCACCCTGGACGACTTCCGGGCCGCCGTCGCCGGTATCCCGCTCACCCTTGTCGCCGTCACCCTCAAGACCGCCGACACCGCCGACACCGCTGAACTCGCCGTGAATGAGAGGACCTCCCGATGAGCGCAATCGCCGGCTGGGTCGACTTCCAGCGGGACCTGTCCCCGCAGACCCGCGTCGTGGAGGCGATGGCAGCCACCCTCGCGCACCGCGGACCCGACGGCCAGGGGGTGTGGGCCGAGGGCCACGCCGCGCTCGCCCACCGCCGCCTGGCCCTGCTGGACGTGACCGCAACCGGCCGCCAGCCCGTCGTGCACCGCACCGAGGGCGGCACGCCCGTCGCGGTGCTCACCCTGGACGGCGCGCTCACCAACCACGACGCCCTGCGTGCCGAACTGGCCGCGAAGGGCCACCGGTTCACCGGCCGCGGCGATGCCGAGACCGCCCTGCACGCTTACCTGCAGTGGGGTGCCGGCTTCCTCACCCGCCTGGAGGGGCTGTTCGCCCTCGCCGTGTGGGACGTGCGCCGCCAGGAGCTGCTGCTGGCCCGCGACCGCCTCGGCGTCAAGCCCCTGTGCTACTACCCGACGCCCACCGGCGTGCTGTTCGGCTCCGAACCCAAGGCGCTGCTCGCCCACCCCGACGTCGCCCCGGTCGTCGACGCCGACGGCCTGCGCGAACTGTTCGCGCACAGCCGCAAGCCCGGCACCGGCGTCTTCCGCGGCATGCGGGAGGTGATACCCGGCCATGTGCTGCTCGTGCGCCCCTCGGGCAGCAGCGAGCAGCGCTACTGGTCGCTGCCGGCCCGCCGGCACACCGACAGCCTTAAGGACACCATCGCCACCGTCCGCCACCTGCTCGCCTCCGCGGTCGCGGGCCATCTGCGCGCGGATGTGCCGGTGGGCGCCATGCTCTCCGGCGGCATCGACTCCAGCGCCCTGACCGCCCTGGCCCACCAGGCCCTCACCGCCACCGGTGCCGGCCCGCTGCGCAGCTTCTCGGTGAACTTCACCGGCTACACCGAGAACTTCCAGCCGCACCCCACGATGCGCTCCACCCCGGACGCCCCCTACGCGGCCCTCGCCGCCGAGCACATCGGCTCGCAGCACACCGAGATCCTCCTGGACACCGCGGCGCTCACCGACCCGGCCGTGCACGCCATGTCCCTGCGCAGCCAGGACGCCCCCTCCCCGCTGGGGGACATGGACGTCTCCCTCATCCAGTTCTTCGCCCGGCTGCGTGAGGCCGGCTTCGCCGCCGTCCTGTCCGGCGAGACCGCCGATGAGGTCTTCAACGGCTACTTCTGGGCCTACGACCCCCAGCACAGCAACTCCCAGACGTTCCCCTGGGTGTCCTTCGAACGCGGCCACGACGCCGCCGCGGGCGGCCTGGGCACCTCCATGATCGACCGCCGGCTGCGCACGGACCTCGACTTCCTCGGCTACGCCGACCAGCACTACCGCGACGCCCTGACCGAAGTGGCGCACCTGGACGGCGACACCCCGGCCGAACGCCGGGCCCGCGAGGTCACCTACCTCGCCCTCACCCGCTGGGCCCCCACGCACCTGGACCGCGCCGACCGCATGAGCATGGCCCACGGTGTGCAGCTGCGGCCCCCGTTCTGCGACCGGGCCCTGGTGGAGTACGTCTACAACGTGCCGGCCGCCTTCAAGCGGGTGGACGGCGTGGAGAAGAGCCTGCTGCGCTCCGCGGTCGCCGACCTGCTGCCCGAGCCGGTGCTGCGCCGCAAGAAGAGCGCCTACCCGACCACCCAGGAAGCGGCCTACGGCGACTTCGTGCGCCGCCGGTTCATCGACGTGGCCACCGACCGCGGCGCGGCCGTCGCCGGCCTGCTGGACGCCGGCGCCACCGCGGCGGCCGCCGACGCCGACAAGGCCCCCGAGGGCGCCTTCGCCTGGGTCGAGCGGGCCAGCATGGAGATGGTGCTGCAGCTGGAGACCTGGCTGACCGACTACCGCATCGACCTGAAGCTGTGACCTTCCCGGCCGCCGGTCCAGACCGTTTCAAGACAGCTTCGAGAGCCGCCCACGAGGGTGGAGCAACGACCCAAGGAAGCCAGGAGGGCAACGTGCACCGCACACTGATCGTGGCGCGGATGAACCTCGCCGACGCCGAGGGCGTCGCCAAGGTCTTCGCCGACTCGGACTCAACCGACCTGCCGCACATGGTGGGTGTCTCCCGGCGGACCCTGTTCGCCTTCCACGACCTGTACTTCCACCTCGTGGAGGCCGACCACGACATCGGCCCCAACCTGTACAAGGCGCGCAGCCACCCGCTGTACGACGACATCAACACCCGCCTGCAGGAGTTCATCTCCCCCTACGACCCGAACTGGCGTGAGCCGCGCGACGCGATGGCCGTGCCGTTCTACACCTGGACCCCCACCGACGGTCCCGTCACCACCCAGCCGTCCGGCCCCACCCTGGGCGGCACCCGATGACCCAAGCCGCCCCCACCACCAAGGTGAACCTCAAGGAGGTCGCCGCCAACCGCAAGCGCGGCGGCGACATCCGCATCACCCTCAGCCCCCGCACCGTCGGCTGCACCTCCGGCTTCGGCGGAACCCTGCGGCTTGGCCCCGGCGAGTTCGTCACCGAGCATCTGCACCCCTACTCCGAGGAGTTCCTGCACGTCGTTGCGGGCGAGCTGAGCATCACGCTGGACGGCGAGCCGGTCGCCCTGGGCCCCGGCGACTCCCTGCTCGTGCCCATCGGGGTGCGCCACCGGCTGGTCAACACCGGCCGCGAGACGGCGCAGGTGGTCTTCCACCTCTCCCCGCTGGCGCCGCGCCCGGAGCTCGGCCACGTCGACACCGAGACGCCGCTCGTCGAGGGCGGCACCAACCCGGACGTCGGAGGCCCGCGATGAGCCGCCGCGCCGTCATCACCGGCATCGGCGCCGTCGCCCCCGGCGGCGTCGGCCGCGACGCGTACTGGGACCTGCTGGCCGGCGGGCGCACCGCCACCCGCGACATCACCCTGTTCGACGCGGCCAAGTTCCGCTCCCGCATCGCCGCCGAGTGCGACTTCGACCCGGTGGCCGCCGGCCTGAGCGCCCAGGAGATCCGCCGCATGGACCGCGCCGCCCAGTTCGCGGTCGTCGCCGCCCGCGAGGCCATCGAGGACAGCGGCATCGACACCACGGCCGGCGACCCGCACCGCACCGGCGTCAGCATCGGCAGCGCCGTTGGCTGCACCACCGGCCTGGAGGACGAGTACGTCGTCCTGTCCGACAGCGGCAGGAACTGGCTGGTCGACCACTCCTACGGCGTGCCCCACCTGTACGGCTACATGGTGCCCAGCACGCTGGCCGCCGAAGTCGCCTGGCAGGCAGACGCGCAGGGGCCCGTCGCCCTGATCTCCACCGGCTGCACCTCCGGCCTGGACGCCGTCGCGCACGGCGTGCAGCTCATCGAGGAGGGCGCCTGCGACCTCGTCCTCGCCGGCGCCACCGATGCCCCCCTGTCACCGATCACCGCGGCCTGCTTCGACGCCATCAAGGCCACCACACCCAACAACGACGCCGACGCCGCCGGTGCCTCGCGGCCCTTCGACGGCCGCCGCGACGGCTTCGTCCTCGGCGAGGGCGCCGCCGTCATGGTGATCGAGAACGCAGCAGCCGCCCGCCGCCGCGGCGCCCGCATCTACGCCGAGGTGGCCGGCTTCGCCAGCCGCTCCAACGCCTACCACATGACCGGACTCAAGGCCGACGGCCGCGAGATGGCCGAGGCCATCACCGTCGCCCTCGACCGGGCCCGCCTGGATGCCACGGACATCGGCTACATCAACGCGCACGGCTCGGGCACCAAGCAGAACGACCGCCACGAGACGGCCGCGTTCAAGCGCAGCCTGGGACAGCACGCCTACGACATCCCGGTCAGCTCCATCAAGTCGATGATCGGGCACTCCCTGGGCGCCATCGGCTCCCTGGAGGTCGCCGCCTGCGCGCTGGCCCTGCGCCACCAGGTGGTGCCCCCCACCGCCAACCTGTCGGTGCCCGACCCCAAGTGCGACCTCGACTACGTACCGGTCACCGCCCGCGAGCACCGCATGGACCACGTGCTCAGCGTCGGCAGCGGATTCGGCGGCTTCCAGAGCGCCATGATCCTCAGCCGCCCCGGGGCCGGCAGCGGAAGGGAAGCAGCATGAGCGCGCTCGGCATACCCCAGGGGCGGCGCCGCCCCGCGGTCGTCACCGGCCTCGGCGTCATCGCCCCCACCGGAATCGGCGCACGCCGGCACTGGGAGGCCGTCCTGGCCGGCAAGAGCGGCCTGGCCCGCATCACCCGCTTCGACCCGACCACCTACCCGGTCAAGGTGGCCGGCGAGGTGCCCGGCTTCCAGGCGGACCAGCAGATCCCCGGCATCCTCGTCTCCCGCACCGACCGCTTCACCCACTTCGCCCTGGCCGCGGCCGAGACGGCCCTGGCCGACGCGCAGGCCGATCCCGCCACGCTGCCCGAGTACGAGATGGCGGTGGTCACCGCCAGCTCCTCCGGCGGCACCGAGTTCGGCCAGCGCGAGATGGAACAGCTCTACCAGCGCGGACCGGCCTGGGTGGGCGCCTTCCAGTCCATCGCCTGGTTCTACGCCGCCACCACCGGCCAGGTGTCCATCCGGCACGGCATGCGCGGCCCCTGCGGCGTCATCTGCGCCGAACAGGCCGGCGCCCTGGACGCTCTCGGCCAGTCCCGCAGGCTGCTGGACACCGGCTCCCGGCTGGTGCTCTCCGGCGGCACCGACGCCTCCCTGTGCCCCTACGGGCTGACCGCCCAGCTGTCCACCGGCCACCTGTCCACCGAGGACGACCCGACCCGCGCCTACCTGCCCTTCGACGAGGCGGCCCGCGGCTACGTCCCCGGCGAGGGCGGAGCCATCCTGGTCGTCGAGACCGAGGACGGCGCCCGCGAACGCGGAGTGGGCCACTACGGCCGCATCCTCGGCCACGCCGCCGGCTTCGACCCGCCGCCCGGCTCGGGGCGAGCGCCCGTCCTCGCCTCGGTGATCCGCCGCGCCCTCGCCGACGCAGGGCTGCGCGCCGACGCCGTCGACGTGGTCTTCGCCGACGCCGCCGCCCTGCCCGACGCCGACCGCGCCGAAGCCGCCGCCGTCAACGAGGTGTTCGGAGCCGGCCGGGTGCCGGTGACCGCCCCCAAGACCCTCACCGGCCGGCTGTACGCGGGCGGCGCCGCACTCGACGTCGCCACCGCCCTGCTCAGCCTGGCCGCCGACGTCATCCCGCACACCGCAGGCCCCCTCGACGCGAGCCACCTCGGCATCGACCTGGTCGTCGAACGGCCCCGGCACACCCCGCTGCGCACCGCCGTGGTGCTCGCCCGCGGACACGGCGGCTTCACCTCCGCGCTCGTGCTCGGCGCCGGCAACCGCACCGACCACCTCACGTAACCCCGAAACCCGAAAGGCACCAGTGATGGCGGGACACACCAGCAACTCCATCGTCATCGACGCCCCCATGGACTTCGTCTGGGAGCGCACCAACGACGTGACGTCGTGGCCCGACCTGTTCAGCGAGTACTCCCTCGCCGAGATCCTCGAACAGGACGGGCCCACCGTCACCTTCCGGCTCGCCCTGCACCCCGACGAGAACGGCCAGGTGTGGAGCTGGGTGTCGCAGCGCACCACCGACGCCGCCACCCGCACCGTCCGCGCCCACCGCGTGGAGACCGGACCGTTCGAGTACATGAACATCCACTGGGAGTACACCCAAACCGACCGGGGCGTGCGGATGCAGTGGACCCAGGACTTCCACATGAAGGACGCAGCCCCGCTCGACGACGACGGCATGACCGAGCGCATCAACCGCAACACCGTCGTCCAGATGAACATCATCAAACGCAAGCTCGAGACCGCGGCGAGTGCCCTGCGCACCCCGTATGCCGACCTCACCGGCAAGCGCATCCTGGTCACCGGCGGCACCCGGGGCATCGGACGGGGCATCGTGCTCGCCGCCGCCCGCGCCGGCGCGGACGTCCTGACCTGCTACCGGCAGGACAACGACCACGTCACCACGCTCGGCAAGGAGCTCGCCGCGCTGCCCGGCACCGGCCACCTGGTGCGCGCCGACGCCTCGGAGGCGGCGGGCGCCCGGCTGCTGGCCGACCGGGCCCGGGACCTGTTCGGCGGCCTCGACGCCGTCGTCAACAACGCCGGCGACTTCACCCCGGCCCCCTACGACGACCTCACCGACGCCGCCTGGGCCGCCGCCGTGCAGTCCAACCTCACCGGCACCCACCAGGTCACCCGGGCCACCCTGCCCCTCCTGGCCCGCGGCGCCTCCATCGTCAACTTCGGCTCCACGGTGGCCCGCATCGGGATGGCCGGCGGCGCCCACTACACCGCGGTCAAACAGGGGCTGATCGGCCTCACCCGCTCCCTGGCCCGCGAGCTCGGCCCGAAAAACATCCGCGTCAACACCATCTCGCCCGGCCGCATCGACACCGAGGCCCTGGACGAGCTGCCGCCCGAGGCGGCGGCCCAGCAGCGCGCGATCTTCTCCAAGTTCGCCGCCGTCGGCCGCCTCGGCACCCCTAAGGAGATCGCCCACGTCGTGCTGTTCCTCATCAGCGACCAGGCCTCCTACATCACCGGACAGAACATCCACGTAGACGGCTGCGTGTGACCCACCGTCACACCACGGAAGGACATCAGGTGGAACTCGGACTGCAGGGCAAGAAACTCCTGGTCACCGGCGGCACCCGGGGCATCGGGCGGGGCATCGTGCTCGCCGCCGCCCGCTCCGGCGCCGACGTCATCACCTGCTACGTGCAGGAGAGCGAGTACGTCGAGAGCCTGCGCCGAGAGCTCAAGGAGACCGGCGGCGACCACCACGTCATACGCGCCGACGTGGGCGACCTGGCCCAGGTCGACTCCCTCGTCGCCACCGCCAAGGAGAAGTACGGCCGCCTCGACGGCATCGTCAACAACGCCGGAGTCATCAGCCACATCCCCTTCACCGACCTCGCCCCCGAGGAGTGGTCGCGCGTCCTGGACACCAACCTGACGGCCAGCTACCGCATCATCCAGCAGGCGCTGCCGCTGCTGGGTGCGGGAGCCTCCGTCATCAACATCGGCTCGCGCGGCGCGGCGGCGGGCATCCCGCTGCGCGCCCACTACACCGCGGCCAAGGCGGCCATGATCGGCCTGACCCGCTCGCTCGCCAAGGAACTGGGCGGCAAGGGCATCCGGGTCAACGTGGTGGCCCCGGGCGTCATCGAGACCGAGGCCTTCGACACGCTGCCGGCCGAACGCGCCGAGGGCCTGCGCGCCACCTACTCCCAAAAGACCGCTCTGGCCCGGCTCGGCCGCGTCGACGAGCTGGCCGCCCCGGTGCTGTTCCTGCTCAGCGACCTGTCGGCCTACATCACCGGCGAGACCCTCAACGTCGACGGAGGCATCTGACATGAGCGACGCCACGTTCCGGGTGATGCTGCGGATGCAGATCAAGCCGGGCATGGAGGCCGGCTTCGAGCAGATGTGGCAGGAGGTCGGCGACTCCGTCACCGGCCACCCCGCCAACCGCGGCCAGTGGCTGGCCAAAAGCACCGTCGAGGGCGAGGACGGCATCTACTACATCGTCAGCGACTGGGTGGACGAACCGCAGTTCCGCGCGTTCGAGACCAGCGACACCCACCTGCAGCACCGCACCAAGCTGCACCCCTTCCGCAGCGGCGGCTCCATGGCCACCATGCGGATCGTCGCCAGCCTCGAAGGTGCGGCCGCATGAGCACCGCCCCCGCGGTGGAAGTGGTCCTCTACCACCTCTCCCAGCGCGGTGAGGACGTCCTGGCCGCCTACCACGAGGCGAGCCGCCGCATGGCCGGCACCCCCGGCCTGCTGGGCAACCAGCTCATGAGCGAACTGGGCCGCCCGGACAGCTATGTGGTGGTCAGTCACTGGGACAGCTGGGAGTCCTTCGAGACGTGGGAGAGGGGGGCGCAGCACAAGGACCAGACCGCCCCCCTGCGCGAGTTCCGCGACACCCACCGCGCCCGCCCCTTCGAGATCTACAAGGTCCTCGCCCACTACTGACGGCAGTCAGGCACGACACAGCACCGGCCGGGGGGCGCCGACGCGCGCCCTCCGCCGGTGCTATGGCCGAAAGGAGGCACCATGCCCCAGCACCCCACCCATGCCGCGCCCGGCGCGAGCCGCAGCGGCAACGGCCTGTACGTGCCGCCCGCGCCAGCCGACACCCCCGCGGGGCAGCAGAGGCGCCGGGGCTTTCTCATCCTGCTCGGCGTCGATTTGTGGGAGCGTTTCAGCTTCTTCGGCATGGCGGCGATCCTCGTCCTCTACCTCACCGCCGCCCCCGCCGACGGCGGCCTGGGCATGTCCCAGCAGACCGCCACCGCCCTGTTCGCCACCTACATGGCCCTCAACTTCCTGGCCGGCCTGCCCGGCGGCTGGCTCGCCGACCGCCTCCTCGGCGCCCGCCGGGCCGTCCTTGTGGGCGGCGCCCTCATCGCCTGCGGCCACGCCGTCCTCGCGCTGGCCGCCGCGCCCGCCCTGTACACCGGCCTTGCACTGGTCGTGGCCGGCACCGGCCTGGTCAAACCGTCCCTGGCCGCCCTGGTGTCCGCCGTCAGCGGCACCGCCAGGCGGGAAGAGGCCTTCACCCGCTTCTACATGTGCATCCAGGTCTCCGCACTGCTCGCCCCCCTCGTCACCGGCTACCTCGCCGAAAAGGTCACCTGGCACCTCGGCTTCGCCGCAGCCGCCTTCGGCATGGCCACCGGCCTCGCCCAGTTCCGTATCGGCCTGCGCGCCCTCGACACCACCGGCCACGCCCCCACCCGCCCGCTCACCCGACCGCAGGCCCGTACGGCCGCCCGGCGGGCCGCCGCAGTCCTCGCGGCCGGCGCCGCGGCCACCACCGCCGTCGCCGCCGGCGTGCTGCCCCTGCTCGCCCTGCTGGCCCTGCTGGGCCTGGCGACGGTGTGCCTGCCGTTTGTGTACCTGCGCTCCCTGGCCCGGCGCACCACCGTGGACCGCGCCCGGCTGACCGCCTTCACCACCCTCATGGCGGCCTCCGCGGCCTTCTGGATGATCTTCGCCCAGAGCGGCTCCGTCCTGTCACTGTTCGCCGCCCACCACACCGACCGCAGCATCCTCGGCTTCACCCTCCCCGCCAGCTGGCTGCAGTGCGTGCACCCGCTGTTCATCCTGCTGCTGGCCCCCCTGACAGGCCGGCTGCGCACCACGGCGACCACCGCCAAGTTCGCCGGCGCCCTGGCCGCGGCCGGCCTGAGCTTCCTCGTCATGGCCGCCGCCGCCCTGCTGGCCCGCACCGGCGATGTCTCGGTGGCCTGGCTGATCGCCGTCTACCTGGTGTACTCGCTGGGCGAGGTGGTCCTCGCCCCGGCCGGCCTCGCCCTGGCCGCCGCCGTCGCCCCACCCGGCTACCTCAACCGGTTCCTCGCCCTCAACGGCATGTTCGCAGCCGTCGGAGTCGTCCTGGGCGGCCAGCTCTACCGCCTCACAGCCGTCATGCCCCTGCCCGCCTACTTCCTCCTCACGGGCACCCTCGCCCTGGCCACCGGCGCCTTCGTCGCCGCCCGCTCCTCCCGCCTGCGCCCCCACCTGCCGGGCAGCTGACGGGCCCGGGCGCCTCGGCCCTCGGCGCCCGGGGGAGCGGTGCACGACATCGAGATTCCGCTCCCGGACGTGGCCGCGGCGGGTGCGGAGCCCCGATGCACTGTGGCGCCCGCCTCTTGCCGCCCGGCCGTGCCCGGCGCTCCCCGGTCGCGGGCCCCCACAAAGACTATGCGAATCACTCATAGATCATGCTTGAATCGCATGATTGTGGTAGGGTGAGGGCTATGGGAATGTCCTTGCCGGAACGGGTGCGGCTGGCGGTGGCGGCACTGATGCATGCCTCGGGCGAGTCGCAGGCGAGACTGGCCGAGGCGCTGGGTGTGACGCAAGCGCAGGTGAGCCGCCGTCAGTCGGGGGCCGCTGCCTGGAGTCTGGCCGACTGCGAGGCGCTGGCCGTGCACTACGGCATGGATGTCCTGGACTTCCTGGCGGGCCCGACCCGGGCGTGCGAGGCGCTGCCCGACGCGCGCCGCGCCGGACGGCGACGGCCGCCCGTGAAGGGGGGACCGCGGTGAAAGGGCAGTTCGAGGCGATCGACGCGCTGCTGGCCACGGCCCGCCAAGAGGCCGAACTGCCCCCGGCCGAGCAGCGCCGCGCCCTGCGTGAAGCACTGGACCTCTCCCGCGCGCAGGTGGCCCGGGCGCTGGGTGTGAGTCCCTCCACGGTCGGCGGCTGGGAAGCGGGCCGCGACCCGGCCGGTGACGTTCGCGAGCGGTACGCCTACTTCCTCGACGGCGCTCACGCCAAGCTCGCCGGCCTGGATGCCGCCCGGCAGGCTGAAACCGCTGCTCCCACCGGTCTTCCGCACCCCGGGCCGGCCACCTCGGGCGGCGAGGCTGCGACGGCTGCAGAGCAGCCGGGCACGGCTGATCAGCCGCACCCGGCGCCCGAGGCCGACGACGTCGAGGACCTGGCAGTGCCACAGCCGTGCGTCCTGTGCGGGCAGCCCGCCCGCCACCAGGTCGCCGGATTCCCCCAGCACCTCGACCCTGCCCAGTGCGCGACGACAGCCCCCGCACCCGCCGCCCCCGCCCAGCGGCCGCAGGGCCGCACGGCGCAGACCGTGCAGACCGTCCCCGCAGGCCGCCGTGTGCGGACCGTGTCCGACGCCGACCCGATCGCGGCGGCCGTGGCCGAGGCGCTCGCCACGCACGAGGGCGATGTGGAGGCGGCGACGGCAGCGCTGGTCAAGCGGGCGATCCCGGACGCGATGGCCCTCCTGGACAACTCCCGCAAGGGCGGCCGCTATGCCATCGTCGCCCACCCCTGGATCCCGGACATCCTGCGCAAGCCCTCCGCCCGCGGCGCCGACCAGATCTGGGAGGCCCGCCCCAAGTGGACGCGCCCCGAACTGCCTGCCGGCACGCACGAGGTGACGGCCCTGGACATCAACGGCGCCTATCTCAGCGCGCTCAAGACGCACCTGCCGATCGGGCAGCTGGAACACTCCACCGGCAACCACCACGACCGCCGCCGCGCCGGTGTTCACCTGATCACCCCGCCCGCATGGGAGCACAGCGCCTACCTGCCCAACCCGATCGGCAACCGGGACGAGCCCGGCCCGCTCTGGGTCACCGAACCCACCCTGCGCCTGCTGCTGCGCCTGTCCGGTCCCAGGTACGGTCTGTGCGAACCGCCTCAGATCCACGAGTCGTTCACCTCGGGCGCGACCGAGGGCCTGCTGGAGAAGTTCCGTATCGCGCTGAAGGACGCCCGGGAGCAGGCGCTCGCCGAGGGTGACGAGGTGACGTTGGAGTATGTGAAGGCGATGTACTCCAAGTTCGTCTCCACGATGGGGGAGTCGAACTACAACCGGGAGCTGTACCGCCCGGACTGGATGCACCTCATCCGCTCCCAGGCCTTCGCCAACCTCTGGATGAAGGCGCACAAGGCGCACGACGAGGGCCTGAGTGTCGTCCGCGCGATGGGCACCGACGAACTCCACGTCATCGGCGACTGGCGCCGTGTCTTCCCCGAGGGCCGCGGGGTTTTTGAAGTGAAGGTCAAGGACGTCTACACCGTCGGTGCCGCGACCGCAGACCCGGGCGCCGCCCACGAATCCGCTGACTGAGAACGGACAGGGAAGAAGGACCTTCAAGTGCCCGAGCGTACAGCCGAGTTCGGCAAGTACGGCGCCAGCGGAATCAAGGGCCACCAGGCGGTCGCCCGTCAGCTCGACGCCCTCGCCGACTTCATCGCCACCCCCGTCACCACCCGGCGCGGCCTCATGGCCCGCCTGCACTACCTCACCCGCACCCCCCACGCCCGCGCCGCCGCCCACGACGCGGGCCTGACCGTCACCGACCGCACCCTGAAGGCATGGCTGGCCGGCAGCCGCCGCCCGACGAAGCAGAACCTCGCCCGGATCGACGACGCCTACCGCACCGTGCGCCGCCATAACGTCGCCCGCTACCTCCTGGCCCGCCTCAACCGCGCCGGCCGGGGCACCCGCGTCGAGATCCACCCGCTCAACCAGTCCGGGGTGCGTCCCTCCCACCAGCGGGTCGTGGAGTTCCGCACCCTCAACATCCGCCACTGGGAGGCCCTCGTCGCGGCCTGGTCCACCGGTGACGACCGGGCCCTGGACGACGCCTGGATCGAGCAGATCGCCGACCTGGGATCGCAGTGGGGCCAGTACGAGTACGTCACCAACATCGGCTTCGCCGCCTGACCCCACGTGCCTTCCCATGCCGGGTGTTTCACCAGGACGCTCAGCACGGGGGAGGGCGTTCCCCCGTGTCATGGCCGGTCAGCCGACGGTCAGGGAGAAGGGGCCACCCAGCACCGAGTAGCCGTCATTGGCGAGGTAGTACACGTCGTAGGTACCCGCGCCGCCCAGTTTGTCGGCCGGAAAGGTCAGGGCGCCGCTGGCGTTGGGGGCGTAGGACCAGGTGAGGGAAGCCTGCTTGCCGGGGGTGACGCCCCTCGGGTAGATGCCGATCCAGTTCTTGGCGCTCACCTGGGAAGCCGAAGGCAGCGAGTAGCGGAAGGTGACGTTGCCGCCGCTCGCGACCGCGTTCAGGTCGCCGGTGAGCGTCGGGAGGGTCGCGGTGGACGGCGCGAACGCGGCGTTGAGTGGCGTGGCGTAGGTGTCGTTGGCGGTCAGTGCGGGCAGGCCGAGGGCCGCCTCGATGGTGCGGCCTATGCCGTAGTGGTCGTAGTGGAGCGGGCTGCTGGTGCCGGCCGGGACGGTGCCCTGGGAGCCGACCACGGTGGTGACGATGTGGTTGTAGGCCTCGCCCTGGCTCTCGTCCCACGTCAAAAGCAGGAGCGAGCGCTGCTGGGTGAAGGCCGCAGAGGCGAGGACCGGCGCGAGGGTCTGCTTCAGCCAGCCGTCCTGGGTCTTGAGGCTGGTGGCATTGCCGTTGCCGGAGGCCTCTCCGTCGTAGTAGTCGTCGGCGGCGATCCAGGAGAAGTCGGGGGTGGTGGCCGCGGACTTCAGGTCGGTGGTCAGCTGCGTGGTGTCGAACAGGTGGGCCGCGCAGCGGGAGGCGTTGCCGCTGATGTCGGTGTAGTTGATGAAGGGAGCGTCGTCGGGCTCGTAGTAGCTGTCGTGGTCGTTCTTGGTGTTGCAGGGGGTGCCCATGCCCTGCTCGTAGGCCTTCCAGGTCTTGCCGGCCGCCTCCAGGGTGTCGGCGAGGTTGCGCTGGGGCGAGTTGATGTTGGGGAAGTACGTGGCGCCCTTGGCGTAGGTGTCGCCGCCGGCGATGGCGAGGTAGTTCTCGTCGCTCGGGTGGTAGACGCCGTGGAAGTCGGTGAGCGTGGCGCCCTGGCTCATGAGGCTGTGCATGTACGGCGTGTCCGCCGGGTCGTTCATGACCTCGGAGTAGTCGGTGTTCTCCATCATGACCATGAACACGTGGTCGTAGCCGGGGACCTTGGAGAGGGGCGGGGCGAGCGGTGCCGGCGCGGCGAGCGGGGTGTCCAGGGTGAGGGCGAGGTTGTCGAGGTAGCCGGTCTCACTGCTCGTCGACAGGAACTGCACCTCGACCTGGAGGGAACGGGTGCCGGCCGGGACTGCGCCGGTGGTGCTGCGCGAGAGGAACGTGGTGGCCAGGCCCCGGTCGCTCGCGGAGACCGTGGGTAGCTTGGCGACGGGGCCGATCGAGTGGCCACTGCCGTCGTGGAAGTGCAGGCTCACTGCGGCGTGGCCGCTGTAGGTCGTCCAGCCGCCGAGCCAGCCGGACAGGTCGTAGTGCACACCCCCGCCGTCGATGGCCGAGGCGGCCGAGGAGACGTCGACGCTCTGCGTCATCGCGCCGTCGCCGAAGTTCCCGGGCCCGAAGAAGGCCTTGCCCGGGGTCTTGCCGTCGCTGGGATACCCGAAGGCGGCCACGGAGTGGCACACGACGTTCAAACCGCCGGCCTCGGTGCTCCAGCCGGGGACCGTCGTGGCCGCCGCCCAGTCGCCGGTGCAGTAACCGCCGCTCTCCGCATCGCCGTTGACGATCAGGTTGCCGCTGCTTCCGGCCGCCCGGGCAGGCGAGGGAACGACGACGATCAGTGCCCCGAGGAGAGCGAGAAGCCCGCCGAGGGATCTCCAGCGCAGTCGCATACGTGGTACCTCGTCCCTTTGAATAAGGATGCCGGGCAGGACACGCCCGCACGGCCTGAAGGCGCGCAACGAACGGGACATGACTACTGGTTGCCGCCGTCAAGCGGAAGAACTCCGCCCGAACTTGACCAGACAAGTTCACGGCAGATAGAGCCCTTGATCACCGCGCGGGCCATGACGGGCTCTTTGGCCGCCGTGGCAGGTGCACGCGATGACCAGGCCGCCCACCGCAAGACGACGGCCAGGCGGGCGGGCGGCCCCGCGTCCATCGCACCGACCTCAACCGCGTGGCTGCGCACGCGAGAACGGGCTCTGGCCCCTTCCATGCGAAGGCGCCGCGACAGACTCCCGCAGCCGGGACAGGCCGCCTGCCGGGCCGTACGCAGGACCTCCACCCGGACGACCCCGCCGGTCATCTCAACCGACTCCACCCACACGTTCCCCAGCCAGGAGAACAGCAACTCTTCGAGTCCTGCTCATCGGCCGGCCCCCGGTCCAGGGCCACACCACCGTACGTCCCACAGCACCGGCCCGGCGGGCAGCTGCCCAGGGGCGAGGTGCCCGCGCCGGCACAGCCCTGAGACACCTCGGCCGCTGCAGCCCCACCGATCGAGCAACTGCACGACGGCCTCCCGCAGGCACTGACCTGTCGCATCGAAGGTTGAGCGTTCTCACCGAACCTTGAGCGGCCCGCGACAGGGACCAGGCTCAGAGCTCAGGCTGTCTCTGCGTCGGTATGCGCCCCTTGATTCGAGGTCTCTACTCGCCGAAAGGGGCTCCTTTCGGAGGCCCTTCTTGTCGTCAACGGTCGTCGTCACACGTCATGCGGATCTCCCGCTCACCGCCCCGCGTTCCCGGCCCGTTCCTCCCGCGGGGAGCGGGCTCCTGCCGGCGCGCCACCAGCGGCGTGACGCCAGTGCGGCCAGACCGGCGCCGGCGGTGTTGAGCAGGACGTCGTCCACGGACGACACCCGGTCCAGTTGCAGGACGTACTGCGCTGTCTCGACCAGGACCGAGCAGCCCGCCCCAAGCGCGAGAACCCGCCGTACCGATGCCAGCGCCGCGAACCGCAGCGGGCCGAGGAACCCCAGCGCAGCGAACACCAGCAGGTTGCCGACGATCTGGCCCGCGTCCATCGTGAGCAGGTCCCGCAGCGGCACCAGGCTCACGACCGCCCCGTCCTCGTCGCCCGGCAGCAGGATCAACCAGACCGGCGGCACTGTCCCGTAGACGACGCCGACCTCAGCGAGCGACATGCGCCACGCCCTCGCCGCCCCGGCACCGGCGAGCCTCCGCCAGCGGGCCAAAGACCACGCCACCAGCGCCGCCAACGGCAACGCGGCCACCGTGAGGAGCACCACCCCGGTGAACGTACCGACCCAGCCGTGCCATCCTTCGAGCCGCACCCTGCCACCCCTCTGCTTCCATCCGGTTGCCAGGGGCAGTCTCACCAACGGCACGTATCGGCGGCGTATCGATCGGCGTGTGATGCCGCGACGACCAAGATCATCCCGACGGCAAACCCTGAACTCAGCGCCGATCAAGCTTCGGTGAGAACGCTCAACCTTTCGATGAGACAGGACAGGCACGAGGCGGCCGTACGGCCCGCCGACCCCGCTCCGCCCAACCGTCCCCTCGGGGACCCGCATTTCGTCGGACCGAGAATGAATCTGACCGCTGTTCCGCGAAAACACAGATCAGCGGCAGGCAGACATCAGCCGTCGCCTGGGAGCCTGTACCGCCGCGATCAATGCGCTCGGGGACGAAACAGTGCTCGGCTGCCATGTGGTGATCGACGGCTCGGCCGGCTGAGCGCGCCCGCTCACGGAGTCGCGGGAATCACGTGATCGCCCACAGCCATGCCCCACTGACAGCCGTGGGCCCCATGAGCCGGAGGCAGGCGATGCCGCGCCGGGGCATCAGTGTGCTTCTTCGCGCGGTACCCCGCGCGGTGTCCTATCGGACCGGTAGGGCAGCATCTGTTCAGCCGTCGCCTGCCCGTGAGGTGTCATCATGCGTTCCACCCGCCGCGCCGCATCCACTGTGGTGCTCGCCTGCCTGCTGCTGGCGGGCTGTAAGTCCGGCTCGCTCGGCACGTCGACGTCGTCGGACGGCCGGAGCCCGGGAGCGGGTGCATCGGGCACGGCCGCGCCGCCCGGCCGGTCATCCGGCACGATCGCGGTGGGGGCGGGTCCGCAGAAGCAGTACACGGTGCAGAAGCAGCCGCCGGCTGGCTCCTGCCACTACCGGTACGAGCACGGGGAGCCGCTGGAGGATCCGAAGTGCACGCCGGGCGCGATCTCCCCGGCGGTGACCCAGGCGAATCTGAAGTCGACGATCTGCCGCACGGGCGGCTACACCTCCGGGGTGCGCCCGCCCGCGTACGTGACGGGCAAGGAGAAGCGGCTCAACGCGGCCTCCTACGGCTACACCGGCCGCATGGGCAATGCCGAGTACGACCACCTGATCAGCCTGCAGCTCGGCGGCGACCCCAACGACCACCGGAACTTGTGGGTGGAGCCCGCCGACCCCGGCCACAAGGGTTCCGGGATCAACAACAAGAAGGACCCGGTGGAGACGAAGCTGCACACCGCGGTCTGCAAGGGCCAGGTCACCCTCGCGGCCGCGCAGAAGGCGATCGTCACCGACTGGACCACTGCCCTGACCACCCTCCACCTCGGCTGAGACGAGCAGGCGTTGCAGGGCTGCCGCCAACGACCAGGGTGTTCCTGACCGGGCAGCGTCGGTCGCCGGCACGCGAAAGCTGATTTTGCTGACGAAGTACCAGACCCCCGCCAGCCTGCGGCGGGTGGGCCGGGCCCGTCTGGCGACGTGGTGGAAGAACCACGGTGTCCGCACCATCAACGTTGCCAGGAACGGAGCGCGGATGCGGCGCTGACCGCAGCCGAGGCCCAGTTCACCTCTACGGCCAGTTCCGCAAGGCCGCTGGGTTCCGCTCTGGCCCCAAGGTGTGGACCTGGGGCGGGTGGGTGCTGTACGTGCGGGCGCTCTCTCCTCCCACCAGTGCTGTTCGCCGGCGGCGCAAGTCCGCGCGCTACGCCGGGTCGTGGTAGGACTGCTCCAGGCGTCGACGGGAAGCGCCTCGTCCTGGACGAGGACTTCCAGCAGGTGGAGAACCGGCGTCAGGGCATCTCGCTCAGTCCGGCCACGATACCGTTCGCCTGACGCAGGCCCTCGACGAAGCGAGCGACCGCGACGACCTTGCCGCCGTTGCGGACGAAGAACACCTCCGCCTTGGCGACCCGCGCCGGGGTGAGCAGCACGTAGCAGCCGTATCGGGCCAACGCGTGCCCACCCAGACCTGACTGCTCCACACATTCGCTGAGGCCGACAGGGTTGGAGGTATCAACAGGGAGTGTTTGCCCTACCGTTGCCCGCGCTCCACTAACGTGCTGAGCTGGTTTTTGCTGTTGCCAGACGGGGGCACTGTGGCTATTGAGCTGCCTGAAGAAGTCGTTTCCTTCCTGCAGTTCATCGGGGTGAACTGGCCGAATGTGAACGAGGACAAGGTCCGTGAGTTTGCGTCCCATGTGCGGGACTTCGCGGAGAAGCTGGACCAGACGCACCAGGATTCCTCGGCGACGCTCAAGCGGATGGCCGATGTGTACCAGGGCCCCTCCTATGAGGCGTTGCTGGCGAAGTGGTCGCAGTTGTCCTCCGGCCACATGTCTGAGTTGCTGACGGCCTGCCATACGGTTGCCACCGCGCTCGACGTGGCGGCGGACGTGATTGTGGGCATGAAGGTCGAGGCGATCGCGGAATTGGCGGTGCTGGCTGCGTCGTTCGTGGCGGATCAGGCGGCGGCGGTGGCAACTCTCGGGCTCGCGGAGGCGGCCGAGGTGCTGATTGTGGAGGCTGCCGAGAAGCTGATGGACTACCTGGAGCAGCAACTGGAGCAGTACATCATCGGGCAGGTCATCGAGGCGGCGGTGGAACCGCTGGTGGAGGTGGTCGGGCGGGCGGTGAGCGGACTGGTGTTCCAGGCGGCTGTGTCTGCGGCGGGAGTCGGCGGCGGCGATGCGGGGACCGGTTTCTCCATTGACCCGGAACAGGTGCACGCCCGCGCGGAGTTGATGCACGGTCACGCGGAGAAGGTGGCCGCGCACGCCGAGGAGTTCAAGTCCAAGCTGGCGGGGGTGAGCTTCGAGTGACCAACCAGATCGTCAAGGCGCTGGAGCACGCCGCGGAGAAGACTGGCAAAGCCGTCGGAGAAGACGCCGGCAAGGCCGTCAAGGATCTCTATCACGACACCGGAAAACGGCTGAAGAGGGTCGCGGACAACCACCTCGAGACCGATGCGAAGCACGCGGCAGAGCTGGAGCGGATCGCCAAGCGCCCCCGAACCGAGGAGACGCCGGTCTACCACATGGCCGACGACGGAAGCATTCGCCGGCTGAATGCTGACCGCTCCCACTCGGACCTGACGGACGCGGACCGGGCGAAGCTCGGGCTCGACAGCACCTCGATCGGACGTCCGGTCAAAGGTGAACAGAACGCCAAGCTGAAGGACAAAAGCGAGGGGCGCACTGATCCACGGCCAAAGGCATCGTCCCAGCAGGTTCCGCTGGGCAGCACCGACCTCTCCCAGGCCACCCAGCTGGCCCGCCACGCGGATCGCAGTTACGGCACCCACAACAAGGACGGAGAGTTCACGAGCAACAACTACGCGGCCGCGCGGGTGCGCAGTGCGGACGGCAGCGGGGACTTTATTCTCGTGGCCCGCAGCAATGGGCGCCGGCACTCCGAGCGGATGATCGGGACGCCGTTCTTGAGAGAGGGGGAACCGGCCCGAATACGTCATCTCTATACGGAGCGAGAACCCTGCAGCACGGGGGCGAATTGCAGCTCATGGATGGCGGAGAGATTCCCGGGAACCGAAGTGAGTCATAGCGTCGAATACGGCGACAAGGCATCCAGGGAACGCGGTAACGCCATCATGGAGAGCTATCTTGACCAGCTGAAACTGAGTAGATAAGATCTCGCGAGTTATCTACTTTCGGCGGGATTAGGGTAAATGAGCAGCAACCTCAGTCGTGACATGCTCGAGGCCGTGTTCGATCCGGACGAGCTGATCAGGTCACCGGAGACCATTCTTGGGCCCGTGGCGGACGCGGATGCCCGGGATGTCCTGGGAACGCTGGGTATTCCGGTCTGGGAGAACCCCTGGTTCGACCTGGATGACGGGATTGGCGAGCGACTGGAGCGGGTCGCGGAGTGGGACGGAGAACTCTCCAACCGTTTCGACCAGGTCCCGCCGGGGGCGGACGGCTGGATCGGTCTGGGAATGATCCCCTATGACGATATCGCGTTCGATCCGGATACCGGCAAGGTCTACTGTCTGCCTCAAGACAAAGAAATCTATCTGCTGAACAGCGGGCTGCGGTCATTCGTTCACTTCCTGTATCTCCTCAAGGTTGAGAGTCCGAACTATGACTGGGAATCCCATGGAAAGGAAGAGCTTGAGGCTGTGCGCCTGCGCATCCGGGAAGAGATGAGTTCCGTGGATCCGGCCGCTCTGCAGAACCCGGATTCCTGCTGGTTCGAGGTCCTCACCTCCATCGTGGACCCGGAACATCACTTCGAATGAGAGAGCGCGGAATCGGTGACTGACGACGGACACGTGCGGAACTTCGGGCCGGAGCTTGCCGGACTTTCCATGCCGGTGCAGGTAGGGCCCTACTTCGTGACCGATCACAGCGACCCGGTGCACCTGGGCGAATACGCTGCCTCAGCCGGGCTCCGCGTATCCCAAGAGGAGTACACACGCTGGGCGCGGCTGGGCAGCGACGGCGGCTTCGAACTGTGCGCCGACACGGAGGGGACGGTGTGGTCGGTGCTCCTGGGCTACGACGAACCCAACCGCTTCGTCAGCTCCTCGCCCGAAGCATTTGCAGCCGGCCTCACGGAAGCGCGCGAGGCCCTGCGTGTCATCCTGAGCACGGACCAGCCGCGGGTCGCCTCGGCGGCCTTCGACAGGCTGGGGGAGCGGTTGCGCGCACAGGATCCGCGCGCATTCGCCGAGCGGGAGAACTGGTGGCCCCTGGTGCTCGACGACATCCGCGACACGGCCGGCGCCGCGTGGTACACGGCCTTCGAATACGTCGATGCCAAGGGCAGCAAGCAGATCGTCACCCAGTCCGGCGCCATCGCACTGCACCCCGAAGAGCGGCTGTGGAACAGACTGAGCGCGGCCGGAATCGAGCCGGAACAGGTCCTGCGCATCCACACCGACCTGGCACCCTGTTTCATGCCCGGCCACTACTGCTCCCTGTGGCTGGCGCAGGTGTTCCCGGACGCCCAGCTGACCCACCACTACCCCTACGGCGAGTCGGCCGACTCGCGTGCGGAAGGCATCCGGCTGCTCCGCGAGAACGAGGAGGCCAGCCAGTGAGCAGTCGGCCGGCGAGAACGGCGCCCGCGCTCGGCGGGCCCGACATCACCGTATGGCCGCCCCGGGAAGGGTCACCGCGACCCATGGGCCGACGCTGCTGGACTGGGCGGCCGACACACCAGCCGCGCCAAGGTCTGCCTGATCCGTGGGGCCCGCGGCAGCGGAAAGAGCCACCTGCTGACCTGGTTCCTCCTCGGCTCAGCCAGCCACCCCCGCACCAGCGCGCACACGCGCGTAGACCACCGCACGATGAGCACCGGGTGCACAGCGACGTGGGTTAGAGCCGGTGTCTGAGCCCTGGCGCTCCACAGTGTCCGTGGCATGGAGGTGCGTTCAGGCCTCCACCTCGTCACCACCGTCTTGAAGGAGGCCCTGCGATGAAACCCGCCCCAGTCCTGGGAAAAGGGAGCGCCGCGCACGCCTGCGATGTGCGGCTGGACGAAAACCTTCACCGACCCCCGGCTCTGCGCGGCCATCGTCGACCGGCTCACCTTCAACGGCACGATCATCGAGACCGGCATCGACTCCTACCGGCTCGCCAGCGCCCGGGCACGGGTCGAAGCCCCGGCCAAGGTCGGCTGACCCTGCTTCCAGCCCGTTGGTCCTGCCAGCCCGGTGGCGGGACCAACGACATCACGTCTCGTCATTCAGCAGCGAATACATGAACATGTCCCGACGTTCGTTCCCGATCTGCTGCCACCCCCGCAGCAGTCCCTCGCGTTGGAACCCCGCACGCTCGGCAGTGCGCACGGAGGCTGTATTCCACGGCTCCACCCACAGTTCGAGCCGGGGAATCCGCAGATCCCGCAGGGCCCAGCCGACCACTGCGTTGACAGCAGCTACGGCGGCTCCCTGACCACGCGCCGACTTGACGACCCAGTAGCCCAGCGACGCACGGCCCTGTTCCCGATCCCTCAACCACAACCCCACCTGGCCGACCGGCAGACCGGCAGAGGTCACGATGACGAACGTATACCCCGCCCTCGTGGTCGCCCGGCCCCACTGCCGTTCGACAAACGCGACGCCTGCCGGCTCGGAATACGGCGAGGGCACCGTCGTGATCAACGGGATGTAGTCGTCCTCCGACGCCTCACGGACCAGCGGAAGGTCAGAAAGACGCCACGGCCGCAGCGCGAATCCCGCGTCAGCGGCGAGTTCAGGCACTTCAAGGGGCTGCTCCATCCGCCCATCCTGCCGTGGTCCGAGTCCGGCCCGCACTCGGGTTTCGAGCACCGCCAGTCCAACGGCAACGAAGCACAACGCTGCTGCCGGTGACGTCATTTCCCGTGAACATCCGCCGAGCCGCTGATCACCAACTGCTGCTGAAACCGATCGACAAACGCTGCCGATGACAGTGAACGACCAGGGAGGTCTTTCACGTCTTCATGCTGCAGTTGCTGCGTGCCCGGGTCATGGCCCGCGCCCACCGCGACCAAGCCGGCCATCGCCCCGGGCCAGTTCGCCGGCCTGAGCGACCTCGTGGACCTGTTCGCCGCGATCGGCCGGCTTCAACCGCGCTACTGCAGCTGGCCGGTGCAGGTCGGGACGCTGCGGCGTGATCGTGCCAGTCCAGCGGGCTGGCGGCGTGTACTGCCGCGCCGCACCGCAGTCGGCCAAGCGGCGCCATTTCGACCGGCTCACCCTCAGGTCGTGATCCCCGGCCTCGCGCCGGCTCGCATCCCTGGCCGACCCGATTCACGACCATGCTGCACGGCTGCGTCGTGCCTACGCCACAGGCAGCCTCCACGCGAACGCACACCGCGGGCTGGGAGATCACCGAAGAGGGCACGGCAGTCTTCGACCGCACCGCACTCTCCCACCGCCGCCCCGGCATGAACCGCGAACATGCCTCGTTCCCGGAGCCAGTGCCGTCATGCTGGGTATGCAAGGGGACCCGCTGGGGCACCGCGGTCGGCACCCCGGCCGGCCGCGAACGCCCGGCCATGAACGGGACTCGCCACCCGTCCTGTCAGCCGACGTGGAGGGTGGTCAGGGCGGTGGTCCAGTCGGTGACGATCGCCTTCTGCGCGGCGGAGAGGGTGACCTGCCTGGTGAAGCTGGCGACTTCCTGGTCGCTGAGGGGGTGGTCGACGACATCAGCCACGACGGCCTGCGGGTCCTGCTCCGCGAAGGGTTGGATGTGCGGTGACGTCCGGTCCGACCGCTGGAGGCGCGGTGGCCGAGCCTGTCCGTGTGTGCAGACTGATCGACCAGGAAGGGCAGAAGCTGCAGCAGATCGTGCGCCGCGGCAGTACCAGTTCGGTGCGCTACCGGCGGGCGATGATGCTGCTGGCCTCGGCCGGCGGGAACCGGGTTCCGGTGATCGCCCAGCTGGTGCAGGCCGACGAGGACACCGTCCGGGACGTGATCCACCGGTTCAACGAGATCGGCCTGGCCTGTCTGGACCCTAAAGTGGGCGGGAGGCCGTTCCCCGCCAACTCAGCCCTGACGATGAGGACTTCGTCATCCAGACGGCCATCACCCGCCCGACCAAGCTCGGTCAGCCCTTCACCCGCTGGTCGCTGCGCAAACTCGTCGCCTACCTCCGGAAAGTCCACGGCCGGGTGATCCTCATCGGCCGCGAGGCGTTACGCGGCCTGCTCGCCCGCCGCGGTGTCAGCTTCCAGCGCACCAAGACCTGGAAAGAGTCCCCCGACCCGGACCGCGAGGCGAGGCTGGACCGGATCGAGGAGGTCCTGGACCGCTTCCCGGACCGGGTCTTCGCCTTCGACGAGTTCGGCCCGCTGGGAATCCGGCCCACTGCAGGCTCGGGCTGGGCCGCGCGCAAACGCCCCGACCGGCTGCCCGCCACCTACCACCGCACCCACGGCGTGCGGTACTTCCACGGCTGCTACTCGGTCGGTGACGACCGCCTGTGGGGCGTCAACCGCCGCAAGAAGGGTGCCGCGAACACGCTCGCCGCGCTGAAGTCGATCCGCGCCGCTCGGCCCGACGGCGCCCCGATCTACGTGATCCTGGACAACCTGTCCGCGCATAAGGGCGCCGACCTCCGCCGATGGTCCAAGAAGAACAAGGTCGAGTTGTGCTTCACCCCGACCTACGCATCCTGGGCGAACCCGATCGAAGCCCACTTCGGACCGCTGCGGCAGTGCCCTGCACGCCTACCTGAGCTGGCGCAACGCCAACGCCCGCCACCGCGACGTCCTGGCCGCCGAACGCAAAGAGCGCGCCCGCATCCGCAGCGAAAAGGGCATCCGCTGGGGCGGACGCCCCCTCGCCGATACCGCTTGACCAGCCAGGATCCTCGGCCGTACCAGCTGAAGAAGCTACCGGCGGCGGCAGAGAAATTCACCGTGCGTCGGTGTGCGGGCCGCATGCGAGACGATGTCGAAGCTGGCCCGCTCCAACATGCCCTCCAGGATCCAGGTGTATGTGGAGAACTCCTCCCGCACGTGCGCCTCGAAGTCCGCCCGGGTGAAGCCCCGGCCCTCGGGTCGGCCTGCGGTGTCGATCCACTGCTGCAGATGCTCAGCGGCGTCGGCGGGCGGGAAGCTGAAAACGACGTCCCACAGGTACAAGATGCCGCCCGGCCGCAGTATGCCGGCAGCGTTGAGGAGCGCCTGCTGTTTCCAGAAGTCCGGGAGCTGGTGCAGAGCCGACTTGGTGGTCACCACGTCCGCAGGCTCTGCCTGGTGGGTGTAGTCCAAGAAGCCGGCCCGGTGCCAGTGTGCGCTGGCACCGGCCCGTTTCGCTCTGGTCTGGGCGAAGGCGAGCATTTCCTCCGAGACGTCGACGCCGTGGGCCTCGGCTCCGCGACGTGCTGCCTGGACCACCAGCGAGCCGGTGCCGCAGGCCAAATCGACCAGGCGGGTGCCTGCGACCACATCGAGGCGGTCGAGCAGCGCATCGTCGGCGTCCGGGTCGGTGCCCTGGTTGCTGTCGTATGAAGCCACCGCAGCCGCGCTGCCCAGGTCGATGCCGACAGGCTCGTACTCACGGAAGAACCATGCGGGGCGTGGGCGGGTGGTGTCGCTTCGTGGCATGACCCGTTTGTAGGGTCCGGGCAGACCCGGCGGCAACAGCAACATCCGCAGCATGGCGTTCCGGAAGGTGAAAGATGCAGGACCACGACCAGTACCGGCTCTTCCTCCATCTCGCGTCCACGCTGAGCTTCACCCGAACCGCGGCCGACTGCCATGTCAGCCCCGCGACGTTGTCCCGGACCGTGCAGCGGCTGGAGGCCACGACCGGGCGTCGGCTCTTGGACCGAGGCCCGCACGGTGTCGCGCTGACAGAGCACGGTCACCGCTTTCGCCGCTACGTGACAGATGCCCTGGAGTTGTGGGACCGCTACTGTGACGACGACCTTGCAAGGGACCAACTCGGCGGTCAACTACGGGTATTCGCCTCAGTCACGGCCTGCCAGAGTCTGCTGCCCGACCTGCTCGCACCTCTGCGAGACGCCCATCCCCGGGTGCAGATCTCGGTGCGGACCGGTGACGCCGCAGCCGCCCTCGCGCTCCTCGACGACGGCGAGGCCGACCTCGCCGTCGCGGCCCTGCCCTCTCGGATTCCGGCCACCCTGCTCGCCCGCACCGTCGCCCGCACCCCACTCGTCCTCGTCCGAGCCGACCAACCACGATCAAGCTTGAAGCCTCCTGATCCCGACGAGCCGTTCGTGCTCCCGAGGCAGGGCTTGGTGCGAGACATCGCAAACCGGTGGTTCCGCCATATCGGCATCACCCCCCGCATAGCCGCGGAGGCCGACGGACACGAAGCCTTGCTCACGCTGGTCGCTCTCGACTACGGCACCGGCATCATCCCCGACCTCGTTCTACAGCACTGCAGCATCCGGAACCGGCTCCAGGTCGTCCCCACCCCGTCCAGTCCAGGCGAACTCACCATCGGGGCGTGCATCCGGCGCACTGATCTCCACCGCCCCCTGGTCGCCGCCGCTTGGGCTGTCACAGGACCCGGTCAAGCTTTGCGGTCACAGCACTAGCGGGCTTTGACGGCGGCAGTCTGGATGAAAGTACGCAGAGTTTGGCGGGCTTGGTCGGTGCGCTGTGCGAGGTCGTCTGGGTCGGTGGCTTTGTGGATGCTGCTGGAGGCGTGCAGCAGTTCGTCTGCTTGCCGCAGTAGGTCGGGGTCGGGGAGGTGGAAGGTCAGGCCGTTGATGGCCTGGCGCGCGACGCCGCGTAGCCGGTGCCCCTCGAACCGGGCGGAGCGGTACTCCGTTCCTTGTGGGTTCTCGGATTTGCGGTGGTACCACTCTTGTTGGCTGCGGATCACGTCCGTGATCGCGTTGCTGAAGGCGAGGGCGGCTGCTTGCCGGTCGCTGCGCACGGTGTGCCGGCGCTGGAAGAGGTAGCCAAGGGCGGCGCCGAGAAGTGTGCCGATCACAGCGACGAGGCTGGTGAGTACCTGGGTCACCGCTCCATGCCAGCACGTCCATCGCCGTCGTGGGTAGGAGAGCGGCGGTGGTATGCCGGAGCGCTTGCCAGATGATGCAGGTTGCAGGGCTCCTCTCCGCCTCCAGAAACATCTGGGGACGGGGCGGGCCTGAGTGCCCGCCCCATCGTGGTCAGGCTAGGGCAGGGCCGATCTCGTGCCGGCACCATTTGGTGAGCCGGATGGTTGCTGGTTGTTGGTCTTCGTGGATGGCCGGCTCAGGGCTGCTGGGAGTGCTGCCCGATGTGCCGGGTGCGCGGGTGCCGTCGGTGCGGGAATCGCCGTGTCTCAGGCATGCGTTCTCGACGATGATCGGTTGCAGCAGCAGAGCGATTGCCCGCAGCATGATGGGCAGTCGTTGGCTGCGGCTCATGTCGATGAAGCTTCTGTCGAAGGAAACCTGTAGGGGAACGACGAGTGCCAGGTATTTCGCGACGTCGTGTTGGTATTGCACCATCCAGTCTCGGAATTCCTTGCTGACGGGGCCGGTGAGTCCGGGGCGGTGCTCGAACACCCAGCGGCAGGATCGCGGGTACTGGATGGCGATCGCCGGGTTTTCAGGCTTCGGCCCGACCAGGGTGAGGTCTCCGACCAGAAGGTTCCACAGGCGGGGGAGGTGTTCGATGCCCGAGCGGATGAGGATCCGGTCGGTGGGGGTGGCCGGTGCGCCGTCTTGGTCTCTGCGGACGTAGAGCGTGTAGCGGGTGAAGATCTGGCCGCCTTGCCCGACGCGTGGCTGGCGGTCCCACGCGGGACCGCGGCGCAGCAGTGCCAGGGCGAGGGCGGCGAGCAGGGTGGGAGTCGTCAGAAGCAGAGCAGTGAAGGCGAATGCGATGTCGATGGCACGTGTCAGGTGTCCTGGGCGTTTGCTGCCCAGTTGCTCGGCCATGCTGCGCATCCGCTCGTGCCACCAGGGTGGGTCGGACAGCGGGCAGGCGGCCTGTTGTCTGTAGTGGCGTCCCTTGAGCCTGGAATCCGCCCACAGGACCACGAGGACGACGGCGCTGCCCAGGCATGCCGTTGCTGCCTTGATGGAGCCGTTGGCGAGCAGGAAGGTGATCGAGGCGATGGTGCCGAACAGCCAGAGCGACATGATGTCGCCGATGAGGTTCGCGGCCTTGCGAACGGTCGCGCTCTCGTCTGCGGTGCGCCGTGGAGGCGGGCGGTGGTGTGCGGCTGCGGCCCGGTGTGCGTCGATGGTGCGCCTGCGTGCGACTTCCAGCTTCGAGGCCAGCAGCCTTCTTTCGATTTCGTCGTCGGAGATGAGCTGGGGCGTGATCTCGTGCAGGCGAGCTACATAGGCATCCACGCGGTCATCGGGTCCCAGCGGCGTGTGGGCGTTGTAGGCGTTGTGCCCTGGCATCTCTCCTCCCGGTTCTTTGAGCCTCCACTCCGACTCCATTGCCATTACATTCCCCCTCTTTGGGTCCCCCTGGATGACAGCGCCAGCTCTGGATGTTCTTTTTCCAGCGCGGCGGCCAGCTTGTTCCGTGCGTGCCGTAGATGGGAACGTACGGTCTGGGGGTCCTTGTTCAATTCCCGGGCGATCGCCTGCGGTTCGTACCCGTCGATGTGCAAGGCCATGACTTGTCGCTGGGCACCATTCAGATGCCGGTTGACGAAGGCGATGACGAAGTCCCACTCCTCGTAGTGCGATCCGAGCGTGTGGGGGTCTGCGGACCTGCGCTGCTGGAAATCCTGCTGGGCCTTGCGGACTCCGTTGTTGAGCCGTGCGTCGCTGCGCAGGTAGTGGCGCAGCGACGCCTTTTGGCACCAGGCCTTGCGGTGCGTGACGGTGCGCCAGTGCTGCAAGAGGTCGGTCAGCGCTTCCTGGACCGCGTCGGCCGCTTCCTCCTTCGAAGCGCCCCACAGGACGACATGCCGCATCAGCGAGGCGAACTCGGCGCGGTAGAAGGCGTCGTAGACCGCCTGTTCCTCGGGGCTGAGCGGTGGCCCGGCCGCTGCAGAGACGCTCGTCGGCGCCGACGCGGCACTCAGCGAGGCACGGCGGTGCCCCTTACGCCGCCACACGCGGCATCCCCATCCACGTTCTGTTCATACTCGTCAGGGGAGTGGGGGCCGCGGAACGTGCAACATCACGGCGGGATTCTTTCAACTGCCCGGCGCCGGCGGCGCCGCGCCGAGCGTACGGGCCCCACCCGCTGATCACGCGGGACCGCCCCACGACGCCGGCGTACAGGCCTCGGCTCGTCCGTGGCCGGCGTGGCCGGAGGTCGCCGGTCGTCATCGAATGCCGTTCCCGGCGCCGCCGGCGCCCGAAAGTTTTGAACGATCTTGGAAGGTCGTTGCACGCAAGCAGGTCCCTGGTGCCCCTGAGGAGCATGAGCACAACTTCGGCCAAGGCATCACGGCCTGACGCCGCCGTCCGGTCGGCGGCGCACGCCCGGGTACGCGCGCCCGTGGTGTGCTTCCGGGCGCCTGGTGCTCACCCGGCGCCTTCTCCCCGAGCAAGAAAATATGAAAGTGACACTTCCTCAAGAACCTTTATCGGGTGCTCTTTTGCGAATACCGGTACGCCTCGAGCCACCGGCGACGGATCGGTCGTATGAGCGGATTTCTCCCCGTCAACTGCGGTTTTTCGTGCACAACCGCCCCGCAGGGCAACCGCGTTCACTTGTGCCACGGGTGCGTTATAGGGTGACCCTCACCTCTGGTTGATTGACGACCGTCGCGCCTTCGGAAGAAGGGAGGTGCAACAAGAGGATGAAAAGCTCCCCGCCTGGAGGGCCGCCTACGGGCACACAAGGGCCCAGAGACGGGGACCAACGCACCACGAGCGCATAAGGGATTTACCGCTCGGCAACCGGGGCCCCGGAGCCGATGAACCGCATCCTGCTGGTATCAGGACGGTTCTGAGTGTTGCTTGGTCCGCTTCAGTCCTGAGACCTCGTGATCCCGCTCCGCATCCAGCGGATGCGGGGTCATGAGACTCCATGCGCAGGCAACACCCCACGGACCTGGCTGGCGGCCGGCCCGCGAGGAGTTAATTTCCCCGGTCCGCGTACGCGTCACGCCCTCGCGCATAGCCACATTCCCTGCAAGGCCAGCTCACGGACTAAGACCGCTGGGCAAGTTAGCCGCTTGGTGCCTGACGACTTGCTTCTAAACTGTACCCCGACGTCAAGGGGAGCATCGTCATGACGCGCGGAGCACACACACCGTTTGACGGGCCGTCGCTACGCAGGGCGCGAGCCCACGCCAACCATGGCCAGGGCATGAGTGCCGAGGAGCTGGCCCGGCAGGTGAAGGCCACCAAGGCGCAGATCCTGGCCTATGAAAATGGCCGCTACAGCCCCGATCCGCCCCGCATCCGGCAGTTGGCGACGGCGCTGGGCATCTCCCCGCTGGAGCTGACGGATTACGACGCGGCTCCTCAATGGACCCTGGCGGAACTGCGCAGGGCCAGCGGGCTTCGCGTCACCGACGTCGTGGGGCAACTGGACGTCTCCTACGCCAACTACCGGCGCCTGGAAAACGAAGGACTGGTCACCCCGCGCAGCTATGCCCTGGTGCCCGCGGCCGCCGAACTCTTCGGCATCTCCGTGGCCGCACTGGAGGTGCACCTGTCCAACATCCCCGCATCCAAGGAGCGAGTGGCCCAGGCGCGCCCGCTGCTGGCCAGCGTGCAGGACGCCTACGTGACGCCCGGAGAACTGGCCCTGCCCACCCCCGACGATCCGCCGGTGCAGCACCTTGCCGAGGTCTTCAGCAGGCCACCCCTCGTCCTCGCCCGCCTCCTGGGCCAGGAGGTCGCCCGCATCCGCGCGATCAGACGCCGCTTAGCCAACTACGAGGCGACCGCACACTACGGCGCCTCCGCCGATGAGCAAGCCGCCGCCCGCCGCGGCGTACAGGCCGAACGACGCCGCCTCGAGCGGCTCACGACAAGCCTGCCCGGCCGGCTGGACGCCTTCTTCCGCTGCGCACTGCCCAGTGACTCCTGGCGTGCCCTGGCCCTGCTCCACCTCGTCGGCCGCTTCGGCCTGTGGCTGTCGCCCGCGCAGCTGCAGGAGAGCGAAGAGAGCGTGCTGAGCATTCCCACCAGCATGCGCCGCTCGCTGCCGAACCCGGACGGCACCCCGGCAGTCCACCAGATCTCCGAGGAGGGAGACCACCACTGCCAGAGCTACCGGCCCTGGTACGACGCCCTGCACCCCAACGTCAGCAGACTGCTGCACGAGCGGGAGTCACAGCTGTCCGGGCACGTTCCGGCCGGGGAGCTGCGCGAGCACTTCACCTCGGCTCATGCTGTGCTCTTCAGCTTCGACGGGCTGCTGTGCCGTCTGTTCGCCGCCAACGTCGAAGCCGTCTCCCAAAGCCTGGTCCATGAGGCACACTCCCTGCGGCTGGCCACGGGGCCGCGCACGCCCACCGACCCGGTCGGTCTGCTGCGGGCCCTGGCCCCCTCCGGCAGCCCCTCCCAGATCCGCCGCCTGGACCACACACTGACGGCGCACGAGATAGAAGCCGCCCGCTCAGTCTCCCCCCTACCGGGCGTCCAGCAGCTGTTCCGCGTCCTGACCACGGGCAGTTGGCAACTCGCCGTCGTGACCGACCACTCCGCAAGCGCGGTCAAGGCGTTCTTGGACAACCTGGCACCGCTGGTCGACAGCCAGCAGCTGAAAGTCTTCGGACGGCCCAAAGACCCCCGTTTGATGAAACCCAATCCTCACGGCGTCGCTCTGGCCTCCGCCTCCTTGGGCTCGTCGCGGGAACACACCCTGTTACTGGGAGAGTCCGTCGCTGACGCCTTGGCCGCACAGGCGGCAGGCGTGCGGTTCATCGGCGTGGCCAGCACCCCCGATCAGGCCACCATGCTCAAACGGGCGGGCGCGAAGACCACGGTTCGCTCTTTGCGTGAGGTCACCGCAGTCGTCAGGTCCTTGACCACCTACCCGCCACGACCCGCCCGCCCGGCCAGGACACGACGCGACAGATCCTGAGTCCTCGTCTGACCGCATCGGACACCGCAGCGAACCGAGACGGACGTCAGGACTCGACGGCCAGCGTGGGGCCCTCTGTCCAGGCGCGCAGAGCATCCTCGGCCCGGGTCGTCTGGGGATGCGAGGCACCCAGAACCAGGATGCTCACCCGCAGCGTGTCGGTCATCAACTCCACCGCCTCCGCATGCTCACCCACATCACGCAGGGCCAGAGCAGTCTTGTACTGGGTATGCAGGGTCCGCGGATGCCTGTCTCCCAGAACCTCCCGGCGTCCCGCGAGCGCCGACCGGTACTCCGTGAGGGCCAGCTGCGGCTGGCCCTGGTCGTGGAGCACGGCCGCCAGGTTGTGCTGTGCCGTCAGCGTGCTGGGATGCCCGGCGCCGAACGCCTCCCGCCTCATGGCAAGGACCACCTCGTACTCGGCCCTCGCCTGGGGAAGCTGGCCCGAGTGGTGCAGGACCCGGGCCACCTCGTGGCGGGCCGTGAGCGTATAGGGGTGGCTGGGCCCGTGCAGCCGGCCGCTCGCGGCAAACACGTGGGCCAAGTGCCCGTGGGCTTCCTCCAGATGCCCCTGATCGTGCAAGACCCGTCCCAGCTCATGGCGGGCCGTGAGGGTATCGGTGTGTTCTTCGCCGCGCACCTGGCCGCTGATCTGCCACACCGCCTGGTATCCGGCGCGGGCCAGCGGCAGGTCGCCCAGGTCATGCATGGCACTGGCCAGCAGGTGACGGCAATCCAGCGTGGCGGGATGCTCATCGCCCTGCAGCGCCCGACGCACCGCCAAGATCGCCTCATACCGCTGCCGTGCCTGCTCGAACAGGCCCAGCGCCTGCAGGTGACGCGCCGCCATCTCGGCCACATCGGCGCTCGCCAGCCGTGTCTGCACGTCCATATCCGCACAGCCGGCCACTTGATCAGCCAGCTCCAGCGCATGCGGCGTCACCGCCTGCCACGCCGTCCAGTGCCCGGGGTCCTCCGGTGAACCAAGGTCCTCAAGTTCCAAGGCCGCCGACATCAGCCGGACCGCCGCGGCCAACACGGCAGTCGTCCGGCTGAGGTCACGGATGAGGGGGTGCAGCCGCACGGCCACCACATCGTCGGGGGCGTGGGACGACGAGACCAGATCCAGCAGCCCCAGGGCCGCCAGTTCCTTCAGCATGCGCCACAACGTCGGCCCGTCGACCCCAGAAAAACCCTCGACGGTCGCAGAAAGCGCGGCGGGCCGCAACAGCAGCGCATGGGGGATGGGCGCATCGGAGAACGCAGCCAGCACCTCCAACAGACGATCCGTCCCGGTAAAACCGCGCCGCCGCATCAACTCGATCGACATACGCCACGTTTCGGCGACCGCCTGTCGCGCATCCGCCGGCCCCGACCCCCCTTCCATCGCCCGCAGGTAGGCGGCAAAGCTGTCGGGAGTCTCCGGGCCTTTGAACGCGTCCGGCATCCCCATCACCTCAGCTAAATACGACCCGGCCACATGCAACGCCAACGGCAGCCCGCCCAGGCGCCGGCCCAGCTCGCGGGCATCCGCCACCGGCCCCGCCGCGTCACCCGTGTGGTCGAGCAGCACCTCGGCGGCCCGCTCCGCCTGCAGCGACTTCACGGCCAGCAGCAGCGCGCCACTGCCCCAGGACGGATCCGCGCCGTTGCGAGTCGTAACGATGACCACCCCCCGCGGGCACGCCTGCGGCCGGATCCAGCCGGTACCCGAAGCCAGGTGCCCCGGACCGTCCAGCAGCGCCGGATCGTCCACGCCGTCCAGGATCAGCAGCCACCTGCCTGCCAGCAGATTCAACTGATGCCACAGCACATCGGCTGCATCAGCACCCCAGGCGCTGGCCTCCTGAAGCCCGGTCTGCCGTGCCACAGCCCGCAAACCGGCCAGCAGGCCTTCCTCCTGCCGCGCGTCGATCCACCACACGGTTCTGCGGCATGCGGGGCAGCACTCCTGCGTGCGCGCAATTGCCTCCAAGACCACGGCCGTTTTCCCGCTGCCGCCCAGACCGTGCAGGACGACCAGCTGCCCCCCGCCACCGGTATGGCACAACCCCACTACATGCTCCAGCAGCGCCTCACGGCCACGCACCGGGTAGTGTGGATCTCGCTCACCCATCGGCGGGGTCAGCGTCACCAGAATCTGCCGGTCGGGAGAGGGCGGGCCCCCCAGCACCAACTGGCCGATGTCCATCCGGCCTGCTGCCACACCTCCCAGCTGAGCCGACACCCAACGCGGTACAGGATCGACAGAACCAGCGGGAGTTGCCGCTATTGCGGCCGCGAGCGGCCCTCGAAAGGGTCGGCCAGCGAGATGCCCCCTTCCACGTTCACCACGCCCCCGGCCAGCGAACCCGACTCGGCGGTCACCGAGACGTCACCACCGACGGCCATGCCATGATCACCGGATGAGATGCCGGTGCCCCCACCGCGCCGACCGGCCATATCGATCACCTGTGTTAATTCCTCGGCAGCCGCGGACAGTTCAGCGTCGGAAAGGCAATCCAGCAACATCTCCCACCGAGCCCGCCAGGCAGACTCCCACCGGATCAGCGCAGAGCTGGGATCTGCCTGGCCTGACAGATCGTGGGCGGTCTCCTCCAGCCGCGCCAGCGCCGCTGTCTGCCTCTCAGCGTCACCCCGGGCAAACAGGCGAGCCGTGCGGTCACGCACCGCTGCCCACGCGTCCGTGCCCACGGCTTGGACCACCGCGGTACCTCCCGCTGCAGCAAGAGCCACCAGCGACTCCGACAGCATCATCGTCCCCCGAGATGTTGTGTCGTGCCTGTTCGCCGTCTCCGGCCCGCGATAGACCGGTTTGATTACTCTGCCCGGCCTAAACGCCCGGTACAGCCCACCAGTTGGCTTTGGCTTGTTCCTGACCGTGCAGGAGCCAAAAACATGAGGCGCGACGGGCTGCGCTGAGGGGAATGGTGTGCGGGTTCGAGTGACAGGACCTGGCACGCCGATGGCATGGAAGGGGCATTTTGCAGCGACGGGAGAGGCGTGATGAGTACGTTCTTACAGGCCTCGCCATGTGCGGGTGATGTGGTCGACGGGGCCATGGGGTTGGTAGGGGTCGTAGCCGGGATCGGCGGCCAACTGGCGTAGCAGGGTGAATTGGTGGGGGGCGCGCTGGCCGTCGCGTATGGGAGCCCATTCACCGGCGACGGGCCATTGCGTGAGTTGGGCCTGGATGCCGGGGCGCCACTGCTGCCAGGTCTTGCGGCCAACCCAGCCCAGTTGGCGTAGCTCGAGTTCGTCTTCGCACAGCCGCAGATACAGGCGGACGGCTTTGAGTTCTTCCCCCTCGCATCCGGTGCCGTCCTCGGCGACGAGGGCGTCAGCGGGGAAGCGGTCGAGGATCTGCCAGTAGCGGGCGATGTAGGCGTCCTCGATGGCTTTGACGCGGGCTTTGGCGGCACTGGCCGAACTGATGATCAGCGCGGCGAGGGCGATGATGCCGGTGCCGAAGGCGACCCAGAATTCTGCGTTCACGGTGGGGTTGTTCCTGAAGCGGTCGAAGACCCGGCCTGTGCCGACGAAGCACCGTCGGGCGGGCTTTGGAGGCCTGGGTGGCATTAATGCTCTGAAGTGGCCCCACTTTTCCGGTCCGACCTGGCCCCGGGGCGAGGGTTGGAGGGGTGAAGTTCCGGCTTGGACTGGCCCCGGGTTCCGGACCGGGCTGGCCCCAGTTGGTGGTTGCCAACGGAGCTTGTGACCGGGCGCGTTGTTATCTGCTGCAGGCGAAGCGGCGAGTGCACGGCTTCGGCGGTGCCTAGGTTGTTCGTATGGAGATCGTTGAGCTGTTGCCGGAGCTGCATATGCTCCGGTTCGAGGTCGGGCAGGCGTATCTGTGGCGTGACGCGGACGGGCTCACGTTGATCGATTCTGGGGTTGCGGGGGCCGGTCGGGCAGTCGCCGATGCCATCGTGAGCATGGGCTCGAAGCCCGGGGACCTGCGGCGTATCGTGCTCACCCACTTTCATGAGGACCATGCCGGCGGTGCTCCGGCACCATGACCGACGAGGACTGGACCCGCCTCGCCCGGCATGCCCGAGGTCAGCGCCGCCCCGATCTACATCCAGGACGGCGCCTACTCCAACGTCCACGACCTGCGCGCCGACTGCCGTTACCTGCAGGCCCGGGCAGGCGTACAGCTCATCGTCGTCGACGCGGTTCACCTGCTCACCTACGGCACCAGGCCGCTCGGCTCCCGCTACGAAGAGATCTCCGAGATCGCCCGCTGCCCGAAACTCCTCGCCAAGGAACTTCGTCTGCCGATCGTCGCGATCTCGACCCTCAACCGCAGTCCCGAGCAGCGCACCGACAAGAAACCGATGATCAACGACCTGCGGGGCTCCGGAGCTCTCGAGGACAACGCCGACGTGGTGATCCTCCTGCACCGCGAAGACGCGTACGAGAAGGACTCGCCCCGGCCAGCGAGGCCGACTTCATCGTCGCCAAGCACCGCCATGGCCACCACCGCGACCATCACCGTCGCCTTCCAGGGCCACTACTCCCGCTTCGTCGACATGGCGCAGACCTGACGCATCGGCGAGCTGGCGGAGGCGACAGCTGATTCGGATCTCAAGCAGGTCAAAACACTTCTGAGACGCGTCAAAGGAACCGCGCATCGCAACCGCACCGATGCCGAGAACGCGGCCGTCGCCGCAGCTGAGGCCCCTTACTCGTACCGGGGTGGTGGGGTCTGAGCGTGTGGAGCGACCGCATGGCCGCCGGTTCCGACGAACGGCGCAGCTCAGCCAGCCTGCGCCGGAGACGGTACCGGGCGATGCGCAGCAACAGGGCATGCCCCGTTGTCAGTGCCGCCCCTTACCGTGGTTTTCGGGGGATTTCACGCAGAAGGGCAGGTAGTGGGTTGGCCAACATCGTCTGGCATACAAAGCTGCGCATCCATCTGGATCTGAACAAGGACGACCTCGGACACGAGGAACATCCCGGGCTCTGGGACATGATCTACCGCATGGACAAGATGTACGCCGCGCGCGGAGTTCCGGTCGCCGAACGCGATCTCCAGTGTGGAGGCGTATGCCAGGACGCCGGCGTCCAGGCTCCGATGTACCTGCGCCTGCGGGCCAACGGCCGACGAGAAGCCGTCCACGAACGGCGCGAAGACGAAGAGCGCCACACTGTCCCCGTCAGCGACGAGCACAAGGCCTACCAGGAGCGCATCCTGCGGGTCGCGACAGACGAGGGCTTCCACGGTGACAGCGAGGTCCGCACCCGCGTTGGCCGCAGCTGGATCCAGACCGACACGCTCGTCGAAGGAGCCGATGGGCTGCGCATCGGATGGGAGGTCCAGCTGTCGTCCGCCGGCGCCGAGGGGCCCCGCAGCGTCCGCGCCCGCGCGGCGAAGGCGGAGAAGAACGGGATCACTCCCGCCTGGCACACCGACAGGGCCGACTACGCGCGCCGCAACGACACGCACTGGACCCGCAGCGACAACCTGCCCGCGTACGTGATCGCCAAGACCGGGGACCTGCGCGTCGTTTCCGGCTTCCGCGCCCTGGACTTCTGGCACTGCGACATCCACGCCGTGTACCCCTGCCCGGACGGCGTGCGCCGCTGCGGCCGCTTCCACGCCACGCCCAAGCCACGTGACGTCTTGTTCGATGATCTGGTGCGCCGGACGGCGGCCGGCACCATCGTGCCGGTGCAGTTCCGTGTCGGTGGTACGACTCACCGCTTCTGGGTCACGGACACCGACCGCGAACGCCTCGAGGATCTCCGCAGCGACGACACCCAGCTGCCGCCCGCCCAAGAGCCCGACACCCCTGCTCATGCCAGCCGCAACCGGCCCACGTGCAAGCCGTCCCTTCCTGCCTCAAACACTCCGGACATCGGCCAGGACTACCCCGTGACCCACGTCCCGGCCCAGTCTGCTCCTCCCGTTGCTGAGACGGCACCAGTCCACTCCCCGGCAGATGCTCAGCCAGGCCCCCACCCCACGCTGCGCCCAACCGGTCTCCCCGATGAGCTCATTGCGTTGCAGCAGGCGGCCGACGACGCTCATCTCCAGCTACAGCAGCTCGATGACCATGAGGAGCGCGACCAGCAGCGTCGAGTGTGGTTCGAAGCCGCTGAGGCCGTACAAGCTGCCGTGACCCGATATGCAAGATCGCGGGGTCTCAACCGGTATGAGTTGGAAAAGCAGTTGCGGCAGGCCGTCCGGCATCCGGCAGAGCTGTAGAGCGAGCGGATCCTGGCACGTGCCCGCCGTCACGGCGGCGGGCACCGCACCGGAAACGTCTGACTGGATGCCCGCGCTCGCTGCGAAGGGCAATCCCCCGCGAAGGGACTGCCTGGTGAGATCACTGACCTGCTCGGCCTGACCGTCCGGCGCCGGCGGCGGATCATTGTCCGCCGCGAGGTCGTGCACCCCAAGCACTGGCCAGGCCGCTTTCGTAGGCCGCTATGACGAGTTGGGCCCTGTCCCTGGCCCCCAGCTTGGTCAGCAGACGGCTGACGTGGGTCTTGACCGTGCCGACGGTCAGATACAGCTCGGCTGCGATTTCGCTGTTGGACAGGCCACGTGCGATCAGTCCCAGCACGTCACGCTCGCGGCCGGTCACACCGTCCAGCGCATGGGTGACCGGGCCGGGGTAGCCGGGCCGGCGGACGTAGGTCTCGATGAGCCTGCGGGTGACGCCGGGGGACAGCAGCGACTCCCCGGTGGCGATCACCCGCACCGCGTCGATCAGTCGTGCGGGTGGAGTGTCCTTGAGGAGGAAGCCCGCGGCGCCTGCGCGGAGCGCTTCGAAGACGTACTCGTCCAGGTCGAAGGTGGTGAGCACCAGGACGTGGACGGGCACCGGGGACGGGCTGCCGAACAGCGTGCGGATGGCCTCGATGCCATTGAGCCCGGGCATCCGGATGTCCATCAGGGCTACATCGGGGCGCAGTTCGCGGATCACCCTGACCGCCTCGGTCCCGTCGGCGGCCTCTCCGACAACCTGGAGATCGTTTTCCGACTCGAGCAGCACCCGGAACCCGGCGCGTACCAGCGTCTCGTCGTCCACCACGACGACCCGCACTGTCATGCGCTCTCCAGGTTGGCGCCCACGGGGAACTGGGCTGTGCGCTCGTCCGTGGCGTACGGCAGCCGGGCGGCGACGCGAAAGCCGTGCGGCGAGAGCGGGCCCGCATGAACCTCGCCGCCGTAGAGGGCGGCGCGTTCCTTCATACCGGTCAGGCCGTGGCCCTCGGTGATGGGAGTGGATGTGCGGCCGACTCCGGCATCGACGACCGTGAGAGCGACCTCGCCTGGCGCGTAGGCGACCGTCGCCCGGGCGTGGCCGGTGTGGGCATGCTTGACGACGTTGGTCAGTGCTTCCTGCACGATGCGGTAGGCGGCGCGGTCCACGCCTCGGGGCAGCGTGTGCGGGTGACCGCTGATCGTCAACTCGACCTGGACACCGGTCCGTCGGATCTGCTCGAGGAGCGTGGTGAGGTCGTCCAGGCCGCCGGGCAGCCACTCGGCGCCGTCGTCATCGCGCAGGACACCCAGCAGTGAACGCAGCTCTCCCAGGGCTTGCCTGCTCGTCGTCTCGATGGCGGAGAGGGACTTCGCGGCCTCGTCGGGGCGACTGCCGATGACGTGGTGACCGACGCCCGCCTGGACCGCGACGATGCTCAGGCTGTGCGCGACGACATCGTGCAACTCCCGGGCGATGCGCATGCGTTCCTCGACGAGGAGGAGTTGTGCCCGCTCCTCGGCCTGCTCGACCAGGCCCCGGGTGTAGGCGCGGCCCTGTCTGGTGGACCATCCGATCGCCCAGGCGGCGGCCTCGACGATGAGGCTTTGGGTCATCCCCGGCCACCCCCAGTAGTCGTGTCCTGTGATGTCCTGCATGGGGATCATCAAGGCGAGTTGTGCGGCGCCTGCCACCACGCACGCGTAGGCGGCGACACGCATGGGTCGGGCGGCCGCCACCCCGTATACCAGCAAGGCAGTCGCCAGCACCCCCGTCAGGCTGAGCGCGCCGTCGGTGGCCATCACCACCGACCCCACCGCCAGTGCAGGCAGTGGCAGCAGTCGCCGCAGGGCGACGGCCATGCCCAACGAGCCCGTCAGCACGGTCTGCCAGGCCGGCCAGCCTGTGTGATGCGTGCCAAGCGTCCACCACAAGACGTTCGACGCCATCAGGACCACGGCCAAAAGCACGTCCAGCGCGATCAGCTGATGTGGCGTCAGCCTCCTGGCATGGGGTGCCGCGTCATGCCTCATCATCATGCGCATGCATCCGACCCTAGCCGGGTGGAGGGATCATCCGCCTCTGTCCAGAGACAGAGATCAGGCCGTCATTCCGTGGCCAGATCCGCAGGGCGGGCACCCTCTGCCAGGGTCGGCCGCATGGATCTCTCCCGGACGTCCGCCCGCCGCTGGCTTTCCCCTGTGCCCTGGGGCTTCGCCCTGCTCGCCGCCGTATCGTCTCTGACATACGGCGGTGATCAAGCGGTGAACGCCTGGGCATCGACCAACCTGGCCAATTTGGGTGATCATCCTGTGGAGGCGCTCACCACCTCCGCCTTCCTGTTCGGCGCCGATCCCTGGGCCAGTTTGCGCGGCATCGCCTTCGCCGGGGCCATGCTGGCGTTTCTCGCCATCCGGTTCGGCAGCATGCGGGCGCTCGCGCTGGTCGCGGCCGGCCAGGTCCTCGGCACACTGGTGAGTGAAGGGCTGCTGGCAGCGCGGATCGCGGCAGGCCAGGCAGACCCGGCCCTGCGTGTGATGGTGGACGTCGGCCCCTCCTACGTGATCGTCTCTGGCCTGGCCGCCGTGGTGGTAGCAGGGGCCAGGCGGTGGCATCGATGGACCGCGTTCGCAGCGCTCGTGGTGCGTGCACCGCACATCACGAGCGGCCTGACCACGCTGGGGGTCACTCCCGTCGGCCACGTGACAGCACTGTTCACCGGGATGCTGCTGGCGTGGGCTCTGCGGGCGTCCAACGCCCACCATCGCTCCCTGCACCGACTGACGCTACGCGCAGCGCCACTGCAGACCGAGGAGCGTCCCGATGGCCGGGCACTGTCCACTTGAGCTCGTGACCTCGGAGGTGGGACGGGTTTGTTGATCACCAGGAAAGGCTGACTGTGGGGCCCGCCGGGGGCGTAGCAGGGTTTCCGGCGGAAATCACCGCCCATGCGGTGTGGCGGTATGAGGTGGAGGAGCGGCTGCTCGCGCGCGCGGCTGTCGTCTCCCACAAAGCGGTCCAGCAGCAATACGGGAAGTTTGATCCCCCGTACGCGGCCGCCCTGCGCCGTTGTCGTCCGCAGGCCGGGCGGCAGCTGGGCTCTTGGCGGGGTGTTCATCAAGATCAATAGGGAGTAGCAGTACCTGTCGAGCACGGTGGACCAGGGGGGTACTTACTGGACATTCTGGTCCAGCCCTCGGACGGAGAGGCCACGGCCTCGGCGCAACGTATGAAGCCATGACCAACTGACCTGGCTTCCGGCGCACCACGGCCCTGCTCCTCACCCTCGCCGGACGTCGCGCGACGTGCCGCCAAGTCTCCGCCTCGCACACGCCCTCACTCCCCTGAGGGCATTCCGCAAGGTGAACCCCGCTCAACGCCCAGTTTGCGGCTTAGGGGACCGCCGGCCACTTCTCGGTGAAGTTGCATGCCGACCGACGACGGCCGAACCCATGCGAACTGTGTAGAGGGTAAGGCCCCACCCTCTGCGGTCCAGGATGTTTCGCATTGCCAAGGAGCCGTGGACTCTCCGCTAACGACGCAGCGACCTCCTCTCGACCATTCTGCTGTTGTTCCACTCAGGGCCGAGTGCTTTCTCAGGCGGGTGAGCACAGAACTCGCCTGCCCGGGTCGGCCGTCCGGTCGATGACGTGCATACGAAACGCTGTCGGCCGGGAAATGTCAGCGCTTTTCTTCGACACCGAAGGATGGATGGAAATGGCGAAGTCGCTTGACGCGTCGGATGTCGTGGTCACCCACGGCAGCGGGATCATCGCGAGCCCGTTCGACTGCAGCCCCCACAACACAAGTGACGACAACGACTCCCGCGACTCTGGCGGCCACGACGGCTGGGCCGGGGACGACAGTGACCGCTGCCACTAGCAGTCACTGCTGATTCGTTGAATGGGGTTCCTGGCCTGTCTATTACACCGGCCAGGAACCCCGTCGGCCCCAGCCCTGTAAAAAATTTCCAAAGCCCGCACAAGGGAAGAATGAAAATGACGGTTGTCTCGACTGGTGCACCCGCTACCCCATCGACGTTTTCCACTCCCGAGCTTGAGCGGTTGCTTCGGCCTGTTCCAGTAAGCAACTTTTTCGGTGAGTATTGGGAGCAACAACCCCTGGTAGTCCACCGGAACGACCCGGATTACTTTGCGGATCTGCTGACCTTGGACGGCATCGACCACACGTTGTCCCTCGCGGGCATAGGGCTGGACAACATCCGGGTGGTGGTGAACGGCAAAGAGACTCCGGTATCGGAGCTCGGAACGGGCCCGGGCCGCAACAGTGGGACGAATTCCCTGGAATCGCTCTACGCGCGCTACCGCGGCGGATCAACGATCGTGGTGAACTCGCTGCAGGACCGGCGAGAGCAGTTGCAGCGGATCGCGTCCGCGCTGGGGAGCGAACTGGGCGCACGGGTGCAGATGAACATCTATCTGACGCCGCCCGGCTCGCAGGGTTTCGCGCCGCACTACGACATGCACGATGTGTTCATCGCCCAGGTCTATGGCAGCAAGGTCTGGCGGCTGGCCGACGAACCCTACGAGCTGCCGCTGCAGAACCGCCCCTATGACAAGTCGCAGCCAGCCCCGGAGCCGACGCGGGAGTTCGAACTGCGGGCCGGGGATCTGCTGTACATGCCGCGCGGGACGATCCACTCCGGCGCCGCGAACGAGACGGCTTCGCTGCACGTGACGCTCGGGATTCACCCGGTGCTGTGGACGCAGGCGCTCCAGGACGCGCTCGCGGAACTGGCCGCTGCGGATGTGCGGTTCCGCCGATCACTGCCGGTCGGCTTCGATCGGGACCCGGCCATACGCGAGCGGGCAGAGGCAGGGTTCGCCGAGCTGCTGGACGCGCTGCGGGCGCAGTTGTCCCCGGCGGAGATGACCTCCCGCGCGGTCGAGCGAGTGACCTCGATGTCCTCCCCGCTGCTGCGGGGCCATCTGCTGGACCTGGAGGAGCTTCCGCGCACGGGCCTGGACACCCGGCTGCGCCGCCGCCCCGGCCTGCAATGGCAGCTCACGGTGGCCGACGGGGTAGCGCGGCTGCACTTCCACAACAAGACCGTGCAGTTCCCCGACGCGGTTGCGGAGGAAGTGCGCCACATCGCCCGGCACGGCATCGAGTGGTTCACGGCACAGGCGATCCCCGGAGACCTGGACGACGCCGGCCGGTTGACGCTGGTGCGCACCTTGCTGGGCGAGGGTTTCCTCACCCTGCGCTGACAGCTATGGACGCACACGGGACGGAGAAGGACTCTATGGGCGCTCCGAAGTCGGATCCGCACACGGTGCCAACGGTGCCGTTGCGGCGGATCCTGGGGTTGCTGCGGCCGTACCGGGGCCGGTTGGGGGTGATGTTGGCTCTGGTCGCAGCGTCTTCGATGCTGGCCATGGTGCCGCCGTTTCTGCTGCGGACCGTCCTGGACGTGGCGCTGCCGCACGGGCGGGCCGGGCTGCTGAGCGCACTGGCGGCTGGCATGCTCGCGGTGGTGCTGGTCTCCAACGGGGTGGCCGTCGGCCAGGCTTACCTGTCGCTGGCGGTCGGCGAGCGCATGATGAACGATCTACGGATCGCCGTGTACGCGCGGCTACAGCGGATGCCGCTGGCATTCTTCACCCGCACGCGCACCGGAGAGATGCAGTCCCGGATCGCCAACGACATCGGCGGGATGGGATCGGTCATCACCACGCTGTCCGGCAGCATCGTCGGCAATATCACCACGGTGGTGTCCAGCCTGATCGCCATGGTCGCCCTGGACTGGCAGCTGACGATCGTCTCGCTGCTCATGGTGCCGATCTTTGCGCTGATCAGCCGGAACGTCGGCAACCAGCGGCGGACGATCACCCGCGAGCGCCAAAAGCAGATGGCTGTGCTGTCGGTCATGGTGGAGGAGACGCTGTCGGTGAGCGGTTTCCTGCTGGGCCGCGTCATGGGCCGCACGCCCACGCTCATCGAGCAGTTCGGCCAGCAGTCCGGCCGCCTGACGGAGCTGACCATCAAATCAGCCATGACGGGGCGATGGCGCGCGGCATCGATGCAGCTCATCATGGCAGCGATGCCCATCGCCATCTACTGGACGGCCGGGGTGACGGGGCAACACGGCCGTCCACTGATCTCCATCGGCACGTTGGTGGCATTCACCACCTTGCAGCAGGGCCTCTTCGGGCCGACGGTCTCGCTGCTCGGGGTCGGCATCACCCTGCAGAGTTCACTCGCCCTGTTCGAGCGGATCTTTGAGTACCTGGACCTGCCCATCGAGATGGCGGAGCCCCGGCGCCCGGTACAGCTGCGCAATCCCCGCGGCCACGTCCGACTGGAGAACGTCGGCTTCTCCTACGGCAGCAGGCCGGTGGTGCGGGACATCACCCTAGACGTTCCCGCCGGCAGCCACCTGGCGATCGTAGGAGCGACCGGCGCGGGAAAGACGAGCCTGGGCTACCTGATCCCACGGCTGTACGACGCCACCGCCGGCCGGGTCACCATCGACGGTGTCGACGTCCGCGACCTGGACTTCGCCTCCCTGGCCTCCATCGTCGGCATCGTCTCCCAAGAGACCTTCCTGTTCCACACCACGGTCGGGGACAACCTGCGCTTCGCCAACCCCCAGGCCACGGCTGACGAGGTCATCGCCGCGACGAAAGCCGCCCGCATCCACGACCTGATCGAGGACCTGCCGGACGGCTACGACACAGTTGTCGGCGAACGCGGCTTTCGGTTCTCCGGCGGCGAGAGGCAACGCCTGGCCATCGCCCGCACCATGCTCCGCAACCCACGCGTACTGGTGCTCGACGAGGCCACCAGCTCCCTGGACACCCGCACCGAGCATCTTGTCCAGCAGGCCCTCGACCAGCTGTCAAAAGGGCGGACCACCATCACCATCGCCCACCGCCTGTCCACCGTCCGCAACGCCGATCAGATCATCGCGCTGGACCAGGGGCGCGTCGTCGAACAGGGCACCCATGACGAACTCCAGGCACGCGGAGGGCTCTACGCCTCGCTGCTCGCCAAGGACAACGCCCAGCGCCCTGCGCCCCGGCCGGTTCGCCTCATGGAGAAGCACCGATGACCACGACAACACCCGTACTCTTCCTGCTCGCCTACGACGCGACCTGCGGCACCTGCCGGAAGATCTCCCGCGAGGTCGCCCGTGCCTCCGGCGACCGGCTCGCCGTCGTGCCCCTCGACCGCCCTGACGTCCGGCAGTGGCGCGCGCAGGCACTGGGCGCACACGCGCCGTGGGCACCAACATTGCTGCGGATCTACGACGACGAGGCCCGGGCCTGGACGGGCTCTGCGATGGCGGTGCCCCTGATCCGCAGACTCGGACTGCGGCGCACCATCAGCGTCGTGTGCGCGCTTGGCCGGATGCGCTACATCGAATCCGCGCCCCAGACGGCCGGTTCCGGCACTCCTTCCCTGCGGGTGCTGTGGAGCGGCACTCTGGCCGCGGCGCGGATGCTGCTCACTGGGAAACCTCCCACGACCGCTGCCCGGGAGAACAGTGTGGCGGCTCACTGGGTCGTGGCCCACCGCGACGAACTCCCGTGTTCCTACGACGACGTGACGGCGTACCCGGTCGCCTACCAGCGGGCGATCTTCGATGCCTCGCCGCCGGAGGTACGAAGCCGTCTGTGGATCGAGGCGTTGGAGCGGGACCGGGCCTCTCGAACCGGCATGACCCGGCCGCAGGAAGCCCTGTTCGCCAGGGCTATCGAACTCGCCGGCGATCCGGGTCTCTTCCGTACCGGGCGCAATCTGGATGCGGATCTCAGCCAGCGCCTGATCGAACTGCGGCAGGATGCCCTCCATGAGTTCGAGCGGGCCGAGGACCGTCGCCTGCTGTTGGCCCTCGGCGCCATCAAGCCGCAGCGGGAGGCCCGCTGACCGGTATCAGCTGATATGGGACCGGTGACGCGCCCTTGCGTCACCGTGCATAAGCAGCCTGCCGTCGAGCGCCGTCCCGGCGGTACTCGATGGGCGGCATGCCGTAGGTGTCCCGGAAGGCGCGGGTGAAGTCGGCGGCGCGCGGGTATCCCCAGCGGGCTGCGATGGCATGGATGGGAATGCGGTGCTGGGCGGGATCGGCCAGGTCCCGGCGTGCGGCTTCCATGCGCAGGCGGCGGATGTAGCTAGCCGCCGTGATGCCCTCCTGCTGGAACAGACGATGCAGGTAACCACGAGACAGGTTCAAGGCAGCGGCGACCCGACTGGGCGTCAGGTCATGGTCGGCCAGGTTGTGGTGAATGAACGACTTGATCCGCAGGAGCAGCGTGTGTCGGTGGGCCTCAGGCGGCAGGAGCGGCTCGGCGGAGAGGGTGTGGGCGAAAAGGGCCGCGACCAGGTCAGTGAGCACGGTCCCCAAGCGCGGGGCATCGTCCGGACGGTACGGGCAGGCATCGGCGGTCACATGAGTGAGGAACTGCCTGAGCAGCACCCCTACGCCCTCCCGCCCCGACACCTGCCGCCCGATCGCTTGGTCTGCCCGGCCAGACGGAAATGACAGCGCAGCCCGCGGAATCTCGACGCCGACGATCGTGGCCGGCGGCCGTGCGCTCCACACCTCGAACGGCAGGGAGGTGGAGGCGATGTGGAAGTCGAGTGGCCGATAGGCGGCCTCGTAGCCGTCCCATGCCGTCCCGCCGTCTCCGCTCAGGAGGACCGAGAGGTTGTAGGCCTCCGGGTCGGACTGGCGGATCAGGCGCGGCGTGCGGCAGAGGGTTGCCTGCTGGAACGTCGTCAGGTACACGTTCGCCTTGCCGAGCGGGATACACCGGAGGCGAGCCTGGAAGTCTGCCGCGAACTCGCTGGTCATTTCCATGGGCGCTGGTACGCGGCCCATGATCTCGCACCAGGCGTCGAACCGGTCGGCAACCGGTAAGTCCTCGCTGCGGAAGACAGTCTGCGTCAGCATGTCGGGAGCTTGAGCTGGTGGCAGTGGGCAACGACCACCGTCACGGGCACAGGCTTGGTGTGCCTCCCAGCTGGTGGTTGGCGGGTGGTGGCCGAGGCCAGGGGCGTGGGTTGGATCGCCACGCTGACCACCGTCGAGGAGGCGGAAGCCACGGCAAGCGGCCGGGTCCAGAGATGGCAGCCTGTCCAGTGCCGTATCCGCCTCGTGCTTCTTCTCCGCTCTGCGCAAAACGCCACAGTGCCCCCGCCTTCTCGATGATTGCCAAAGATGCCGAATTTGGTACTGGTCATGTACATGACCACTGTGTATTCATGGGTGTCCCGGCGGACGTGATCACACGCGAAACCACACCCCAGATCTGGGGCCAGCTGGTCTCTTCTTGATGGGGCTGTTGAGCCGCAGACTGTCGCCGTCACACGGCTCGTCGAAAGCTGCTGTGCGCACCCCTATGTCCTGTCTGCAGTCGCGGCAGATGCCATCGGGGCGTGCTGGACCAATCACGGGCCTGCCGCAGTCATGGCATTCAGGTCGGGGCCCACGTCTTCGCACCGTGGGTCAGAGCACCCGCGGCCGCCTGGGTGATTGTGTCTGGTGCTGTGTCCGGTCCACGGCGACAGGGGAGTGGCCTGCTGTCCCTCGCTGGTCAGTCGAGGCAGGCAGGGTCTGGTCGTTACCGTTTTCGGCTGGTGTCCCGCGGGACGGGTGCGTGCTGCCATCACTCCCCCATTAACGTCAGTTCATGACCGCGGTTGATACTAGACACGAGATCCACTTCGTGACCAGTAAAATTGCGGGCACTGAGCAATAGTTGAGGTTCCTTCAGTACACTCAGGCCCGGAAGCCCATGAACTGGCAAGGAGTCGGGGGATGAGCAGCGCGACCGAGCATGATGCCGGCGGCCAGGCGGGCCGCACGCTCGCACAAAAGCTCGATCACCTGTTCGAAACTTCGACGCCGAAGGGCCAGAAGGCGCCGTCTCACGAAGACGTCGCCGCTGCCATCAACATCGCCGCGGGGGAGCGGGCGATCAGCGGCGCCTACATCTGGCAGCTGCGTACCGGCAGGAAGACTAACCCGACCATGAAGCACCTCGAGGCTCTGGCCCGGTACTTCGGTGTCAGCCCCGCCTACTTCCTCGACAACGAGCAGGCGCAGCGCATCGACGAGCAACTCGCCTTGCTGCAGGCTTTGAAGGAGAGCGATGTGCGCAACATCGCGCTTCGGGCACATGGGCTTTCCGATTCCAGCCGTCAGACCCTGGCCGGGGTCGTGAGTCACCTGCGCAAGCTGGAAGGACTGCAAGAAGACCCGGACTCGCACAGCGGTGATGCCTGACCGTCGCGTCCACTCACCCGCAGTACGCCCACAGGGGGGTACCCGCCGTCTCGGCCCGGACTGCAGCTCACCGGCGGCTGGCCGCAGCCGCTGGACCGGAGCCCTCTGACGGGGGCCTTTGCCGCCCCTCGTCAACCCTTCGCTAATGTTCCGTCGCAGACGGTTTGTGAACGAGTCGTGTCATGCCCTGACCAGGCCTGGTGCGATTCGGACTGTAGTGGCCAACCAGTACGGATGCCGCATTACAGCATGAGCCGTTGTCGCATTAAGGAAGTTCAACCTGGATCTAGGGGGAACGGTTGAAGGAGCGACAGCTTCGTCGCCGCTGCAAACGGGAGCTCCAAGCGCTGGACGTTCAACCACCCCTGCAGGTGGAGGTCCTGTGCCGCGCACTGGGCGAACGCCGAGGCCGGCCGATTCATGTGGTGCCCTACGCCCTGCCGGTGCCGGGCCCATTCGGGGTCTGGATTGCCACGGGTGCCAGCGATTTCATCGTCTGCCAGAGCGAGACGACGAAGGCCCACCAGGACCACATCATTTTGCACGAGGTGGGCCACATCCTGGCCGATCACCACGGTGACGACGGCGACGAGGAGCTGTGGGCCCTGATGATGCCCGACCTCTCGCCCGAAACGATCCGCCGGGCACTGGGCCGCACGTCCTACGACCAGGAGCACGAGCGGGAGGCGGAACTCGTCGCCACCATCATCCTGGAGTGGGCCTCGGTACTGAACAGGGTCACACCACCGCAGCCAACGGACGCCTCAGTGCGGCGAGTCCAGACGGCGCTGGGTGACAGGCAGGGATGGCTGTGATCGTCTCCGTAATCCTGGTGGCCATGATCCTGGCCTTCGTCGCAGCGCTGGGATGGAAGATATTTCAGCTGATCAAGGCCCCCCGGGACGCGTCCTTGCGCGCCGTCACGCTGTGCCTGATCAGTGCCGCCTGCTCCTTCGTCCTGGCCAGACAGCCCTTTTCCGGCTGGATCGCTTCTCTGGCCGGGCCAAGCGCCCCTCGGCTTGTGCAGAACCTGTGCGTGCTCAGCATGGTGTTCTGGCTGATGTGCTTCTACCTGTACTCGGCCGCCCCCGATGCGGATGAGGGCAACAGACGCGCCCGCCGGGAGGCACTTCTGCTGACTCTCGCCGCCATCGGCCTCATTACGGCGACAGCTGCGGCAGGCGTTGGCGACCACGGCGCAGACTTCCAGGGATCCGACCTGCGCGATCCGGCTCTGGTGAGCTTCTACCTCATCGCGGATGTGTATCTCGTCTACGCCCTGTCCATGGCCCTGCGATGGACCTGCTCCTACGCCCGTGCCTCACAGCGGCCGCTGGCCACGGGACTCTGGATGGCGGCGGTGGGGATCGGCGCCATGGCCGGGTCCTGCACGATCCGCACTGTGCTGACCGTGGTTCGCTGGCAGGGCGGCACCGTACCCCGGACCGTCACCTGGGCCTCCAGCGTGATCATCGCGCTGGCAGTGCCGCTGTTCCTCCTCGGGGTCAGCTACCCCGGGGCCGCCACCCGGCTGGCGGCAGTGCGGGTGCGCCGCCAGCACCGCCGCATGTATCACAGGCTAGGGCCGCTGTGGCAGATGCTCCATGAGGCATACCCGGAGCACTCCCTCTACCGGATGCCGGCCACACCGTGGCGCGACCGCCTGCTCCCGCTTGGCCTGCACCGCCGCTATTACCGCCGCGTCATCGAGTGCCGTGACGGCCTGGTCCGGATCAGCCCCTACCTGGCGCCAACCGCAGGCCTGGGGGAGGACCAGCCGGGGTGGGCCGACGCGATGGCTGACCGGCTCTACGCCGCGCTGCACAGCGATCATCCACATACGCCCGTCCAGGCTGTCGCCGTCGCGATGCCGCTGACGCAAAGCCTGGAAGACGACGTGCGGCAGCTGGTCCAGCTGTCGGACGCGGTGAGACGACGCGTCCTCGCCGGGGCCAAACACACCGACGCAGAAAGCGAGACGTCGTGAACCAGCTGCTCATCACCGCAGGACGCATACTGCTGGGTCCCAGCAGCACACACATCGACGACGGCGCTGTCCTCGTCTCAGGCGACACCATCGTGGCGGCCGGGGCACGCAACGACGTGCTCGCTCACACACAACCGGGCTGCCAGGAGATGGAGTTTCCCGATGCCACCGTGCTGCCCGGGCTGATCGACTGCCACGTCCACCTGGCTTTCGACGCCGGACCGGACCCGGTCACCACGCTGACCGACAGCGACGATGCGACGCTTCTCCTGGGCATGGCAGGCCGAGCTCAGCAACTGCTCGACGCCGGCATCACCACCGCCCGTGACCTCGGCGACCGTGGCGGCCTGACCGTCAAACTCCGGGATGCCATCCGCGAAGGCACCGTGGCCGGGCCGCGGATTCTCGCCGCCACCGCGCCGCTGACAACCCCCAAGGGGCACTGCTGGTTCCTCGGCGGCGAGGTCGAGGGCGAGCAAGAGATCCGGCACAAGGTGCGCCGAAACGCCGAGGAAGGCGCGGACGTCATCAAAGTGATGGCGACAGGCGGAGGGCTGACCCGCGGCGGCCCTTCGATCTGGCAGCCTCAGTTCACCACCGAAGAACTCACCGTCGTGGTGGAGGAAGCCCACCGGCTCGGTCTGCCGGTGGCCGCCCACGCGCACGGCGTACAGGGTATCGCCGCCGCGATCACCGCAGGGGTCGACACGATCGAGCACTGCAGCTGGATGACCGAAGACGGCACCTCCGACCTGCGCGAAGACCTCCTCGCACAGATCATCGCCAAGCAGATGCACGTCTGCCTTGCCAACCACCCGAACTGGCGGTCCTTCGCTGACCGGGTCGGTCCCGAAAAGGCCGCTGAGCTGTTCGCGCCCACGCGACGGATGGCAGAGAGCGGAGTGCAGCTCGTAGCGGGGACGGATGCCGGCATCCCCCGAGCCTTCTTCGGCGGTCTCATCTCCAGCCTGGAATTCTTCGAGCACTTGGGCCTTCCAAGGCACCGCATCATCGACATGGCCACCACCAACGCCGCCACCGCACTCCGACTGAGCGACCAGACCGGGCGTCTCGCCGAAGGGTGCCGCGCCGACATCCTGGTCGTAGACGGTGACCCTCTGGCCGGCCTGGATGCCCTGCGGGCGGTGCGGCTTGTGCTGGCTGGTGGCCGTCTCCATGTCCCGGACTCCGCAGCTCTGTCATGGGCCCGGCGGCGGCCCGGCGCAGCGGAGCCGGCTGAGCGCTGACGCTCGAAGTGAACGGAGCCGTGGCTCTGTTCGAGAGTCCGAGAACGGTAGGCCAGCCGCCGGCGCCTGGCAACGGGGCGACGGCGGCTGCCAACTCCGCCCGTATGGCCCGACTGCTGCTCACCGGGATCGGTGATCACTACCGGCTCGCTGTCATCGCCGCAGTCCTAGCGGTGCCCGCCGGCGGGAGCAGGGAGTGCCGGCCCCACCCGCAGCCCACCGGTCCTCGACGACGCGCGTCGGCCGTGAAGCAGCACGGGCACCGTCGATCCCGAGGCCCGTCGCCTACGTCGCACGGCTGGATCGCGCCGTGTCGCCCATGGCGTGGTCGGGTACGGCTTCGGCAACTGGCCGTCGTCTGGGGGAGGTTGCCGGGTGGGCAAAGCGAGCCGGGGCAAGCGAGAGCGCAGCAGGGACAGCGCCGGGCAGTGGACGGCGGCTTGCTCCGCGAGGACGGCGCCCCGTCTGCGGGAGGTGACCCAGCGGCATTTGACCGGTAACACGTGGGTGCAGATGATGCTCGCCAACAACATCAACAACGTCGTCACCGAGCTGCACACTGTGCTCCTGCACAGCGATCTTGCCGACATGGCGGACAAGCCCGAAGGCATCGAGCGGGACGCGGCATGGTCGATGACGCTCGGCCAACAGGGCCACCGGCCTCCGTGGCCCCGGACGGCCGGGGAGGCCGCCTCCTGGGAGATACGGCAGATCCAGAAACTGCTGCGGCAGGCGGAGGTTTTTGTCATTTTTTTGGCTGCGCACGCTGCGGTCGACGATGGTGAGGCGAGGCATGCGCCCGTGGCACGGCGTTCACTCCGGCTCGGCCTGGCCAAGGTGCGCCCTTTGATGGGTACTGGACCTGCTTGGTCGTGTGCAGTGGGCTACATCGCCGCCGCTGAGTTGCTCACTCCGTGCTGGAAGGCTCGGCCGAATGCAGGTGGGCAACTGTCAGGTTCGGCTCCTGGGGCTTCAGGCCGTGGCCCTCACGTCCGCGGGGTTCGATTGCGCAGCTGGTCGATCTCAGCGAGCACCCGGTCCACATGCGGACGCACCTGCGCCTGCAATGCATCGCTCCAGCTCTCCTCGGAGTAGGGGCAGTTGAGATAGAGCTGCCTGGCGTGTTCGAGGGCGGGACGGTGCGCGGGCGGGAGCTGGGCGAGGGCCCAGTCGGCGGCGGCGTCCTTCGGCTTGATCTGGCCAGTGGCGAGCGTGGTCCAGATGCGGGCGAAGGTCAGCAGGACGTTGCGGGTGTCGCTGTCCAGGTCGTCGAGCAGGCCGGGAATACCCGCCACGCTCGCCCAGACCAGGTCGGCCTGCGGAACCGGGTCGAGGACCTCCGCTGGGCGCGGGCCGGTGAGGGGGTGGTCGCCGGACAGCGCCATAGTGATCAGCAGGGCCAGATCGGGCATCGGCTCCGGCTGGGGGACCTCCCCGGCCTCGTACTCGGTGCGCAGCCACTCGCCGTAGAGGAAGTCGCCGGTCGGCGGGTACCGCCACGGCCGGACCTCGGACTGGACGACCACGGTGAGCTCGATGGGACGGGCCTTGTTCCGGGAGCCGGACATCTGGAGCAGTCCACCGAGGAGTGTCCGTCGATCCTGCTCGTTCATGCGCCGCCGGGAGACGACGAGCACGTCGACGTCGCTGGCCGGCCGGAGTCCACCGAGTACGGAGGAGCCGTGGAGGTAGGTGCCGATGACATTTTGGCCCAGCACACCGTCGGCCAGCTCCACGATCTGCTGAACCTGATTCACTGCACCAGCGTCTCCTGTCGTCCGGCCGGCTGCACCGCATTATCTGACTTCGGCTGGTCAGGGCGATGTGTCGAGGGCGCGGGCGGCGGTGAAGTAGGTGTCGTCGTACGGGGAGTACCACTCACCTCCGGTCAAGGCGCAGTTGGGACCCTGCACCGGGGCGACGACAGCCTCGGATTTCAGTACTTCCTGACGGGTGTTGCAGCCGTCCCGGTCGGCATCGATCCAGTGGCGGAACTTCGACCGCTCGTATCCGGTGCGGTCTTCATCGTGGACGGGGAGTGCGGCCAGGGCGTCGCGGACGGGCAGGGCGACGGTGTCGCCGGGGTCGGCGGCGTGGGCGGTGGTCGGGGTGAGCAGGGCGGCGAGCGCGAACAGCGCGGCGGCCGCGGTTCGTACGGCGCGGGTGGAACGCACGAGGCTCCCTTTCGAAGATCCCAGACGGTTGTGATCTTCGTAGCGAGCCCGGTGCCCGGCACGCCCGGCCTTCGTCGTCTCCTCACCCGCACGGGGCGGTAAGTCCTACCGCGCCCCGGCCGTGGACGCCGGGCCGACAGCAGCGCAGGTGCCGTGCGGCGAACGGCGCTCAGGACCCCGGGATTTGATCCTTGGGCTCGGTGCTCGCGAGCGGCTATCGGCCGTCCCAGTGGGTGGCGCCGGGGATGGGGGCGGCGAGGCAGCGCCTCAGGAGAGGGGACTGGGCGGGGCGTGGGGGGCGAAGGCGCCCTTGAACGCGGTGAGGAGTTCCTCGACGCGGGTGCTGGGCAGTGGCGGGTCGTCGGTGGCTGTTCTCGCGGCCGGCGGCGCTAGACGCGGGGGAGCGCGTCGAGGCTTGTGGGCGGGTCAAGTATCCCCGCCGGATACGGGGTGGTCTCACTCGGCCTGGCCGGGTGTGGTCACTGCTGGTGGTGGATGCGGTGACGGGCGAGGGCGTGCCAGCGTCGTTCGAAGTCGGTGGCGTGTTGGGTGAGGTAGGCGGCGGTGATGGGTTTGTTGTATTGGGCTGTTATGCCATGGGTCGTGCACTGCTGGGCGATGGTCTCGAGTGGTGGGTTGGGTGTGTGTTGCCGGTATTGAGCCCAGACGCTATAGAGGCGGAAGGGCAGGAGATAACGGCGCAGTGTGGCGGGGCTGAGAGGTCGGCCGTCGCGACCGTGCATCCCCTGGGTGGCCAGGTAGGTGGACAGTTGTTGGGCCGCTGGGGTGGAGGTGTGTGCGGCATCGCGGTGTTGTTTTTGTAGGTCCGCCCAGGCGAGGTAGTAGCGGTCGACGGCGGTGAGGGTGGCCGGTGGTTGGCGGTCGGCGTCGTAGTCCCAGGTGGTGTGGGGGTGTTGGCGGGCGGCGTTCACTTGGGGGCCGCTTCGTGTGTCGGATGCCGGTGCGGACTCAGCCGAGGGCGCCGTCTGCAGCGCTTTCGTATCCGGGTGCCGTCTGGCGGCAGGGTGCTTGACCGGATCAGCAGCCGTTTCAAGTGCGGGTGGCGATGCGGGTTGCTCGACCGGGAACAGGTGGGGTGCTTCGATGCCTGCTGCTGCGAGGCCTGGCGGGGTCGTTTCGGCGAGCGGCACGCCGTACCGGGCCAGCCGCAGCGGCATCAACGACTCCACCGGAGCCTTACGCCGCCACGCACGCCCGAACCGCGAACGCAGCCGCGCCTGATACACCAGACGCTCCTGCTCCAGCTTGATGACCTGCTCGTAGGAGGGCAGCTCCCACAGCCTCATCCGGCGCCACAGGAGGAACGTCGGGAGGGGGGAGAGCAGCCAGCGCGTGAGGCGCACGCCCTCCATGTGCTGGTCGGCAGTGATGTCGGCGATACGGCCGATCGCATGCCGGGCCGCCTCGACGGACACCACGAACAGCACCGGGATCACCGCGTGCATACCCACACCCAGCGGATCCGGCCAGGCCGCCGCGCCGTTGAAGGCGATCGTCGCCGCCGTCAGCAGCCAGGCCGTCTGCCGCAGCAGCGGGAACGGTATGCGGATCCAGGTGAGGAGAAGGTCCAGCGCGAGCAGCACACAGATGCCCGCGTCGATGCCGATCGGGAAGACGTAGGAAAAGGTCCCGAAGCCCTTCTTGATGGCCAACTCACGGACCGCCGCATACGAACCGGCGAAGCCGATGCCAGCCATGATGACCGCACCGGAAACGACCGTGGCGATAAGGCCTCGCTGGGGGCGGCTGAGGGCAGATTGTGTGCTGCGCGGACTGGCCGGAGGCGCCCCTGGCGGCTCGGCGTCCGCGCTTCGGTCCACGGGACAGGGCGGCGTCGTCAGCTGGGCCGCGGTCGGGGTGGGTGGCGCTGATCGCATGCCGGTCATCACGGCAGTGGCTGGCGAAAGTCGGTTGTGCCGCTGAGGAGTTCGTTGATGAGTTGTGTGGTCTCCGTCTCGAGTGAGCAGTCCAGTGCCTGGTTGATCTGTTGGAGGCGGGTGATGGCGGTGTGTAGTCCGGTGCGGTTTCCGTGGGCTGCCTCGAGTCGCATCCACGCCCGGTACAGCAGCTCGGCCGTGTCGTCGACCTCGAGGCCGGTCGCGATGGCCTGACGCGCGGCGTGGAGGTCGTGGTGGGGGCCTGCGGGGATGCGGTAGGTGGCCACGGTGTGGGCGACGTCGATGATCCGCGTGATCATTTCCTGCTGGAGGGGTCCGGCCCAGGGCAGGGGCCGGCCGCCGAAGGGCTTGCCGCGTACCAAGGTCAGCGCCTTTTCCAGGTCGGTCAGGCCGGCCGGGCCCAGCGGCAGGGCGTGTTCGACGAGTTGGAGGAAGCGCGTCCAGTCGCAGCGGACGCCATCGGCGAGCTGGTAGGGATCCTCGGCCGTCTTGCGGCGTGGCACGTAGAGGTTGCCGGCTGAGTCGCTGCCCAGGCAGCTGCGCAGGCCCTGCATCCGCGCGTTGAGGGTGCTCGTCGACCAGGGGCTGACGGGATCCATGTCGGCACACAAGACATCCGCGCTCCGGCCGGGCCGGAAGTACAGCAGGGCGGCGAGCTGGGCCATTCTCGGGCCGTGGCCGGTGCTGTCCACGCCCGTCACCTCAACCGGCCCCAGGACGCGGATCTCCGGAGCGTGCAGGTCCTGCGTCTCGCCCTCGTCGTGCTCTGGTGCTTCGCCTGCCTCGAGCGAGGCCTCGTGGCTGTCGGCCTCCGGGGCTTCGTCGCCGTCGGTGGTCTCAACTGCGGGCGAGGGTGGGGGCACGGCCTCAGAATCCGGGCCAGGATCGTCGCCTACCGGAGTTGAGGGCGCGGCCGCGGGCAGGAGCCGCAGTCCGGACGGATCGGTGGTAGCGGTCAGCAGCGCCGGGAACACGCCGCTGTCCGCGTCGGATGCCACCGCCAGCGAGACGCTCGGGACGGAGCCGGCCGCGGACGCGGTTGGCTCCTCCGGCTCGGTGCGCTCGGGGTGCTGCACGCGGTCGGGCTCGTCCGGTACGTCTTGCCAGGGCCCCGCGGCCGGGTGGGAGGGCTGTCCGGAGACCGTCAGCGCGGTGGTGATCTGCAGGTAGGCGGCGTGTTCCAGGCGCTGCACGGTGACGTCGGCGCCGACGTAGTCGAGGGTTTGTGGCTCGCTGAGCGAGACGTTGAGGATCTCCGCTTCGGGGAAGCTGGCAGCGGCCGTGCTCGCCGGGGCGATCAGGGTGACGGGCACCGTCCCCGCCCGGTCGATGACGTCGGCGAACTGCCAGGCCGTGTCCTCGTCGAGAGGGGACGCGCACAGCAGCACGTACGGCTGGTGCTGGGCTTCGGGCAGCTGGTGCGCTTCCAGCAGCCGTTCGCTTAGATCGCGCAGGGCGTGTGCGGGCTGCCGCATGTGGGCGATCCGCGCGGTGGGCAGCAGGTGCGGCAGGTCTTCGCCGAACCCCACGGTGACGACCTCGACTTCGCTTGCCCACGGGCTCATCCCGAGTTCCAGCGCGAGCGAGGTGCATACTTCGGTGATGCGGACGGGGTTGCCGTCCAGCAAGAGCGCGGGCAGGTGGGCGAGGTTGAGCAGCAGCAGGTCGCCTGCCGCGGTGCTGCCGATCGTGACCAGCCCCGGATACGGTGCCGGCACTTCGCGGGCGTCGTCCCCGTCCAGGAGAGCGGCGTCGGCGGGCAGGACCCACCATCCGCCCTTCCCGGAGTTGAAGGGTGCCGCAGGGGCTTCGGTGAGATCCTCGGGCAGCACCTCCACCGCGCGGGCGCCGATCCGGGCAGCCCGCAGCCGCGGCAGGATCGCGTCCTGATCCTGGGCCGCCTGGTGGGCCAGCGTCCGCAGCGCGACGTCCAGGCGGGCAGCGCCGCCCGGCTCTGCGGCCGCCGCCAACTGCGCCTCTGCCGCGGATGTCTCCGGCGCGATGGCGATCGTCTCGCCGGGCTTGCGGCGGCGACGCTGCAGCGTCCGGCGCAGGGCCAGGGCGCCGGTGATGGCGGCCGCCAGCAGCGCGCCGGCACCAAGAACGGTGCGCACATTCAGCGGGCTGCTGGCCGGAGCCGACGCCGGGGTCTTGGACACCGTCGGGGCGGGGGAGGAGGCAGCAGCCGAGCCGGGCGCTTCGGCTGAGGCCGACGGGGAGGCGGCAGAGGGCGACGCGCTGACACGGGGCTGCGCGGTCGCGGAGGCCGTCGCCGAGGGCGATGCCTGATTCTGCCCGGGCTGCTCGGCAGGGCGACTTGCCGGCGGGCTGGGGCTCGACGACCGGGGTGCGGGCGTGGTGGTCTGGCGCGGCGCGGGCGCCTGGCCGGTGACCGTGCCCTCGCCCGGCTTCTGCTCACCGTCCGGGTTCTGGCTGGCAGGGGGAGTCTCCTGGCTGCCCGCCTCATCACCCTGGTCACGGTCCTGGGACGGCTCCTCGGCCTGCGCGCCGGGCACGGTGACCTGCTGCCCCGGGTAGATGACGTTCGGGTCCGTGATCTTGGGCAGGCCGTGCGGCTGTTCCTGGCCCCGGCTGGCCTCGAACAGCTCGGGCCAGTCGTCACCGTCACCGAGCTCCTTCTCCGCGATCTTCGACAGATAGTCGCCCGAGCGGACCGTGAGGACGTGCTCGCTCTTCTCGCCAGCAGCTGGCGCGACCTCACCCAACTGCGTCCGGAGGCCTCCCACTCCCATGGACGTGTCGGGCATCTGAAGCTGCCAGCCGGGCTGCAGAAAGCTGTTCGCACGGAAGGTCATGCCGTCGACCATGGTGTGGCCCTCGTTGAGGGCAGCGATCTCCCGCCACCGCTCACCGTCGCCCAACTCCCGTTCAGCGATGCCCCATAGGCTCTCCGCAGGCCGCATCTCGCGCACCGTGTACGACGTGCTGGACACCGCGGTGCTCGCCGAGGGGTTCGCAGCGAGCTCGGTCTCGGCGGCCTGCGGGGTCTGGGTCTGGCCCGGGTCGTGGGCTGCCGCGGTGGTCGGGGCGGCCTGGGCGCCGGAGGCCAGGGCCGAACTCGTCGGCAGCAGCACCAGGATGCTGCCGATCAGGAGAGCCGCGGCGCGCTGAGAGGCACCCATCCCTCGCGGGGCGTGCCAGGTCCGGCCCCGCATCTGCGCGATCAGTTCGCGTACGGCGCAGAACGCGAACTGCGCCCACGCGATCCAGCCCACGCAGGCGAGCAGCAGCAGGAACGCGGAACCCGTGTCCTGACGGTCCAGCAGGTGCGTGAGGTCGTCGTGGGTGGCAGCCCAGATGATGGGGGTGGCCCAGGCCAGCAGCAGCGGCAGCCCGGCAACAGCGGCGGTCAGGACCAGCAGACTCAAAACTGCTGTGAGGAGCCGGCCCAGGGTGCGCCAGGCTGCGGCGGGGGAGGGGGTGGCGCGCATCAGTTTCCTTCAGGAGCGGTGACGCCGTGCAGGAGGGTGGCCGTGGCGTGGCCGGTCACCGAGAGCGAGCCGATCCCGACCGCCGACAGGAACGTGGTGTCGATCGAGCCGGTCACCGTGACGGTGAGGGCCTTGCTGTCGCCGGACACGCTGACCGTGCCGGTGGCGCCGGCGGAGCGCAAGTAGGCCTGTGCGGCGGCGGCCGCGTCCTCGGGGTTGACGACGATCGCCGTGCCGTTGATGGCCTGGGCGGGGTCGATGGCCTGTCCGGCGGCCCGGGCGGCCTCGCCGGCGATGTAGTCGGCGCGCTCGGTGGCGCGCATCTTCCTGCCGCCATCAACGGCAACGCCGATGATCCCGATCAGCGCGACGACGCAGATGGCAACGAACACCGTGACGCCTCCCCGGTCGTCGTACGGTGCCCGCACGATCCGACGCAAGATCATCCATCCCCCCGCTGCCGGTACTGGTCGACGACCGAGGTCGCCGTCGAGGTGAGCGTCTTGGCCCCGGGCACGCCGGGAAGGAGCAGGTCGGACAGATGGACCGTGCAGGTCACCGTCACGGTGACCGTGCCGACCTGGCCCACCGGCACACTCAGACCCCCGGTGTTGACGTGGACGGAGGTCGACGCGCACTTGATGCCCTGGTCGTCAAGAGACTCGGCGGCTGCCGACTGTGCGGCGCCCTGGGCGGCCGCCGCCGTGCGGTGGATGGACGCCTCCCGGGCCGAGTCCTCGGCCGCAGAGTCGATCTTCGAGCCGGAGGTGACGATCCGGCCGCCGGCGATCGCCATACACAGGAACATGATCAGCGCCGGAAGGATGATGGCCGCCTCGATCGCGACACTGCCCTCATCGCTGTTAAGTCGGCGCGCCCAACGGGCCATGTATCGCACGTCATTCACCCCCCGGGGACAGTCCAGCGCTCCTGCGGGCCCGAGGCCGACTGCGTGATCCGCAGCCCCGACACGCCAGGGATCATCGACAGGGCCGTGCCCGAGACCTGGATCCGCACCCGCTGCCCGTTGCTGCTGGCGGACACGCTGTAGTCGCGCAGGCTGTCACCGGCGGTGCGCCCCAGCACGCTTTGTGCCTGGGCCGCGCCGGCGGCCGGGCTCGACTGGTAGGCGCGGGCCGCGCTGGCGCCCTCGCGGGCAGCAGTCAGGGCGATCTGCCGTGCGTAGTACCACATCGACGCCTGGATGACGGCGAGGGCGGCGAGCAGCACGAATGGGAAGACGATCGCCATCTGGATGCTGGTATCGCCACGGTCGTCGCGCCACCGTCGCCCCTGCCACCACGCCTGCAGTCGCTCGTCAGGCTTCATCACAGTCCGTTGAGGATGCCGTTGTACTTGCCGATCACCACGGCGATGGTCCCGGCGATCAGGACGGCACCGGTCACAGCGGCCACCCAGATGATGACGGTGGTGGTGGAGATGTCCCCGCGGTCCGGCCGACGGGCGGCCTCCCGAAGGCCTTCCTGCACATGGCTGGTCAGTCGCAGGACGGCACGATGGGCGCGCGCCCAGGTGTGCGGGCCCCGGCCACCACGCTCCGGCCTGCGGGACGCGTCATTCGGGCTGGTGTGTGGGTGCGTTGTCGCGCGGAGCACAGCACGGCGGGTGCGGGCTGCAGTGTGCTTCATGTTCCTATGCCTCTCTGGAGCGTTGTACGAGTCGTGGTGGTCTCAGACGGTCAGCATGCGGATCACCGCGGGGAACGCCATCAGCAGCATCACCAGCACCGCGAGCAGGGCACCGGGGGCGGTCATCTTCTCGCTGGCCGTGTTCGCCTCGGCGGCCTGATCCGCGAGGAGTTCGGCATTGAGCGCGGCGGTACGGGCCCGTAGCGCCTTGTAGACGGCGGCGCCATCGGTGGCAGAGCCGCGCATGATGTCGGCGACGTCATCCAAGACGGGCAGGTCGTATGCGTGGGCGAGCTCGGTCAGCGCCTGATACGGCGGGATCTTCTCCAGCCGGGCCCGGCGCAGCGCGCCTCGCAGATACAAGAACGGCCAGCCCTCGCCGACCTCAGCGGCCTTCTCGAGCGCCTCGGCCGGACCGGCATCGGCGGCCCGCTTGAGCGCGACCAGGTCGAGGTAGGCGGACAGGGCGTGCGCAAACTCCTCCCGCGCCCGTTTAGCCTGGTCCCGCACCGCGAGATCCGGGGTGATGAACAGCAGCACCGCGACGAGGAGCCCGACACCGGCAGGCACGTAGAACGGCAGGCCCACCCCGGCGATGATCCACGGAATCGTCGCGATCACCGGGCAGAGCAGCCCCAGCGCGGCGAGCGCGGTCTTCTTCAGCATGAACTGGCCCGCCCCCTGCCCCAGCAGGGCCAGGTTTGTGGTCGGCACCCGTACACCCGGCACCCGCTCAAGGCGGGCGAGCAGCCACCGGCCCCAGACCTCCTCGCGGTCCAGTTCCGGCTCGGGCGTGGCCAAGGTGGCCGGGGCACTGCGCTTGAGAGCCGGCCCCAACGCGGGCTGAGGCTGCAAGAGTTCCCGGATCAGCAGGGCGACACCCGCGCCGACCGTGCCGCCAGTCACAACAACGGGGAACAGGTTCACGAGGCGACCCCTTCCGGCTCCTCCCTGGCAGCGATCGGCTTCTCCGGCTCCGGCGTGGGCGCGGGCAGCCGGACAGTGCTGGCTGGGTCGGTGACCAGGAAGCGCGGGACGCGCCGGAACGTGCCCAGCTGCCGCATCAGAGCGAGCACGCCGACGAACCCGGCCGTCAGGAAGGCCAGCACGAGCTGTCCCAGCAGCGTGGAGTACGGCTTCGTGTAAGACGGCACGAAGAACCCGGCCACCACGACACCCACGGTGATGATCGTCATCCACCGCACGGTCGTGCGGGGCTTGGCCCGGTCCGCCTCGATGGCGCGTTTCCTGGCGACCTCCTCGCGGACGGTGCCGGACAGATCCTCCAGTGCCTGAGCCAGGCCCGGGCCGCGGTCATTGACCGACAAGATGAGCGCGGCGACCACCTTGTCCGCGGTGACATCGTCCAGTTCCTCGGCGAATGCGCGGAGCGCTCCGTCCGGCCGCCACCCCAGGCGCAGCCGGTCGGACAGGTTGATGATCTGCGGGGCAAGTTCGTCCGGCGCCCCCTGACGGCTGGTGATCATCGCCTGTTCCAGGCCCATGCCCAGCCGCAGCAGACCGGCCAGCCGCTGCGTCCACTCGCTCAGCGCCTCCAGCTGCCCGATGCGTTCCTGCGCCATCTGCGCCGGGCTGATCAACCAGGGCACGCCGATGACGGCCGCCCCGAGCAGCGCACCGCCGACGAAGTTCCCCGAGACGAGCCACACCGCCACGAAGACCACGACGGCCGCGACCATGAGGGTCCGCCGCCGCAGCCGGGCGTCCTCGCCCTGGTTCTTCCCGCCGCGCAGAGCCATCTGCCAGCGCTTGAGCAGCGGGGCCCGGCGCGGCGCAGTCGTACCCACGACGCCCGCCACGACACCGATCAGCCCACCGATCACGGCCATGCCGCACAGCAGCCCGAACAACAGCGTCATCGCGCCCCCACCTTCAAAGGCAGCGGCGCCGCCCACGCCCCGTACGACTCCTGCAGCAGACCTGAGTCGAAGCCGACGCGGCGCAGATCATCGATGCAGCCCGGATCCATCCTCGGAACCGCCCGCAGCTCCCCCCACTCACGCCCCGGGGAGAAGACCTCATTGGTCGCGGGCCGGCCGTTCTCGCCGATCCCGGTCAGCTCCAGCACGTGGGACACGTAGCGGTGCCGGCGGCCGCCGATCTGCGTCTCGTCCGTCATGTCGACGTACACGACGAAGTCCAGGCCATTGGCCGTCTGCCGGTAGGCGAGCTGCTCGGACAGGTTCTCCTGGGCGAGCGCGTACAGTTCGGCGATCCGGTCGAAGATGATGTCCGGGCGACGCGCGTGGATGGTGCACAGATTGCCGCCGGAGCCGTTCGTCAACGCCTGCATCATGGCGACGACTTCGGGGCCGCGGACCTCGCCGACCACGATCCGCTCCAGCGACATCCGCAGCGCCGGGTGCATCAGGTCCAGGAGCGTGACCTCACCGGCGCCACGCCCGGTGACGTCCTTCTCCCCGTTGGACTCCCGCCCGACGAGGGACACGACCTGCTTGTGGTAGCCGTTTTGGTGGGCGAACAGCTCGTCCTCGGTCTGGATGGTCGCGAACCGGCACTCCGGGTCGAACTCCTTGAGCATCGCCCGCATCAGCGTGGTCTTCCCGGCCTTCTGCTTCCCCGCGATCATGATGTTCTTCTCGGCACGCACGGCGGCGCCGAGGAACTCACGCAGGATCGGGTCGATCGTGCCCAGCCGGACCAGGTCATCGAGATCGGCGTGGGAGACCCGGTGGCGGCGGATGACCGCATACGTCATCGGCCCCAGCCCGGTGATGGCCTGCAGGCGGGAGCCGTCCTGGAGGGACAGGGCGAGGGTGGGGTTCGCGGTGGAGATGGTGCGCTCGCTGTGCCCCGAGCCCCGGGCCAACTCCCGCAGCAGCTCCAGCAGTTCCTCTTCGGAGTCGGCGATCGGTCCGACCCGGCGGCGTTCGCCGTCGCCGTAGTCCAGCCACACCTCGTGCGGGCCCTGGATGATGATGTCCTCGACCCGCTCGTCGTCCAGGTACGGCTGCAGCCGACCGGCCCGAAACAGCAGGTCGTAGACGGCGCGCCGCAGCGCCTCGTCCTCCTGCGGCGTCATCGCCTGCGCGTCCGACCACAGCGCGACGGCCTCGGCGATCCAGCTCAGGCACCGCTGCTCCTCGCTGTCCCGGTCCATGCCAGGCTTCGTCTTGAGCAGATCCTCCCGCTGCTTGGCGACCTGGGACGCAATGTCCCTCGCCACCCGGTAGTCGACCGTGACCTGAGGAACCCCCGTGCCGAGCACCTGGGTGCCCGAGGCAGCACCGGCCACTGCTGGCGCGCCGTTGGCCTGGCGTGCCCACTCCTGGGACAGCGGGGCCACCGTGGGGTCGGGGTGCAAGGGCCTAGCGTGCATGGGTGACCTCCCCGCCCGCCGCGCGCGCGACGCGAGGATCGAGGCGGGCCCGGCGCAGGGCAGCCCGCTGGAGAAGGAGCGTGCTGCTCGTGCGGGCGGCCTTCATCAGCGCCGACTTCGTGAAGTGCCGGGGCTGTTCGGCACCGTCGGACAGCACGCGGGCATCCTTCGGCGCGAACGGCAGGGTGGCGATCACCGGCACCTGCAGCACGCGCTGCACCTCACCCGCGGGATACGGGCCCTCCTCGATGAGCAGCACGCTGACATCACCGATGCGCTCCTCCAGCGACCGCACCCGGCCCTCGGCTGCCTGCAGGCAGCGCAAGGTGTTGCGGACCACCACGAAGGTGGCGTCGGCCTGCTCGGCCAGCACCCCAGAGGGCCCGTACGCGCCGCGGCGCCCGAGGTCGATCAGGACGTCGTGGCCGCTCTCGGCCTCGATGCCGCGGAACATCTGCGCAAGGATCTTCCAGACCTGGCCGAGACCCGCCGCCTGCGCGGGGTCGGTGAGGCCGGGCAGCAGCAGCCGGTCGCGCGGGGAGTCCTGCTCGCCGTTCTCACTGCTCAGGTCGATCAGCTGCCGCCAAAAGGCCTCACTGAACTCCCCTTTGCGGGCGGCGACGGAGAGGTTGCGCAGCCCGTACCGGTCGCCGAGCGTGCCCTGCAGCAGCCCGTGCAGCACAGCACCGCCGTCCGGGTCGCACTCCGCCAGGATCATCCGCCGGCCCGCCTCCAGCGGCCACGACAGCAGCAAGGCGAGGGCACTCGTGGTCACCCCGGGCGCGCCGCTGCACCCGGCGAGCGCGATCACAGCCATCAGTCACCGTCCGGGGCAGCGAGGACCAGACGCAGCGCGCCGGCCGCCTCCCACGCCGCGGCCGTGGGACCGTCGGTGGCGGAGGTGGCCACGTCGACGACCACGATCCCCGTGCCGGGGGCGGCGCCAGAGGTCTTCACGACCCGGCCGTCGATGGTCTGCGGCGTCGTGTCGGACGTCTTGCCCGTGCCCGTCTCCGTGGTGCCCTGGGCCAGCACGTGCACCAACTCCACCCTCTGGCCCGGCACCAGCGCGGTGGCCGGGATCTGCTTCGGCTCCAGGCCGACCGGCACCAACTGCTCGCCAGCCCTCACCAGGTTGTCCTTCGTCACCTGCGAAGGGGCAAGCAGGGAGCCGGGCTTGAGCTCCACGGCGGCTCGCTTGCCCACCACCGACCTCAGGTCGCCGGCGCGCACCGCCTTGACCGCCGGGTCCAGGGCGACGGATGCCTTGCCCAGATCGTCCTCGCTGAGGACCTGGCCGACCTGAACGTCGCGGACCACGGTCACCACGTCTATACGGTTGCCGACCTGCAGCAGCAGGACCGCAACACCCGCGCCACCAGCGGCGATCAGCGCCAGCGACAGGGCAATGACCCCTGGTCGTCGCCTGCGCGCTGAGACCCGGGGTGGCGCCACCGGTCCGGCCGCGCGCCCCTGCTGGGGAACGCCGTTCGGGGCTGTACCTACAAGCTCTTGGGTCTTGCTCACCGTTGTGTCCTTCCGGTGGCGTTACCTGACGACCTGGACTTCGCCGACCGCCACCTGCACGTTGGTTTGCCGGACCTCGGTGAGCTGGCCGGCCTGTCCGCCGCCCTGCCAGTTGATCGTCCACGTCGAGGTCGCGATCACGGGGAACTTGCTGCTCTGGGCACTGGCAGAGGTCTTGGCGTACACGTGTCCGCAGGTAGGCGACTCGGCCATGCCCTCGGATGATGTGTAGGGCGTGCCGGGGCCGTTGCACGTCACAGAGGCGCCGTCGCCCATCGTCCACACGATCTTCGACACTCTCGCCGTCGCGGTGACGGTGATTCCACCCGCCGTGGCCGACGCGGTATTCGGTCCGTAGGTCGTGGCGCTCTGGTTGACCCACATCCACATCGGGACACCCACGGTGTACTTCCGGGCTGCCTGCGGGCTGGCGACATCCGGACCGAGCAGCGTCATGGAATCCACCGCGCGCTGGGCCAACTCCCCAGGGTCGATCTGCGGGGCGGGATTCTGGCCCGTCGGCACGACGACGAAGCTGGCTGGGTTGTCCTGACCACCGTCCGAACACTCCATCAAGAACAGGTCGTTCTTCTTGGGGTCTTTGCCCTTCCACGCCGGGTGGTTGGCCGGCGGCTTCGGATCGACCTTGGTGTAGGTGCACTTCATCTTGCTGTCGCTGCTGCCGCCGCCCTGCGAGTCACCCGCCTGGTTCCCGCTGCCGCCGGAATCGTCACCGACGCCCACGTCGACACAGAACTTGATGACTTGGCACTTGCCGGCGCCGACGTCGGGATCGTCGCTGGCATGCGCGGTGCCCGCCGAGGCGAGGACGAGCGCGGCGGCGAGTGCGGCGAGACGTCGGGTCAGCAGGACTGTTCTTGAGCGGTCAACTTTGTGACCATCCACTTCGTCCCCCACTTTTCAAGCGTTGCGGTGCTGACGTATTTGATGAGCCGCGTCGTGGGCAGCGGGACCGGCTTTTTCGAAGCCTTGTCGGTCAGGATCCAGTGCGTCGTGTCGACGCAGTCCGCGACCGTGGCCCTGGGGATCTTGGCGTCGGTCACCTTGACGACCTTCGGATTGATCGCTGGCTTTCCGGTCGTCACTTGTCCGGCCTTCCGCATGACCGCCAGGTCCTTCTCGATGTCGGCCAGCGCCTTGAAGGTGGTGTTCTCCTTTAGGTCGGTGCCCGCGGAGGAGGCCTTGCTGTAGGCCAGGGTCTGCGCGTCCCAGGAGCTGGTGTAAGCCGCGATGACAGCGGCGGCCTCGCCGTTGGCTGTGGCACTGGGCGACGATGAGCCAGCTGCCTTGCTGAGGCTGGGTGTGGAGGATGAGGTGTCCGCGTCGCTGCCGCTGCAACCGGCCAGTGCCAGCAGGCTGCTGGCAAGAAGCAGCGCAGTTGCGTGCTTCCCAGTGCGAACAGCGGCAATGTTGTGCCCTGATGAGCCTCGTGGTGTGGCTGTCATGTTGTCTTCCCGTGCGGCGTGGTGTCAGATGACCGCTGCCTTGAGCCGCCGGCGCACGGCAGCGCAGGTCTATGGCCTGGGGGAGCTGCGGTGATGCGTGTGCGTAGTCGTCACGCTACGCATGTGGCTGGCGACTTCCCAGGAGGCTTGTGGAGTTGACTGAAATAACTCGAGGTGTCGGCAGTCCCTTTGGGGTCTAACAGTGCTGTGGCGTTGGGTTTCTTCGCTGATTCCGTCTGCACGCGATTCGGGCGGAGTGGCCGGTCACTGGGGGCCGCTCGTGGTTGGAGAGGACGAGATCTTGACTCGCCGATTCTTGTGTCGGCTGGCCTGTTGTGGTGTTGAACGCCATCGGATGCTTTTCCTCGAACCCGCGGGTGTCGAAGCTGGCGGCGGGAGAGCTCGCCCGATGTGATCGTGGGGCAGCGGCCCCGCGCCGCGTGCCAACTGGTCATTTCACTGCTTCCTTTCGGTGAGATTTGGAACCTGGTCATCGCGGTGCAGTGCGCTCGGCGTCGCGAGCGGGGGAGGTGGTGGCGAACATGCTCACTGCGCCCGGACCGGCGGCCAGACGGTGATCACGTCGCCATCGAGGGTGACGTGCCGGTCGGGGAAGCGGCGCTGCACCCGGCTCAGGTCGTCGAAGTCGAAGTCGCCGATGCCCTGGACCACGCAGGCGTCCCCGATATACGAGACGCCCTTGGTCCGGGGCGGCCAATCGATGCGTGAGACCGTTTCTGAAGTGCGAATTGAGCCAGGAGCGTGTGGCATGTGATGTCCCCTAACATCGGTGCACAGCACGGGGGTTCAAGGAGAGGCTCTGCTATGCAGGAGTAATCTATGCATTCGCGTGAGCAAATATCAACTGGTTTGGGGTGTAGTTGCAAGGCTGCGACATTCCGCCGCGGGGAATGGTGCGTCACAGCTCGGTCCATGCACGGGACTTGTCGCCGGCCAGCGGAACCCACACGTCAGACGTGGGGCCGTACTTGTCCAGGTCCTCGAGGACGGCCGCTCCCATCGGCACCTCACGGGCCAGGTCGGCCACGAGTGGATGATGGGCTGCCATGGCCCTGAGGTCGCTGATCCGGTTGTTCATCGCTTGGCGTCCGGCGCCGGTCAGGACGAACAGCACCCGCGGAAACACCGGATACCAGCGCAGCCAGCCGGGCCCGGCCGTCTGGCGGCGTCGGCCGACAGGCTGCGGTTCGTACGCCCACAGCCTCGCGTACTCGATCAGTTTCGCCGCGAGGCGTTCACTGCTCATGGTGGCGCGGTCGACTTCGACGAACGCCCGCAGCTTGCGGCGCTGTTCGCCCCCGATGAGCGTGTAGTGCATGACCGCGTCGGCGACGACCTTCTCTCCGTCACCGATCGAATGGAACACCTCGGGCGTCCAGTCCAGGTGACCGTGCTCGTCGCCGCGGCGGCGGGCGTCCGCGACGAATGCCAGGTGCGTGCGCAGGACGGTGAGGGTGTGGGGGGTCTTCAGCGAGGCGGCCGTCGCCGAGGTGATCGGATACGGCGGGCGGCCCCGCAGCGCGGGCCAGTCCCGGGTGAGGCGGGCGCCCTTCGGCGTGAGGTACCAGACCCGGGTGCGATGCGACTGCGGTAGCACGACGAAGTCGACGAGCCGTTCGTCGAGCAGATCGTTCAGCCGCTGGGAGACCGACTGCCGGGAGCGGCCGGGCCGCAGCAGGAGATGCAGCTGGTTGGTGGAGGCCATGCGGTGTTGGGCGAGTGTGGCCAGCAGTTGATGCTTGAGGGGCTCGACGGGGCTGGGCGTGAACCCGGCCGGCGTACCGTCCTTGGGCCGGGTGGTGGTCAGTTCCATTCGTTCTCCTTCGACAGGTGGACAGCGGCGGCGCCGGCAGGGGCGTGCGCGGCGAGGAAGGCGGCGACGCGCCCGAGTTGCTTCACGGCGCGGTCGGTGAGCTGGTGCAGCGGAAGCGCCCCAGCGTTCGCCTGGGCGGCCCGCTCCAGCGCGCCGGCCTGCTGGGGGCGGGCCTGGGCGGCGAAGACGTCGTCGAGATGGGGCCCGTGCAGCTGAACGGGCCCGACACGGCGGCCGCGTACGGTCACGGACAGGTAGTGCTCGAAGCGCTCCATGGTGGCGACCCGGTCGGGGCTGGGGTCATCGCCCCACTCCGCGGTGATCGGCGCGATCGCGGACTTCGACCCGGCGGTCGTGGCCAGCGTGGACGCGTTCTGCACCAAGGACAGCCGCACCGGCGTAGGCAGGCGGGACAGCAACTGCGTCATGCCGTGGACGTGGCACCGGTACTTGCGCAGGTCCTCGAACATCGCCGCGATGGTCTCGGGCGCCGCACCCGTCAGAGTGATCAGCTCATCGAAGTACGGGCGGAACGGCACCCGCTTCTCCTGCGGGGTGTCGCGCCTGGAGCGCGCCGCCCGCAGTAGATCCCGGGCGAGCAACGCGGTCAACAGGCGGTCGGTGGGCCCGTTGCCGCCCGGACACACCCATACGATCATCTGGGAATCCATGGCCGCCCGGATGTCGTAGACCCCGACGGGCTGACCGAGGAAGGCGCGGGTGATGGGGTTGGCAGCGAGGCGGGCGATCGGGTTGAGGACGACGGCGAACCCGTCGGGCGGCAGCGTCGGGAACACCGACTGCCACCAGGCGCGGGTCTCCTCATCCAGACCGCCTGCCACCGCGGCGAGCGCTGCCCTGCGGAAGCCGCCATCGGTGAGCAGGGACCGGACGTGGAAGATCGTGGCCTGGTCCTCAGGCTGGCCGGCCTGGCAGGCCGCCTGGTTGACCGCGACCAGGACGGTCAGCGCAGCGGTGAGGATGGTCAGCGCCCGCGGGGCAGTCGCGTCGTCCCAGGCCAGGGCGGAGGCGTAGGCGTCGGAGATCGCCTCGACGACCTCGTGCGCAGCCTGCCCGTGGTGCATGCCGAGCGGATTCCACGAACTCACCCGCGGGTCGGGGCCGAGGCCGCCCAGGTCGATCAGGGCGACTCGTGGCATCAGGTGGTCGTGTGCCAGGAACGGCAGCGCGCGCGGCCACGAGTCGCGGTGCGGGTCGACGAAGACCAGCCCGCCGCCGGCGTGCGCCCAGCCGATCGCCTGCGCCAGGGCGCGTTCAGTCTTTCCACCGCCGGCCTTGCCGACCCCGACCTCGAACAAGGTCTCCTCGGCGTAGGTGGCGACCAGCCGCTTTCGGCCGTCCGGGCCGCGGTAGATGCCCTGCAGCAGTAACTCCGGATCGCCGAAGGAGAAGGTCGGCAGGTCACCGGCGAGCACCGGCAGACGGCAGTTGATGGTGGGCGGCTTGAGCAGGCCGGTCAGCTCTTCCAACCGAACCCAGTTCGCGCGGGGAGGCTGGCAGTGCCCCAGATTCCACCGGCGTTCGAACCCGCGCGTGGTGGGCCAGTGATCGGCGCCGATCCGCCACGGTCCCAGCCGCCATCCGCGCATCGCCCACCGCGAGCGTCCGCCGAACACATCGAAGGCGGCCTGAAGTTGGGCGAGCCGGGCCTGGGGGCGGCCCTCGGTGTTCGACGCGCACATCACCAGCAGCTGCACCCGTACCAGGTGGTCGTCTTCGGCGAGCTTGCCCAGCGCCTCGACCGGCTCGACCCGGCGGGGCACCGGCGGCATCACCAGCCGCCGCCCCGAGCCCGCGCCGGGCTTGTCCGTGAGCAACTGCTGCAGCTGCCAGGTAAGGGAGTCCTCGATGCCGCTTGCGTCCTGCCGCAGCCAGCGCGCGGCCCGCTGGGCCTCCCGGCGCTCGGAGCGGCGTGCGGCACCCATGAGCTGCAGGCGGCGTGCCCTGAGCGCCCATTTCGGGGCACGCTGGATGTCGAGCCGTATCTCGGCGAGGTCGCCGAGCTCGCAGCGCAGGTCGGCCACGGCGTCGATGAGCGGCTGGAGCGGATCGGGGGTGAGGGGCACCTCGCGCAGCGGGGAGGTGGGCTTGCCGCGCAGGATGAACTCGGCGCGCACGGTGTGCGTCCTGGGCTCGTCGACGATCGGCCGGGCCCGGTTGACGGTGACGTCCGGCCCGAACGGCGTGATGGACAGCAGCCGCTCACCGCCGGCCGGACCCTCGATGCGGTAACGCAGCGGCGTACTGCCGTCCGCACGCAGCCTAATCTGCACGGTCTTCGACCGGCGGGGCGCCCACCAGGGCATGGCCGTGGACGCGCGGGCGAGCTGGGCACCACGCCTGAAGATCTCCTCCAGGCTCGGGTCGAAGTGCCGGGTGGAGACGAGCTCCAGGGCCATCCGCTGCGCGGACCCCTTGGCCGCGAGCCGGCGGACCACCCACTCGCTCACGCCCCAGCACACGGCGACCGCCAGGGCCAGCAGATACCAGTGGTGGTAGAGCCAGCCGGCCGCGTCGACCAGGCCGGGAACCTGACCGGTGGCCATGTCATCGGCCCGGCCCGTCAGGTACGGGGCTGCCAAGTCCACGACGTTGCTCCCTTCTTCGAAGTAGTACGGGCGAAGTGCCAGTCGGTGATGCGCAGGTCGGTGAAGGTGCCGCCGCGGTCCATGCCGGCCCACACCAGGTGGACCACCGCCTTGCTGGGGCTGCCATCGCGGCGGGCGATCGCGGCCTGGATGCGGAAGCGGGCGGTCGCGAACGCCGGGGCCACCTCCTGATCCGAGTCGGGAAAGACGTCTGGCCACTTCGCGCGGCCGACACCGGTGGCGTCCGCGCGCAGCAGCGCGCGCCCTGCGGCGAGCAACTCCCGCTCGTCGGCGGCGGAAAGATCGGCGGGCCAAGCCGCCTCCAGCGACCGCTGGATGACCCGGTCACCGGCCACGCCCTCGCCGTGCGGCGGCAGAGCCGGCTCAAGGCCCGACGGCGTCGATGCGGCGGACGTCGTGGAGGAATCGGTGCTGACGGTCGGCGCTCCCGCGGGAGGCCGCCTGGCCGCGGGTGACGGATCAGTGGTCGCGCCCGCGGTCGGCGACGGTGCTTTAGCTGGAGCTGGCGGCTTCCGAGGACTGTGCAGCAGACCCAGCAGAGCGACGCCGGCGACAACCAGCAGAACGGTGCTCAGCAACAGCAGACGCGGTGAGCGTGGGGTGGGGGTCACAGCAGCCGTGCTCCCCCCGCGTAGCCAGACATGGCGTTGACCGAGTCGAGCCGGACGACCGTGCCCGGGCGAGCTGCGTTGATCATTTGACCGCTGCCGACGTAGATCCCCACGTGGTAGATCGTGGAATCGCGTCCGGGGGCGTAGGCGTAGAAGACGAGGTCGCCCGGCTTGAGGACGCCGGTGCCAAGACCGGCGGGGAGGCGCTGGCCGACACCGGCCTGCGCGGCCGCCGTGCGTGGCAGCCTGACGCCGGCCTTGGCGTACGCGTACACGGTCAGGCCCGAGCAGTCGAAGCCCTTGATACTGGCGCCGCTCTTGCCGCTGGGGGAGCAGCAGATGCCGTACGACTTGCCGCTCGCGTTGCCGCCGCCCCAGGAGTACGGCACCCCGCGCTGGGAGAGCGCCGCCTCGATGGCAGTACGGACCTTGCCCGAGACGTTCTTCAGGCCCGGGTCCTTGGCGGCCGCCGTGTACTGATCGATCCAGCCCAGCACGTTGGCGACGTACTCGCTTGAGTGGTTGTACTGCAGGATCGCGGCCTTGAGCTGGGCACGCTTGGTCAGGTCACGTCCGTTCCCGCACAGGTAGATCGCGGCGCCGAGCGCGGCGTCGTCGGCGTTGTGCGGGTCGGCGGTCTTGTCCCCGTTGCCGTCCTTGCCCACCGACTCCCAGGTGGAGGGCATGAACTGGAAGGGGCCGACGGCCCGCTCACCCCGCGAGGTGCCGTCCCACTTGCCGCCGTCGGTGTCGGGGAAGACGGTGGTGTTGCCGCCGACGCCGGAGCCGTTGAGAAGCACCCCGTAGATCTTCGGGCGGATGTCGCCGTTGCCAGCGATATTGCGGCCCACCGCGTGGTTGGACTCGACCTTCGCGATCCCGGCGAGGATCGGCCAGCGCATGCCCTGACACTTCGCCACGAACGTGCCGACATGCTGGACCGCCTTCTTGTACGCGGTCAGCATCCGCGGCGGGATGTCCGCGGCGCTGCCGCCCTCGGCGATCCCCCCGTCGTCCTGAGCCCCCGTCTTCAGCGCGACGTACGTGCTGATCGCGTTCCCCACCGGCGCGGCACAGCACACGGCGGCGAACATCAGCAGCGCCACGACACATCCCCACCGCCTCTTGCGGCGTGTCGGCGGCCTCACTCGTCCTCACCGTCCTCGGTCTGCCACCTGTCCCGCACCTGGCGCAGGCGGCTTTGCCGGTCGGCGTCGGAATCGGTGTGCCGCAGCAGCTCACGCATCCGCTCTCGTGCCTCGTCCCGCGGGTTGCGCGCGGTTCCGCCTTCGGGACGAGCCGGATTGCCGAGATCGGACCGAGGCACTGGGGACGGGCGTCGGGGTGGGAGCGGTGCCGGTGGCGTGGTCGCGGGACCGTCCGCTGGCGGAGCTGGCCGCGCTGGGGGAGCGGGCCGCGCGGGCGTAGCCGGGCGTGGGGAGGTGGCAGGTGTGGCTGCGGTCGGCATGCTGCGGCCCGTGAATGGCCCGGGCCCGCCGCGGTCGTCTCTGTTCTCCCGCAGGACGCGGGCCACGTGCCGGCTCGTGTCGCCCCAGGCCCGGCCGTCCTCACTCCAGGTGTTGCCCCACACCTGCACCTGCTGGCGGGCGTCTTGGGAATAGCGCGACCCGCCTGACCGGGCTCGGCGGACGTTGGCCGGCAGACCTACCGTCGCCCCATACGCCATCCGGCCGCTGCGGTTGAGGATGCGGTAGCCGCGGAAGCGGACCAGCCGGTTGTGGGCCCGGGTCGACAGTAGAGTGCGGTCGCTGTTCTGGTCGTGCAGTACGCGGCCGGTGTTGCGGTCGACGACCTGCCCCTGGTCGTCGCGGTACCGGTCGGGCGGCCCCGAGGGCCGGATCGGACTCGTGCCGCCGAGGCCACCGTCCCCACCGTCCGACGGGCCACCCGCGCCGGGGTCCCCCTCCGCGGTGGGCTTGCGCCACTTGGCCAACTGCTCCCGATCCGGACGGCGTCCGATCAGCAGCCAGTGGGCGCCCTTGGCGCCGAGCCGTGCGCCCAGCCCGCCCATGGCCGCGGCCGCGGTCAGCGGGGCCAGCCCGCGCCCGGCTTCGGCGGTGGCGTCGGCGAGGAGACCGCCGGTGTCCACCGGCATGCCGGCACCGTCGGCCAGCGAGGCGAGTGCGCCCATCAGCCGCTGCCGGGTACCGAGCAGCCCGAACCTGCCGATACCTCCGCCGGTGAAGGCGCGCAGCCCTGCTCCGTATCCGCCCATCGCGGCGGGGGAGTTCATGGCGAGTGCGGCGCCGAGTTCGGAGGTGTCGCCGGGCATGTGGGTGCCGCCGACCTTGGCGTAGCGCATCCGTATGGCCATGCGCCGGCCGAAGGAGGCGATCCCGGTCAGCAGTCTGCGGTGCCCGGCTGCACCGGCGATGGCGAGGACGTCGATGAGCAGGATCCGCTCGACCATCAGGTCGGGCCCGTTGGTGATGGTGGCGTCGATGGCGATCCCGAAGAAGGGGATGAACGCGCAGATCCCGACGACTGCCAGGACCGCGATCCCCCATATGGACAGCCACTTCCACACGGACTGGCGCGCCGGGCCGGGCAGCATGCCCGCGACGAAGGTGACCCCGCCCGTGGCCGCGGCCGCGGCGCAGACTCCCTGGGTGCCGAGTAGCACGATCGCGCTGGAGAGCAGCATGCCGCAGATGAACAGCGCGGCGATCAGCAGCAGGAAGGCTCCGCCGACCCGCCACCAGGTGGGCTTTTCGGCGTAGGCGGCGCACGACTTGCCGACCGGGCCGGCCTTCTTCATATCGGAGAGGAACGCGGCGAAGGCCTGGTCCTCGTCGGTGACGATCGCGTTTGTGGCGTCCAGCAGTTCGCCGCCCGGCGTCAGCGCAGGCAGCCCGTCGCTCTCGCAGACCTTCTTGGCCTGGCCGTCGAGCAGTGCGCAGTTGCCCCCCTTCTTCTTGTCGTCGACGTCGCGCTCGCAGAACTGCTTGCCCGGCCCGTGGATCAGCCTGCAGGGGTCGTTCGCCTTGTCCGCGCTGTCGCTGGTCGAATTGGGCAGGTACCCGCCGGTGACCCACTTCAGGTGGACGGCGTAGGCCTTGCGGTCGGCAGTCTTGGCGGGGTCGAGGATGCGCCCGTACTCAAGGAGCATGTACGGCTTGACGATCAAGGCGTTGGTGACCGAATCCTGGATGGGCCGGGCCACTTCTGTGGAGGAGACCGGTCCTTCGCCTTCCCGCTCCTCGCACTTGATCTCGGCGTTGCCGGCCATGCCCGCGCACGGGTCATAACTGGCGATCTTGCCGCCCCAGTCGTAGGAGTTGACACTCTGCTGCGCGACCTCGGCAGCCACCTGCTGGGACTGTCCCAGCGGCCCGTCCGGGCCGAGCAGGGTGTCGGGGCGGATGAGAGCCGAGGCGGCGAACGCGGCGATGAGCAGGGTGAGGAAGATTTCGCCCAGACCGCGGCCGACCCGGCCACGCACGATCATGAATCCCGCGAACACGAACGCCCAGGCCAGCAAGAGCCCCTTGATCCCGAGCGTGTCGACGACCACCGTGTCGTAGGTGTCGGCGACCTTCTGTGCCGGGTGAGTGAGGAGCTTGAGCAGCGGGAACCGGAAGGCCACTTCGATCGCCCAGCCGGCCAGCCCGACCAGCAGGCGGATCAGGGTGAACAGCCCGGACAGGGCGAAGGCGAGGGCCTGCGTCTTGAAGGCGACGATGGAGCCGCCGGAGGCGTTCAGGTCGTACCCGTCGATCGGCACCCCCTCGGAGGAGGTGATGTTCAGCGGGACGAGCAGGTCTCCGGTCTCGCTGTTGCTGCCGGCCGCGTACACGACCTGGGTGTTCACCAGGAGGAACACGCCGGTGAGCAGCACGACGAAGCCGGCGGAACGCAGGGTCGCGCGGTCTGGACGGAACACGTCAGCGCCGCCTTTGTCCGGCGGCGGACCTCAGCCGCCACACCACGAGAGCACTCACACCAGCACCGGCGGGCACCAGCCCCCATGCCCCGCCGGCTACATCCCGATGACCCGCGGAGGCGGTGGTTGTGGCGCCTCGCTCGCAGTACGCCTTGGCCGGGCCCACGATCAGGGCGCAGGGATCACGGTGCGCGGCGTCGGCGGCGAAGGCCTGTCCGGTGTGCGGCCACCACGCCTGCGGCACGCCCGCCCCGAGGGCGAGCACCATCGCGGCGACGACTACGGCGATCACGGTCAGGACGCTCACGGCGGCGGCGACGCGCCGCGAGCGGTCCCACGACAAGGTGGTCATCAGACGGTTTCCTTCGGACGGGTCTGTGCGGCCTCACCGGCGAGCGGCTCCAACGCGGAGGGGGAGACCGTGTTCGTGCGGCGTCCCGGCGTGGTGGTGATGGAGGTGGTGATGCGCGGGATGCGGGGGATGGAGACCTTGATGCGGCCGGTGTTCTGCCGCGGGCAGGTCAGCAGAAACTCGCCCTCCCGGCCCTTCTGGCCGACCGGGGACAGGCCGGTGGTCACCAGGCGCAGCAGCTCGCCGTCGTTCGGGTCGAGCCCGACGAACTCCAGGCCGCGGCGGGCGCGTTCACGCTCGGCGGTGCGGGCGAGTGCCCGGTAGGCCATCAGGCCGCGGTCGGGGCCGAGTTCTTCGGCGTCGTGCGAGCCCGCCAGCAGGCCGGCGCCGTGCTTGCGGCCGTCGTGGAGGATCTCGTGGACCAGGGCCGTGCCTTCGGCGGAGGAGGTGAGCCAATACAACTCGTCCAGAACCACCGCGTTGAACCGCTCGGGATCCTCGAAAGCGGTCTGCCGGGCGATCGCGGCGATCAGGTAGAGCACCGCCCGGCCGATCAGCGCCTCCAGCGGCTGCTGGTGCAGGATCTCGGGGTTGGCGAAGGCAGCCTTCGGGGGCAGCTTCAGACCGGTCGTGGTGATCACGATCATGTCGGAGGCGCTGGAGGCGTCCAGCCGCACCGGCGGCAGCGTCGGGTCGAAGACCATCCTCGCCAGAGAGCTGGTGGCGACGACCCGGATGAGGCCGGCGAGAGTGGAGGCCGCGTCCTTGCGCTTGCCCACCTCGCGCGCGGCCATCTCCTCGACGACCTCAAGGACGCGGTGCATGGACGGCTCGGGACTGGCGGCGGCCTGCTCGACGGCGTGGTGGAGGACCTCGCCGTTGGTGCTCATCGGGCCGATGCCGAGCTGCAGCGTGAGGTAGGACAGGGCGTAGTGGCGGCCCTCCGGGCCGTCGAACATGCGCAGCGGGTCGATGGACACCTCGGCCTGGGCGGCGTCGATGATCTGGACGCGGCCCTTGGCTGCGGTCCGCGCGAAGGTGGCCCACTCGCGCACGGGGGTGCGGTCGATGCAGATCGCGCAGCCGCCGCGCGCCCACACCGCCTCCGCGATCAGCTTCTGCAGCACGCTCTTGCCCGCGCCTAGATCCCCGACGATGCCCATTGATGCGGACGCGTCGACCTTGGGCGCGTCCGCCACGTTGATCATGACGGGGCGGGTGGTGCCGCAGTCCAGGTCGATACCGAGGAACATCCCGTTGGGGTCGCCGACCTCCGCAGCGGTGAAGGCCCCACCCAGTGCCCAGTCTTCGGAGACCTGGTGCTGGGTGAACTCCCGTACGACGCCGGGCCGTACGGTGCCGGGCAGGCCCAGGGTGAACAGGGCCTCCTGCAGGCCGGCCGGGCGCACGGCCCGGTAGTCGGCGCCGCCCAGCAGCGCGGCCAGGGCGCGGGCCCTCGCGTCGCAGATGGCGGCGGTCGGCCCCCACACCGTCAGCACGGTGACGGACTGCACCTCGACCTCCACGCTGGTGCGGGAGAGGCGGGCATCGAGCTCGCCCAGGTCGCGGGCGGCCTCCGTCAGAGAGGCGGGCATGCCAGTGGGGCGGGCGTCGTACTGGTCGGCCTGGTCGATCAGTTCGTTCTTCTTGCGCCGCACCTGGTCGCGTGCCTTCTCCGCGGGCACCAGGGTGAGGTCGACGGTGTAGTCGACAGGGAAGTCCAACATCTCCAGCTGGGCGAACAGGTCGGCGGCGTCCTGGCTGACCGCGGGCGGGCACTCGGCCAGCGCCAACTGCGCCTGGTAGCCCACCCCGTGGTCGGACTCGACCTGCAGCCAGCGCCGCCCCAGCGGCGACCCGGTGTTCACCCGCCACCAGGCCGTGCGGCCCGACCGCGTGATCCGGCCCGCGCTCTTGAGCTCGTCGACGTCGTCGAGGTCGGGGTCGATGCCGCCTTCCTGCAGGCGCACCTGGCCGAGGTCGGCGTAGCTGGGGGAGCGCAGCACCCCGTCCCGGAGCTGCCCGCCGTACATCTCGCTGGTCTCGGCCTCCGCCAGCAGCGGCTCGGCCAGGCCGCGGTGCAGGGCGTGCTGGATCATCCACACGATCTCCGCCGGGCGGGCCGGACGGAAGGCGATGCCGCCAGCGAGCGCGGCCTCCACCCGCGAGGCCTGCTCGCGATACGCGTTCACCTCGCGCCGGGCCACCGGCGCCGGCCGCATGCCCAGCATCGGCGCGACCTCGGCCCACGCCGCACTGAGGGACGCCGACACCTGTAGGCCGCCCGTTTCGGTCTGCAGGGGCACGGCCAGCCACAAGGTGCGGCGGTGCATCTCCTGGTCGTCCAGCAGGTCGAGGGTGGCCTCGACGTTCTCCACCCACGGGTGTCGGCCCCCACCGGGTGCCTGCTCGGCCGGCTCGATGCCCTCGATCATCTTCAGGGCGATCTCACCCGGGTCAACCTGCGCGCACATGCCGTACAGGCGCGGGGCCCCGGACAACGAGCGCACCAAGTGCGTGATCTTTGCCAGTTGTTCGTCGCGGACGGCCGCAGGCACGTAGGTGCCCTGAACGGTCTCCTCACGGCGCCCCTGAGCGTCCGGGCCCGGGTGCAGACGGTAGACGGCCCACACGCTGCCCTGCGTCGACCACACCAGATGCCCGGCGATGTGACGGATCGGAACCCTCACCGCGCACCCCCCTGCTGGGCGAGTGCGAGCAGCTGCTGCACGCCCGACACCGGCCCCGCGGGAGCAGCTGGCTGTGTGCGGCGAGGTGAGGACGGGCGGCCCGCGGCCGGGCTCGGGCGCGGCGCCCGGGCAGGACGCTGCTTAACCGCACGGGCGGGTGCGGCGTGCACAGCGGGGTGGGGAGCGGGAGCGGCCTCGATGGTGAAGCCGCCGAGCATCGGGTGCGGAGCGCGGTCGCGGGCGGCCCGCCCGCCGATCCGCCCTCCCCGTGGCTGCCAGCCAAGCAGCACCCAGCCCAACGCGGCCTGCATCGTGGCACGGCCCCGGACCTTGGGACGGCGCACCATCCAGATGACCAGGACCCACCCGACGATGGGGACCGGCCCCATCCACGACCACCAGCCGATCGTCTTGACCAGGAGGAAGCCGCCGCCGACGGCGACCGCGATCTGTGCGGGCGTGTACGGGCCGAGCGGGATCTTCCAGTCCGCGACTTTGCCCAGCACCCACGGGTGGCGGCGGGCGGAGGTGTAGAAGCGGCCCACCCGTGCCGCGGCGGCCGCGCTCACAGCCAGCCCCCGACGCCCGGTGAGTGGTCACGCGAGGCTGGGAGTTCGGACCGGACGACCCCGGGAACGGCGGGCGCGCCCTTGGACGGGTTCTTCACCTCGTCGGTGAACATGTTCGCCAGGTCGTTGCGCGAGTTGTACAGACCCAGGGCGATCACCATCAGGAGCAGGGCGCCGATCCCCGCCTTCAGCGAGAATTTCTGGATCATGATGACGACGACCAGGCAGATCAGGCCGGCCTGCAGACCCTTCGTCGCCCAGTCCTTGAACATGGTGATCCACGAGTTGCCGAGGTCGTCCAGCTGCCCGGCGAGCATCAGGCTGTGCACGGTGTTCATCGCCCGCCCCCGTCCTGGGCCGTGCCGGACTCAAGCGCGGCGACTTCCCACCGGCCAGAGCGGGCCTTGAGCGTGAGTTCGTATGCCAGCGGCCACCGGCCGGTCGCGTCCCGGGCTTCGACCGAGGCGAGGATGTGCACCGTCGTGCCGTCCGCCGGCACCTGCTCGGCGGCCGCGGCCTCCTCGATGGCCAACACCTGCTGGACGGCAACCGCCTTGTACGGGGCGGGGGAGACGGCGGTGAGCTTCACGCCGGGCGCGAGGTAGCGGTCGACCTCGCCGGCGCCCGTCAGATAGGCGGTGAGGAACTCTCCGACCGAGGACGACAGATCACCGTCCGGGACGGTCACGGTGTACGGCGACTTCGGCACCGAGGCGCGGGCCGGGCCGGCCACCACGCCGGGCGCACCGGTCACCGTGAACGACGAGCCTGCGCTGTCGGAGGCCACCGGCACGGCGTAGTAGCGCACCGATCCGCCTGCGTATTGCGCAGCCACCGTCACCGACCACGCGCCGGTGCCGCGTTGCGCACTGCGCACTGCCGTCACCGACTGGGGCGCCGATTGCGCATCGGCGGCCGGGTCGGGCAGTTCGACGTCCGGCGCCATCGACTGCGCAAGCCGGGCCTGCGCACTCGTCTCGTCTTTCGCGTCGCTGCGCAGCCACGCGCCGATGAACACCTGCGCATAGCCGCCCGGGTTGTTGGCGGCCGTCGCGGTGCGCACGGCGGTGAGCTTGGCCGCGGGGGCCGCTGCGACCGTGGTCGGGGCGGAGGTGACGGCGAGGCACAGGGCGATGGGACCGGCGGCGATGACGGTCCAGACCGCCACCCGTGAAAGGCGTACTCGGCGGCGCATCGCCTCCAGCCGGGCGCCGGCCGCCATCGGAGCAGCGGCCTCGATCTGTGAGGCCTGCTTGCCAGGGGACATGGTCAAACTCCCAGGTCAGAACGGTTGTTGCTGACCTCGAGAAAACCGGGCGACCTCGACCCGACCACCGACCATGAACCCCCGACCATGGTCACGATGGGGACACGAAGTCCGTGGTCGGGGCCATGGTCGGCCCGACCATGGCCCCGACCACGGGTCAGCCGGGAGTCGGCGACAGGCCATCGCCTCAGGCGTTGGTCCCCGCACCGGCGGCCGCTGCGCGATCACCTGCCGCCAGGCCACGGGGCCCGGACATCGATGCGCAGACGGAAGCCGGCCGGGCCGAGACAGACTCCTGCGCAGTGCGCCAGACGGACCTGCGCAAGAGAAGAACAGGAGTCTCGGGGCGACTGCGCAGCCGACCCGGCACAACTCGACTGCGCAGGATCCTCAGGCCGGTTGCGCAGCCCGATTGCGCAACGCCCGTCCGAGGCTGCGCAGTCGACTGCGCAATCACCGAGCGCCCGGGCTGAAGGCGCCGTGGTCGGCCCGACCATGAGCCCGACCATGGCAGCTAGACGGCTCCGTTGCCGGATCGTGACCGATGGCCGGGGCTTGTGGCCGTCAGCGTGGTCGGGGTCGGCGGGTGAGCTGACGGCATGGATCACACGCACGCCCGCGCTCCCAGGATCGACGACCGCCTCGCCTCGGCGGGCGCGGCGCGCTGCCCTGGCCGCCGCGCACGGGCCGCGGTGGGAGCACGGCGGTGAGCCGCTTCGGGGCAGGGGTCCGCCGGGGCGTGATGACGGCCGACCAGTTCACCCAGATCGCCAACGGCCTCTTCAGGGACTCGAGGCTGTCCTACAAGGCGAAGGGTCTCTTCGGATACGTCAGCACCCACCGGGACGGCTGGCAGGTCACCCTCGACCACCTGGTCGCCGTCGGCCCCGACGGGCGAGAGGCGGTTCGCGCCGGCCTGAAGGAACTGGAACGGTACGGCTACCTCATCCGCGAACGCCTGCGCCGCCCGAACGGAACGCTCGGCGAGGTCGTCTACTCGATCACCGACCGCCCCGCCACCCTCGACGTCGCCCTCCTCGAAGCCGCCTCCACCCTCACGATCGAAGACGAGACGGGCTCCGGGGCGGGGATCCGGCGCGGGGTGATGGCGGCCGATCAGTTCACCCAGATCGCCAACGGCCTCTTCAGGGACTCGAGGCTGTCCTACAAGGCGAAGGGTCTCTTCGGATACGTCAGCACCCACCGGGACGGCTGGCAGGTCACCGTCGCCGAACTGGTGCGCCGCGGCCGGGAAAGCGTCGACGCAGTCACCACGGGTCTCAAGCAGCTGGAGTGGCACGGATTCCTCTACCGCACCCGCGAGCGGAACCCCGACGGCACGCTCGGCCAGGCGCTGTACTTCATCACCGACCTGCCCGCCCTACAAAACCCCAGGTCGCGACCAGAGTCGGGTTTTCCAAGATTGGCTGAGCCTACGTTGGCTGATCCCGGCACTAAGAACACCAACAGAAAGAACACCACTCAGCAGAACACCAGACCCCTCCGTCCGTGCCGCGGCGACGCGTCGCGAGCACATGGGCGGACGGACCGGTCGGACACGCCGACGTCCCCGTCGGCCGCGCCCGCGGCGGATGAGATGCACCCGGGGATCCGGCTGCTGCTCGAGCTCGGGGCGGCCCGCCCCGAGCTGCTGCTGACCGGGCAGGCGCTGACCGACCAAGGCCGCGTCGTGAGCGTGATGCTGGAATCCGGCTGGAACGCTGAGCAGCTGCGGCACGTCATCGCCGCGAGGCCCCTGCCTCATCAGGTGCGGACCACGGTCGGCGCGATCATCGCGGCACGGCTGCGTGCCGCCCAGGCCTACCCGCCTCCCGCTCTCGCGGCCGATCACCGCGACGCACTCGTGTGGGATGACCCTCCGGCGCAGTCGATGACCGGCTCCGCCGCCGCGCGCACGGTGAGCGAGGCCCTGACCTACCGGGCCCTTGCCGAATGTGCCGGCTGCGGCGTTCCAGGAACCGCCCCCGGCGAGGACCTCTGCCCGGCCTGCCTCGGCTGGCCGCTGTGCCGCACCTGCCCCGGCCCCACACCCCGGCGCGCTCACCCCGACGGCGATGGCCGCTGCACCACGTGCGCCTCCGCCCTGACCGCACAACCGGAAGGACTCAGCCCGTGACAGCCACGTGTCACACACCACCCCTGGCAGCGGCCGGGCACCACGAGCGCCCCTTCACCGGCGATCCGGGCCGGTGGGAAAGGGAACGCTCCCGTGCCCTGCGGACCGGTCACGTCCGCGACCACACCTGCGCGGCCGCCTGCGAGTTGGCGCTCGTCCATGAGCGCACCCGGTGGGGCTGGCTCGCCTGGACCGTCCCCGGCGACGGCAGCACGCCCGAGATCCCCCACCGGATCGCGGTGCTCGCCCCCGGCGCGACGCGTACGCAGCGCCTTGGCTTGCGCTGGCTGGCCCGGCGCCCCGCCCAGCGCATCGCCTCTGACAGGGCCTGGTCGCTGCGGTTGTCCGCCGCGGCCGTCGCGCTCGTCAGTCTGGTTGCCGGCCTGGTCGCCATGCGCCACGGGGCCCCCGTCGACGTCGCCGTGCCGGCGATGCTCCTCGCCCCGCTGCTCGCCGAGCACCTGCCCGAGCGGCTGGACAGCCAGGCCCGCGAACACGTCCACACCGTCGAAGGCGACGACGCCTGCCGCTACCTGCAGCGCCTCGCCGCCCTGCACACCTCGCTCGTTCAGGCCGCCGCCGGCAGCGACCGCTACGAACTGCGCCGTGCGGCCGAGATCGGCCACCACCTGCTGTGGGACGCCGCCGGTCTGCTCCAGGGCCGGGACACCTGCACGGTCTCAGACGGCCTCGTCGCCCGCGAACGCCTGATGCTGCAACTTGCCCACCAGGTCGCTCAGATCATCCAGCGCACCGCCGACGAGGACACCACCGCCAACAACGTCCAGGCCCGCGACCTCGCGCCCCTCGACCGGCATTCACCGAGCCTCGAGCCGACGACACGGCCCCTGACCGCCCCATCACCTTGGAAGGGAACCCTGCTCATGCCCCAGCCCGAATCCGTCCCGGCCGACCGCACCCCGGATGTCTATCTCCTCTTCGCGCACGAGCCGTACTACCCCGGCCCCGGAACCCAGGAGATCAACACCACTTTGGTCGCTGCCGACTCGCTGCTCCACCCGCAGGTGCGCCAGCCCGACGGCGCCCGCATCCACGACCTCCTCACCCAGGGAAGGCAGCCGGGCGAGATCATCCCGCTGGCCACCCTCACTCACGAACTAAACGGCGGCGCCGACTGGCCGACCGTGGGGGACTGGGAGAGCGTCACCATCGACCTGCTGCAGCTGGTCCGCGACGGGGACTGCGATGCCCTCAGCCTCGGCCTGCCCGAGATCGCGCGCGCCCTCGTCTGCACGGGCCCCCACAGCCACGTCCGCGCCTATGACGCCGCGACCGACGACGTCGTTGTCTACGGTGCTTCGGAGCGCGCCGCGGTCCTGGACGAAGTCGGCATGTTCCTCACCGGCATTGCCACCGAGCAGCCCTTCTGGCCGGGGGACAGCCTCCTGCCCCCGCTGGCGGGCTGGCGCGCCTGAGGGCGATCAGCCCGGCCGCAGCGAGGGGAGCAGGCCATGTTCGGATACGAATCGCGAGCCGTCTGGGCAGAACTGCGGCGCATGCTGCATCGGCTCGTCCACTGCCCGTAAATCCCGCCCGCACGTGGAACGCCCCCCGCTGACGACACCGACCACGCTGCCCGTGGGGGACGATGCGGACAACTTCGTGCGGGCTCACCGAACTCGCCTGACGGCACGGGGCCCGGGCATCGCCATTACGACCCTGGCCTCTCCGCGCGCGCGTGAACTGCCCGGTCTCTCGAACCCGGCCAGGCGGGGCAGGTGTTGAGCTGCCGGGCGCGGGGTTCGCCAGTCGAGGAGTTGTTGCCGGGTGCAGCAGACAGGCCGGCCCGCCGTTGCAGCGGGGGGCCGGCCCTGTTCCTGCGGTGTCCGGACCAAAGGACGTCCGCTGTGGCCGGTCCCGTAGAACCAGACCGCCCTCCAGTGTGGTTGATCCACTGCCGGTTGGTGGGTGCATGTTGTTGCACGATGCGTTCCGCAACAATGCGAACCCCGCGCCACCTGGAGAAACGCTTGTCACTGTGTCGTTTTGGAGGGGAAGGCACGCGGGGTCTGGCTGGGGCGCGATGGGTGTTGCACAGGTCGGGTACCGTCCGGGAGTCGACGGACGGGCAGGGGCGGGGAGATGTTGCGAACACGCGGTCCACGTTGCTGATGCCGAGTTAACTGTGGTGCTGCGGTGGTCGATTGGCAGAGGCTTTGAGACAGACGCCGAGGCCCGGTGAAGGGTTGCAGCCCTTCACCTGTGTGTACGGCCTGCGGCTGACCGCATCGAAGTCCGGACCGAAGGAATCCACTGTGAACTCCACACAGCACTCCGTCGTAGGGGAATGCGTCCTCGTGCCACCGAGCTGGCGGGTGGGCGTGTTCGTCCTGATCCAGATCGTGGTGGTCGTCCTGGTGGCGGCCGGCTACCCGCCGCAGACCGCGCTGGCCTGTGCGGCCGGTGGTGGCATGGCAGCTGCGCACGTGACCGCCCGGCTGTTCGCCGTCTCGCTCCCGGCTCGGGAGGCGTGATGGGCCCGGCGGACCACAAGAGCAGCCCAGGGCATCCGGGCCGCCCGCTCGACCCGCGCAAGAACACCGTCCAGGCATTCGCGTGGGCACTGGTACGGATACGCACCCACGCTCACCTGACTCTGGACCAGCTGGCCGAGAAAGCACACTTCAGCAAGCACACCCTGTCCCGGGTGACCAACGGAGAGACTCTTCCCGGCCCAGACCGGCTCGAGGCGTACGCAGCGGCGTGCAAGGAGAACGTCGGTCAGCTGCACGTCGGCCAATGGAAGGAACTGCGCGACCTCGCGGAGCAGACCGTCGCTCAGCCCGGCGACAAGAGCGTGCTCGGGCGGTTCGCCGACGCGCTCGTCTCGGCCTGCGAGGTGCTGCCCGACGCGGACCGGAAACAGCTGGGATCGGCACAGGAGCTCGTCAGCGCATGGGCACCCGAGGACCCGCCGTGGTGGCGCCGGCGGCCGGTACTCGTGGCCGGCGGGGCCGTATTGACCGTGACTGTGGTGACGGGCGCTCTTCTCGTCGCGTGGGAAGGGCCCGGCAACAAGGGGACGGCAGGAGCGGGCCTCTCGTCCTGCGCCAAGCCCACGCAGACGCTGCGGATCGCGTCCTCGACCGACAAGTCCGCGACCCTCACCGACCTGGCCGCGGACTACGGGCCGAGGCTGAGCCATGGCCAGTGCGTGCGGGTCGCGGTGGACAGCATCGACTCGGGCACCGCCATGCGGGCCCTGGCCGACGGCTGGAACACCGCGGCCGACGGCCCGAGCCCGGACGTGTGGTCGCCCGCCTCGCACGTGTGGCTTCAGATCGCCCGCCACCGGGCGGTGAAAGCCCAGGACCGTGACCGGCTGCCGGAATCCGCCGACGCCTCGATCGTCACCAGCCCGCTGACCATCGCCATGCCGGAGCCAGCCGCGAAGAAGCTGGGCTGGCCGGACAAGAAGATCAGCTGGCAGGACCTGGCCGGCCTGGCGAACACGCCCGGCTTCAAGCTCGGCAAGACCAACCCGGAGACCTCCACCTCCGGGCTGAACGCCACCTTCGCCTCCTTCTACGCGCAGACCGGCACCAGCAGTGAACTGACCACCCAGAGCCTGCACGACCAGGCGACCCAGGAGAAGGTCCGCGCGATCGAGAAGTCGGTCCTGCACTACGGCGACACCACCCTGACCTACCTGGCCAACCTGCGCCGCTACGACGAGGCCGGCCAGGCGGCCGCCTACGTCTCCGCCGTCACGGTCGAGGAGAACAGCGTCGTCGCCTACAACATGGGCTACCCCTGCGGCGTACAGTCCCGGGAGCCCGGCTGCGGCAAGACCAAGAAGCCGCCGAGCACCAAGCTGGTCGCCTTCCACCCCACCAACGCCGACGGCGTCGGCACGATCTACTCCGACCACCCCTACATCACCCTCGGCGGCCTGTCCGCCGCCAAGAAGGACATCGCCGCCGACTTCCGGCACTTCCTCACCACCTCCCAGGCCGCCCAGGATGCGTTCGCCGCCGTCGGCTTCCGCACCCCTAAAGGAGGCCTCACCGCCCGCATCACCCCCGCCAACGGAGTCCTGCATGAACGGCTGCCGGACGCGCTGGGCGAGCCCTCGGACGAGGTCCTGGACCAACTGCTGACCGTGTGGCGCCAGCTACGCAAGCCCGCCAACGTGCTGCTGCTCATCGACACCTCCGCCTCGATGGACCGCAACGCCCAGGGCAAAGAACGCGTCCCCGGCGAGCCGAGCAAGCTCGACCTCGTCAAGAAGGCCCACGGCGCCCTGCTCGACGGCTTCACCGACACCGACAAGGTCGGCCTGTGGCACTTCTCCGACCAGCACACCACCGACGATCCGATCGCCCGGATGGACAGCACCGGAAAAGACGGCACGACGCAGCGCCAGCGCCTCGAACGCGATGTCGACGCCCTCAAGAAGGACGCCGGGACCGCCCTGTACGCCACCATCGACGACGCCGTGAAAAACCTGCGCGACCACTACGACACCACCGCCATCAACGCCGTGGTCGTCCTGACCGACGGCTGCGACCAGACCGCGCCGGGCGGACCCGGCCTCGAAGAGGTCACCGGCAATCTCGGCGACCCCGACGAACGCCCCGTACGGGTCTTCACCATCGCCTACGGCAGCGACGCCTGCCGCGACAAACTCCAGGACATCGCCACCGCCAGCCACGCCCGCGCCTACGACGCGAAGGACCCCAACACCATCGACAACGTCCTGACCAACGTCATCTCCAACTTCTGAATCGCAGCACGCGGACGTGGCCCCGAGCACCGCTCGGGGCCGTGTCTCTTGCACCGCACTTGAGGCCGGGCGCCCGGAGCTGCCTTCCGTGTTGGTGACGGGCCAGCCGCGGGTGCTGACGAGTCGGCTCTCACCGCTCGATGACCGCCACCCGGGCATACGCTTCAGCAAGCTCTCTGTCAGGGCGTGCCGTTAACGAGCGGCGAAGCAGGTGACACGTAGCCCGCCAGTAGCTCTCGGATCGAAGGTTGGCCCCTCGCCGTCGAATGCGGCGTGGGGCCGAGCTTCTGGGCTCACCTCGGCGATACCCGGGACCCGCCCCCAGGCGCGAAACCGCCTGTCTTCGCCGTCACTGTATGAGGCATTTCCCGCGATTGAACCGTTTGACCTGGAGTGCCAGGCTAGGCATGAGGTTATGGGGAGGCCGACATGAAGAGACTGGTGATCCTCCTGGTGCTGCTGTTGGTGGCTGGCCTTGCAGCATGCAGTACCTCCGGCAGCAAGAGTGGGGCGTCATCGAGCAGCCCGGCACCGAGCAAGACAACTAGCTCACCATCTCCGAGCAGCAGCTCACCGCCTCAGGCAGGAACCCGGGGCAAGCAGCCGCCCATCCAAAGCGGCGACTGGCGGATGGACTCAATTACGGTGCGCGACGATGGGCTAGGCGATTTCACTGGCCGTGCGCGGATCACGTACACGGGAAGTAGCCCCAGCGGCGGCACCAACACTTTCACGGTGACAGTGTTCAAGGGCGGAAAGGACATCGCCACGCTCGACGGTTCGGCGAACGACGTGCTGCCCGGTCACACGACCACTGCCGAGCTGGTCTCGACCGACCATTTCGTGGCTGGGCCGTACACGTACGACTTTCAGAAGGGCTTCTGACCCGTCCCACGTGCAAGAGGCGCCCTCGACGTCTAGGTGCTCGACCGCGTACCCGGCCACTGGTCGTGTCACCTGCCGTGGCTGTCATTTCGACCTGAGTTCGCGAGTCACATGGCGCGCCTTCGCGTGAGCACCGTGAGAAGTGGTGTCAGTGGCTGATTCTGAAGTGGTGGTCTGAGGGCCCCAGACGGTCCGGCCATCGCCTGGCGGGCATCCCTGGTGACCATGGTCTGGCTGCTCAGTAGGGCTCAGCACCGATCGTGTGGCGATCGGGTGTGGGCGGGGTGACGCCGGGCAGGTTGATCTCATGCGACCTCCTCAGGCCCTGGTCCCCGGCATGGGCAGACGCCCGGTGACGCGCAGCACGAGGGCCAGGAAAACCCCGGTCCCCTGGCCGACTTGCCGGTCGGCGAGCAGGCCGAGTTGCTGTATGAGGAGACGGAGCAGCTCAAGCAGGCGTTGGAGCGGCGGCCGGTCATTGACGTGGCCCGCGGTGTGCTGATGGCGACCTGGTCGTGCACCGAGGAAGAGGCGTGGCAGATGCTGGTCAGGGTGTCTCAGCACTCCAACACCAAGCTGCACGACGTGGCCGAGGCCGTGGTCGCGGTCACGCAGCAGGTGCCGATGCCGGCCGATCTTCAAGACCACCTGGCGGCGGCGGTGGCGGTATGGCGCGCTCGCCGAGCTGACGGTGCGTAGGGCGCGGGTCTGCGGGTAGTCGGCTTGGGCCGGCGGGAGGCGGCGCAGCGCCTGGGGAGGTCCGGCGCCGTCTCCCGCCTCCTGGACAGCGCGAAGGCCCTCGGCCGGGCCGAGGACATCGAAGCCCGAAAGGCGGCGGGGCCGCCCACCGTGTGAGGGTGTGCGGCGCCGTTTCGGGGGTATTCGCGGGCCGTTAACCGTTTGCTGAGGACGAAGGTGGCGGTGCGGCTCGGCGATGTACCAAGACGACTATCAGCCGCTGGTCAGCCGGCCGATCCTGTCCGCCGTGGCCTTCGAGGGCAGCGAGCCCATCGCGGAGGCCCGTCATGCCGCGCGCCGGTTCATGACCGAGGTGCAGGCCGCTTACGGGATTCCGGTGTCGGAGCGTGCGATGGGCCTGGTCGAACTGGTGGTCAGTGAACTAGTGACCAACGCCTACAAGTACGCGCCCGGACCGTGCCTGCTGGACCTGGAGATCGACGGCGGTGCCGTTCAGATCAGCATCTGGGACAGCGACCCGACCCTGCCGGCGGCCTGCCCGACCGATCCGGGACGCGTCGGGCAGCACGGCCTGGAGATCGCGATGTCGGTGAGCCGCAGCTTCGAGGTGCGGCGCGAGCCCGTGGGCAAACGCGTCACGGCTGCGATCGTGCTGGCGGACGATCCCGGCGGGGATCCGGTCGGCCGCCTGATGTGACCGAACTTGTCGGAACCTGCGATGAAGCCCCCGGCGCTGACCCGTACAAGGGGGTCTGCTCGCGGACGGCTCGACAAGCGAGTGAAATCCCGGCCTCGCGCATCCCGGTGGACGAGGAAATCGAATCCTGGGACGTGGGCCGGAACACCGTGGTCGGGCGGATGCCCGCGTGGGCGGTGAGATCCTTGCGGTGCGGCCCGATTAGCGTCTCCTTGTCTCGCACGGTCAGCTGATGGACCTCCGCTCCGGCCGGGTGAGAGTCAGACCCTCACCTCAGGCGACGTCACAGCCCTGACGTTCAGTGCGGACGGCAGGTATCTGGCCGCAGGCGACGAGTCCGGGCGTCACCGTCTGGGACAGAGACGTCCGCCGACCCAGGGCCGTACTCCCGTCCCACCCTGCCGAAACCGACGGCGGCGCATCCACCGACGTGTCGGCGCTGGCCTTCTCACCGGACGGCCACCCGCTGCTGCACATCGGGGGTGACGGGCCAGGTCCGGCGCAGAACCCTCGCCGGGACCCGGCGTGACGGCGATGCGGGCGAACGTCATCGTGTCGTCGTCACGGGTGGGTGCCTGTCTGTCGGCGGACACGCTTCCATCAGCGACCATCCGGCGCCGCCCGAACCGGCGACAGCACCCCCCTGATCATCAAGGACAGGGGCAAAGAGTCATACCGGCCCCGAAGGCCACGAGCCCCAACCGGGCTCTACAAGGAAGGTAATGGGTGCCCCGATCGTCCGGCGCGGGGGCCTGCATGGGTCTCCTCGTCGCTCGGTCGCTCCTACGGTGGCGGTCGCCACCGGGTGCTGTCAGGACAGGGAAGGGGCCCGTCCCCGGCCGCGCGGCCGTCTTGCCGGGACATGGATCCGCGCGTCTGGACGCCAGGGACGGGAGTTTCGGCGGTCAGGGTTTGGCGGTCCGGTGCTCGGCCCAGGCTTGCGCCGCGCGCTGCATCGGCTTCGCCCAGTCGTCTGGGCTCTCGTCCGCGATCGAGTCCCACAGCCGGCGTTGGACGCGGGCGAGCGCGTCGAGGCCGGCGGGCGGGGCAAGCTCCCACGCCGGGTGCGCGGCGGCCTCGCTCTCGGCCTGGCCGGGGGCGTGGCCGTGGGCGATGAGCCACAGCAGCCACAGCGCGGGATCGATCCAGGCCGCGCCGAGCGACGCCCACCCCCAGTCGACGAAGAGGGCTCCGCGGTCGGTCATGAGGACGTTGTGCGGGTTCCACTCGGTGTGCAGCAGGCTGCTCCCGGAAAACCATGACAGGTCGGCGGGATCGTCGACGTACGCCCTGAGCCGGTGCGGCATGCTCTTCAGTTCGACGTCCGGTGCGGGTACCTCGGCCAGCCTCGCCATGGTGGCCATGACCGCCGGGAGGTCGGGAGAACCGGGCGTGAAGTCGGCGTGCCCTCCCTCGAGGTACTCGAAGCCGAGAAGGCTCCACCCGCTGTCTTCCACGTGCCAGTGGAGCTCCGGCGCGATGCCCCTCACGTGCGGGCCGATGTCCGCTTCCCGTTTCTGTGTCCAGATCCACGGGTGGTCGAGTGGCAGGCCCTTGACGAACAGTGTGCGATCCGTCGTCCGCACGCGGGCGGCGATGGCACTGTTGCGGCCAGCGTTCACGGTCCCGACGTCGACAACGGGACCACTGGAATTCTCGATCAGCCGCAGCACTGCGTCCGGGAGCTCGGCCAGACGCGGGGTGGGCATTCAGCCTCCAAGGGTGCGGGGCCAGAGCCAGGGCCGCGCGCCACGCACGGCCCTGGCAGCGGGTCAGTTGTAGGGGTTGTCGTCGCCGCAGCCCGGCAGGGTGTGCGCGGTCAGCGCTTCGACGTCCTCGACCAGGACGATCGCATCCGGGTCCTCGATGACGGGCTCCGGCTTGCGCGTGAGCTCGACCATGACAGCAGTCATCTCTACCTCGTTCCGTGTTGGCAGTAGTTCGCGAGCGGTGCCTTCGCCTCCTGGAAGACCTTCGCCATCGGCCTGCACACCCGGCACGTGCCAGACAGGGTGCAGCCGCTGCATCCTCCGGTGCGAAGCATCAGGGACTCGGCTATCTCGCTGAGCCGGGCCAGACCTTTCACGCCTTCGGCGGTCAGGTCGATGTTCGGTTCGCGGCCGACCTTGCAGATCGAGGCCCGCCCGAACGGGTCGGCGTGGAAGAACGTCACGCCGGCGGGACAGCCAGTGAACGGCGCCCGGCTGGTGAGGTACTGGGGCGACTGCGACGGCAGCGGCTCCGCGGTGCCGTGGATGGTGGGCGAGATATTCGCGTACTCGCGGTACCGCACCCCGAGCTGACTCGCCCAGGCCCTCATGGCGTCGACCTCGTGCGTGTTCTCCTGCACGATGATCAGGCTCAGGTCGACGTTCAACCCGGCGGCGACGGCCTTCTCCAGCCCTTCACGGAAGCGATCGAACCCGCCGCGCGAGCGGGTCACCGCGTCGTACGTCTTTGCCGTCGCGCCGTACACGCTCAGCGTCAGCCTGGTCGGCGGATACGTGCGCAGCAGATTCAGGAGGTGGGGCTTGCGCAGCCGCGATCCGTTCGACAGGACCTCGAGTTGCATGCCCAGCTCGTTCGCGAGCCGATACGACTCGGGGAAGTCCGGGTCGATGAGCGGTTCCCCGCCGGTGATCTGGAGCCAGATCACGCCGGCGTCGCGCATAGCGGAGAGCAGTTCCCGCTTGCCCGCCATGTCGAGGCCCTGGAACCTTTTCTCGCCGAGGTAACACATCACGCAGTCGTAGTCACAGCCGAGGTTGATCTCCCACGTTGCCCGGCTGAACGCGAATGGTCCGGCCTCCCGAAACAGCAGGACTTCGTCGACGCTTCGGCCGATCAGGTCCACGCGCCACTGGGTGCGCACGGCGTCGACCAGCCACTGCGGCACGGTGCTGTGATGCGATGCCATGGTGCGCAGCTCATCGAACTTGGCACGCGGGAGCTGCATGGCCTTCGTGCTGCCCGGCCGCAGGATGAGACGCCGCTCTCCGAACGGTGTTGCAACGAGCTGGTGCACGTCGTCTTCCCTTCCTCTGGGGAGAGCCGCTGGTGGGTTCAGGGGCCCTGCGCGGGATTGCGGCCGGCGGCGGGGGACGGGGAGAACATCCCGCCGCCGGGGTTCAGATGGGCGTCACGCTGAGGAGGGTGACGCCGGCATACCGGTACGGGCCCGCATCCAAGTCGGCGCGGCCCCACGACGTTTCGAGGTACGGCAGCCCGAGGTCAGGCACCGCTGTCTGGTGGGTGGTCAACGATGGTCGGACGGTGGGGCGTTGGTGTTGTTGCTGGCTGCTGCGCGCAGGTGGCGGCGTCCTTCGAGGACGAGGTCGAAGACGGCGTCGTGCGCGCAGAGATCATTTCGGTGGCGGGGTGGGGTGATCCAGTAGGTGCCAGGTGGCGCCGTGCGTTCGAGGGCGGGGACGCCTAGGTACACACCGTGCCCGAGTAAGGGGGTGTCGTTGGCGCCGAGCCAGGGGATGCCGGGCCCGTAGGGGACGAGGGCGTAATAGGTGGCTCCGGTGGTGAGGTGGTCGTGGATGACCGGCCCGTCGAGCCTGTCTTGCATGGTCTGGGCGAGGTGGTCGGGCTGGTCGCTGCCGGTGGCGGCGTGGATAAGGGGGCCGGGGATGCGGATGGCGTTGAAGCGTCGGCCCAGAGGGATCAGGGCAACGCCCTGGTCGGTCCATTCCGCATACGCGCGTTGGGGTGTGGGGTGGGCGGTGGCGAGCCAGTGCTTGACGACCTCGGGGGGATCGGGGTGTCTGTCGCTGCGCAGGGGCAGGCTCGGCTCGGTGGGCTGGAGGTGGGGGTTCATGACGAGGGGTCTCCGGTGGGGTGGGCGGTGTGTGGTGGGCCCGGGGGATCGTGTGGCGTGGCGGTCCGGGGATGCCTGGCAGGGGGCGGTGGGCCTGCGTCTCCCTCCCACCGCAGGCAAGGGCGCAGCTCTTCGGGCTGCTGGCTGAGGGGATGGGCCCGCCCCGAGGCTCGACCTGTCCAGGGGCCGGGGGCTCGGGGCGGGTGATCGAGGGCTACCGGTCAGGGCAGATCCCGCGGCCGCTGCTGGGCCCGGTTCGCTGGCGCGCAGTGGGGGTTAGTGGCGGCGGTAAGTGTGGGCGCATCGGGCGTGGATCCGGCCGGTCCGTACGGCTGGCCCGCTGGGGCTGATGTGGTCGTAGGGGAGTGTGTCTTCGTTGTCGTGGAGGGGGTGGTCGCAGGCCAGGCACATGGCCACTTCGGTGAGGGCTTCGTAGTGGTCGCATAGGGCCGTCAGGCGGCGGGCGAGCCGGCGTGCGTGGACGAGGGTCCCGTGTTGTTCGCCCTCATGCACTGTGGTGCGGAGCCTGGTGCGGGCTTCGCCGATGCAGGCGAGGGCGACGTAGCGGGGCACGTCGTCCGTGTCCCGCTTGAGGGCGGCGTGTTCGACTTCGGGGATGAGGAGTTGCAGGTGTCCGCGCAGCAGACCCTGCAGCGTGGCCAGCCCCTCGCCCGCGGGTGGCTGCGCATCCGGCCCGAGCAGCTGGCTGATGCTGTGACGCATGGTGTCGATGTCCACCGGCACGGTGCCGGCGGTGGTTTGTGCGGTGCCGGTCATCGCGCAGCACCTGCGGGCTGGTGGCCGCGGCAGAGCCGCGACGCTGGATGGCGGGCCAGTGCTGTGGGTGCGGGCACGTGCCGGCGCGCTCTCTTGACTGTCGTGCGCGGTGGGGAGACCGGCCCGGTCCGGCCGACCGGAAGGGCGCCGGTGCTGCGCTGCGGCCACTGTCGGACGGTCGCGTGGGGGTCGCTGTTCATCTGCAGGCGCTCCTTCGCAGCGTAGGCCGGTCCAGAAGTCGGGTGACTGCTGGGCGCACCGTCAAGGAAGGGGAAGACCGGCATTTCGAGCCGCCCAGTACGACTGTTCCGCAGTGTCCTCAACGGTGCACGTAACCAGCGTGACGCTCAGTCAGGAGTACAACGCTCACAGTTCTGTGAGTGGGGAGCGCGGCGCTAGAGGCCGACCCAGGAGGCCATGTGGTGGAGGGTGTCCGGGGCGCGCCGGGACAGGTGGACGAGTCCTGTGATCGTTTCGCGGGCCGCGGGGTGGTAGCGGGTCTGCTCGGGCGCCAGGCGGCGGGCCTCGACCAGCGAGGTCAAGGCGCCCTCGGTGTGCCCGGTCTCCATCTCGCAGCGCGCCTTGTCGATGAGGAAGTGCGCGCGGCGGGACGTGGCCAGCTGCGTGGGCAGTCTCATCTTCCGGGCCTGTGTGAGTGCGTCGTCGTAGCGGCGCATCTCCACGGCGGCGGACATGCGGTGCAGGTCGACGTTGGCCGGCCCGAAGCTGAGCCAGTGCACGTCGGAGGCGTCCCCGGTTCTGGCCGCGATCGCCCCTGCTTCGGCGAGGTGGCCCTCGAGGGCGGCCTCGCTCGCGGCGCGCGCGGCGATGACCGAGCCGCCGAGGTGGAGTTGTCCGGTGACGGCGAGCGCTTCGCGGCTCTGGTCGGCCTGGCCGACGACCTCGCGTCCGGCGGCGATCAGCCGTTGCCCGATGCGGTACTCGCCTTCCCGAAAGTACACCAGGGCCCGCATGTACTGGCGCACCGCGCCCAGGCAGGGGCTCGAGGCCCGCTCGGCAGCCCATCCCATGCGGTCCAGGGCCACGGAGGACAGGTCGTAGTAGCCGAGCTTGACGCTGATGTCGTGCGCGGTGCGATAGGTGGAGGCGAGCGCCCGCCACAGCTCGCTGGACGGCGCCGCCCAGGCGGTGTGCGTGAGTTCGGCGATGAGGTCCGGCAACTGCCGGGCCGCGCTGCGCAGATGCGTCGCCCGCACCTCGGCACACATCCGGTCGGCTTGCGCAATGAGCTCGCCTGCTGGCCGTGCCGTCAGGTCGGGGTTGACGCCCAGGTCGTACAGGTCGAGCGCCTCGCGGATCGGCCGGATCAGCTCGGCCAGCCGGTCACGCTGCAACTCGGTGACATACGGCTGCCCGGTCAACACCGTCACGTCCACGTTGAGAACCTTCGCGCACGCCGCCACGAAGTCGGCTGTGGCGGGGCGGGCGCCGCACTCCACCTGGTTGAGCAGGCTGTACGAATACGGCAGCACATCAGCCATCTGACGCTGCGTCATCCTGGCCAGCCTGCGCTGCTCCTTGATACGCGCGCCCGTGTGGTTCTCATCCCGCGTGGGCATACCAGCTCTCCGTTCTCAGCGCCCACAGAAACAGTACCCGCGGCGTTCGCTCTCACAGGCGCACACGACTCAGACGCCCCTGCGCCCGCGGGCCGTTGGGTGTGATCGGATAGCCGGCATGACGACCACTTCGCGCGTGCTGTACCTGTTCGGCTCGGCGGCTCCGCCCGTCTTCGACGTGGCGAAGACCATCCGGCACGCCCAGCACCAGGGCTGGGACGTGTGCCTCGGTCTCACCCCTACCGCCGCGCGCTGGCTGGCGCCGCAGCAGGCTGAGTTGGAGCGGCTGACTGGGCACCCGGTCCGCAGCGAGTACAAGATGCCGCACGAGCCGGATGTGTGGCCGAAGGCGGATGTGATCGCCGTCGCGCCGGCCACGTTCAACACGATCAACGCGTGGGCGCTGGGCCTGACCCGTGACTTCGTGGTCGGGGTCGTCGCCGAGGGCATCGGCAAGGGCATCCCGATGGTGGCGATGCCGTGCGTGAACGCCGCTTACGTGCAGCACCGGCAGTTCGAGCGTAGCGTCGCCGAACTGCGAACGATGGGCGTACGGGTCCTGTATGGCGAGGGCGGCTTTGTGCCCAACCAGCCAGGCCAAGGTCGGCCGAAGGAGTACCCCTGGGCTCTGGTCCTCGACGCTGCTCGGGAGCTGGTTGAGACCCAGCAACCCGGGCATGGGAGCCGATGAGCCGACGGGAATCAGCCGCCTCGTCCATCGCGGCGGCAGCCTGCTCTTCCCCTCGCCAGGAACTGCGGCTCATGCCAGGGCTGTTGCGAAACCCCATCGAGGTCGGCCGGGAGGCTGACGACGCTGCACGGGCTCGGGCCGATCCGCATGTCTACGGTTGCCTGCCGTGTACTTGTGGATGGATGTGCTGCGGTCGCGAACCGGTCTCCTGTGCGCAGTGGGTGGGCAGTGAGCCGGGCTGCGCACGTGGAGAGAGTGGTGGCATCCAGCCGTGGTCGGCCCGTCGGTCTGTCGTGGTCGGGTCCATGGTCGGTCTCAGGCCGGCCTGCGCAGCCGCCTCGAGCCCTGTCGTATGCCGCGTTCGGGCGGCTCGATAACTGCGCCGTTGGCGCATGGTGCGCATGCGAATGCGCGGAATGCCTGTCCTCGTGCGCAGGCTCGGTGCGGTTGCGCATGACCGGTGGCTGCTGTGGTGGGGGTGATGGGCAGGGCCGCGGTTCGTCGTGGTCGAGGTCCGGGTGGCGGCCCAGTAGCGCCGGTTACAGAGCAGGGAGCGGACCGGGTGGATCCTCGGTTCCTAGGAGCAGGACGTGGTGGCCGACGGCCTCGGTGACGCCGTCGGTGACTCGTTCGACATCGAGACGCAGCCGGATGCGTCCGGCTCCTTCGCCGTTGCGCTGCAGGTCCTGCTCCAGTTCGTCGTCGAGGCGGTCCAGGGCGGCTTCCGCCGCGGCGTAGTCGGCCAGGTCCCGGGCGAGGAGCTCGCGGGTGGTGGTGTCGCGGACCTGGTAGTGAGGCATGCGCGGCTCGTCCGTCTGATGGTGGGCGGTTAGGTGGCGGGGTCGGCGATCTTGCGTGCCGCGTTCACGGCGCGCGACCAGACGTCGGGGCTGCCTCCGTGCTCGCGGGAGAGGGAGGCGGCGAGTCCCCGGATGTCGCCGCGCTCGCGCAGGGCGGCCAGGGCGACGGCCGCCCGCCGGTCGGCCTCCGAGCGGGCCGGCGCGGCCGCGGTCCGGTGCTCGAGGGCGTTGCGTACGACGTACTCCCAGGACCTCTGCGGCCCGCCGTACTGCACGCTGAGCTCCGCGGCCAGCCCCGGGTGGTAGCCGTCGCGGTCGATTCGCTCGGCGGCGTACTGCTCGGCGAGCTGCGTGGCGGTGAGCGGCTCACCGCCGGCGCGGGCGCTCAGCTCGGCCGCGAGGATCTCCTCGAGGGCGGAGGGCCGCCCGACGGCCGCGCCGGCCTGGGGCCCGGGACGGCGGCCGGCCTTGCCGAGCTTGTCCCCGGTGCGCTTCTTGTCGAAGTCCTGCAGGTCGCCGACACGGAAGGCGGGGATCATGCGGCCGGTCGGACCCTCGACCGGCTCGGCGAGGGGCTTGGGGAAGTAGTCGGGGTTGTCCTTCAGGTACTTGCGGATCGCCGACGCTCCGCTGAAGCCCAGCCACTCGGCAGCCGTGTTGATGGAAACGACGTCCTCCGGGTCGGCCTCGTGCAGGGCAGGGTCGGCCTTGAGGACCTTGCTCGCCTTCTCCTGCTGGAACCAGGTGTAGAAGTCGCGGAACTGCTGCTCGTCGTAGAAGTCGGCTCCGTCGATGCGCTCCTTCTCCGGGTGGCGGTGCTCCTCGGGCTGCTCGAGGCGGATCTTGTACCAGCGGGCCGCGGTGCCGACGCTGGCGCCGGTGAACTCGCGGATCCAGTCGCGGTTGACCACGGCACGGTCGCCGACGAGGCGACGCTGCGGGTTCAGGGCCTTGGACATGGCACTCTCCGGTTCGGTCCGCGGCCCTATACTGAGGGCCTGCTCCTCTTCTTCCTCCGGCGCTCACGCGCCGGCGGCGAGTCGAGTTGGTGATGGTGGTCGGCGGGACGTTCGGCCGGGGTTGCCGCCCTGGGTCGACACCCTCGTGAGGGGGTGCCTTCCGCCGCCCACCGCTTTTACCGCCTGTTTCGCGTAATCAATATGACGCTCTTAGCGGGTGGCTGTCAATCTCGCCGGCACCCAGAGCACGTCACAGCCGACTGCGGCGGTGCGCGGCCCACTCCCGTTCGAAATGCGGCACCTTCTTGTCCCGGACCTGGAAACGGGGCGGTGACCATCAGTTCCTCCACGGTCGGCAGCTCCGGCCCCCGCTGCTGGACCCACGCCCGCACCCGCCCGTAGCGCTCGTCGACCTCGACCGGGACGCCGTGCCGCTCCGAGACGCTCCGCAGCCTCCGGCCGAGAGCAGATGTCGGCCCACGTCGTCCCGCTCCGCCGAGCGCATCGCCCGCCCGCGCCGAGTCGGGGCCCGCCTTCGCGACGGCAAGAACCGCCGCGCGTGATGCAGGGCCCGCGGGTAGGTGAGCTCTCTCATGAGGCGACGTGGTGCGAGTAGGCAGAACCTCTTGGGTGTACTGCAGCCTTACGTCTCTGCCCTATTGATCGGCGATCTCGCACTTCCGACGTACGTCTCCCAGGATGGACAGCATCGAGACTATTGAGGCCAACATATATCCCGGTAGGGCAACTCAGGGAGGTATGTCTCCCACTGCTCGTGTGTGAGTCCCCCGCCGGCCCGCTTGCATACGGCAGTGGCAACGCGCCCCAGGTCGGTGGCTTGGGTTCGCAGGGGTATATGTTCCCCGGCGATTTGGAGCGTCCGGCCGTCGCGGCTGAAGGAGAGGGCTCGGATCGCGTCACTGGCAGTTGACATTGTCGAGCCCAGCGGCTGCGCGGAGACGACGTCCCATAGGCGTACGGTTCCCTCCTTCCCTCCCACGGCGAGCAAGCTACCGTCTGGAGAGAAAGCGAGTGCCGAGACGGCCTCAGCGTCCTGTGTCCCGGCGGCGAGCCGCGCTAGACGTCGTCGGCCTTCGTTGTCCCACAGGAAGACCCAGCCTGCGTCGTCGCCGACCGCCAGTCGATCACCCGAGGGACTGAACTGGAGCTGGGTGGGCACGCCATCGCGGCTGAGTGCGCGACCTGTCCATCGGCCGGACGGGAGCGCAACCAGCTTGCTGTAAACGGTCGCCAGGAGCCTTCCATCGGGCCGCAGCGCCAATGGCTCATCTGTGTCCCCGAACGGGAGGCCGATCTCGGCGTGTTCCGGAACAGTGCGCCTCCAGATCCGGCTCGCACTGCGTAAAGACCACTGCTCCCACTCGCTCTCGCCTTCCGCCCGCATCCGGTACGTCAGCAGCGAGTGATCGTCTGGGCCTAGCAGTATGCCAGAGACATTGCTGGGGTTTCGGCCCTTGTCGGTGAGGTCCAACAATGATATTTCGTGGTTCTCGCCGGTATCCCAGAGTCTGATCCGCTCCGGCCACTGGTGAGACGACTGCACTGCTGGGCTGGTGCCGTAGGCGAAGGTTCGTCCGTCGGGGCTGAACGTCATGTGGACTGTGCATCCGCTATCTTCCGCCGACTGGCAGCGTCCAGGCAGCAATTTGGTGCGGCGGTTTCCGGTAGTCTTCCGCAGTTCGAACGTGACAGTGTTTCCGTCGAGTCGAGCGGTAGCTAAGAAACGTCCATCCGGGCTGAATCTCGCCTGGTAGTTAGTGTCTCGATGCCAGTCGGAGTCGGCGCCTGTGTCAAAGGCGACGGTATTGACCGTTGACGCAGTCAGGTAGCGGACAACTCCTTCTTTTGCATCGACCCTTACGTTCGAACTGGCACCTACAGCGTTTGGGGTCCCACCCACCTCTGCAGAGAAGTCATAACGAAGGATGCGACGTTGCGGGCCTTTCATGCACCACAGGGTGACGTCCCCGTCGCCGACGACCGCCAGATACCTCCCGTCGACGCTAAAAGTGACCTCTGATTGAACATCAGTGGAGATGCCAGGCAGCCTCCTTCCGGTAGCCGTGTTCCAGATCCGCACGCCGTCGTCCGTGGGCATGGCCAGGAGGTCACCTGTACCGAATGCCATAAAGCCGTCACAAGCGCTCTGCCTGGCCACTTTCACCCAGGCCGCATGGACTTGTCGTCGGTTTAAGACATCCCACACTTCGAAGGAGCCCGAGTTGGTGCATATCGCAACGAATCTGTCGTCGGGGCTTACAATAGCCTGCTGAAGGTCTGTTATCTGACGCTTGAGGAGTAGTCGGTGACTACGGATGTTCCACAATTCTACGGACTTCTCGCCCTCGATGAGCAGCGTGCGACCGTTCGGGCTCAGTTTCGCATCAGACCATGCAAGCTGGAATGGCCTTCCGATTGATTTGCCCGACATCAGATCTCGAACTTGAAGAGAGTTGGGCAGCAGGTTGCCGACGAGAAGTTCTCGCGCATCGGAAGAAATGTCTATGCCAAGCCCGTCATCGACCTGTGGGAAGGATCCGGCGGGTCGACGGGTGCGGACGTCCCAGCGTCGCACCCTGTTGCCACCAGTAATTACGAGAGTTCGGCCATCGCCGCTCAGAAAGGTATTACCGTCTGCCGGCTGTTCCGGTATGGCAAACGAGTCGCGTTCCTGCTGTGTACTGGCTGCGAACAGGGCCGCCGAAGTGTCCGTGTTGGCGCTGATTCGCCAGGCGGCAACGCTGAGTCGCATGGCTAATGCGGGGTCGGTGGAGCGCAGTGAGCTCGCTAGGGAGGCTATGCGCCGGGCTGCGGCCTCCTCCTGGCGCCGGTCATTCTCACGGTTCTGTTGCCAGGCGATCGTGCCAGCGATCAGGGCGAGCGCCAGCAGCAGCGAGAGGGACGTAACGAAGGTACGTAGTCGGCGGCGTTCCTTACTGCGGCCCACGCGGCTGGCGGACAGGAAGTCCTTTTCAACGGGAGTAAGGCCAACGGAGCGCTCGGAGGCGAATGCTTCCTCGGCAGAGGCCAGCCGGGCGCCGCGATACAGTGCCCCTGGATCGCGATTGAGGTTATCCCACGTCCGTGCAGCTTCGGTGAGTTGACGGTGAAGTCGCAGGAGATCGCGGGCTTCATTGATCCATTGCCGCAGTCGGGGCCAAGCGGTGATCAGGGCTTCGTGGGCCAGGTCGACGGTGTCGTGCTCGAGCGTGAGTAGGCGGGCGCGGGCGAGGTGTTCGATGACCTGGGCGGTGTCGTCGGGGTCGCCGAAGTCGAGTTCCGTACGGGAAGCGGGCCGTCGGGTGTCGGGCATTCCCTCACCCGGGGTGATCAGGCGCAACAGGATCCGGCGGGCGAGGGCAGCCTGCGACGGGGTCAGCTGAGTGTGGACGTCTTCGGCGGTGCGGGCGATGGCGCCATGGAGGCCGCCGGCCGCCTCGTAGACCTGGGTGGTCAGTGCGCGACCTTTGCGGCGGCGCCAGGTCTCGAGCAGGGCGTGGGACATCAGCGGCAGGGCGCCGGGTTCGCCTTCGACCTCGTCGAGGATGCGTGCGGTTAGGGCGCGTTCCACGATCATCCCCGCGGCCTGGGCGGGTTTGATGATGGCCTCGCGTAACTCGTCGCGGCTCATGGGGCCGACCAGCACGGTCCCGTCCTGTAACGCGGCGGTCAGGGCAGGATGTTCGGCGCAGCGGCCGAGGAAGTCGGCCCGCACGGCGATGGCGACGCGCAGATGACTCGCGGCATCGGTTGCCGCCAGGAGTCGGTCGATGAACTGGTCGCGTTCGGCCGGGTCGGTGCAGAGGGTGTAGAGCTCTTCGAACTGGTCGACGATCAGCCACGTGTCCCCGTCGGCGTCCTTCGGTAGCAGCCGTTGCTCATGGACGCGCAGGGGATGCTCCCCAGGAGTGAGGACGCGTACGGCGGCCGGCCACGGACCGGTCGTCCCCGGGCTGCGCAGGCGCGGGATGAGGCCGGCGCGTAGCAGGGAGGATTTGCCACTGCCCGACGGACCGAACACAGCGGTGAACCGGCGGGAACGGGTCAGTTCGAGCAGGCGGTCGGTGAGCTTGTCGCGGCCGAAGAACAGGTCGGCGTCGTCGGCCTCGAAGCGGGCCAGCCCCCGGTAGGGAGGCTCCGCACCTGCGTCTGGGAGGCGAGGCTGAGCAGCCTCCTCTGCGGCTACCTCACGCCACCGCTCCTCCCACTCTTCCAGGTCGCCGCCACAAGCCTGGACATAGGCGAGGACGATCGGCAGGGTCGGCAGCCGCTCTCCCCCAGCTGCCTGCGACAGCGTGCTTGCCCCCTGACTGGTGCGCTGCGCCATCGACCGGTACGTCGGACTGCCGGCCTGCGCGCGGAGCTTGCGCAACTCGAACGCGAAGCGCGCAACTGGCCCGGCACTAGGGTCAAGTGGGCTTTCCCGACGCCCCGCCATCGACAGCACCCCCAACTGTCCCCCGGTCCCCCGTGGACACGGCACGACGAGCCGCCACGCTAGGCAGGTGCGTGGCGGAAGGCAAACCACAGGCACCTTCTTTGGCCAGTGGCGTGTGACCTGCAGTGCGGCCATTGATCCGAGTGGCGAAACCGGCTGCCCATTCAATCCACGGGCCGCTGAACTCGATGACGTGAACGCAGCAGGGCCACTGAAGAGCCTTTCGCCCGAGGCTCTCCCGGTGGCTCGCTCAGCACGATGAGGAAGGGAGAACGAAATGCCTGCATCGGATGGCCGCAGCCGGCAGCAAAGGAGGAGTCGGGACATGAGCACCGGCAAGCGGATCAGTGCGCTCGCAGCCACCACAGCGCTCGTAGGATTGACCGCCCTCGGCATCACGGCACCCGCCGCCACGGCTGCTGCCCCGACGGCTGCCATTACGGCGGCAGGTGGGACCGCGCCAGCCTGCATCCACCGCCACGTACACACGCATCTTGCCTACGTCAGGCTCAGCAACTACTGCGGCAAGACCATGTACGTCGCGGTCGTCACAGGAGGCCTGTTCGGAGGCACCGGCAGCTGCCACAAAATGCCCAACCACAGTGTCCGCAGCGAGTCCTGGAACCGAATCACCGAGCACTACCGTAAGACGGTTGTCTGCTGACTGGTGTCCCCGCAAGGTAGCCAGCCGAAGCAAGCGCCTCGATCGGCATCCGGGCGGTGGCGCTGTTGCGTTCCGGCTACCGGTACCAGGCTCGGCGCCGGCCGCCGCCCTGCCGCCGCGATGGAGCGGGTGGGATCACCCGCTGGAGCAGCTCCTGCAACCCGTCCGGTACATGCGCTCCGTTGATCAGGCTGGCAAAGCCGACTGCCCATTCAATCCCCAGTCGGCTGAACTCGATCACATGCCGCCACAGTGGCACCGCTGCCGGAGCAACTGCTGCCCCACGGGGGTGGGCGGCGCCGTCCCGCTCGGGCCGAGCTCCGAACGGGCGGACCGTCCTCCGCCATTCCGCATCAGGACGCGAAATACCAACGAAAGGATGGCAGATGACCTCACGTCAGAACCACGACACAGCGACCACGGAACGCACAGCACGAAGGAAGAGGGTCGTTCGCGCCGTATCGATCGCCGCGATCGGGCTGGCGGTCACGGCGGGCGCGACCACCACGACGTCCGCCGCGAGCAAGTACAGCAACTGCAGCAGCCGAGGCGGAATCCTGTCCATCGGCACTGAGTACAACTTCGCCAGCCAGAACACCGTCTGGGTCACCAACGCCAGCTTCACCATCGAACGCAACGGCGGCCACCACAACAACGTCTACCTGCGGCTTCGCAAAGGTGACGGCACGGATGTGTGGGCGTGGACGAGCCAGGACGACGTGTGGGGAGGCCAGACGAAGACCAGGACCGTGAGCAAGCGTGTCCCGCGCAGTTCCAGGCCGTACCTGAAGGGCCATGCGACCTTCGACGTGACAGGACGGGACCCTTCGTGCGCCGCCTACATCAAGTACTAGCGGCCATGCCGCCCGCCCGCGGCCGGCGTATGCCGGCCGCGGGCGGGCGGCAGTCTGGGAACGCAAGGGCCAGGACGGCGCTCGGCGGCCTCGTGCTGCTGTGCCTCATCGCCGTGGCTGTCCCATGGGGCGGGACGGTCACCCACAGCTCGCCCCGAAACGACGGCGGGCCGGAGACTGCCTTCTCCGCACCCGTGATCCTGGATGCGGACCGCTATGGAGCCCTCGTACTGGAACCGCGTTCAGCAACAGTGGTGGGAGTCGGTGAACACGGTACGGTGCGCTGGAGGGACCGGAACATGGCTGGCTCGGCCGATGTCTCGTGCCTGAGGCGCTGTCCGGATGCGGTCGGCTCGGGATCCGCCGACGCTACTGGGCGTTCATCGACCATCTGGCGGATCGGCTCGGCGCGACGTGTGGAGGCCGCCACAGCCGGGCTGGTGCTCTGGGCCGACGCCCCGTCGGACGCCATCGTTGCCCGCACGGTCCCAGGCGGTACCCAGGTCTTGGAGATTCGTCGCTCCCACAGGTCCCAGCGGTACCCGCTCGCCGGGAGTAATCCTCAGCTGTTCACCGCCCGAGACCGGTCACTTGCTGTCCTTCTCACGTTTGAGGGACAGGAAGCGGAATACCGGCTCCTCACCCGCGGACCTGCGGGGTGGACCATCTCGAAACCGAGCCACACCGCCGCCACCAGCGCCTGTCTGGCCGGGCAGCGAACCCCCATGGTCCTGTATGACGCGAACCACGCCTCGCTGGCGCAGCCCGGGCGCGGCGCCCTACGAGCCCTGCCAGTGACCCACATCGGCCGGTGCTCGGTCACCACAGACACCATCCTGGTACAGCGCTTCATTGACGACACCGTTCACGGTCCACAGACCACGACACGGCTGCTCGACACCTCCGGCCACGTCAAGTGGCAACGCGCTGACCCCGGCCTGCACCCAGCCAACGCGGATCCGGATACAGGGTCAATCGCGCTACCCACCGACGCCAGCGTGCTCATCCTGAGCCAAGAAGGAGAAATCGTGCACCGCATACCGAGAGCAGTGGACGCACAGTTCACGTCCGCTGGATGCCTCGTACTCCTGGATTCCCGCCTCCGGGTTACCCGACAGTGCCTGCACACGGGTGCACCCCACGGCCCTGGCAGTAGGCGCGACAACCGGCCGTAGCCCCGGTGGCTGCGTAGGTGAGACCGGAGCGCGCTTGTAGGCGGTTCCGGAGAGCGGTCTGGGTCTGCACCCTTGTGGAATGTTGCTGAGAACTGGCAGCAGGCAGTTGCGTTGGAACCTGGATGACGTCAAGCAGATGTTGACCGTAGGCTCTCGGCGAAGGGCAGGTGCGGTGGACATCACGGTGCAGTGGATCAAGACGTCCTGGACGAAGGAGTCTCGGGGCGGGGAGGCCGATGCCCCGCAGGAACGCGGTGCCGGTCGGCTTCTCGTTGCCCCAGGTGGCCTCCGGGTTTGCCCACTTCGTCCAGATGTCCGAGCGTGACGGCTTCGAGCCACGTTCGAGCCAGAAAGACCTCCGCGAGGTCGGTGTCAGCCTGCGGGACGAAGGTGATCGGCTCCGAGTGCACGCTCGTGTGGAGCCGCTCTTCGGGTTGCCGCCTCGGCCGCGCAGGCCGCCGGCAGTTCGACTGCTTCCCGGGCAGTGGGTCCGCTGGCAGTTGAACTACCGGTTCACCAGCGCCCTGGGGATCCGTGGTTGGTCGTACTGGCTGGACACGTTCAACATCGCCTATGGCCCCGTCGACCGGGATATCTTCCTGTCAGAGCCGACCGTGATCGTCGATGAGTCTGGGCCAGTTCGATAGAGCAGGCGGACTGCGCTCAGACGGCTGCTCGTTCCGCTTGGGCGCGGGTGGTGGCGAGGCGGTAGGAGTCGGTGCCGGTCTCGATGATGTTGCCGCCGAAGGTGAGGCGGTCGACGATGGCCGGGCAAAGACGGGGGTCGGTGAAGGTCTTGGTCCAGCCGGAGAATGACTCGTCGGAGGCGATGGCGACGCTGTTCTTCTCCTCGGCCGCCTGAAGCGGCCCGCGCCGCTCGCGGGTGCGCAGGGTCAGCTGGTAGCCGCCGGGCAGGTCGGCGGAGACGCTCGCCGCTGCCGGACGTCGGGGTGCGACGACGGCGTCGGACAGGCCGTAGGTCGGAGAGACGGGCTCGAACTCGGACATGGCGCAGGCCTCCACGGCGGCGGTGGGTGGTGCTGGTCAGTGGGTGATGCGGGCCCGGGCCTTGTCGGCCTGGACGTGGATCGCGTCGGTGTGTGCGGCGGCGCGGACCTTGTCGGCCCAGTCGGCGGCGCGCTGGGCCAGTTCGGCGAGGCGCATGAAGGAGGCGTCCTGGTGCTGGCGGGCGCGGTCCATGAGCGCCGCGTGCTCGGCGGTTAGTTCCTGGGCGGTGTACGTGGCGATCGCTTCGGCCCCGTGGCGGCGGGTGACGCGCCCGAAAGGGCAGGTGCCTTCTTCCTGCTCGATGACGGCGAGGTCGGCGGCGGGCCAGCCGGTGTCCTCGTCGCGGGGGCCGAGTTGGATGTCGAGCACGCACACCGCGTCCGGATCGTGCAGGCCGTCAGCCTGGTAGCGGATGTGCGGCCGGGGAACCGGGCCGGTCTGGCGCTCGGTGTGCGCGCGCCACCGTTCGGGGGAGGGGGTCCTCCTCGTCCTGGTGGAGGCGGTGAAGGTAGGAGAGAAGGGCGGGCAGCTGCCAGGCGGGGGAGCCGAACGGCGCGGCCGGCATGGCGAGCCCGGACCGGGCGATCAGGCCCGTGTGGTTGCTGACGGCGGCTTGGGCGACGAACAGCGAGGTGGTGAGGCGGAGTTCGGAGCGGAGCATGGCGAGGCCTTCCGGGCGGGCGGCGCGCAGAGAGGGAAGGGAGAGGGGGCCCGGGCCGGACCGGTGAGGTCCGGCCCGGGCGGCGAATCAGGACGCGTCTTCGGTGTCCTCGTCGGCCTGGCCGTTGGTGTCGGCCGCGTCCGGCTCGCCCTCCTGGTAGGGCTCGTCGTTGACGATGGCCTGTTCGATGCTGGAGAGCGGGTAGCCGGTCTCGGCGAGGAATGTCAGCCATGTGCGGGCGTCGGCACGCATCTCGCGCAGCTCGTAGACGGCGGAACGGGCGGTGGGGTCGGTGCGCCAGATCCGCACCTCGCCCATCCGCTTCTCGAACGTCGCGGCCAGCACCGCGAAGTTGAGCAGGGTGAGCTTGGCCGGGTTCGCCGACTGGACGCGCTCGGCCGGGTTGTCGTAGCCGGTCAGCTCCTTGACCAGGTCGCGGCGGCCCGCGTCGCCCACCCACTGAGCCACCGGCTTGGGGCAGGCAAGGAGCTGCTCGGTGACGAACGCCGCGAGCGGCTTCGGCGCGGTCTTGCGGCTGAGGAGGTCCTTCAGCCACGCCTGCCGGGCCTTCTCGGCGGCGCGGTAGGCCTTGTTGCCCGCCTTGACGTACTCGCGCGACGGCTCCGACGTCTGGGCCGCACCGGTCGCCTGCGGCTGCTCCTCGTCCTGGCCGCCGTCCGTCTCGGGGGCGTCCTCCTGGGGCGGGTAGTGGCCGAAGCGCTCCGGGTCGGTGCAGAAGTACTCCACCTCGCCGGGTTCACGGGGGTTCTCGGCCCAGGTCGCCACGTGCCCGGGGCACTCGGCGTGCGCCTCGGCGGCCATGGGCTCGCCGTCCGGGCCGTCCAGCTCGCTGAGCGGCTCGGCGGTGGCCGGAAGCGTGTCGCCGTCCTCGGCCAGTCGCACGCCTGCGGCCTGCAGCTGGGGGCGGACCTGCTCACGGACGCGCTGCTCGGCGCGGTCGTCGCGCTCCCACTGCACCTGGAACTCGAAGCGGCCCTTGGCGTAGGCCTCCAGCAGCCGGTTGACGGCGTCTGCGTCGTCGTCGAACTCGCCCAGCACACCGAGGACTTCGAGGTCGAGGTCGTACGTACCGGCTTCGGCGAGTGCCGAACGGGTCCGCTCGCCCACCGACTTGGCGGTCCTCACCGCCTGGGACACGTCCCTGCGGGAGCGGCCGGTGAGCTCGGCGACGCGTGCCTGCTTCATGCCCGCGCCGACCGCGCCGAACAGAGCGTCGGCCTGCTCCAGCTCGGTCAGGCCCCGGCGGTAGTCGTCGTCGTTCTCGATGAGCTGGTCGATGAAGTCCTCGCCCGCCTCGCGCATGGAGGGGTCGAGCACGTACGCGGGGACCTCGATCGCGTCCTGCTCCGGCTCGGTCTCCTTGGTGGCCCGGGCGGCGAAGTAGCGCCGGTGACCCATCTTCAGCTCGTAGGCGTCCTCGCCGAGCGGGAGGACCACGACGGGGACCTTCACGCCGTTGGCCGCGACGGACTTGAGGAACTTCTCGTCCAGGCTGAGGTCCTGGCGGACGTTGTGCTCATTGACGCGGATCTGGCCGAGCTGCAGGGTGACCCGCTGCATCGGTGTGGTTGTTGCGGTGTCGCTCACGGATTGCTCCTCGTGCGATCGGTTGGTGTTGAGCAAGTTGCCGCTTGCCCGTGAAATCAATTATACGCCGTTTAGGGGTTGGGGCAAGGCCTTTTATCCCTGGTCGGCTGGGGCGCGGTGCTGCGGATCTCCTCTGCGACACCTTCGGCAACCGCCTCGATGTCCTCGGGGGTGTGGACCTCGCGGAACACGGCGATGGGGCCAAGGGGGGTGAGGCTTGCCCACAGGCAAAGCTCGCCGTGTTCGTCGACGTGGAGCTCGTACCTGTCGGCTCCCGGGGCGTCCAGGTGGCCGGAGGCTTTCCATGGGCCGGCGGTGACCGTCCAGTTGCCGCCGAGGATCTCGGCGACGCGGTCGGCGACTGATGCGGGGGTCGTCATGGGGCCTGGTCCTTTCGGGCCGGGCCCGGGGGCGGTGCGCCCCCGGGCTGGCCAGGTGATCAGTCCTCGTGGGGTTCCATGATGGTGATCACGGGTTCGCCGTGGTCGCCGGGGCCGATGGCGCAGAGGAGCCGGACCGGCCGGGCCTGCCGGGTGCGGCCGTCGCGCGGCACCCGCCGCAGGTCGACGATGACGCGACCGCCGCCTCCGCCGCTGCGCCGGATCGCGTGGCGGGTCATGGTCAGCACGTCCCACAGACGACCACGCTCGTCCTGCGGCGTCTGCCGCTCGCTATCGCACTCGTTCCACGCCACGCAGCCCTCCCATACGGCGCTGGTGAGGGCGACCGGGACACGGAAGCCGGCCTCCCGGGCCAACTCGGCGTCGGCGGCGACCAGGACGCCGTCTGCCAGTGCCCGGGCGCGGGTGTAGGCGTGGATGATGCCGCCCGGGTCGGCCAGGGGGAGCGACCGCATGGCGTCGGCGCTGACCGTGTCGTCGTCGGTGACGGCGGCGTCGTGCAGCACCGAGTCGATGCGGGACAGCACGCTGTCGTGGCTCACCTGCCCTTCGCGCGGCGAGGCGGGGCGGTGCCGGGCGGGCTGCTCCTGAGGGGAGCTGGGGCCGTGGTCGGCCGGTGCGGGGCCGGTGGGCGACGGGGCGGTGCCCTCCTCGGCCACCATCGCCGCGTGCACCTCCAGCATCGTCCCCAGGGCCGTAACCCTCCCGGCGTCTCCGGAGGCCTCGGCCTCGGCCCGCTCCTGCTCGAACTCATCCCGGATCCGCTCGTGGCCGTAGCCCTGGGCGAGCTTCACGCGGACGGTCTTTCCCACGAGATCGACCGCCAGGGCGGACAGGTGACCGGGCAGGCGGTCACCGTCCGGCACACCGGATGCCCGCGCGTGCCGGGCGAGCGTGCGCGCCGCGCTGCGGTCCTGCGCGTTGGCCGGTCCGGCGGCCTGGTCGGCGGGGCGGGAGCCGGGCGCGGCGGTGGGGGCCGCGGGAACCTCGGGGGCTGGCTCGTCGTCGGCCGGGGTGGCGGGCTCCTCGGCGGTCAGGACGTAGAACCGGTTGGAGTGAACGTGAACCGTCCACTTCTGCCCCGGGGTGTCCTCGGTGAGCCGGGCGCGCGGCATACTCTCCCACGCCCTGAAGGCGTCTGCCGGGTCGACCGGCACCATGTTGCCGCTGTCGGAGTCGTAGGCGTGGCAGGTGCGGGCTGCCGTGCGGATCTCTGTCACGCGCTTGGTCCAGTTCCGGCGGATCGTGGTCATGGTGTGTCCTCCTGCTGTGAGTTGGTGCCGGATGAGTTGCCGCTCAATCCGGTAGGGGGCCGGGCGCCATGGTCGGCGCCCGGCGGGATGGTCAGGCCCTGGCGGCCGACTCGGCGGCACAGGGCCGCGCGGGTGGCGTCCAGCCGTGGTACCGAGATGCCGCCCGGCGGCAGACGCACCCAACGCCGGTTCCAGGAGTCTCGGGCGTGCCAGGCCAGGCGTCCGATGCCCGCGCACAGGTCGATGATCCGGTCACCCGGGACCACGTGGTGGGTTCGCCGGCGAGCTCGGCCGGGGTGAGGAACGCTCCGTCCAGAGTGCGGCCCATGTTCGTGGACTCGTGGGGGTGGTCAAGAACGATTCCTTCTCGGTCAAGTCCCGGTCCATGTCGACCAGTTCGTGCGCCCGGTTGTGCTGTTTGGTCTGCTCCGGTCCGGGCACTGCCCGGACCGGCCGGGGCTCGGGTGCGGGTGGGCGTCACCTCGTGCGCAGGTCGGCGACCAGGGCGGTTGAGTTGTCGGGATAGGGCCCTGCGTGGCCGATCGCCATTGCGGCGACAGCGCGCGCGGCTGCCTGGGCGGATCCGGTGAGGTGGCTTTCGAGGCTGCGGTTGGAGTCCTCCAGGGGCTCGTACGCGCCGTCGCTGGCAAGCAGGAGGCGGCAGTTCTCCATGCCGCGGGTGACGGACTCGATCGCGGGGTGGCCGTACACGGCCTTCGTCTCCTCGTCGGTCTCCGTTGCTCCCAGGCAGGAGGTGACGCGGTTGCGGCTGCCTCCGAAGACGCGCCGAAGGTTGTGGTCGGCGGTGAGGTGGTGGAGGGTGCCGCGCAGGGTGAGGATGTAGGCGCGGGCGTCTCCGCACCAGGCGACGGTGAGGGGCTTGCCGGGGGCAGTGACGGCCACGACGGCGCACGCGGAGGGCAGGTCGTAGCGGGCGTACTTGTCCTGCCGCTCCGGTTCGGCGGCGTAGTCCTCGTAGACGGCCCGTAGGCCAGCTTCGGCGTCGGCGCGGTGGGCGGCGGCGCGGGCGAGTCGACGGGCGGCGGTGCGGGTCCAGTCGCGTACCTCGTCGCTGGAACCGATGCCGTCGCACAGGACGTAGGCGCGGGCGCCATTGTGGGTGTAGGTGGCGGTGGCGTCGCACTGGTGGGAGCGGGCGCCGATGAGCTGGTAGGTGGCGTGGGTGCGCATGAGGACTCCAGGAGGCGGGCCGGGCGCCGTGGCGCCCGGCCGAAGGGCGTGGGTCAGGCGGTGGGGCGGGTTCGGGAAGCGCGGTGGTGACGGTCAGGTCGGCGGCGACGCAGCCGTGAACTCGGTCTCGGCCGGAACGTCCGCCGTCACGGCTGCGCGGTAGGCTGTGTGTGGGCGGTGGGCGTCTCAGCGGTCACCAGGTCCGCGATGGCGCGCCACGCGATGCCCTCGGCGGCCCGCTGGCTGTTGCGGGTCAGGGTGGCGCCGTCCCACCGGTAGCCCCGGGCGGTGAGCCGCCACACGCACCGCAGGACGCTTTCCCGGGCCTCCTGGTGGGCGGTGGGCACCAGGGCGCAGTGTCCGGACGCTGCGTTTCGACGGCGGCCGTCCATCCAGCCGTTTCCGCGCGGGTGGTGAGCTGGGCCAGGTTGCGTGGCAGATCGCAAGCGGGGCGGTGGGCGCCGGCACTTCGGCAGGTGCCGGGGCCGGCTCCTGGGCGGGGGGTGCGCGAGCTGATGGCGGGGCGCGTGGTCGCGCTCATGTCGGGTCACTCCTGGTCGGGTTGGTGCCGGGTGAGTTGCCGCTCACACCGGGAGGCAGGGGCGTTCCCGCCGGAGCCGGTCGCACGACCGGCCCCGGCGGGGTGGTGCTCAGTTGCGGCGGTTCGGAGGCCGGTTGTCTCGGGGCGCGGTGTGGCTGGCGCTCTCGCCGTGCGTCGGGGCCTGGTCCGGGCGGGGCACCCGCTCGGCCTGCCGGTACTCAAGACCTGGCTGCGGGGCCACCGGCGCACCCGTCTCGGTGTCGACGGTGTACGCCTCCCGGATCTCCCGTGCGGTGAGCGGTCGAAGCCAGAAGTTCCGGACCCTCCAGCCGCGTACGAACTCCGACCCGTCGGGGCCGAAGGTGCGCACGACCAGTCCACCGGTGGAGCATCCGACCATGCCTGCCGCGATCACGATGGCTACGCGCAGGGCGGCGGCCTCGTTGACGACCAGGAGGTCACCGATCACGGTGAGCTGCTGGCCTTCCGTGAGCTCACCGTGCGGCGTGCTGGAGCTGGCCACCAGGTGGTGTGTCCCGTCGCCGAGAACGTCACCCACGAGGGACAGATACGCATCTGTCGCGCGGTCGATCATTGCGTGTGCCGTGGCGGCGGCGGCGTGCATCGCGTTGTCCGTCACGGGTTCGCTGACGGGTGCGGGAGTCCACCGCATCTCGTCCATGCCGAGATCCTGGTCCGGGTCGACGTTCTGCCCTTCGAGGCTCTGCCGTACGTGGTTCTGGTACTCGCTCATCGTTGCCCTGCCTGTGGTTGTCGAGTTGGCGGCGGGTGAGTTGCCGCTCATCCGCAGAATCAATAATACACTTTACCGGGAGGTTCACCACCAGGACGTGGGCAGTTACAGCGTTTCGACCGGCGTCACGGTCGTACGGAAGAACGGGTTGCGGGTGAGGCTGAATCCAACCCGCTTGGTCTCGCCGGTACTCTCGCGCTTGCCGTAGACCTCGACGTCGGTCAACTCACCTTCGTCATAGGTCACTTGTAAGACAGTGCCTTCCCATACCTCTGGCCACGGGGCGGGCAGGTTCGCGGTCCTCGGACGGGCGTGTGCGGCCAGACCCCGCGTGGGGGTGCGCTCGATGCGTACCCGCTGCCCTCGGCTGATCGGTCCTGTGGCGGTCATGCTGTCCTCTCTGCGGTAGCTGTGACTCCGGGAGGGTGGGACGACCGGCGACCGCCCCACCCTGGGCGCGTCACTGCGTCCGGGCTGCCCGCTGCTGCTCGGCGGCCGTGGACAGCTCGTTGACCCCGTGGCGGGCGTGGTCGGCTTGTACGCGCTCGGCGACCTCGTCGGCAGACGGGAGCCCGAACCCTCCGTCAAGGGCGAGCACTTCGTACGCCTCGCGCCACCCGCGCACCTGGCACTCGACGGCGGCCCGGGACGCGCACGCGATCGTCAGACCTCCGACCGTCACGGACAGGGCACCGATTCCATCCGGGCTGACTGCTGCGCTCCGGGCCCGGATTTTGGCGCGGCGGGGTGCGTCGTCCAGGATCACAAATGAATTGATGGTGAGTTCGGGCTCACGCAATTCGCCTGCGTCTACCTGCTCGGGGAAAATCCGGTCGAGCATTGCGGCGGCCTCGCACCAGCCTTCCCACCAAACGCGTGCGCCGGTAGGGTGCCGGAATTCGATGATGGCTGTCGGGATCTTGAGAAGGGGAATGAGCGTCAGACCAATATGCGCGTCGGTCTCGTGCTCTCCAGCAAGGTGGATCGTGAGCCGGCTTACCGCGTCAACGGTTTCCGTGTTCAAGGGAACTCCTCGTGTTGGTGATTGAGCCTGAGCCAGGTTGCCGCCTGAACTCGAAATCAATAATACACTCTCTATCGGGTCCGGGCACCCCACACACCGGAACCTGCAACATCTCTTGCGTCTTCTCTTCCGGCTACTCTTGCGCCTTCTCTTGCAACATCTCTTGCGTGACCCTCGCGGCACGGCTCCACGTTCCCGCTGGTCAACCAAGGGTTCTACGCATGGCCGGGGGTCTGACATCCCCTCTGCTGCCACTTGTCCCGCACCGATTGAAGGAGAGTGAGGAATGGGGGCGGGGGCGGTCGAGCGGCGGCCTCGGGGATCGGGCGCGGCCTAGGTGACTGCTGCGCGTCGGCTCCGCCGCCGCGCCGGGGTGGGGGCTCGGCGGCCCGAACGGGGGCCTGGAGAGGTGGAGTTCTGGCGGGGTGTGGAGCTGGGGGGGCGTCCATGCTCGGCGTGGGCTGTGGCTATTGGTTTGCCGGGAATGATTCGAGGGGCGTATTCTCGATTTCTGTTGAGGATAGGGGAATTGAGAGGAAGTCAGTTCGGAATACTCTGGGAAGAGGATTCGAAGAATTCAGTATCCGTAACAGTGTGGGATTTCTGAGTACGTGTCAGTTCCTTCTATCCCCGGAGACGATCCCGTCCCACCCTGGTAGCTGCGCTTTCCAGGAATTCGCGGAGCGAATTCCTGGTGGGATTGCGGAGCAA
>NZ_JBIAUY010000012.1:0-284017 GCF_042893475.1 Streptomyces sp. NPDC001604 | reverse complement strand
CGGTGTGTTGTGGGCGATGTTGCGTGATGGGCGGCCGTACGACTCCGGTCCGCCGGTTGCGCAGGTGGCTTGACTTCTTCATTAAGACACCTGCGTCCCCATCGCCGAGAAGAACGCGACGATGCCGTTGGCCGCGCCCAGCAGCAGCGCGCACCCGGCGGCGATGACCGTGCCCTTCTTCCCGTTCGCCTCGGCCTGGTGGCCACCGCTGTGGTGACCCCACGCCCAGACCATGGCGGAGATGGCCAGGGCGCCGACCACCGCGATGATCCCGAAGAGGTTGATCGAGGAGACGACGTTCTTCAGCACGCTGAGGCCGGGGAGACCGCCCTCCTTCGGTGTGATGCCGGGGTTGTACGCCAGATACTGGGCGTGCTGCATGAGCTTCACTTGGAACTCCAGTGCGATTTTGGGCGCGCGAGGGCCCGAGAGGAGAGGGAGCGACGGGAGAGGAGAAGGTGCCGGTCAGGCGACCCGGCGGGCGGCGACGATGTCTGCGCGCCAGTCGGTGAGGGTCGAGATCTTGACCACGTCACCGGTATGCGGGGCCTGCAGGATCAGCCCCTGGCCAATGAACATCCCGACGTGTTCCGGCGCTGCGGCCGTGCCGCGGGTGAACAGGAGGTCACCCGGCTTGAGAGCATCGACGCTGACCGCCTCGCCCTCCTTGACCTGCGCGTATGTGGTCCGGGAAATCGAGACACCGCCGGCCTTGTACGACGCCTGCATCAGGGACGAGCAGTCGCATCGGCCCATGGGGTCCTGGCCGTGGGGAGCAGAGCACGTACCGCCCCACTGATACGGCGTGCCGAGCTGGCCGAGACCCCAACGGATCGCCGTACGCACCGACTTGGGTGCGCTGGACGGGATCTCGTAGCCCTCGGGTACGGACCCATCGGGAATCGGGCCGAAGGAGGACCCGTCCCCGCCGGTGCCGCACGCGGTAGCTGCCGGGGAGGTCGTCTGCTCGGCCTCACCATCGGTGTCGCTGTCATTGCCGGAACTGCCGTCTTGGCCAAGCGACTTGGCGATGGCCTTCTGGAGGGCCGTGGCCAGCGGTTCCCACTTCGCGTACGCGTCGGGGAAGCCGCTCTTCTGAACTGCCTGCGCGGCCTGGGCGATGGTCATCGACTGCCAGCCCGAGACCTTGAGCAGACCCTCGAAGAACTTCATCGAGGCATGCACCGGGTCGCGAACCTCGGCAGCAGTACCCCAACCTTGGCTGGGACGCTGCTGGAAGAGGCCGAGCGAGTCCCGATCGCCGTAATCCAGGTTCCGCAGCCCCGACTCCTGCAGAGCCGTGGCCAGGGCAACGATCTGCCCCCGCGCCGGCACCTTCATCGCGATACCAGTGGCCTGGATCGTCTCGGCGTTTGGTATCTGCTCTTCGGGGTCTGAAAGCCCCGAAACGGACAAGGGCCCCTTGCCGTCGCCCTTGAAGATCGACTTCACCAGCTTCGCGACCGCCGCACTGTTCACGGCCTGTGCACCGTCCGCAGAACAGGCGGCCTGAGCACTGCTGGAACCGGCGAGAGCGACAGCGACCGGCGCTATCAACAACGTCGGGCCGAGCGCCACGGCCCCTGCTATGGCTATGGCCTTCTTCACGGACGCGCGCCACACGTCGAACGGCAGGAGACGGAATCTGGGCCCGCGGAGGGGCGGGCCTGGGCATGCTGCATCGGCAGCTCCTTACTCGTAGACAGCGCGGCGCAGGCGTTCTCGTCGAAAAGGCCACCGGCACCGCACGGTTATGAATTCGCAATACCTGGAGGAGGCTGGGAGACCAAGGCCGGGAGCTGCTAACTCCCGGCCGTTGGCCTCTCACTGGAAAGCGGCAGCCAGCCGCCCTCGTAATCTCACTCGCCACATGGGGAGTCCTTTTCGCCGATTAGGAGGCCAGTAGATGGGGCGTCAGGCATGTTGTCCTTGGATGGAACGGCAGCATCGACACAGCTCAGCAAGGCTGGAACCAGGTCCCGTCCTGCGAACACGGCGAGACTGTAGAGACGAAATCCGGCCGCACCAAACGGCCCGTGCCTCGGGCGGTTTCGAGGCGCTGAGTCGAGATCTGCCTCATTGGGTGCGGCCGGAATTCGGGGTTAACCTCCAGCGCATTGCTCGTCACGGCGGCTGTTTTCGCAGTTCCGCGGAGTGACGCATGCCGACGTGCGCTCCCCCTCCGGGAGCGGAGAAAAGGGCGCACGACCGCCTCCCTGAAAGAGAGAACCGCGCAATGCCGTACACCCTGCACCGAGGCGACGCGCTGACCGCCCTCGCCAGCATCCCCGACAACAGCGTCGATGCAGTGATCACCGACCCGCCCTACAACAGCGGGGGCCGAACGAGCAGCGAGCGCACCGGACGCTCCGCGCGCGCCAAGTACACATCGGCCGATGCCGAACACGACCTCGCCAACTTCCCCGGCGAGAACCGAGACCAGCGCTCGTACGGCTTCTGGCTCACCCTCCTGCTGACCGAGTCCTATCGCGCAACCGTCGAGTCCGGTACCGCGCTCGTCTTCACCGACTGGCGACAGCTGCCGACCACGACGGACGCACTCCAGGCCGCCGGCTGGACCTGGCGGGGAATCGCCTCGTGGCACAAGCCGGTTTCCCGGCCGCAGAAGGGCCGACTCAAGCAGTCGTGCGAGTACATCGTGTGGGGCACCAAGGGGCCCGTCGACGCCGCCCGCAACCCCGTCTACCTGCCCGGCCTCTACACAGCGAGCCAGCCGAGGAAAGGCCGCGTGCACATTACCCAGAAGCCCGTGGAAGTGATGCAGGAACTGGTGAAGATCTGCCCGCCGGGCGGAACGGTCCTGGACCCCTTCACCGGCTCCGGAACGACTGGCGTCGCCGCCTTGCGAGAAGGCCGCCAGTTCATAGGTGCCGAACTCTCCGAGCACTACGCCGACATCGCAGAACAGCGGCTGCGCAACGCACTGACCCAGGACGACTTCGAACTCGCTGGGCCCGAGAAATGAGACCAGCCAACGCCAGACCGCCGCCATCCCTGCAGGCACGCCAAACGGGGGCTGGTGTGCACCGGAACTCCGGTGCACACCAGCCCCCGTAATTTGGGTCAGCGGCCTTCGACACTTCGCCGGACGAGGTCGCTGGCTCTCGCCAGGTCCTCCTGCGACCGGATCCGCAGCTCCAGAGGGCCGGTTCCTAGACAGCCGATCTTGCGAACGTCACGGGCGAAGCCCTCGGCCAGCTCGACCGAGTCCGGGTTGACGGCAAGCCGGACCACGAGGGTGTGGCTGCGCGGCTGGAATCGCACTGTCGCGACGTTCTTGATCCGCCGGTAGGCGACGTAATGCAGCTGGAACTCCTTCTGTACATCAGCATCGGAGACCAGCATGACGTCGAGGTCGGCGTACAGATCCCGCAGCGACTGAGGCGACTCGTCGTAGAACTGCCGAACCGACTTGACTGTCGAACCACCACCCCCGGGTCCCGCCGCAGGCGCGCTCGCCCCCGCGGGCGTGCTCGGGGTCCGAAGTGCTGTCGCCGAGCCGGTCACGGAGGCGACAAGTTGCAGAGCCAGCAGGCCCCCACCGAAGTCCCGGTAGCTCACGAGATCGATCCGACGACCGATCTCCTCCAACGCGTGAGTGTCGTGCGATGTGAAGTCTCCCGCGATGCACACCAGGCGGGGGTTGCTCCAGTCGACCGAGCGGCCTGCCTCGTCGCCCAGCCGCTCCTTCACCAGGCTTTCGAACTCGTGGCGGTGGTCGCGCAGCCACGACAGGTATGAAAGAGCCTGTGTGATCACCGCCTTGCCATTCGAACGCTTGTACTCGATGATCGCCGGGTTGCCGTACTCGTCCAGCCCGAGCGAATCGATTCGCCCCCTGTGCCGCGAACCGGTGCCGTACTCCGAGGCCAAGAACCGGATCCCGAGCATCGCTTCCATGTTGCGCTCGATCAACGTTTGCAGCTGACGCTCCAGCGCCACTGCAGCTCCCGGGATCTCGGCCGCCTGGCCGTCGGCGACCTGGAACAGCTTTAGATCGTTCACCGGCTTCCCCCGTCCGCCTCGATGGTCTCGCCCGGAACAATCGATCCTGGGTAGGCGCGTATTCCGGAAACTTTGGAAGCGGAGGGCGGCTGGCCACTACCGCGCCAGCCCTGAGGGGGAGTCACGGAAGAGGTCAGGCACCCGTGCGATCGGATCCAGATAGCGCCAGCAGGCCTTGGGTAACAGGGCGTCAGTACGGGAGACGTGGGATCGAGGCGGTGTCCGCGGGGCTTCCGGGTGGGGTGGTGGTGCCGTATGGGCCGGTTCGATGGCGGGTTGAGGCTGGGTGGTGCGGGCGAGGGCGTCCTCTAGCGGCCCGGTCGCATTTGCGATCCTGCGCGTGGCGTGCTCCGGGGCCGGCCTCCTGGACATCCGCAACGTCGGTGCGAAGTCGATCGATGAGGTCAAGGCGAAGCCGGCCGGCGTGGGCTTGGCCCTGAAGGACGGCCCGCCCGGATTCCCCCCGCCGCCGCTGACGCCTTCTGTCCCGACGGCGACGCGGACGCCAGGTTCGTCGAGACCGAGGAGTACTGAACGCTGCACTGCGCGCATGGCTCCGGGGCGTCCGGAGGCCGTCGGCCCCGGCCATCTGCTCTCAGCGCCGGGTCAGGACGCAAGCAGGTGCGGCGCGTGTCGCGGACCGCGTCCAGCAGTTGTCGCTTCGACGGGTTGACCATGGGGGCGACGGTGACGGTGGGCACCGTCTCGTTCCCGTCCGCGACGGAGCGGACGAATGCTGCTGCGTCCTTGTCCCGCCAGATGTTCCGCTTGCCACCGCGCTCGCATACTCCTTGAACCCGAACTCCGCCGCGCTCGTGCTCCCTGCGCTCGTGTCCCCCGTGCTGGTGTCCCCTGCCCTGATGCCGCCCCGCGTGTTCTCATCCGTCCACGCTGTCGAACGCGTGATGCCGGAAGTTGCCATGGCGGATGCTGCATACGGCAGCCTCGGCTACGACGGATTCCACGACCGGCCCCGCCCCAGGCCGTATCCGGCGTTGATCACGTGCCGCGAACCCGCAGGTCAAGAGCCCCTTCCATGGGAGCTTCCCAGGGACTTTTCAGGGACTTTTCAGGGACTTTCACGTCTGTCCCAGGGAGTTGCCAGGGACTTTCCACCGCGTAAGAAGGGAAGGCCCCGACAGCGCTGAAAGAAACGAACGCGCAGGTCAGGGCCTGTTCCCTCAGCACTCGATGACGTTGACCGCCAGCCCGCCCCGCGCCGTCTCCTTGTACTTGACCTTCATGTCGGCGCCGGTCTCCTTCATGGTCTTGATGACCTTGTCGAGGGAGACGTGGTGGCGGCCGTCGCCGCGCAGTGCCATCCGGGCGGCCGTGACCGCCTTGACCGCGGCCATGCCGTTGCGCTCGATGCAGGGGATCTGGACCAGGCCGCCGACCGGGTCGCAGGTGAGGCCGAGGTTGTGTTCCATGCCGATCTCCGCGGCGTTCTCGACCTGTTCGGGGCTGCCGCCGAGCACCTCGGCGAGGCCGCCCGCGGCCATCGAGCAGGCGGAGCCGACCTCGCCCTGGCAGCCGACCTCGGCGCCGGAGATGGAGGCGTTCTCCTTGAAGAGCATGCCGATGGCGCCTGCCGCGAGGAGGAAGCGGACGATGCCGTCCTCGTCGGCGCCGGGCACGAAGTTGAGGTAGTAGTGCAGAACGGCCGGGATGATACCCGCCGCGCCGTTCGTGGGGGCGGTGACGACGCGGCCGCCCGCCGCGTTCTCCTCGTTCACCGCCATCGCGTAGAGCGTGACCCACTCCATCGCACGGGCCAATGGGTCGCCCTCGCTGCGCAGTTGGCGGGCCGCCGCCGCGGCCCGGCGCCGCACCCTCAGACCACCCGGGAGGATGCCCTCCAGGGCCAGGCCGCGCGACACACAGCCCTCCATGACCCGCCAGATGTCGAGGAGCCCCGAGCGGATCTCCCCCTCCGTCCGCCAGGCCTTCTCGTTCTCCAGCATCAGCGCGGAGATCGACAGGCCGGTCTCCCGGGCCCGTCGGAGCAGCTCGTCGCCGGTGCTGAACGGGTGGGCGAGCACCGTGTCGTCCACCTTGATCCGGTCCGCCCCGACGGCGTCCTCGTCGACGACGAAGCCGCCGCCCACCGAGTAGTACGTCTTCGACAGCAGCGGCACGCCGTCGGCGTCACAGGCGAAGAGGATCATGCCGTTGGCGTGGTACGGCAGCGAGCGCCGGCGGTGCAGGACCAGCTGGGTCGAGACGTCGAAGGCGATCTCGTGGGCCGGGCCGATCTGGGCGCCGAGGAGGCGGATGCGCCCGGTGGAGCTGATGCGCTCGACATCGAGGTCGGCCTGGGCGACGTCGACCGTGTGCGGCTCGTTGCCCTCCAGGCCGAGCAGCACCGCCTTGGGCGTGCCGTGACCGTGGCCGGTGGCGCCGAGGGAGCCGAACAGCTCCGCCCGTACCGCGGTGGTCTGGGCGAGCAGGCCGTCCTGCTTCAGCCGGGCGGCGAACATCGCGGCGGCGCGCATCGGGCCGACGGTGTGCGAACTGGACGGGCCGATGCCGATGGAGAACAGGTCGAAGACGCTGATTGCCACGCCATACTCCGGTGGATTGGCGGGGCGTGCCGACGCGGGTCACGGGCACGCCCTGCGGGCTGGTTGTCGGTCAGAGACCTGCGTAGAGGGAGTGCTTGTCGGCAAGCTCCTTGACCCGGGCCTTGAGCGCCCCCAGGACCTGGCCCGGGGAGGGGGCGTACAGGTCGCTGACAGCCGTCAGTGACCGGATCTCTCCGCAGCTCTCGCCCGCCTCGACGCGGCTGCCGACCTCGGGCAGCCGCAGGTGGACGACGTCGCCGAGGGCCTCGGCCGCGAACACGGTGATGCCGACGGTGGCGTTGCCCTCGTCCACGGCCAGCCCCTCGTGGTCCCAGGTGTGGCGGAGGTGCCGCCGGACGGCGGTCGTCTGCGCGTCCGTCGGGGGCGGTTGAGGCGTGGGGCTCATGACACGGCGGCCGCGGTGGCAGGGGCGAGGGTGCGGCGGAGCCGGTTGAACAGCTTCGGCTGGTTCAGGGAGAGCACGGCGACTGGGGTGCCCTCGCGGAGATAGACGGAGACGAAGGAGCGGCTGCCGAGGCTGCCCTCGACGAGTTCGGGGCGGTCGCCGGGGGCGACGTGTCCCGCGAGCTGGATGCGCACCTGGTACTGGTCGGACCAGAAGTACGGCGCGGTCACCCGGGCGGGCGCGGCCGACTCGCCGGTGAGCAGCGTGCGGGCGGCGGTCTTCGCCTGCTCGGTGGCGTTGGTCCAGTGCTCGATGCGGGCGTGGCGTCCGGTGAACGGGTTGGGCCAGCGGGCGACGTCGCCGACGGCGACCACGCCCGGGACGCTGCTCGCGCCGCCCGCGTCGCACACGACGCCGTCGTCCACCTGCACCCCGGAGCCGACGAGCCAGTCGGTGGCGGGCCGTACGCCCACCCCGACCACGACGATGTCGGCGGGCAGCAGACGCCCGTCCGCCAGCCGTACCCCGGTGACGCGGTCCTCTCCGGTGAGTCCCACCACGCCCGTTCCGCACAGCAGGCGCACTCCGTGGTCGGTGTGCAGGGAGGAGACCACCAGGCCCATCTCGCGGCCCAGTTGGCGTTCGAGCGGGACGTCGACGGCCTCTACGACGGTGACGTGCAGGCCGAGCCGGTGGGCGGTGGAGGCCACCTCGGCGCCGATGAAGCCGGCGCCGATGATGACGACCCGGGGCAGTCCGTCGCGCAGTTCGGTGCGCAGGGCCTCGGCGTCGTCGAGGGTGCGCAGGGTGTGGACCCCGGCCGGTCCGTCCATGCCGGGGAGCAGGCGGGGACTGGCGCCGGTCGCGACGACGACTCCCTCGCTGCGCAGCCGGCGTCCTCCGGCGAGGGTGACGGAGCGGTCCGCGGGGTCGAGGCGTACGGCGCGCTCGCCGAGCAGCCAGGTGACCTGGAGGGCCTCGTACTCGTCGGTGTCGCCGAGCGCGAGCGAATCGGCGTCGATGTCCCCCTTGAGGAAGTCCTTGGACAGCGGCGGGCGGTCGTAGGGAGTGTGGCGCTCCTCCCCCACGACGACGATCTCGCCGTCGTAGCCCTCTGCGCGCAGCGCGCGGACCGTGCTCAGGCCTGCCAGCGACGCGCCGACGACGGTGATGCTCATGAGGAACCTCCGGGTTGCGGGCGCCCGACCGGGTGTCTCGAATTGCACAACGAAGCTCGCTATACGCAACATGCTTGGGGTGGGGTCGGGCTCTTGTCAATAGACGGACGACATCGGTGCGCAATAGCGCAGAAGGTTGCACGATGCGCAACCTGGAGTCAGGGTTGGATCCAGGCCCGCCCAGCCGCCGACGCCTGGGCCACGGCGCGGCACGTCGCCCCCGGTCTCGACGACGGCCCGAACATCGAGCAGGGCGCGGTCCGCGTGCACCGTCGTCTTCCGCTGACGGCCGCCACGAAATGCGTATAGTTGCGCCATGAGCAACTACCCGGCAGACGGCGAAACAGCTGCTCCCGCGGTGAACGGGGTGCAGTCCGTCGACCGTGCCGTCAGCGTCCTGGAGATCCTCGCCCAGCGCGGCGAGGCGGGCGTCAGCGAGGTGGCCGGCGAGATCGACGTCCACAAGTCGACCGCGTTCCGTCTGCTCGGCGCACTGGAGGCACGCGGTCTGGTGGAGCAGACGGCCGAGCGGGGCAAGTACCGGCTCGGCTTCGGGATCGTGCGGCTGGCCGGTGCCGTCACCGGCCGGCTCGACATCACCCAGCAGGGCCGGCCGGTGTGCGAGCGGCTCGCCGAGGAGATCGGCGAGACCGTCAACATCGCGGTCCTGCAGGAGCATTACGCCGTCAACCTCTACCAGGTACGCGGTCCGGGCGCGGTCGGCACGCACAACTGGGTCGGTCAGCTCACCCCGGTGCACGCCACGTCCAGCGGGAAGATCCTGCTGGCGCATCTGTCGCCGGAGGAACGCGCCGACGTACTCGCGGCGTCCGGGCTGCAGAAGCTCACGCCCCACACGCTGACGGTCCGGGCGAAGCTGGAGAAGGACCTCACTACGGCGCGGGAGCGCGGGTACGCGGTGACGCTGGAGGAACTCGAGCTCGGGCTGCACGCCATGGCGGCGCCGATCCGTTCGCGTGACGGCGAGGTCATCGCGGCGCTGAGTGCGTCCGGGCCTGCGTACCGGTTCACCGAGGAGCGGATGGGTGAGGTGGCGCCGGTGCTGCTCAAGGGGGCGGAGGAGATCAGCCATCGGATGGGGTATCTGGGCTAGGCGCCGCGCTGCTTGGTTGCTGTCAGGCCGACGGCGCCGGGTACCCGGGCCGGACCCGCCGACCGGCCATCCCGGACGCACGACGACACTCGCCGCCAACGGCCGCGCCCCTCGCGGACCGCAACCGAACACCACGTCCGGCGCGAAGGGCGAAGCCCAACCGGCCCCCCGTCGCCACGGACAGCTCGACGTAGATCGTGCCGTCCTCGACGAGGACCCGGTGGGTGCGGACGGGAAGCCGGGCCGGTGGGGCGGCGACGGCGCCGGTGCGCAGGTCGAACTTCGCGGCGTGCAGCGGGCATTCCACCTCGCAGCCCCCAGCCAGCCCTCGGAGAGCGAGGCGTAGGAGCCGCCCGGCGGCTGCCACCACGGAGCACCGTGCAGCGGCCCCCGCCGCACCCCGTCAGGGAATCTCCTGCTCCGCCCAGATGATCTTTCCGTCGGGCGTGTACCGGGCGCCCCAGCGATCGGTCAGCTGGGCGACCAGGAAGAGGCCGCGGCCGCCCTCGTCCGTGCTGCGGGCATGCCGAAGCCGGGGGGCCGTGCTGCTGGCGTCGGCGACCTCGCAGGTCAGGTGGGAGTCGCGGATGAGCCGTAGCCGGATGGGCGGTTCGGCGTAGCGGATCGCGTTGGTGACCAGTTCGCTCACGACGAGTTCCGTCGTCATCGCCAGGTCCTCCAGCCCCCAGGCGGCGACCTGGCGGGTGGCGCGGGCCCGGACGTCGGCCACGGCGGCCGGGTCCACCGGCACCTGCCACGAGGCGACGTGGTCTGCGTCGAGGGCGTGGGTGCGCGCCAGGAGGAGGGCGATGTCGTCGGGCTGCGGCACGGGCACGAGTTGCCGTACCGCGGAGGTGCACAGCGTGGAGAGGTCGAGGTCGGATCGGGCGAGCAGCTCGCCGAGCCGGGACATGCCCAGCTCCATGTCGCCGTCGGCGCCCTCGATGAGGCCGTCGGTGTAGAGGCCGAGCAGGCTGTTCTCGGCGAGTTCGATCTCGGTGGCCTCGAACGCCATCCCGCCGAGGCCGAGCGGCGGCCCGGCCGGCGGCTCCGGGAAGGACACCTGTCCGTCGGGAGTGACGACGACCGGCGGCGGGTGTCCGGCGCGGGCCATCGTGCACCGCCGGGTGACCGGGTCGTAGACGGCGTACAGGCAGGTGGCCCCGAGGAAGGCGGTGCTGCTGCGGTGGGCCGCCTCGTCGCCGTCCCGCTCGGCGCTCAGCCGCAGCACGAGGTCGTCGAGGTGCGCGAGCAGTTCGTCGGGCGGCAGCTCCATGTCGGCGAGGGTCTGCACCGCCGTGCGCAGCCGGCCCATGGTCGCCGCGGCGGTGATTCCGTGCCCCACCACATCGCCGACGACCAGGCCGACCCGGCCCCCGGACAGCTGGATCACGTCGAACCAGTCGCCGCCCACACCGTCCGTCGGATCCGCCGGCAGATAGGCCGAGGCCACCTCCACCGCGTTCCCGCCGGTCAGGGCCTGCGGCAGCAGACTGCGTTGCAGGGTGACGGCCGCGGTGTGCTCCCGGGTGTAGCGGCGGGCGTTGTCGACGCATAGCGCCGCCCGCGCCACCAGCTCCCGGGCCAGCAGGACGTCGTCGGGCTGGAACTGGACGGGATTGAGCGACCGCATGAACGTGGTCAGGCCCAGGATCGTGTTCCGTGCCCGCATCGGCACGGCGATGAAGGAGTGCAGCCCGAACTCCTTGATCTTTGCTGCTCGTTCGGGCTGTTCGGTGATCCACCGCTCGTCGGACGGATCGAGGACAGGCAGCAGGACCGGCTCGCCGTCGACGAGCAGGTTCACGTCGTGCGCGGGAGGCAGGAAACCCGCCAGGTCCCCGACCCGTACCACGGCCTCCGGGCAGCCCTCGCGCACGGAGCTCATTCCGGCGCGGCGCATCACGGGTCCGACGGAGGCCGGCCCGGCGTCGGTCAGCCATGCGCCGTGCCCTTCGGTGCTGAGCACGGGCTCCAGCAGGTCCACGACGACGAAGTCGGCGAAGCGGGGTACGGCGAAGTCGGCGAGTTCCTGAGCCGTCCGCATCACGTCCAGGGTGGTGCCGACGCACGTCCCCGCCTCGTTGACCAGGGTCAGCAGTCGGCGGGCGGTCCACCGCTCGGTGACGTCCTGGACCATGTAGCAGATTCCGGTGACGGACTCGTCGGCGTCCACCAGCGGGAAGAAGGATGTCGAGTAGGCGTGCTGGCGGTGCGGGTCGGCCCAGCTCCAGCCGAGGTACTCGTAGTCGGTGACCGGGACCCCGGTGTCCAGGACCTTGCGCATCAGTCCCTCGATGGCGGCCGCCTGCAGCCCGGGCAGCAGCTCGCTCAGCCGGCGTCCCAGTCGCTGTGCGCGGGGCACTCCGCCGAAGCGTTCCAGGGTGTCGTTGAGCCAGACGTAGCGCAGTTCCTGGTCCATCACGGCCATGCCGATCGGGGAACGGGTCAGGAACCCGTCGAGGACGGACTCGCCGACGGACCACTGCTGCCGCCGCTCCCGCGCCGACAGCAGGAAGCACTCGCCCTCGCCGATCCGGAAGGACGCGGAGACCCGCAGGTCCACCTCGAGGCTCCGGCCGTCGCGGTGCCGCACGGAGATGAGGCCGCTCCAGCCCATTCCGGCGCGGCACCGTTGGGCCACGGCGGCCACCCGGGCCGGGTCGGCGGGCATCGCCACCAGGCGCGCGGCGGAGCCGCCGACCACCTCGGACGCGGGGCGGCCGAGCAGCGCTTCGGCGCCCCGGGTCCAGCCGAGCACGACGCCCGCCGCGGACACGACCGCCGCCGCGTCGGTGGACGCGTCGAGGAATTCGCGCGGCCCTGAGGGCGTCGGCCCGTCGGATGTTTCTCGCGCAGGATCCATGGGTGCCATCCGGGTGCCGTCCTCGTACAGGACCATGTTCCTGCTTGTCCGCCCGATCCGCACGGCCCTGGCGGATCTGCCCCCGCCCCGCTCGCAGCGCTTCCGCCCTTCCCGGACCGGAGGGAGCATGGAAGTGCCGCTGGTCGGAACCCGGAGGGCGCTACTGCACCATTCCGGGAGACGACCCCCGGACCCCGGCAGAAAAGCAGGTCAGCAGCGGCGGACGTCGCGAGACCCCCCGAACGGTGGAGGTGGTTGCGGGATGACAGCCGAATCCTTCCGGTCCGACGGTGATGCGGACGATTTCGAGTCGCCCCCGCCGACCGGTCTGCTGGATGTCCTGAGCGTGGCCGCGACGGTCGTCGACGCCGATGGACGCATCGTGTTCTGGACCCCGCAGGCCGAGGAGCTGTTCGGATACAGCGCACAGGAGGCGCTCGGCAAGTACGCGGCCCGGCTGTTCATCCACCCCGAGCATCTGAAGTCGGTGGTCAAGCTGTTCACGGAGGTGCTGGAGACCGGGCGGAGCTGGGCGGGCGCCTTCCCCATCCGGCACAAGGACGGCAGCACCCGTCTGATGGAGTTCCGCAACATGCGGCTCCAGGACGACCTCGGGGACATGTACGCCCTCGGCATCGCCGCCGACCACAATCTGCTGCAGCGTGTGGAGACCGACCTGGCCCTGTGCGAGCGGCTGATCAACCAGTCCCCGATCGGCCTGGCCCTCCTCGACCCCGATCTGCGGTACCTCCTGGTCAACCCGGCGCTGGAGCGCATCGACGGCATCCCCGCCGAGGACCATGTGGGCCGCGCTCTGCGGGAGACGCTGCCGCTGCCCGACGTGGGCACCATCGAGAGTGCGCTGCTGCAGGTGCTCACCACCGGCACCCCGCTGCTCGACCAGTACCACGTGGGCCGCCCGCGGACCGATCCCGACCACGAGCACGCCTGGTCGCTGTCCTTCTACCGTCTGGAGGACCCCGGCGGGCGGGTGCTGGGTGCGGCGGCCTCGGTCGTCGACGTCACCGAACGGCACCGGGCGGCCGCCGAGGCCGACCGGGCCCGGCGCCGCCTCGCCCTCATCGCAGACGCCTCGGTGCGGGTGGGCACCACGCTGGAGGTGGAGGAGACCGCCCGCGAGCTGGCCGAGATCGCCGTGCCGCAGCTCGCCGACGTGGTCGCCGTGGACGTCCTCGACTCAGCCCTGGCCTGCCGCCGCTCACGCCGGCCGGACGACGGCCCGGAGCTCTTCCGTGCCCTGGCGCTCAAGGCGGCCCAGCCGACCGTGGCACTGCGCGCCGCCGATCCGCCCGGCGGCCTCGCGGCCTACGAGGGGGACCGCCTGGTCACCCTGTGCGTGCACACCGGCCGACCGGTCCTGGTACGGCACGTCGGCGAGCGCGATCTGCCGCGCATCGCGCGGGACGCCGAAGCCGGCTCGCTGCTGGCCCGGGCGGGCGTCCACTCCTATCTGGCCGTACCGCTGATCGCCCACGGCGAGATACTGGGCGCCCTGGACCTCAAGCGCACCACCAACCCGCTCCCCTTCGACGAGGACGACGTCGTCCTCGCGAGCGAGCTGGCCGGGCGCGCGGCCGTGGCCATCGACAACGCCCGCTGGTTCCAGAGCGTGCGCAACACCGCCCTCACCCTCCAGCGGAGCCTGCTGCCCGACCACCCGCCGCAGCACTCGGGGCTCGAACTCGCCTCCCGCTACCAGCCCGCCCAGGCCACCAGCGAGGTCGGCGGCGACTGGTACGACGTCATCCCCCTCAGCGACGACCGGACCGCCCTGGTCGTCGGCGACGTCATGGGCAACGGCATCGACGCCGCCGCCACCATGGGCCGGCTGCGCACCGCCACCTGTGCCTACGCGGACCTCGACCTCGCCCCCGCCGCCGTGCTCCAGCACCTGGACAAGATCACCTGCGATCTGGAGCACTACATCGTCACCTGTCTCTACGCGGTGTACGACCCGCGCACCCGGCGGTGCCAGTTCGCCAACGCCGGCCACATGCCACCCGCCCTGGCCGGCCCCGGCCGCGCCCCCCAGCTGCTCGACCTGCCCTCCGGCGCGCCGCTCGGCGTGGGCGGGATCTCCTTCGAGACCACCACCGCCCGGCTCGCCCCCGGCGACCTGCTGGTCCTGTACACCGACGGCCTCGTCGAGACCCGTCACCACCCCATCGACGACCGCCTCGGCGTCCTGCTCGGCTTCCTCGACGAACCCCAACGACCCTTGGAGGAAACCTGCGACCTGCTGCTCTACGGCCTGCGCCACCCCGACGACCACGACGACGTCGCCCTGCTCGTCGCCCGGGCCCTCTAGGCGGGCACGCCGGCCACCGGGGTGACGGGAAAGGCGTTCTCCTTCGTGATGGGTGAAAGGAAACGGGGGCGACAAGATGAGTGACAAGGCACGGAAGCTGTTCGAGGCGCTCGACCTCGACCACAGCGGAACACTGACCCGCGAAGAGGTGATCATCGCCCTGCGGACCAAGGGCCCGACCCTGGCCGCGTCGGGAGATCTGCCGTTCTGGGCCCTGGGGGACGCCGAGGCCTCCTCCGCCCTCTTCGACGCCGCCGACCAGAACGGCGACGCCATCCTGACCCTGGAGGAGTTCGCGGCCCTGGTGGACCGCCGCTTCGGCTGGCAGTGACACGGCCGAGGTCAGTTGCCCTGGCGGCGGGCCTTCTTCACCTCGCGGTCGACGGCCCAGGCGTCGCCGACCGGGCCGAGGTGGCCGAGTTTGTCGGGGTTGAGCACCGCGCGGACGGTCTGGATCCGGCCGTCGAGGACATCGAGGGTCATGGTCTGCAGGATCCTGCCGTCCCGGTCGCGGAAGATCGCGCCGGGCTGGCCGTTGACCTCGTGCAGCTCGAACGTCACGTCGATCCGGATCAGCCAGGGGAACACGGTGCCCAGCAGCCGGGCCACGTTCTCCGCGCCCGTGACCGCCCTGGCCAGCTGCGGGGCCTTGCCGCCGCCGTCCCCGACCAGCTGGACGTCGGCGGCCAGCAGGTTCTGCAGCCCGCCCACATCGCCGTTCTTCAGCGCGTCGAAGAACCGCGTCGCCAGCTCCTCGCGGTCCTCACGGTCCGCCGCGAACCGGGGCCGTCCGTCCTGCATGTGCCGCCGGGCCCGTACCAGCAGCTGCCGACAGGCCGCCTCCGAACGCCCCACCGCCGCCGCGATGTCGTCGAAACCGAAGGCGAACACCTCGCGCAGCACGAACACCGCCCGCTCCAGCGGGCTGAGCCGTTCCAGCAGCACCAGCGCCGCCATCGACACCGAGTCGGCCAGCTCCACCGACCGCTCCGGATCCTGGTACGGGTCGCTGAGCAGCGGCTCGGGAAACCACGGCCCGACATACTCCTCCCGCCGCACGCGCGCGGAACGCAGCACATCGATGGAGATCCGGGTCACCACGGCCGACAGATACGCCTTGGTCGACGTGGGCCGGGTCGCCGAGCCGTCGAACCGCAGCCACGCCTCCTGCACCGCGTCCTCGGCCTCACTCACGCTGCCCAGAATCCGGTAGGCGATCGAGAACAGCAGCGGCCGCAGCTCCTCGAACTCCTCGACCTTGCTCACGCCGGTCCCCTTCCCCCGTGAGGTGCTCCCCCGTAGCGCGTCCATGGTGTGCTCCTCTGCCGTCGTCACCGACCACACCCTCTGAGACGGCGCGGCCCGACACCCTGTGACATGGCCGAATGTGACCTGCGTCTCCCGGCCGCCGCAGCGTCTTCAGGGCGCCGATTCACACCCTGTCGGGCGTGGGCCGAACGCTGCTGCGAGTCCTCGGCCGCCGGCCCGCCACCCACCCGAACACCACCACCGAGCACGCCGCCGCGAACGCGCACCAGGTCGAGACGAACTCCAGCCGCCACAGCGCCCAGCACACCAGCGCCCCCACCCCGGCCAGCGCGCCGAGCGCCATCAGCCAGCGGTCGCCGGACAGCAGCAACGCGCCGACCGTGGCCAGCAGATAGCCCGCGATGAGCACGCCCGCATACGGCAGCCCGATGACGTAGCCGACGGTGTGCCCGCGGATCTCGGCCCGCACGGGACGGGTGGCGACGGCGTACGCCAGCACGGCCGCGGTCGCGAGGCCGGAGACCACGGGAATCGTCAGCCGGGCTGCGGCATCCCGCGGAACGGCGCCGAGCACGGCCAGCGGCACCCACACCGCAAGCAGAGGAAGTGCGATCACGGCCCAGGCGACGGTGGCCCATCCGGTGCCGCCCCCGACCTGCCAGACCCGTGCCTCGACCAGCTGATGGACGCCGAGCAGCACCGGCAGCGCGGCAAGGGGGAGATCGCCGACCCGGTGCACACGCGTCACACAGGCCACACCGACGCAGGTGATCCCGGCACCCGCCACGAGATCAGCCGTCGCACTCCAGCACATGACACCCACCTTGGCGGCGACCGCTCGCCGATTCCAGCGAGGCCTTCGGCGACCCGGGAGTCTCAGCCACGTGTGCAGAGGTACGCCTCCAGCTCGGCGGCGCCGGTCAGCATCGCCCGCACCTGGGCGATCAGCGGGGCGGCCTGCTCCAGCAGATGACCGCCCCGTCTGAACTGGTGGGTCAGCCGGGTCGCGGGCCGGATCCCGAGCCTGCCCGCCGGCGGACCGATGAGCGTGCCGCCGGGCCCGGCGCCCTCATCCGCCCTGGAGCGCCGCCGCGCCCCGTATGACCGCCTCTCCGCCCTCTGTCTGAACGGCCGCCTGCCGCATTCGCTTCTATCGTGGGAACCCACTGATGGTTGGCGCCAAGGCAGGCAGCACATGAGGAAACCGCAACCGATCGACTACGCGGCGGTCTTCCAGGCCCTGCCCGGCATGGTGGCGCTGCTGACGCCCGAGCTGGTGTACGTCGACGTCAACGACGACTTCGCGCAGCTGGCCGGGCGCCCACGGGAGCAGCTCCTCGGCCGCTACATCTTCGACGTCTTTCCGGAGAACCCCAACGATCCGGCCGCCGCCGGCATGCGGGAGACGAGGGAGTCGATGCTGCGCGTGGTGGCCACGGGCGAGCGGGACACCATGGCGGTGCTCCGCTACGACATCGAGGACGCCCAGCGGCCCGGTCACTGGCAGGAGCACTTCTGGAGCCCGGTCAACGCCCCCGTCCTCGGCCCGGACGGGAAGGTGGTCCTCGTCGTGCACCGGGTGGAGGAGGTCACCGAGCTCCTGCGCGCCCGCGGCAGCCTGACCGACAGCGACCGGGCGAGCGTGCTGGAGGCCGAGCTCTACACCCGCGCCCGGGAACTGCAGGAGGTCAACGAGCGGCTGCGCCGGGCCCACGCCCATGAGCGTGAGGTCGCCCTGGCCCTGCAGACGGCGATGATGCCCACCCCGAGGCATCTCGGTCCTCATCAGGCGGCCGTGCGCTACCGGCCCGCCATCGGTGACCTGAACGTGTGCGGCGACTGGTACGACCTGGTGGACCTGCCGGGCGACCGGATGGCGGTCGCGGTCGGCGATGTCGTCGGCCACGGACTGGCGGCCGCCTGCGCCATGGGGCAGTTGCACAGCGCGCTGAGCGCGGCCACGCGGGTCGCCGACGGCCCGGCGCAGGCCCTTGAGGCCCTCGACATGTACGCCGGCTCCGTCGACGGGGCCGAGTCCGCCACGGTGGCGACGACCATCATCGACTGGGGCGGGCACACCATCACCTACAGCTGCGCCGGCCATCCACCGCCCGCCGTGCTGCACCCGGACGGCAGCGTCTCCTTCCTCGACCAGGCCATCGACCCGCCGATCGACGCCCGACCCGGCCGCTTCGCCCGACCGCAGGCCCGTGTGCCCTTCGCCGAGGGCGACACCCTGGTGCTGTACACCGACGGTCTTATCGAGCGCCGCAGCGAGGACATCGACACCAGCCTGGGCCGCCTCGCCGACTGCCTGGCCCGCCACCGCCGGACCGCTCCCGAGGCCCTGGCCGACGCCCTTCTGGCCGACCTTCTCCCCGCCACGGGCAACACCGACGACACCGCGCTGGTCGTCGTCAGCCTGTAGCCGACAGGCCCGTTCCGCACGAAGCCTTCCCACCGGGACGGCCGCTTTCGCACTGCCTCCGGCCGACGCTCACCCATGCCCGTCGTACTGCACATGGCACCCCAGGCGTCCCCCAAAGCGCGAAAGACCCTCGCCTTTGACATCGTTCCGGGCCTTTGCGGCAAGGCCGCCTACGGATTCGCCTCAGTCTCCCCCGTACTCAGCAGGAGGTACACCGCATGGTCGGCAGACATGCAGCGGGCAGGCACCGCGCCGCCCTGGCCACACTCGGCACCCTCGTCCTCACCGGGATCCCCACGGGCGCGGCGGCCGCCCCGCCGCCCGCACCAGGGCCCCTGCCCGCCGGGGCCCGGTCACTCGGCGCCGACAAACCGTCCGCGCAGATCCTCAGCGCGATGCAGCGCGACCTGCATCTGACGCGGGCGCAGGCGGCCACCCGGCTGGTCAACGAGGAGGAGGCGGGCACCCGTGCGGGCCGGCTGCACAACGCCCTGGGCGGGCACTTCGCCGGCGCCTGGGTGAGCGGGAAGACCTCCGCCGAGCTCACCGTCGCGACCACCCATGCCGAGGACGTACCCGCCATCAAGGCACAGGGCGCCAAGGCCGTGGTCGTCAAGGCGCCGCTCAGCGCCCTCGACGCCGTCAAGGCGAAGCTGGACGCTGCCGCCGTCCGTGTGAAGACGCACGACACCCCGGTCTGGTATGTGGACGTGCCGGCGAACCGGGTCGTCGTCGAGGCGACCAGGCAGTCGGCGGCCGCCGCCTTCCTCAAGGCCGCCGGGGTGGAGGACCGCGGTGTGGCGGTCCGGCTGACGAAGGACCGGCCGCGGCTGATGGCGGACCTCGTCGGCGGCGAGGCCTACTACATCAACAACGCCGCCCGCTGCTCGATCGGCTTCTCCATCACCAAGAGCCAGCAGCAGGGCTTCGTCAGCGCCGGCCACTGCGGCAAGGCCGGCGACAAGACCACCGGCTACAACAAGGCCGACCAGGGCACCTTCCAGGCGTCCACGTTCCCTGGCAAGGACATGTCCTGGGTGGCCGTCAACAGCGACTGGACCGCCACGGCCGACGTCAAGGGGTCGGGCGGCAGGAACACACAGGTCGCCGGCTCGGTCCAGGGGCTCGTCGGGGCCTCGGTCTGCCGCTCGGGCTCCACCAGCGGATGGCACTGCGGCACCATCGAGCAGCACAACGCGTCGGTCGACTACGCCCAGGGCACCGTCGACGGACTGACCCGCACCACGGTGTGCAGCGAACCAGGCGACTCCGGCGGCCCGTTCCTCTCCGGCGCCCAGGCGCAGGGCGTCACCTCCGGCGGCTCCGGCGACTGCACGGCCGGCGGGACCACCTTCTTCCAGCCGGTCAACCCGATCCTCAGCACCTTCGGCCTCACCCTGAAGACGGCGTCCGTGCAGACCGGCCCGCCCGCCCCGCAGGGCGCCGGCACGGCCAACGCCTGGGCCGTCGGCCGGGTCTACGAGGTCGGCGCCACGGTGACCGTCGCGGGCGTGCGTTACCAGTGCCTGCAGACCCACCAGGCGCAGGGTGCCTGGTCGCCGGAGGGCACACCGGCCCTGTGGCAGCGGATGTAGCGGCCGCTTGGGCCCCGGTGCGGGGGCGCGGCCCCCGCACCGCCCGCTCAGCGGACGAGTTCCGCGGCCCTGATCGCCTTGTCCAGCAGCCACTCCAGCCGTCCACGCCGGAATGGGTGTGCATCTAGATGTATTCGGTCGCCGCGTCCAGCAACCAGTCCGTCAGGTAGCCGGCGAAGGACGAACGGACCAGGACCCAGAATCCGGCGCCGGGTTCGTCCCGGGCGACCAGGACGACCTGGGTGCGGCCCAGCGTCGTCTGGGCGCAGCGGCCGGTGCCGAAGGCGCCCGGGTGCAGGTCCAGTGCGCAGCCGTGGGCCAGCAGCTCGCGGGCGCTGGGGCCGGAGACGAGGAGGGTGGTGCGCTGGGCGGAGACGTCGGTGACGGAGACGGGCTCCTCTCCGACGGCCGCCCTGATCCGGGTCTCCAGGTCCCGCTCGCTGCCCGGCGGGCCCACCACCAGCCATTCGTCCGGACCGAGCCACAGCGCGGTCAGCTCGCCGGCACGGATGGCCGTGTTGGGTTCGAGCGGCAGTTGCAGGCCCAGCGCGAGCCCGACCGCGTCGGCCGCTCCGCCCTTGGCGTCGAGGCGGACGTTCACCTGGGCCAGGAAGGGGAGTTCGGCCAGCCGGACCGCACCCCTGGAGGTGCGGGTCGCGGCGGCCAGGCGGTCGGCGTAGGGCGCCAGGGGGCTGCGGGGCGGGGCGGTGAGTGCGGTGTCAGCCATCGCGGCGGGCTCCCTCGGGGTCGTAGAGGACAGGGCTGGCGACGGTCACGGGGACCAGGCGGTCGCCCACGGGTGCGTACAGCCGCTCGCCGATCCGCTCCCGGCCGCCCTTGATCAGGGCCAGCGCGAAGGTCCGGCCGAGGGCGGCGCTGCGGTAGCTGGAGGTGACGTGGCCGAGCATCGGGACGGGCGGAGCGGGCAGCTCGCTGTCGGCGACCAGCTGGGTGCCCTCCGGGAGGAAGGTGCCGGGGTCCTCCGGGAGGAGACCGACCAGGTGCTTGCGGTCGGGGCGGACGGTGTCGGCGCGGGCGAAGGAGCGCTTTCCGATGAAGTCGGGCTTCTTCTTCGACACCGCCCAGCTCATGCCGAGGTCCTGCGGGGTGACCGTGCCGTCGGTGTCCTGCCCGATGATCGGGTAGCCCTTCTCGGCGCGCAGGACGTGCATGGTCTCGGTGCCGTACGGGGTGATGCCGTACGGGGCACCGGCCTCGTACAACGCCTCCCACAGGGCGAGGGCCTGCCACGGCGACACGTTGATCTCGTAGGCGAGTTCACCGGAGAAGCTGATCCGGCAGACGCGCGCCTCGATGCCCGCCACGGTCGTCTCCCGCCAGGCCATGAACGGGAAGTCGTCGTTGGAGACGGCGAGTCGGGGAGCGAGCGAGGCGAGGACGTCGCGGGACTTCGGGCCGACCAGGGCGACGGTGGCCCACTGCTCGGTGACCGAGGTGCAGTGCACCTTCAGCTCCGGCCACTCGGTCTGCAGCCACTCCTCCATCCAGTCCAGTACGGTCGCCGCGTTGCCGGTGGTCGTGGTGACCAGGAAGCGGTCCGGGGCGAGACGGATGACCGTGCCGTCGTCGAAGACCATGCCGTCCGGCTTGCACATCACGCCGTAGCGGATCATGCCGACCTTCAGGGTGCTCATCATGTTGGTGTAGAGCAGGTCGAGGAAGACGCCGGCGTCCGGGCCCTGTACGTCGATCTTGCCGAGGGTGGAGGCGTCCATGAACCCCACGCTCTCGCGGGTGGCCTTGCACTCGCGCAGCACGGCCGTCTCCATGTCCTCGCCGTCCTGCGGGTAGTACCAGGGGCGCTTCCACTGGCCGACGTTCTCGAACAGCGCGCCGTGTTCGACGTGCCATCCGTGCAGCGCGGTGGTGCGGACCGGGTCGCTCAGCACGCCCCGGTCCCGGCCGGCCAGGGCCGCGAAGGAGACGGGCGTGTAGGGCGGCCGGAAGGTGGTGGTGCCTAGCGCGGAGATGTCCACGCCGAGCAGGTCGGCGACCACGCCGCCGGCCAGGACGCCGGAGGTCTTGCCCTGGTCGTTGGCGGTGCCGGCCGTGGTGTAGCGCTTGGTGTGCTCGACCGATCGCATGCCCGCGCCGGTCGCGCGGGCCAGGTCGTCGACGGTGACGTCGCGCTGGAGGTCGACGAAGCGCGGGGCGCCCTCGCGGCCGGGGACGGTGAAGACCTGCATGGGCGGCGTGCCCTGCGGCTGGGCGGGCACGGCCGGGAGCGCCGGGGCGTTTGGGGTGTAGCCCTCGGCCTCGACCGCCCGGGCACCGGCGGCGGCTCCCTGGGCGAGCACGGCGGCCAGGTCGAAGGTGCCGTTGGCGCTGCCCGCGACCTCGACGGCCTGCCGGACGACGTCGGGCACGAAGGTGCCGAGCGCCTCGTCGTAGCGGAGCTTGCCACCCGCCTGGCTGAACAGGTGCGCCACCGGGTTCCAGCCGCCGGAGACCAGCAGCAGGTCCGCGGCGAACTCCCGCTGCGCCACGGTCTCCCCGAACGGCGCCACGCTCACGGCTGTCAGCCGCGCCTCGCCCTCGGTCCCGGTCACCGCGTACCCGGCGAGCACCTCGATGCCCGCGGCGCGGGCGCGGTCCGCCCACTCGCCGGGTGCGGGGCGGGTGTCGACGATCGCCACGATCTGGACGCCCGCCGCGGCGAGGTCCAGTGCGGCGGCGTAGGCGCTGTCGTTGGTGGTGAACACGACCGCGTGACGGCCGGGCAGGACGCCGTGGCGGTGCAGATGGGTGCGGGCCGAGGCGGCCAGCATGATGCCGGGGCGGTCGTTGTCCGCGAAGGCCAGCGAGCGCTCGTGGGCGCCGGTGGCGAGGACGACGCGGCGGGCGCGGATGCGGTGGACGCGTTCGCGGGAGACGTTCTCGGGGGCCGCGGCGCCGAGGTGGTTGGTGCGGCGCTCCACTGCGAGGAGGTGGTTGTCGTCGTAGTAGCCGAAGACGGTGGTACGGCGCAGCACGCGCACCTCGGGGGCGGACTCCAGCCGGGTGCCCGACTCCTCTGCCCAGCCGGGGAGTTCGCCGGTGCCGAGGAGGCTGCCGCCGAGTTCGGGGCGGTCGTCGGCGAGGATGACGCGGGCGCCGCTGCCCGCCGCGGCCGCTGCCGCCGCGAGGCCGGCCGGGCCGGCGCCGACGATCAGCAGGTCGCAGTGGGCGTGTACGGCGTCGTAGCGGGCGGGGTCCGGTCGGGTGGCCAGGCGGCCCTGGCCGGGGAGGCTGGTGGCGACCAGGCCGTCGTAGAGCTCGACGGTCGTCGCCGGGAGCATGGGCTCGGGGAAGGGTTCCTCGATCTGGATGACGGCGTTGGGTTCCTCGACGCCCGACGAGAAGATGCCTCGGGGGCGGCCCAGCTTGATGCTGGTCGACGCCTGGATCACGCCGTTGGCCAGGAGGGCCGAGGCGAGGGTGTCGCCGCGGAAGCCCTGGTATTCGGTGCCGTCGAAAGTGAACGTGAGGGGCTCGGCGCGGTTGATGCGACCGCCGGTCGCGAGGCGGAAGCCCGTTGCCGTGGACGTCACCGGGGGCTCCGCCCCCAGGCCCCCGGTCGGCCCCGAAGGGGCCTCGTCGTCAAACGCCGGACGGGCTGGTTGTGCCGGCCGGGGCTCGACAGTGGCCGCAAGCGAGGCTGGAGTGACCGGCCGGGGCTCGACCGTGGCCGGACGCTTCTCCCCTGCCCGGTATATCGCCAGGATCTCGTTGGTCGACGTGTCCCGTACCGCGTTGAACCAGCGGCGGCAGCCCGCCGAGTGGGTCCAGCGTTCGGCGAAGGGGCCCTTCGGGTTGTCGCGGAAGAACAGGTACCTGGCCCACTCCTCGTCGGTCAACGCCGACGGGTCCTGCGGGTACGCCACATGCGCCTGGCCGCCGTAGTGGAACTCGGCCTCGTCGCGGGGCCCGCACCACGGGCATGAGATCAACAGCATGGTTCGGGCTCCCTAGTGGGCCACCGCGGCAGCGCCGTGCTCGTCGACGAGCGCGCCGGTGGTGAAACGGTCGAGCGAGAAGGGGGCGTTGAGCGGGTGGGGCGTGTCGTGGGCGATGGTGTGGGCGTAGACCCAGCCGACGCCCGGGGTGGCCTTGAAACCGCCCGTTCCCCAGCCGCAGTTGAGGTAGAGACTGTCGACGGGGCTGAGACCGACGATCGGCGAGGCGTCGGGGCTGACGTCGACGATTCCTCCCCAGGTGCGCAGGACGTGGGCGCGGGCGAAGACCGGGAAGAGCTCCAGGGCCGCCGCCATCTGGTCCTCGATGATGTGGAAGGCGCCACGCTGGGTGTAGGAGTTGTACGCGTCGATGCCCGCGCCCATCACCAGCTCGCCCTTGTGCGCCTGGCTGACGTACACGTGGACGGCGTTGGACATGACGACGGTGGGGTGCACCGGTTCCAGGAGCTCCGAGACCAGCGCCTGAAGCGGGTGGCTCTGGACCGGGAGGTCGATGCCGGCCATGGCGGCGAGGACCGAGGTGTGGCCCGCGGAGCAGAGGGCGACCTTGCCGGCCGCGATCGGGCCGAGGTTGGTCTGGACGCCCACGACCCGGCCGCCGACCACGTCCAGGCCGGTGACCTCGCAGTTCTGGATGATGTCGATGCCGGCCGCGTCCGCGGAGCGGGCGAAGCCCCAGGCCACGTAGTCGTGTTTGGCGATGCCGGCGCGGGGCTGGTAGGTGCCGCCGAGGACCGGGTAGCGCACGTCGGGTGAGATGTTGACGATCGGGCAGACCTCTTTGACCTGCTCGGCGTCGAGCCACTCGGCGTCCACGCCGTTGAGCCGGTTCGCCTCGACGCGGCGGACGCTGTCGCGGACGTCCTGGAGGCTGTGGGCGAGGTTGAGGACACCGCGCTGGGAGAAGAGGATCGGGTAGTCCAGCTCCTCGTCCAGGTGCTCCCAGAGTTTGAGCGCGTGCTCGTAGATGCCCGCGCTCTCGTCCCACAGGTAGTTGGAGCGGATGATCGTGGTGTTGCGGGCCATGTTGCCGCCCGCGAGCCAGCCCTTCTCCAGTACGGCGACGTTGGTGATGCCGTGGTTCTTGGCCAGGTAGTGGGCGGTGGCCAGGCCGTGGCCGCCGCCGCCCACGATCACGACGTCGTACGACCGCTTCGGCTCGGGGTTGCGCCAGAGGAAGTCCGGGTGGTCGGGGAGGTCGGCGCCGGGGGTGGTGGGGCTCATCGGGCGTCTCCTGAGGTACCGGAAAGGTGCGGGTAGAGCGGGTGCTTGGCGGCCAGGGCCGCGGTGCGGGCGCGCAGGGCCGCGATGTCGGGCTCCGGCTGGAGGGCCAGTGCGATCACGTCGGCGACCTCCGTGAAGTCCTCCTCCGTGAAGCCGCGGGTGGCCAGGGCCGGGGTGCCGATGCGCAGGCCCGAGGTGACCATCGGCGGGCGGGGGTCGAAGGGGACGGCGTTGCGGTTGACCGTGATGCCGATCTCGTGGAGCAAATCCTCGGCCTGACGGCCGTCGAGCGTCGATTCCCGCAGGTCCACGAGGACCAGGTGGACGTCCGTGCCTCCGGTGAGGACCTTCACCCCGGCCGCCGCCGCGTCCGGCTGCGTCAGACGCTCGGCCAGGATGCGGGAGCCGGCCAGCGTGCGGGCCTGGCGTTCGGCGAACTCCGGGGACGCCGCGACCTTGAAGGACACCGCCTTCGCGGCGATGACGTGCTCCAGGGGGCCGCCCTGCATACCCGGGAACACCGCCGAGTTGATCTTCTTGGCGAGGTCCGCCTCGTTGGTGAGGATGACTCCGCCGCGCGGGCCGCCGAGCGTCTTGTGGGTGGTCGTGGTGGTGACGTGGGCGTGCGGGACCGGGTTCGGGTGGAGCCCCGCCGCCACCAGGCCCGCGAAGTGCGCCATGTCGACCATCAGCAGCGCGCCGACCTCGTCGGCGATCCGGCGGAAGGCCGCGAAGTCCAGCTGCCTGGGGTAGGCCGACCAGCCCGCGATGATCATCTTGGGGCGGTGTTCCTTGGCGAGCTGCTCGACCTCGTCCATGTCGACCAGGTTGTCGGCCTCGGACACGTGGTAGGGCACCACGTTCAGCATCTTGCCGCTGTAGTTGATGCGCATGCCGTGCGTGAGGTGGCCGCCGTGCGCGAGGTCCAGGCCGAGGATGGTGTCGCCGGGCTGGAGCAGCGCGAAGAACACGGCCGTGTTCGCCTGGGCACCGGAGTGCGGCTGGACGTTGGCGTAACCGGCCCCGAACAGGGACTTGATGCGCTCGATCGCGAGCCGCTCGGTGACGTCCACGTGTTCACAGCCGCCGTAGTAGCGGCGGCCGGGGTAGCCCTCGGCGTACTTGTTGGTCGCGACCGAACCCTGCGCCTCCATCACGGCGGTGGGCGCGAAGTTCTCGGAGGCGATCATTTCGAGGGTGGACTGCTGACGGTGGAGTTCTGCGGCGAGCGCTTCGTGGACCTCGGGGTCCAGCTCCGCCAGGGGGGTGTTCAGCGCGTTCATACGGCGTTCGCGTTCCTCTCGGCGGCCTCGACGACGTTGGCGAGCAACATCGCGCGGGTCATGGGGCCCACGCCCCCGGGCATCGGCGCGAGCCGGCCGGCGACTTCGGCGGCCTGCGGGTGGATGTCGCCGACCAGCCCGTTCTCGGTGCGGGTGATGCCGACGTCCAGGACGGCCGCGCCGGGGCGCAGCATGTCCTTGGTGATCAGTCCGGGCGAGCCGGCCGCCGCGATGACGATGTCCGCCTCGCGCACGTGCCAGGCCAGGCCCTTGGTGCCGGTGTGGCAGAGGGTGACGGTGGCGTTCTCGGAGCGGCGGGTCAGGAGCAGGCCGATGGGCCGTCCGACCGTGATCCCGCGTCCGATGACGCACACCCGGGCGCCCGCGAGGGGCACGTCGTAGCGGCGGAGCAGTTCGACGATGCCGCGTGGTGTGCAGGGCAGCGGCGCCTCGGTGCCCAGGACGAGCCGGCCGAGGTTGACGGGGTGCAGTCCGTCGGCGTCCTTGGCCGGGTCCATACGGGCCAGTACGGCGTTGGCGTCCAGGTGCCCCGGAAGCGGCAGCTGGACGATGTAGCCGGTGCAGGCCGGGTCGGCGTTGAGTTCGTCGATGACGTCCTCGACCTGCTGCTGGGTCGCGTCCGCGGGAAGATCCCGGCGGATGGAGGCGATGCCCACCTGCGCGCAGTCCCGGTGCTTGCCGCCGACGTAGGCATGACTGCCGGGGTCGTCACCGACGAGGACGGTACCGAGCCCCGGCGGCCGTCCGCCGTTGGCGGTCAACTTGGCGACCCGCTCGGCGAGTTCACGGCGGATCTTGGCGGCGGTCGCCTTCCCGTCCAGCACTTGGGCAGTCACCGACGGCACTCCTTCCAACGAGGCTCAGCTGCAGCGCCCCAAAGGGGCGCGGGACTGTTTCGATCAGCGGCTCCGCCGCGGGGCGCGACCAGCCACAACGAACCAGCAGCCGATCGACGACCAATCGGGGCACCCCCTACGAACCACTCACCCACGGAGACGGGACATCGTCGGGTCGAACAGAGGCTCCTCGGCCACGACCGCCTCGATGCGCTGATCGAAGTACCCGATCTGCAACGCGGTCCCAGGAGCGGCCAGCTCACTCGGCAGCCACGCATAGGCAATCCCCTTGCCGATCGTGTAGCCGTACGCCGCGCTGGTCACATAACCAACCGCCCGCTCACCGTCGAACACCGGCTCCTTGCCGAGGACGACGGACCGCGGGTCGTCGATGGTGAGACACGTCAGCTTCCGCCGCACGTCGGCCTTACGGCGCTCAAGCGCTGCCTTGCCGATGAACTCACCCTTGTCGAGCTTCACCGCGAACCCGACCCCGGCCTCGTAGGGGTCGTGCTCGTAGGTCATGTCGGTCCCGAAGGACCGATACCCCTTCTCCAGACGGAGGCTGTTGAAGGCGCCGCGGCCGGCGATGATGCCGCCGAGCGGCCTCGCCGCCTCCCACAGGGTGTCCCAGAGCTTCTGGCCCTGGTCGGCGGTGGTGTACAGCTCCCAGCCGAGTTCACCGACGTACGACAGGCGCATCGCGGTCACGGGCACCGAGCCGATGTAGGCGCGCTTGGCGCGGAAGTACTTGAGGCCGTCGTTGGAGAAGTCCTCGTCCGTCAGCGGCTGCAGGACCTTGCGGGCCAGCGGGCCCCACAGGCCGATGCAGCAGGTGCCGGGGGTGATGTCGCGGACCTGGACGGTGCCGTCGGCGGGGAGGTGGCGGGTGAACCAGTCGAGGTCCAGGTTGCCGTTGGCGCCGACCTGGAAGAGGTCGCGGGCCAGGCGGGCGACGGTGACGTCGCTGCGGATGCCGCCGTCGTGGTCGAGCAGGAGGGTGTACGTCACCGAGCCGACGGACTTGGCGACCTTGCCGGTGACGAGCTTCTCCAGGAAGTCGGCAGAGCCGGGGCCGCTGACCTCCAGGCGCTTGAGGGCCGTCATGTCGTACATCGCGACGGTCTCGCGGGTGGCCTGCGCCTCCGCGCCGACGATGGGCGACCAGTACTGCGCCGCCCAGTCGCCCGGAGTGGGGATGTTGCGGCCCTCGACGAGGGAGGCGTTGGCCTCGTACCACTGCGGGCGCTCCCAGCCGTTCGCCTCCAGGAAGAAGGCGCCGTGCTCCTGCTGGCGGGCGTGGAAGGGGCTGGTGCGGATCGGGCGCGGCTTCCCGGACGGCTGGAGGGGGTGGAGGATGTCGTAGACCTCGACGAAGTTCTGGCAGTCGCGGGCCAGGACGTACTCCGGGGAGAGCTGGTGCGGCTCGAAGCGGTTGACGTCGCACTCGTGCAGGTCGAAGGAGGAGCAGTAGCCGTCGACCAGCCACTCGGCCATGGCCCGGCCGACGCCCGCGGAGTGCGTGACCCAGACGGCCTCGGCGACCCAGAAGCCCTTGACGTCGCTCGACTCGCCGAGCAGCGGGAAGTTGTCGGTGGTGAAGGAGAACAGGCCGTTGATGCCCTCCTCGACCTTGGCCTCCTGCGTCGCGGGCAGCAGGGACTGGGTCTCGGCCCAGGCGGGCTCGAAGTCCTCCTCGGTGAACTTCAGGACCGACGGCATGGGCGCGGCCTCGTCGAAGGAGAGGATCTCGTCGGCGGTGACGGGCATGGGGCGGTGGCCGTAGTAGCCGATGCCGATGCCGTCGAAGCGGTCGCGGTAGTAGAGGTCGGCGTCCTGGTGGCGCAGGATCGGGCGGACCGCCTCCTCGGTCTGGCCGGCGAGCGCGGGCACGGGCCCGGTCCATGCGAGCTGGTGGGCCAGCGGGGTCAGCGGGAGGTTCATGCCCACCATGCGGGCGATCTTCGGGCCCCAGATGCCGGCGCAGCACACCACGATGTCGGCCGCGATCTCACCCTGGTCGGTGAGGACGCCGGTGACGCGGCCGTCGGCCTGCTGGACGTCCAGGACCTCGTGGCGGGCCAGGAAGGTGACGCCGCGCTCGGTGGCGCGGCGGATCTGTGCCTCCACCGCGAGGACCGCCTTGGCCAGGCCGTCGGTGGGGACGAGGAGGCCGCCGAGGACCTTGTCCCGGTTGACCAGCGGGTGCTGCTCGACGCACTCGTCGGCGCTCAGCAGCCGGGCCTCGATGCCCCAGGCGGTGATCCAGCCGTGGCGGCGGTGCAGTTCCGCGAGGCGCTCGGGGGTGGTCGCCACTTCGAGGCCGCCGACCTGGAGGAAGCAGGGCTTGCCGTCGACGTCGAGGGAGCAGAACTTCTCGACGGTGTAGCGGGCCAGCTCGGTCATGGTCTTGGAGGAGTTGGTCTGGAAGACCAGGCCCGGCGCGTGTGAGGTGGAGCCTCCCGTGGCGGGCAGCGGGCCCTGGTCGACCACGGTCACTTCGGTCCAGCCGCGCGCGGAGATCTCGTCAGCGAGGGCCGCTCCCACGACGCCCGCTCCGATGATCACCACTCGGGGTCCCGCCATCGCCGCACCTCCGAAATTCAAACCGTCGAGTTGCTTTCTGCGCAACGTGATTCAGGTTGCGCAACTCAGCGTGCCTGTCGCGGGAGGGGGTGTCAAGGGGTCCGTGACGTCGGAAAACGGGCTGGAACACCCGCCGGGACATGGCGATGCCCGGCGGGCGGCGCACATCTGTGCACGCCGCCCGCCGGGCATGTTCGACCGTCCGCCCGGTCCGGCTGTCAGGGCCGGGCTACTTGATCCAGGCGTCCACCTTGTCCTTGTTCGCCTCGACCCACTTCTTGGCCGCCGCGTCGTCCGTCATCTTGTCCTGGGCGATGTACTTGGCGACCTCGTTCTGGTCGTCGTTCGTCCAGTTGAAGTTCTTCACCAGGTTGTAGGCGGGGCTGCCGGCCTTGGCGAACTTCGCGCTGACGATCTTGTTGAGGTTGTAGACGGGATAGTCGCAGGCGACCTTCGCCGCATCCGCGTCGCAGCCCGTCTTGTAGGCGGGCAGGCTGACCTTCTTCAGCGGGACCTCGGACAGGAACCACTGCGGCTCGTAGAAGTAGCCGATCACCCACTGCTTGTTCTTCTCGGCGGTACGGAAGGCCTGGATGAGCGCCGTCTCGCTGCCCGCGTACACCACCTTGAAGTTCAGCTTCAGGTTCTTGACCAGCGCCTCGTCGTTGGTGACGTACGACGGGTCGCCGTCCAGGAGCTGGCCCTTGCCGCCCGACTCGGACGTCTTGAACTTCGAGGCGTACTTGTTGAGGTTCTTCCAGTCGAGGATGTCGGGGTGCGCCTTGGCCAGCCACGGCGGCACGTACCAGCCGATGATGCCTTTGTTGCCGGTCTGGCCGGCGTCCACGGCGGTCTTCTGCTGGTCTATGTACTTCTTCACCAGGTCGGGGTGGCCCCAGTTCTCCAGGACGGCGTCGACCTCGCCGGTGCCGAAGCCCTGCCAGGCGATCTCTTCCTTGAGGTTCTTCTTGGTGACCGTACAGCCGAGGTTGTGCTGGGCGACGTACGCGACGACCGCCGCGTCCGCCTCGTAGCCCACCCACGGGTTGACGGCCAGGTTGAAGGTGCCGCACTTGCCCGAGCTTCCCGAGCCCGCAGAGGAGCTGTCACCGACCTTCGCCCCGCCGCACGCGGTGAGGGTGAGGCCGAGGACGGCCAGGCCGGCCGCGCCGGCTCGCCAGTGTCTTGCCATGGTGTCGTGCTCCTTAAGCGCTGGCGCGGCGCGCCGCGGCCTGAGTGATCCGGTCGAACATGACTCCGAGAAGGACGATGGCCACACCCGCGGCAAGCCCCTTCCCGTACAGCTGCCCCTGTGAGAAACCGGCCACGACGTCGTAGCCGAGAGCGCCTGCCCCTACCAGGCCGCCCACAACAACCATCGACAGCACGTAGATCAGGCCCTGGTTGGTCGCAAGCGTCAGGGCACTGCGTGACATCGGCAGTTGAACCTTGGTGATGATCTGCCAGGTGTTGCACCCGGCGGAGGTGGCCGCCTCCACGGTGGTCTCGGGCACGGCCCGGATCCCGTCCGCGATGATCTTCATGGCGACCGGGGCCCCGTAGACGATCGCGGCGACGATGGCCGTGAAGCGCGTGGGGCCGAACAGCGCGAGGAACGGCACGAGGTAGACGAAGGGCGGCATGACCTGGGCGGCGTCCAGCGTGGGCCGGATCAGCCGGTCCGCCATCATGCTGCGCCCCATCCACACCCCGAAGACGATGCCGAGCACCATCACCAGAACCGTCGCGACGAGCGTCGAGGCCAGCGTGGTCATGGCGTCCGACCACAGACCGGTGCCGACCAGCAGGCCCACGCACACGGCCGTGGTGAGACCGGACTTCCAGCCGCCGAGCACCACGCCCAGCGCCACCAGCACCGCGGCGACGAGCCACCATGGGGAGTCGGTGACCAGCGTCTGGAACGGGTTGAGCAGACCGTTGGTGATGACGTCACGGATGGCGTTGGTGATGCCCGAGAGGCTGTCCTGCGCCCAGTTCGTCGCAGTGTCCGCCGCGCTCGCGATATGGCTGCCGACCGTGCCGTCACCGGGGAACTCGGCCGCCCACAGGTAGGTGTGCGACAGATAGATCAGGACCGCAGTGACCGCGGCGCCGGCTCCGAGCAGAGGCCGCCGCCACTTCGCGAAGTCGTGCTTGGCGTTTCGCGCGTTCTCCTCGCGTGCGGCGGCCGCGGTGGTCACCCGGTCCAGGACGATCGCCATGACGACGATGGCGAGACCCGCATTGAAGGCCGTGCCGACGTCGAGCGACTGCAGCGCCTGGAGGACAACCGGGCCGAGCCCGGGGGCGTTGATCAGGGCCGCGATGGTCACCATGGCCAGGGCGGCCATGATGGTCTGGTTGACGCCCATCACCACGGTCCGCTTGGACATCGGCAGCAGGACCTTCAGCAGCGACTGGCGGCGGGTTGCGCCGAGGGAGTCGGCCGCCTCGACCGTCGTCTGGGAGACGTTGCGGATGGCGTGCGCGGTGATGCGGATCGTCGGCGGGGCCGCGTAGATCACGGTGGCGATGGTGGCGGAGGCGCCGCCGATGAGGAAGAACAGGGTCAGCGGTGCCAGGTAGACGAAGGTCGGCATCGTCTGCATGAAGTCCAGGAAGGGCGCGACGATCCGGTTGAACCGGTCCGACAGCCCCGCCCACACCCCGAGCGGGATCGCGAACAGCAGCGCCACGAACACCGCGGAGAGCGTGAGGGAGAGGGTGTCCATGCTCTGCTGCCACAGCCCCTGCAGCCCGAAGAAGGTGAACCCGGCCACGGCCAGCAGCGCGACCCGCCAGTTGCCCACCGCCCAGGAGACATAGCCGGCGATGCCGACGACACCGAGCCAGCCGATCTCCGGGACCGGGCGGGCCCCGGACGGCTGGGAGATCAGGTGCTGGATGAAGGTCGCCAGGTTGTCGACGACCAGCCGGATCTCGTTGAAGAAGTACAGGAAGAGCGGGTTGGAATTGCGGTTGGCGCCGATCGAGTCGTTGAGGTCGTTGATCCACCGGTGCAGATCGGTAAGGTCGGCCGCCGCCAGCGAGAGCGTCTGCTTGCCGCGCAGCACGGCGAAGAGCACCAGCCAGACGACGAGGATCGCGCCGAGCACCATGGTCCGGCTGATCCTTCGCGCCGCCTTGACGGGCGCGACCGGTTCCACAGCCTCCGTTTTCTCGGGCTTTTCTATGGCGACGGTCATCACGCGCCGCCTTCCTGCCCGGCGACCACCGCGAGGATCTCCTCGTCGCCGACGATGCCGAGCAGCTTGCCGTCCTCGACGACCTTGATCGGCTTGTCGGCCGCGAGCACCGCCCTGGTGGCCTCCTTCACCACGACGTCCGGGCCCAGTTCGGGGCCGTCAAGCTCGTCGCCGTCCTCCGGCGCGCGCATGATCCAGCGCAGGGTGAGGACGTCGCCGCGCGGCACGTCCTTGACGAACTCGCGGACGTAGTCGTCGGCCGGGGCGCCGACCAGTTCGTCGCCGGTGCCGCACTGGACCATCTTGCCGTCGCGCATGATCAGGATGCGGTCGCCCAGCTTCAGCGCCTCGGAGAGGTCGTGGGTGATGAACACCATGGTCTTGCCGACCTCGTGGTGCAGGCGGATGACCTCGTTCTGCATGTCACGGCGGATCAGCGGGTCGAGCGCGGAGAACGGCTCGTCGAAGAAGAGCACGTCCGGGTCTCCGGCGAGCGCCCGGGCGAGGCCCACGCGCTGCTGCATACCGCCGGAGAGCTGATCGGGGTAGGAGTTCTCGTAGCCGGACAGGCCGACCAGCTCGACGACCTCCAGGGCGCGCTTGGTGCGCTCGGCCCTGCTCATGCCGCGGATCTCCAGGCCGAAGGCCACGTTGTCCACGACCCGGCGGTGCGGCAGCAGCCCGAAGTGCTGGAAGACCATGGAGAACTTGCGGCGGCGCAGGTCGCGCAGTCGGGCCGCGTCCGCCCCGCGGATGTCCTGGCCCTCGAAGACGACCTCGCCCGAGGTGGGCTCGATCAGCCGGGTCAGACATCGTACGAGGGTGGACTTCCCGGAGCCGGACAGTCCCATGACCACGAACACCTCGCCCTTGCGGACGTCGAAGTTCACGTCGCGGACCGCGGCGGTACAGCCGGTGCGGTCCATCAGCTCGCGGCGGGAGAGACCGCACAGCTCCTCTGAGCCCGGCACCCGGTCGGCCTTCGGCCCGAACACCTTCCACAGATTGCGCACGGATATGACGGGCGTGTCGTCCGAGTCCTGGGGGGTGCCACGCCGCTGCGGCACCTCTGTCTGTGTGGGGGTCACGATCGACCTCATTTCGGCGTTCAGCCGCGGAACCAGCGCTGCGGCCGGGGTTGGATGTTCTGCCAGATGTGCTTGGGCTCTCGGTACTCGTCAAGGCCGGTCGGTCCCAGCTCCCGGCCCGTGCCCGAGTGCCCGAAGCCACCCCATTCCGCTTGCGGCACATAGGGGTGGTAGTCGTTGATCCAGACCGTGCCGTGGCGCAGCCGCCGGGCGACCCGCTGGGCCTTGCCGGCGTCCTGGGTCCAGACGGCGCCGGCGAGTCCGTACTCGGTGTCGTTGGCGATGCGTACGGCATCGTCCTCGTCGGTGAAGCGTTCGATGGTCAGCACGGGTCCGAAGGACTCCTCGTGCACCACCCGCATGTCCTGGGTGCACTCGTCGAGCACGGTCGGCGGGTAGTAGTGGCCGTTCGCCAGGGTCGGGTCGTCGGGCCGCCGACCGCCGCAGCGCAGTACGGCGCCCTCTTCCAGACCTGCCGCGACATACGCCTCGACCTTCGCCAGGTGCTGCGCGGAGATCAGCGCTCCGGTCTCGGCGTCGGCGTCGAAGGGCCCGCCCAGCCGGATCAGGCGCGCACGCCGCACCACCTCGTCGACGAAGCGGTCGTGCAGCGAGTCCTCGACGATCAGCCGGGCGCCGGCCGAGCAGACCTGCCCGGAGTGCAGGAAGACGGCCGTGAGAGCCATGTCCACGGCCGTCTCGAAGTCGGCGTCGGCGAAGACGACGTTGGGGTTCTTGCCGCCGAGCTCCAGCGCCACCTTCTTCACGGTGGCGGCCGCGGTGGCCATGATCCGCTTGCCGGTCTCCAGGCCTCCGGTGAAGGAGACCATGTCGACGCGCGGGTCCTCGGACAGGGGTGCGCCGACCTCCGGGCCGGTGCCCAGGACGAGGTTGGCGGCGCCGGCCGGGAGTCCGGCCTCCTCCAGTGCCTTCATCAGCAGGACGGAGGTGGAGGGGGTGAGCTCGCTGGGCTTCAGGACGATCGTATTGCCGGCGAGCAACGCCGGGGCGACCTTCCAACTGGCCTGCAGCAGCGGGTAGTTCCAGGGGGTGATCAGTCCGCACACCCCGACCGGCTCGTAGACGACGCGGCTGATGGCATCCTCGCGGCCGGTGTCGATCACCCGTCCGGCGTCGGTGCCGCCGATCCCGCCGTAGAAGCGGAAGCAGGAGACGACGTCGGCGATGTCGTACTCGCTCTCCACCAGCCGCTTGCCGGTGTCCAGCGACTCGGCGCGGGCGAACTCCTTGGCGTCGCGCTCGAGGATGTCGGCGGTGCGCAGCAGCAGGGCGCCGCGCTCACGCTCGGGGGTGCGGGGCCAGGGGCCCTCGTCGAAGGCCCGGCGGGCGGCGGCGATCGCGGCCTCCGTGTCGGCACGCGTCCCCTCCGCCACCGTCGCCGAGAGGGTGCCGTCGGCGGGGCAGCGGATTTCGCGGCGCCCGCCGGCCACCGGCTCGCGCCACTCTCCGTCCACATACAGATCTGCCACGCGCCAAGCCTTTCAGCCGAAATTCGTTGCGCATCGTGCATTCAATTGCTTGTGGTGGAACACCCTGACGAATGTCCAGACAGACGTCAAGAGGTTGACGGATGACGATTTCGCAAGGGGGCCAATGCCCCTTCCTCTCTTGACCGAGGGGCCCACCGGCCCGACCATGTTGCGTATCGCTCACCTTGTTGTGCAATACGCACCGACGGAGGCCGCACATGTCCCCTCGCCCACAACCTGGCCGTGAGTTCGTCCTCACTCTCTCGTGTCCCGACAGCGCGGGACTGGTCCACGCCGTGAGCGGCTTCCTCGTCAGGAACTCCGGCAACATCCTGGAAAGCCAGCAGTTCGATGATCGACTCCAGGGCCGCTTCTTCATGAGGGTGCACTTCGACGTTTCCGATCCAAACGCAGATCTGGAAACTCTGCGTTACCGGTTCGGTCCCGTCGCCGAGGCCTACCGCATCTCCTGGAAGCTGTGGGACGCCTCGACCCCGACCCGGACGCTGATCATGGTGTCCAAGTTCGGCCACTGCCTCAACGACCTGCTCTTCCGCCGCCGCACCGGCGCCCTCAACATCGAGATCCCCGCGATCGTCTCCAACCACCGGGACTTCGAGGGCCTGGCGGAGACCTACGGCATCCCCTTCCACCACGTCCCGGTGACCAAGGAGACCAAGCCGGAGGCGGAGGCGCGGCTGCTGGAGCTGGTGCGCGAGCTGGACATCGACCTCGTGGTGCTCGCCCGCTACATGCAGGTCCTCTCCGACGACCTGTGCAAGCAGCTGGAGGGCCGCGCGATCAACATCCACCACTCCTTCCTGCCCAGCTTCAAGGGCGCACGCCCGTACGTCCAGGCCTACGACCGCGGAGTGAAGCTCGTCGGCGCGACGGCGCACTACGTCACCTCGGACCTGGACGAGGGCCAGATCATCGAGCAGGACGTGGTCCGCGTGGACCACTCCCTGGACCCCGGCGAGCTGGTCACGGTCGGCCGGGACGTGGAGGCACAGGTGCTCGCGCACGCCGTGAAGTGGCACAGCGAGAGCCGTGTGATGGTGGACGGCAACCGGACGGTGGTCTTCCGCTGAGCGGTACCACGACAGTGGGCGGGCTGGATCTCCAGCCCGCCCACTGTCGTATACGGCGATCGTGTACGGCTCAACCGCGCCCGCTTCCGGACTGCCGGGCCCAGCGCCGCAGTCGTGCCAGGCACTTTGCCTTCGCCTCCCGCAGCGACGCGAGCTCGCCCGCACTGCTCATGAACGCCGTCACCGGTGTCCACCGGCTGCGGCCCGCGGCCGTCTGCCAGCGGACCGCCGGAAAGGCCGTGACCGCCCGAATCCGCTGCCGCGGTATCACCCGGGTCCGCAGCAGGCCCCGCACCACCAGCCGGTCGGCCTCACAGCGCACGCCGATCCGGTAGCCGCGGACGGTGAGCATCACGCTGCGCGCGAGGACCGCCCCGGCGGCGCTCCACGACAGCGCATCCGCGCTCCCGGCGCCGAAGACGACCGCGCCCGCCCCGGGCACGACCCACGGCGCCGCGCAGGCCACCCGGGCCGGTCTCGGCGGCAGTATCTCCACGGCGCCTCAGCCTACGAGTCGGTCCAGCAGCGCGCGGCGCCAGGCTTCCGTCTCGGCGATCTGGTTGAAGGTGAACAGGTGCAGTCCCGCCACTCCGGACGCAGGCCCGCGCAGGGCCTCCTCGGTGCGGGTCAGGAGCTTCTCGGGTGAGTAGCCCCCGGGCGTCGCGAACCGCAGGAACCACGACGCGTGCTTGGTCAGGAAGCGCGTCGACTCCCCCACTCCGATCTTCGTGGCCATCGCGAGCAGCTTCGCCCGCTGCACGGGCCCCGCGACACCAAGATGAACGGGCAGCGTGACATCCCGCCGCCGTATCCGCGCCACCCACTCCGCCAGCACCCGCGGGTCGAAGCACAGGTTGCTCACGATGTACGTGGCGTGCGCGCGCTTGTCCCACATCGCCTGGATGGTGAGGTCGTCGTGGATGAGGGGGTGGCTCTCGGGATAGCCGGTGATGCCGACGTCGGCAAACGGCCCGCCCAGTTCGCTCAGGCGGCGCAGCACCGGCAGGGCACCGTCGTAGGACCCGGCCGGAGGGTCCGCGTCGCCCGCGGGAACGAAGACGTCGTCCACGCCCGCCTCGCGGAGTCGGTCGACGACCTCCTTCAGGTGGGCGTCGTCCCGCAGCAGCCGCGCGGGCACGTGCGGCACCACGCGGTAACCGTGCGCCGCGAGCCGCCCCGTCAGCTCGAGGGTCGGCTCCAGGCCCTTGACCGGCGACGCCGTGACGGTGACCACGACGTCGCGCGGGACATGGGCGAGGACCTTGTCCTCGGTGGCCTTCGCGGGCAGCACCTCGTAGCGGACGCTGTCCAGCAGCGCCCTCAGCCCGGTGGCGTCCAAGGCGTGCTACCCGGCCTGCTTCTGGGCGTCGCGGTGCCGGTAGTACGCGGCCTTCGACGGCGCCAGGGGCTCCTTGCCGAGGATCAGGTCGGCGGCCTTCTCGGCGACCATCATCACCGGCGCGTAGATGTTGCCGTTGGTGACGTACGGCATCACCGACGCGTCGACGACCCGCAGGCCCTCCACGCCGTGCACCCGCATGCTGGTGGGGTCGACGACGGACATCTCGTCGGTACCCATCTTGCAGGTGCAGGACGGGTGCAGGGCGGTCTCGCCGTCCTTGGCGACCCAGTCGAGGATCTCCTGGTCCGTCTCCACGGACGGGCCGGGCGAGATCTCGCCGCCGTTGAACGGCGCGAGCGCGGGCTGGTTGAGGAGCTTGCGGGCGACGCGGATCGCCTCGACCCACTCGCGGCGGTCCTGCTCGGTGGAGAGGTAGTTGAAGCGCAGCGCCGGGTGTTCGCGCGGGTCCTTGCTCTTGATCTTCACCGAGCCGATGGCGTCGGAGTACATGGGCCCGACGTGGACCTGGTAGCCGTGGCCGCCGGCGGGCACGGAGCCGTCGTAGCGGACCGCGATCGGCAGGAAGTGGAACATCAGGTTGGGGTAGTCCACGTCCTCGTTGCTGCGGCAGAAGCCGCCCGCCTCGAAGTGGTTCGTGGCCGCGGGGCCCTTGCGGAACAGCCACTGCAGGCCGATGAAGGGGGCCCGCCACTTTGCCAGATACGGCTGCATGGAGACGGGCTGCTTGCAGGCGTACTGGATGTACACCTCGAGGTGGTCCTGCATGTTCTCGCCGACGCCCGGCAGGTGGTGCACGACGTCGATGCCGAGTGCGCGCAGCTCCTCCGCGTTGCCGACGCCGGACAGCTGCAGCAGCTGCGGGGAGTTGATCGCGCCGCCGCACAGGATGACTTCCTTGGCCCGGACCTGCTGCAGGGCGCCCTTGCCGCGCTGGTACTCGACACCGACGGCTTTCTTGCCCTCGAAGAGGACGCGGGTGACCAGGGCGCGGGTGGTGACGGTGAGGTTGGGCCGCTTCCTGGCGGGCTTGAGGTACGCCTTCGAGGCCGAGAGACGGCGTCCGCGGTGGACGTTGCGGTCGAACTTGGCGAAGCCCTCCTGCCGGTAGCCGTTGACGTCGTCGGTGGGGGCGTAGCCCGCCTCCTGGGTGGCCTTGAGGAAGGCGCCGAAGAGGGGGTTGTCGGCGGGGCCGCGCTCCAGGACGAGGGGGCCGTCGTGGCCGCGGAACTCGTCGTCCGGGTCGGCGGCCAGGCAGTTCTCCATCCGCCGGAAGTAGGGCAGACAGTGCGCGTAGTCCCAGGTCTCCATGCCGGGGTCGGCCGCCCAGCGCTCGTAGTCCATGGGGTTGCCGCGCTGGAAGATCATGCCGTTGATGCTGCTGGAGCCGCCGAGCACCTTGCCGCGCGCGTGGTAGATGCGCCGGCCGCCCATGTGGGGCTCGGGCTCGGACTCGTACTTCCAGTCGTAGAAGCGGCTGCCGATCGGGTACGTCAGTGCCGCGGGCATGTGGATGAAGACGTCCCAGGGGTAGTCGGAGCGGCCTGCCTCCAGGACCAGCACCTTGTTCGCCGGATCAGCCGAGAGTCTGTTCGCCAGTGCACTGCCGGCCGAACCGCCGCCGACGATGACGAAGTCGTATTGGGGAGCCATGGTGCCTCGTCTCGCTCGCGCCGTAGATACGCGAGGCATGCTAGTACCAGTAGCGCTATACGCACTAGGTTGCGAGCCACGCAACTTACGGGCTGTTGATTTCGCCACGGTTACTTGCAGCGGTGTTGTTTACTGCGCGTATAGTTTCGGAGTGAGCAACCACAGCCAACACACCGAAACGTCAAATTCGCAGGCCGGCGGAGTGCAGTCGGTCGACCGAGCCATCAGCGTCCTGGAGATCCTCGCGCAGCGCGGTGAGGCGGGCGTCAGTGAAGTGGCCGCCGAGATCGATGTTCACAAGTCCACCGCCTTCCGCCTGCTCGGCGCCCTGGAGGCGCGCGGTCTGGTGGAGCAGGCGGGCGAGCGCGGCAAGTACCGGCTCGGCTTCGGCATCGTACGCCTGGCCGGCGCGGTGACGGGACGCATCGACATCACCCAGCAGGGCCGCCCGGTCTGCGAGCGGCTCGCCGAGGAGATCGGTGAGACGGTGAACATCGCGGTGCTGCAGGAGCACTACGCGATCAACCTGTACCAGGTGCGCGGGCCCGGAGCGGTCACCGCGCACAACTGGGTCGGCCAGCTGACGCCGCTGCACGCGACGTCGAGCGGCAAGATCCTGCTGGCGCACCTGCCCGCCAAGGAGCGCGCCGCGCTGCTGGCCGAGGCGGGCCTGAAGAAGGTGACTCCGCACACCATCACCTCGAAGGCCAAGCTGGAGAAGCACCTCGCCGAAGCGCGGGAGGCCGGCTACGCCTGGACCATGGAGGAGCTGGAGATCGGTCTGCACGCCATGGCCGCCCCGGTCCTGGACCGGGACGGAGAGGTCATCGCGGCGGTCACCGCCTCCGGACCCTCGTACCGCTTCACGGAGGAGCGGATGCGCGAGCTCGCGCCCGTGCTGATCAAGGGTGCGGAGGAGATCAGTCACCGCATGGGCTACCTGGGCTGAGTCACCCCTGGGAGAGGCCCAGGCGCTCGTTCACCCAGTCGTGGAACGCTCCGATGTGGTGCTCGCTGGGCACCAGCACGCCGCCCTTGGCGTACATCCGGGAGCTCATGCCCGGCTGTGTGCGCTCGCAGGCGTCGAAGTCCTGGCGGTTGACGCGGTCGAAGAGCTCCACGGACCGGCTGACGTCCTTGCCGCTCTCGACGACGTGCGGGAGGTAGAGCCAGTCGCACTCGACGATCGTGCGGTCCACGGCCACCGGGTACATCCGGTGGAAGATCACATGGTCGGGGACAAGGTTGATGAAGACCTGCGGCTTGACCGTGATCGCGTAGTAGCGGCGGTCCTGGTCCTCGGCGACCCCGGGAATGCGGTCCAGGCCCTCGGAGCCGTCGACGGTGAAGCCCTGCACCTCCTCACCGAACTCGGCGCCGTGCCCGACGTAGTACTGGGCGGCGTAGCCGTCGGCGAACTCCGGGAGCACCTCGGTGAGTTCGGGGTGGATCGTGGCGCAGTGGTAGCACTCCATGAAGTTCTCGATGATGAGCTTCCAGTTCGCCTTCACGTCGTAGACGATCCGCTTGCCCACGGAGAGGTTCTCGATGTCGTAGTGCTCGATCGACTCCACGTCGCCGAGTCGGGCGACGACCTCGCCGATGACGTCCTCGTCGAAGGAGGGCGGGTTCTCCGCCAGGCACACCCAGACATAGCCGAGCCATTCCCGCACGGCCACGCTGACCAGGCCGTACTCGGTGCGGCCGACGTCGGGCATCTTGGTGAGGTTGGGGGCCGCGACCAGCTTGCCGTCCAGGCCGTAGGTCCAGGCGTGGTACGGGCACTGGAAGGCTCGCTTGACCTCGCCGGTCTCCTCGGTGCAGAGCTTGGCGCCGCGGTGGCGGCACACGTTGAAGTAGGCGCGGATCGAGTTGTCCCGGGCGCGGGTGACGAGGATGCTCTCGCGGCCCACGTCGACGGTGCGGAAGGCACCGGGCTTGGCCAGCTCGGAGGAGCGTGCGACGCAGAACCACATGGTCTCGAATATGCGCTCCTGCTCCTGGGCGAAGATCGCCGGATCCGTGTAGGAGGAGCCGGGAAGGGTGGCGATCAGGCTGTCCGGCAGGCTGGTCGAGGTCACGGTGCACTCCTCGGGAACGTCGTGGTAGGGGCGCCCCGAAGGGGCGCGGGCCTGTATCGATATGCGGCTCCGCCGCGATGGGGGTCCCCCCGCTCGAGCGAAGCCGAGAGTGGGGGAGCGACAAGCCACAACGGTGCCGCGGACGAACAACAACCCATCTCGGTGCTCACAGCGGAGCGCCAAGCTGCTTGCGCCAGCGGGTGAACAGCCGCGGCTGGTTCATCCCGAGCACGGCGACCGGCTGTCCGGCACGCCGGTAGACGGCCAGGACGTTGCGGTCGTCCGCAGCGCCCTCCTCGACCGTCACGCTGTCGGCGCCGGCCGCATGACCGGCGAACTGGATCTTCACTCCGTACTGGTCGGACCAGAAGTACGGCGGCCGGGGCACACCCGGCTCCACCGCACCGCCCGCCAGCAGGGTGGCGACGGCCGCGTCGGGGCGCTCGCGCGCACCGGTCCAGTGCTCCACGCGGCGGTGGGCGCCCGCGCGGGGGTCGTACCAGTTGGCGCAGTCGCCGACCGCGACCACGCCGGCGAGGCTGGTGCGGCCGTCCGCGCCGCACTTCACGCCGTTGTCGAGCGTGACGCCGGAGCCTTCCAGCCACTCGACGCACGGGCGTGCACCCACGCCGACGACCACGATGTCGGCGGGGACGCTGCGGCCGTCCTCCAGCAGGACGGCATCCACCTGCCGCTCACCGCTGAGCCCCTTGACGCCCACCCCGCACAACAGCCGTACGCCGTGATCCGCATGGAGCGCGGAGACGATGGCGCCCATGGTCTCGCCGAGCGGCCCTGCGAGCGGCGTCGGAGCCGCTTCGATCACCGTCACGTCGAGCCCGAGGGCGTACGCCGTGGAGGCGACCTCGGCGCCGATGAAGCCGCCGCCGATCACCACGAGGCGTCCGCCGCGGGCCAGTTCGTCCCGCAGGGCGCGGGCGTCGTCCAGGGTGCGCAGGGTGTGCACTCCGGAGAGGCCCTCCGCACCCGGCAGGGTGCGTGCGGCGGCGCCGGTCGCGATGACGATGCCGTCGGCGCGGAGCTCACCGCCGCCGGCGAGCCGCACGGCACGGCGGTCGCGGTCGAGACCGCTCGCGCGGGCGCCCAGCAGCCACTCGGCCTGCAGGTCCTCGTCGTCCGTCTCCAGCACGAGGTCGGCCTCGCCGATCGTGCCGGCCAGGAACTCCTTGGACAGCGGGGGCCTGTCGTACGGGCGGTGGGTCTCGTCGCCGATGACGACGAGCCGCCCGTCGTAGCCCTGCTTGCGCAGTGAGCGCGCCGCCGACAGGCCGGCCAGCGAGGCGCCGACCACGGCGACCGTTCTCACGCGGGACCTCCGGCGAGGCGGGAGGCGATGCAGGGCGGCAGGTTGGGCGCGTCGGTCGACACCTGGACGTAGATCATGCCGTCCTCGACGACCACCTCGTGCGTCCGCACCGGCAGCTTGGCCGGCGGGGCGTCGACGGCGCCGGTGCGCAGGTCGAACTTGGAAGCGTGCAGCGGGCATTCCACCTCGCAGCCCTCCAGCCAGCCGTCGGCGAGCGAGGCGTCCTGGTGGGTGCAGGTGTCGTCGATGGCGAAGACCTCGCCGTCATCGGTATGGAACACCGAGACCGGCGGATCGATGTCGAGCCGGAAGGCCTCACCTCGCGGGAGATCCGCGAGACGGCACACGGGAATCATCATGACACCTCGGTGCGTATAACGAAACGGATTGCGGTAAGCGCAACATCAGTCTGAGGTCGCCCTGAACCCTTGTCAAGGAGTTCAGGGGCCCCGATGACCCCTGCCTGATGTTGCATTCCATGCAACAGAGAGCACATTGAGCAACTCTTCATGGGCAGGGGTCGACACCGGAATCAGTGCCTTCGAGCAGGTCAGCAGGTCAGTGACCGCGTGCGATCCAGTCCTGCAGATGCGGGGCCTCCGCACCGATGGTGGTCGTGTCCCCGTGACCGGTGTGCACGACGGTGCCGCCGGGCAGGGACAGCAGCCGTTCCCGGATGGACTCGATGATGGTCGGGAAGTGGCTGTACGACCTTCCCGTGGCCCCCGGTCCGCCCGCGAAGAGCGTGTCACCGCTGAAGAGCGCGCCGAGCGCCGGCGCGTACAGGCAGACCGCGCCGGGGGCGTGGCCGGGTGTGTGCAGCACGGTCAGGTCGACGCCCGCCACCGTCAGGACCTGGCCGTCGGCCAGCTCCGCGTCCGGCGTCCTCTCCGGGTGCGTCTGCTTCCACAGCGGCAGATCCTCGGGCTGGAGGAGGACGGGGCCGCCGGTGCGCGCCGCGAGGTCGGGCGCGGCGTCGATGTGGTCGTTGTGGGCGTGGGTGCACACGATCGCCCGCAGGGTCCGGCCGCCGACGGCCTCGGCGATGGCGTCGGCGTCGTGGGCCGCGTCGATCACGATCACCTCGTGGTCGTCGCCGACGATCCACACGTTGTTGTCGACGTCCCAGGTGCCGCCGTCCAGCGAGAACGTGCCCGAGGTGACGAGGTGTTCGATGCGGGCGGCCATCAGAACACCACCACCGAGCGCAGGACGTCGCCGCCGTGCATCCGCTCGAAGGCCTTCTCGACCTCGTCCAGGGCGATGGTCTCGGTGACGAAGGCGTCCAGGTTCAGACGGCCCTGCAGATAGAGGTCGATGAGCATCGGGAAGTCGCGGGAGGGCAGGCAGTCGCCGTACCAGGACGACTTCAGCGATCCGCCGCGTCCGAAGACGTCCAGGAGCGGCAGCTCCAGTTTCATCTCCGGGGTCGGCACTCCGACCAGCACGACCGTGCCGGCGAGGTCGCGGGCGTAGAAGGCCTGCTTGTACGTCTCCGGGCGGCCGACCGCCTCGATGACGACGTCGGCGCCGTTGCCGCCGGTCAGCTCGCGGATCGCCTCGACGGGGTCGGACTCCTTGGAGTTGACGGTGTGGGTCGCGCCGAGCTTGCGGGCGGTCTCCAGCTTCCGGTCGTCCAGGTCCACCGCGATGATCTTCGCGGCGCCGGCCAGGTTCGACCCGACGATCGCGGCGTCGCCGACGCCACCGCAGCCGATGACCGCCACGCTGTCGCCGCGGCCGACGTTGCCGGTGTTGATCGCGGCGCCGATGCCCGCCATCACACCGCAGCCGAGCAGGCCGGCGGCCGCCGCAGAGGCGGACCGGTCGACCTTGGTGCACTGCCCCGCCGCGACCAGCGTCTTCTCCGCGAAGGCGCCGATGCCCAGCGCCGGGGACAGCTCGGTGCCGTCCTCCAGGGTCATCTTCTGCTTGGCGTTGTGGGTGTTGAAGCAGTACCAGGGGCGCCCGCGCAGACAGGCCCGGCACTGCCCGCACACGGCACGCCAGTTGAGGATCACGAAGTCACCGGGGGCGACATCGGTGACGCCCTCCCCCACCGACTCCACCACGCCCGCGGCCTCGTGGCCCAGCAGGAAGGGGAAGTCGTCGTTGATGCCGCCCTCGCGGTAGTGCAGATCGGTGTGACAGACCCCGCAGGCCTCGACCTTCACCAGCGCCTCGCCCGGTCCGGGGTCGGGCACGATGATCGTCTCCAGGCTGACGGGGGCGCCCTTGCCCCGCGCGACGACTCCACGGACCTGGTGCGTCATGGCCACTCCTCGGCTGGTACGAGACTGAGTCAGATGTTGCTCAATACGGCACACATCTCATGTGTCGCAACACAGCATCGTGGAGCACAGACCCCGGGTCAAGGCTCTCGGAGGCGGGCGGTCGACATCGGCGATCCCAGGGATTGACGCCTTCTCCGCCGCACTCGCCGCCGAGCACCCCGGGCGCTTCGGGTACTTCGCGACCCTGCCCATGCCGGACGCCGCGGCCTCAGCGGCAGAGGCCTGGCGGGCGCTGGACGAACTGGGCGCCGACGGGGTCACCCTGCTCGCCGACAACCAGGGCGCGTATCTCGGCACGGGCGGCCAGGAGAACGTCCAGCCATTCGCCGCGGACTTCCTGCTGGACTCGACCCGCGCCGCCTACCTCCTGGTCCGCAGCGGCATCGTCCGGCGCCACCCGTGCGGCTTCGCGCCGTACGCCTCGCACCGGACGGCCGTCGCGATCGCTGGCGAGACCGGACGCAGCCCGCTGGACATCCTGGACGACCTGCGCGGCCCTGCTTCGGCACCGCCCTGCCCACCCTGCCGGCCTCCACCCGCCCCGGCCACGTCCTCTTCGGCAGCGACCGACCCTTGGCCCCGACCGCGGTCGGGCGGTACTTCGCGAACGGCCTGGACGGCGGGGCCGATCCCGGCACGCTGGCGGGCGTCAACCGCACCAACGTCGAAGCCTGTTCCCGCCCCTGGGCGGCGCCCGGAGTCGGCTCCGGTTCGATTCGCCGCCGTCCGCCTGCGTCAATCCGCCCAGCGAGCCGGGGCGCGGCTCTTCTTCAGGCTCGTCCAGTCGGGCACCCGGTAGAGCCGGAGACTCAGCGGCCCAACCGTCGCCGTACCCGCCGTATCTGACCGTTGTCCGCGACCGAGTCGAGGAGTCGACGGCCGGTGCCGGGCTCGTACGCCGGGCCCTCCAGGCGGAGCAGGGCGCCGTCGCGGACCACGGCGTGAGCGAGCGGGGTGTCCGTCTTCGGGAGGGTGACCGGGTGGCGGCCGGCCGGGAGGGCGAGACGGGCGGGCAGGCGCAGCTCGGCCGTTGTGCCGTCGGGGGCGGGGATCAGCTCGGCGTCCAGGGTCAGGGAGGAGACCGTGACCTTGATGCGGGCCGGGGCTCCGCCTGCCCCCGCCGCCACGTACGGCAGCGGGAGCGAGCGTCCGCCGCGTGCCGTGTTCGCCGCGGCGGCGCCGGCCGTGTCGGGGCCCAGCCTGCGCTGCCGCTGGTCCACGTCGAGAGCGAGCTGGCCGGCGGCCGTCCAGTACGGGAGCGCGAGGCGGCCGCCGGTCAGTGCCGGGCCCGTGGCCGGGGCGCCCGGGGTGCCGTCGCCGGTCACGCGGACCATCCGGTCGATGCCGAGGAGCTGGACGTATGCCCACACGTCGTGCACCCCGCGCTCCAACGGACGGCCGCCCGCCAGGCGCTCGGGGTCGAGGAGCAGCCGTCCGGAGGCGACCAGCCGCGAGCGGCCCTCGCCGAGCGGCTCCAGGCGCACCTCCAGGTCACCCTCGGGGTACCACCAGTCGTCGCGGTCACGGTCCTTGACCACCAGTTCCGCGTACGCCAGCCGGAACGGGTCGCGGACCTCCCAGCCCTCCTCCGTGCCGGGCACGCCGGCCAGCAGCTCGGGGTCCAGCCATCGCTTGCCGTCCCGCTCGACGAGGGCCAGGGGCTCGCCGTCCCCGCGCAGCAGGTCGAGGGTGACGTCGGCAACCAGCCGGCCGCCCTCCCAGCGCAGTGCGCCGACCTCGCTGCGGGCCTTCACCTCGCGGACCCGCTCGGCCAGAGCCGACGCGCCGTCGAAGTCGCCGCGCTCGAGGAGTTCGGCACGTAGCCGGGACACGGTGGGCAGGCCTTCGCGTACGGCCGCCGGGAACTCCGTCAGCGCCAGTTCGCGGGCCGCCTCGAAGCGCTGCCGCTGCTCGGCCGGGTCCTCGCGGAGGATCTCGGGCTCGCGGGTGCGGGAGAGAATCTCGACGTGGTAGAGGCGGTGCAGGAGCCGGTTCTGCAGAGCGTCGATGTCGTCGGAGGCCTCGGTGCCGTCCTTGATCTGACGGACGATGGTGCGGCAATTGGCCCAGAAGCCGTGCCGGGGGCTGAACCGGTGCTGGGTGTTGTTGCCGCCGTCGTCCCGCTTCATCCAGTAGTAGCAGGGGTAGTCGGCGAGGATCGAGATCCGCTCCGCCTTGAGGTAGGCGGCGCTGACGAAGAGCAGGTCCTCCAGGATCCAGGGGCCCTCCGGAAAGCGCAGGCCGTGCTCCTCGACGAAGGCGCGCCGGAACATCTTGTGCGGCGACATGCTCTGCATGAGCTCGTCGTTCTCGATGGTGCAGGCGTCCACCGTGTGCCGGAACAGCCGTCGGGGCCGGACCATGGTGGTGGACATCTTGCCGAGCACCACGTCGGCGTCGTTGCGCTTGGCGAACTCGTAGAGCCGCTCCAGCGCCTCGGGGCCGAGGGTGTCGTCGTGGTCGACGAACTGGATGTACTCGCCCCGGGCGTGGCTCATGCCCAGGTTGCGCGGTGCACCCGGCCAGCCCGAGTTGGGGCGGGTGTGCACCTGCACGTTCGGGTGCTTTGCCGCGATCTTCTCCAGGCGGGCCAGGGTGTCGTCCGTCGAACCGTCGTCGACGTAGATGACCTCGTACTCGTCGGCGGGCAGGGACTGCCCCAGCAGCGACGGCGCGCACTCGTCGACGTACTTCCCGGTGTTGTACACGGGCACGACGACGCTGACCTTGACTCTCGGCATCCCAGAGACTTTACCCGCCTCCTGACCGGACAGCACCGGGGCTGGGGGCGACGCCGTCGCTGTCGACCCCGGCCCCACCGCGCGGGTATCCGGCTCAGCGGATCTCGACGAGCAGGTCGCCGCCCTCCACCTGCTGGATCTTGTTGATGGCCAGCCGGCCGACGGTGCCCGCCTTGGAGGCGGTGATCGCGGCCTCCATCTTCATCGCCTCGATGGTGGCCACCGTCGCACCGGCGTCCACCTCGTCGCCCTCGGCGACCGCGAGGGTGACCACGCCGGCGAACGGGGCGGCGACATGGCCCGGGTTGGTGCGGTCGGCCTTCTCCGTCACCGGGACGTCGGAGGCGGCCGCCTTGTCACGCACCTGGATCGGGCGGAGCTGGCCGTTCAGCGTGGACATCACGGTCCGCATGCCGCGCTCGTCGGCCTCGCCGACCGCCTCCAGCTCGATCAGCAGCCGGACACCGGGCTCGAGGTCGACGGCGTACTCCTTGCCCGGGCGCAGCCCGTAGAAGAAGTCCTTGCTGTCCAGCACGCTGGTGTCGCCGTAGGCCTGGCGGTGGGTCTCGAAGTCTCGGGTCGGCCCCGGGAACAGCAGCCGGTTGAGGGTGGCGCGGGGCTCCTTGGCCAGGCCCTCGCGGTCCTCCGCGCTCAGCTCCTGCACGGGCCTGGGCTCGGCGCGGCCCTCGAGTGCCTTGGTGCGGAAGGGCTCCGGCCAGCCGCCGGGCGGGGTGCCCAGCTCGCCGCGCAGGAAGCCGATGACGGAGTCCGGGATGTCGTACCGGTTCGGGGTCGCCTCGAAATCGGCCGGGTCCACCCCGGCCCCCACCAGGTGCAGGGCGAGGTCGCCGACCACCTTCGAGGACGGGGTGACCTTGACCAGGCGGCCCAGCATCCGGTCGGCTGCGGCGTACAGATCCTCGATCTCCTCGAAGCGGTCGCCGAGGCCGAGCGCGACGGCCTGGGTGCGCAGGTTGGAGAGCTGGCCGCCGGGGATCTCATGGTGGTAGACGCGGCCGGTCGGGGAGGCGAGGCCCGCCTCGAAGGGGGCGTAGACCCTGCGGACGCTCTCCCAGTACGGCTCCAGGTCGCCGACCGCCTGGAGGTCGAGGCCGGTCGGCCGGTCGGAGTGGTCGGTCGCGGCGACGATCGCCGAGAGGGAGGGCTGGGAGGTCGTGCCCGCCATCGACGCCACCGCGCCGTCCACCGCGTCCGCGCCCGCCTGGATCGCCGCCAGGTAGGTACCGAGCTGGCCGCCCGCCGTGTCGTGGGTGTGCAGGTGGACCGGGAGGTCGAATTCGCGGCGCAGCGCGGACACCAGCTTGGCGGCGGCCGGGGCGCGCAGCAGGCCCGCCATGTCCTTGACGGCCAGGACGTGGGCGCCCGCCTCGACGATCTGCTCCGCGAGGCGAAGGTAGTAATCCAGCGTGTACAGGCGCTCGTTCGGGTCCGACAGGTCCGAGGTGTAGCAGAGGGCCACCTCGGCGATCGCCGTGCCCGTCTCGCGAACGGCGTCGATGGCGGGGCGCATCTGGCCGACGTCGTTGAGGGCGTCGAAGATGCGGAAGATGTCGATGCCGGTGGCGGCGGCCTCCTGCACGAAGGCGTCGGTCACCTCGGTCGGGTACGGGGTGTAGCCGACGGTGTTGCGGCCGCGCAGCAGCATCTGCAGACAGATGTTGGGGACGGCCTCCCGGAGAGCGGCCAGGCGCTCCCAGGGGTCCTCGGCGAGGAAGCGAAGTGCGACGTCGTACGTCGCTCCGCCCCAGCACTCCAGGGACAGCAGCTGCGGCAGGGTCCTGGCGACCATCGGGGCGACCGCCAGGAGGTCCTTGGTGCGGACGCGGGTGGCGAGCAGCGACTGGTGGGCGTCGCGGAAGGTGGTGTCGGTGACGCCGATGGTCGGCGACTCGCGCAGCGCGCGGGCGAACCCCTCCGGGCCGAGCTCGACCAGCCGCTGACGCGAACCGGCGGGCGGCTCACCCGCGGGCAGCACCGGCAGCTTGCTCACGGGCTCGATCAGCTCGGGGCGCTCGCCGTTCGGCTTGTTCACGGTCACGTCGGCGAGGTACGTGAGCAGCTTGGTGCCGCGGTCGGCGGAGGAGCGGGAGGTGAGCAGGTGCGGGCGCTGCTCGATGAACGAGGTCGTCACCCGCCCGGCCTGGAAGTCCGGGTCGTCGAGCACCGCCTGCAGGAACGGGATGTTGGTGGCCACACCGCGGATGCGGAACTCGGCGACCGCGCGCCGGGCCCGCCCGATCGCGGCCCTGAAGTCCCGGCCCCGGCAGGTGAGCTTGACCAGCATGGAGTCGAAGTGGGCGCTGATCTCCGTACCGGCGTGGGTGGTTCCGCCGTCCAGGCGGATGCCGGAGCCGCCGGGCGAGCGGTAGGCGCTGATGCGGCCGGTGTCCGGGCGGAAGCCGTTGGCCGGGTCCTCGGTGGTGATACGGCACTGCAGGGCCGCGCCGTGCAGCTTCACCGTCTCCTGGGACAGCCCGAGGCCGGCGAGGGTCTCGCCCGAGGCGATGCGCAGCTGCGACTGGACGAGGTCGACGTCGGTGACCTCCTCGGTGACCGTGTGCTCGACCTGGATGCGCGGGTTCATCTCGATGAAGACGTGGTTGCCGTCGCGGTCCAGCAGGAACTCGACGGTGCCCGCGTTGCGGTAGCCGATCTCGCGGGCGAAGCGGACCGCGTCGGCGCAGATGCGGTCGCGCAGCTCCGGGTCGAGGTTGGGCGCCGGGGCCAGCTCGATGACCTTCTGGTGGCGGCGCTGCACCGAGCAGTCGCGCTCGTAGAGGTGGATGACGTTGCCCTCGCCGTCGGCGAGGATCTGCACCTCGATGTGACGGGGGTCGACCACGGCCTTCTCCAGGAAGACCGTGGAGTCGCCGAACGCGGAGGCCGCCTCACGGGACGCCGCCTCGATGGACTCGCGCAGCTGCGCCGGGTTCTCGACGCGGCGCATACCGCGCCCGCCGCCGCCCGCGACGGCCTTCACGAACACCGGGAAGCCGATCTCGTCGGCCGCACGGACGAGTTCGTCGACATCGGTGGAGGGCTGGGAGGAGCCGAGCACCGGGACACCGGCCGCGCGGGCGGCGGCCACGGCGCGGGCCTTGTTGCCGGTCAGCTCCAGGGTCTGCGCGCTCGGCCCGACGAAGGTGATGCCCGCTTCCTCGCAGGCCTTGGCCAGCTCGGGGTTCTCGGACAGGAATCCGTAGCCGGGGTAGACGGCGTCGGCGCCCGCCTGGCGCGCCGCACGGACGATCTCCTCGACGGAGAGGTACGCGCGGACGGGGTGGCCCGGCTGGCCGATCTCGTACGCTTCGTCGGCCTTGAGCCGGTGCAGTGAATTTCGGTCCTCGTGCGGGAAGACGGCGACGGTCCTTGCGCCCAGCTCGTAGCCTGCGCGGAACGCCCTGATCGCGATCTCACCACGGTTGGCTACCAGCACCTTGCGGAACATCGCCGCTCCCTTCAGCCTGCGGATGACGTCCCCCATGGTGTCGGTGCCATGCCCTTCTGGCCATGTGAGCCGGGCCACTCACCCCGCGTGTCGTCCTGCAGACCGAAGAATCGTCAGGAATGCAGGTCGGCCGCCGCCTTTTTGATGGCTTCTCGGATGCGGGAGTAGGTGCCGCAGCGGCAGACGTTCTCGATGCCGTCGATGTCGGCGTCGGTCGGCTCGGGCGTCTTCTTCAGCAGGGCCGCGGCGGCCATGATCTGGCCGGGCTGGCAGAAGCCGCACTGCGAGACGTCGCAGTCGATCCAGGCCTGCTGCACGGGGTGCAGCGTCTCGCCGTCGGCCAGGCCCTCGATGGTGGTGACCCTGCGGTCCGCGCAGTCCTTGACCTTCACGACGCAGGGCTGGATTTCCTCCCCGTCGAGATGGCTGGTGCAGGCGCGGCAGACGCCGACGCCGCAGCCGTACTTGGGGCCGGTGACGTGCAGCAGGTCGCGCAGCACCCACAGCAGCGGCATGTCGGCGGGGGCCTCGACGGTGACCGGCTTGCCGTTGAGGGTGAAGGAGTAGGAGGGCATCGATACCTTCTCGGAGGCTGGTCCGGCGGCGGTCAGAAGTTGAGCGGGAAGCGGCGGGGCTTGGTGCCGGTGGCGCGGGCGTAGGCGTTGGCGACGGCTCCGGAGGCGGCCGGGACCCCGAGTTCGCCCGCGCCGCCGGGCTCCCCCGTGGACGGCATGATGTGTGCCTCGAAGTGCAGTGAGGCATGGCGTTGGCGGGCCCACTGGAAGTCGGCGAAGCTGCCCTCCCGCACGGCGCCGCGGTCGATGTGCAGGCCGGCCTGCAGCACGGTGGAGATCCCGTCGACGGCGGTGCCCATGAGCTGGGCCTCGAGGCCACGCGGATTGACGGCGGTGCCCACGTCGGCCGCCATCACCACCTTGGTCACCCGGGGGTGCTTCGGATCGGTGGCGTCGATCTCGGCGAGACAGGCCACGCAGGAGCCGTACTCCTCGTGGACCGCGACGCCCTGCGCGTGCCCGTCCGGCATGGCCCGCCCCCAGCTCCCGGCGGCGGCCACCTTGTCGAGGACCGCTTTGACGGCCTTGCTGCGCAGTGTCGAGCGGCGGAAGGCGACGGGATCCTTGCCGAGACTCCTGGCGACCTCGTCGACGACGATCTCCTCGGCGGCGCGCACCATCCCGGAGTCCACCGACCGCCAGGCGCCCAGCGGCATCGCCAGTTCGATACCGCCTGCATCTCTGGAGATGCGCCCGAAGTTGTACAGCCCGGAGTCGCTGGGCCGCGGCCCCGCCGTCCGCACGCGCCCCGGCCGTACGAAGGCCGCCTGGCTCGCGGTTCCCTTGTTGCCGGACGACTCGCCCACCCCGGCCATCGCATGGCTGAAGGCGACCACCCTGCCGTCGGCGTGGCTGGCGCGGAAGCGGTGGTGGGTGGCGGGGCGCATCCGGCCGTGACGGGTGTCGTCGTTACGGCTCCACATCAGCTTGACCGGCCGCTTGGCCGCCTTCGAGATCAGCGCCGCCTCGATGGCCGCGTCGAAGTTCAGCCGCCGTCCGAACGAGCCGCCGCCGCGCAGCACATGCACGGTCACCGCGGACGCCGGCAGTCCGGTCGCCGAGGCGATGCTGTCCCGGGCGTCCGTGGGCGTCTGCGAGGAGAACCAGATCTCGGCCTTGTGGGCGCGTACGTCGGCGATCGCGGTCAGCACCTCCATCGGGGCGTGGCTGACGAAGGCGAACTCGAACTCGGCCTCGACCTGCGTCGATCCACGCGGCGGAGACCCCAGGTGCGGTACCGCAGCCTTCAACCGGGAGCGGATCTGCGCGTCGGACAGCGAGGCCAGCGGGCCCGGCGCCCACTTGATCTTCAGGGCGTCGCGGGCCTGGAAGGCGTGGTGGAAGGACTCGGCGACCACGGCGACCCCGCCGGGGACCTTGACGACGGCGTGCACACCGGGCAGGGCGCGGGCCGCCCGGTCGTCGACCGAGACGAGCCTCCCGCCGAGCGTCGGCGGCCTGGCCACCACGCTCGGCTTCGCCCCTGCCACGGACAGGTCCCCGGTGTACTGCGCCTTGCCGGTGACGATGTCCCGGGCGTCGACACGGGTCGTGGGCCGGCCGATCAGCTTGTGCCGGGAGGCCGGTTTGGGCTCGGCGGAAACGGCCGTACGGCGGATCCGGGCGGCGCTCGCGCTCAGTGAGCCGAAGGTGGCGGTGCGGCCGTCCGGGGCGATCACCGTCGTGTTCCCGGTGCGCAGGCTCCAGGCGGGCAGATGCCAGCGTCTGGCGGCGGCGGTGACCAGCCTGGCCCGTGCGGTGGCCGCGAGCCGGCGGGCCGGGCCGTACAGGGAGACGACCGAGTTCGAGCCGCCGGTGTACTGATTGCCCTTGGTCCGGGCGTCCGCCAGGGGGATGTCGACGTCGGCGAGGCGGGCGTCCAGCTCCTCGGCGATCATCATGGCGACGGCGGTCGTGATGCCCTGGCCGACCTCGACCCGCGGCAGCCGTACGACGATCCTGTTGGCGTGGGTGACCTCCAGGACGAGCATCTCGGCGTCGGCACCGGTCACCAGGACGTCGGAGGGGCCTCGCGTGGGCTCGGAGCCCTGCGCCGGGGAGGTGTCGCAGGCGAGCGGGGCGGCGATGGTGAGCGTCGACGCCGCCAGGGAGTACACCATGAACCGGCGGCGGGACACCGCGTGCCGTGGGGCGCCCGTCTCCTGGGCCGGGCCGGTGGGTGCGGCGGAGGACTCGATGCCGTCCAACAGACACTCCTCGCGGGTCGTCCGACTGATGGGTCAACAGGTATGAGGGGCCGGTGGGGCCGTGGGTTGCCTGCGAGCCGTCACGCCGCCGTGCGTCACGGCCTGTCGCGCGCGGCCTGGCCGCCCCCGCGCCCGCTCCTCCGTAGGCTCTGCTTGCAGTACAGGAGCCGTGAGGTGGACGTCCCGTCCCCACAACCTACGGAGAACCATGGCCGACGCCAGCCCCCGGGCCCGTGCCGTCACACTGCTGGGCCGCCCCAAGCTGTGGCTCATGCCCACCGTCCTGACCGGACTGCTCGCCTTCCTGCTGGCCCTGCTCTACATGGGCGGCATCGTCAACCCGCAGCGCGATCTGCACCATCTGCCCATCGCCCTGGTCAACGCCGACACCGGCAAACCGCCGGCCGGGCAGCAGCAGAACGCGGGCACGCAGATCGCCGCGGCCATCACCGCCGACAAGTCGAACGACAAGGCCCGGTGGCGCATCCGCAGCCTCGCCCAGGCCCAGGACGACCTCGACTCCGGCAGGGTCTACGGCGCCCTGGTCATCCCCTCCGACTTCACCGCGTCCATCACCGCGCTGACCACGCCCGGAGCCACCGCCCGGCCGACGATGACGGTGCTCACCAACCCCGGCAAGGGCAGCCTGGGTTCGTCCCTCGCCAGTCAGATCACCACGGCGGCGGCGCACCAGGCCTCGCAGACCATCGGCAAGCAACTGACCGCGGCCGTGGGGACGCGGGCCAACTCCACGACCAAGCTGCTGCTGGCCGACCCGGTGAACGTCGTCACCCAGGTCGGCCACCCGATCGGCAGCCACAGCGGCCTCGGGCTGAGTGCCTTCTACTACACGCTGCTGCTCGTGCTGGCCGGCTTCCTCGGCGGCAACGTCATCAGCAACGCCGTCGACACCGCCCTGGGCTACGCCGACAACGAGATCGGCCCCTGGCACACCCGCCGCCCCACCGTCCCGATCAACCGCACCCAGACGCTGCTGCTGAAGATGGTCATGACCGCGGGCATCACCGTCATCAGCGTCTCCCTGATCATGCTCGCGACCATCAGCGTCCTCGGCATGGACGCCGGCCACATCCCGCTGCTATGGATCTACTCCTACTGCGCCTCGCTCGCGGTCGGCCTGGGTGTACAGGCCATCAACGCGGCATTCGGCGGCATCGGCCAGCTGGTGTCCATGTTCGTGTTCATCGTCCTGGGCCTGCCGTCCTCGGGCGCGACCGTCCCCCTCCAGGCCGTGCCCGGCTTCTACCGCTTCCTGTCCCACTTCGAGCCCATGCGCCAGCTCAGCGACGGGGTCCGCGCCATCCTGTACTTCGAGGCCCGCGGGGACGCCGGCCTCACCCGCTCCTGGATCATGATCGCGATCGGCGCGGCCCTTGGCCTGCTCTTCGGCTTCGCGATGACGCGGTACTACGACCGCACGGGCCACGAACGGCTGACGCCGCAGCCGGCCCGAGCCCATACCTGATACCGGCTGATCATGAGGACCACCGACCCGTCCCATCTCGTCCGGCCGCGAACGGACGCTGACCTCGCCGCCTGCGTCGAGGTGTTGGCCGCCGTGCACCGGCACAGCGGCTCTCCGTCAACTGGCCCGACCACCCGGCCGACTTGCTGACCACACGCTCTCAGCCGACGTCCTGGTTGGCCGAGCTCGACGGCTCCGTGGTCGGCCATCTCAGCCTGTCCCGGGCCACCGAGGGGGAGGCGGCGGCCGCGGTGTGGGCCCACCCGCAAGGGGGTCGGCGTCGATGTCACCGCCGTGGTCGGCCGGTTGTTCGTCCCACCGGCCGCACGCGGACACGGGCTGGGCGCCGCGCTGATGGCGCGGGCCGTCGGGGAGGCCCGGTCGCCGGGGCTGCACCCCGTGCTGGACGTCGTCGAACAGCGCTGGGCACCGGAACAGGTGGTGTCACTGCGCCGCCATGCGGCGCCTGGGCAGCCGTAATCGTCTTGCTGCGGTGAGGGGCGCCGACGATGCTGGTCCGATGCCAGGGCAGCGAAAGCGAAAACACCGGCAACGGGAAGAACAGCGGCGCGCCGCCGAACGTCTCGCCCTCGAGGCCGGCCACTGGAAAGCCGTCTTCGAGACCCACGACGAGTCCGAATGGCGGACGCATCTCCGGCATCTGCAGGCCACGGACCGGCGGATCGACTGGTCGACAGTACGCCTGGACATGCTCTGCGGACGGCTGAGGCAGCCGACCACCTACCGGCTCAGTGTGTTCGTGCCGGATCGCCGCCCCAAGTGAGGGCCGCGTGCAACCCTCTCGCAACCTCCGCCGTGCTGCCCTGAACGCATGCATGAGGAGACCCCGCGCGTCGAACTCACCCCCGCCGCCGCCGACCTGCTGCGCCGGCTGCGTGCCACGCACGGTCCGTTGATGTTCCACCAGTCCGGAGGCTGCTGCGACGGCAGCGCGCCCATGTGCTACCCGGCGGGCGAGTTCCGCACCGGCGGCTCGGATGTGCTGCTCGCGGAGCTGCAGGTCGACGGGGTGCCGGAGCAGGTGACGTTCTGGATGTCGCGCAGCCAGTACGAGGCCTGGAGCCACACCCGGCTGATCGTGGACGTCGTAGCAGGCCGCGGCAGCGGTTTCTCGCTGGAGGCACCCGAGGGGGTGCGTTTTCTCACTCGTTCTCGCGTAGTCGGCGCATAGCCGTCCCGCGGACCACCACGATCTGGTGCACTTCCCCTGAGACCCGAGACAGTTGACGATCCCTCAGGGGGAACTGTGACGCGTCATCAGAAGCGTTTCGCAGCAGGCAGATCCGAGGCAACGGTTCGGACGTCGGTCAGATCGACACTGGCGTTTCTCACGGCATTCGGCGCGCTGGCCGGTGCGGCCCTGGTGGGGGCGGCACCGGCCAGCGGTGTGGAGAGCGGCACCGCGCTCGCGCCGGGGGTCACCTACAAGCAGTTCGACGTCCAGGGGGCGAAGGGCGTGACCCACGCCCATCTGCTCACCGTGGACCTGCGCAACAAGCACGTACGCCTCGGTCTGCTGTATCCGGGAGCCGTGGCCGCACGTGCCGCCGTCTCCAGGATGGCCGACGCACAAGGGGCCGTCGCGGGCATCAACGGCGACTTCTTCAACATCTCCGAGTCCCAGCACCCGGGCGTCGAGGTGACGGGCTCGACCGACGGTCCGGCGATCGTGAACGGCCATGTGCTCAAGGCGTCGGTGCCGGACGGCCAGCGCTTCGGGCCGGCCCTGCCGCCCGGGACCACCACCCGGGACGTGTTCGGCGTGGGCGTGGACCGCAGGGCCCGGCTGGACCGTCTGACCCTCGCCGGGTCGGTCCGCACTCCGGCGGGACGGCTGCCGCTCGGCGGGCTGAACCAGTACGCGCTGCCGGAGAACTCGGTCGGCGCCTTCACCTCCGACTGGGGCAGCGTCTCCCGGGTCCGCGCCACCTGCGGCACGGACACCGACCGGGCGGCCGCCTGCAGCACGGACACCTACGAGGTGACGGTCCGCAGGGGCCGGGTCGTCGCCATGTCCGGCACCCCCGGCAAGGGCGCCATCGCCGCGGGGACCACGGTGCTCGTCGGCCGGGAGGCGGGCGCGCAGCGGCTGCGGAAGTTCTTCAAGGGCGAGCCGGTGACGGTGACGCACCGGCTGGTCTCCGCCACCACCCGCAAGGCGTACCGCTTCGCGCTCGGCGGCTATCCCGTCCTGAAGGGCGGCCAGCCCCTCTCGGGCCTGGACGACGCGACCGGGGCCGTGCGCACGGCCGTCGGCATCGCGGGCGGCGGAAAGCGGCTGCTGCTGTTCGCCCTGGACGGTGCGCCCGCCTACCGCAAGGGCCTGACGATCGCCGAAGTGGCCGACACCATGCGGGCGTTGGGCTCGACCGACGCCTTCAGCCTGGACGGCGGCGGATCGACGACCCTGGTCGCCCGCGTGCCCGGGGAGGCCACCGTCTCCGTACGCAATCATCCGTCCGGCGATGCGGAACGGCCGGTCCCGAACGGCATCGGGGTTTTCTCGGCGTCATGACCGGCGTCAGCAGCCTCAGGCCCGTGAACCTCAGGGGCGGAGGCTGCTGACGATGCCCGCCGTCGCCGTCACGCCACTGTGAATGGTGGGCGCGATGTTCGTGCCCGCCAGGTAGAAGCCCAGCAGTGTGCACACCAGGGCGTGGGAGATCTTCAGCCCGCCGTTGCGGGTGAAGATCACCGCCAGGACCAGCAGCAGCACCACCACTGAGATGGAAATCGCCATTGTCAACCTCCTCCGCTGCGCCGCCACTTCCGGTTCGCGGCGTTCGGCCGCAAGTGTGGCGTAGCGGAGGGTTCGTCCGTGCGGCTGACCTGTCCGCCGAACGTGTGGTGTCTACGCCACCCGGTGGGCGTCCAGGAACGCCTCGAGGCCGGCGAGGTCGTCGGTGTTGAAGTAGTCGACACCGGCGTCGAACAGTTCGGCCCACAGGGCGTCCCGGGCGGGACCGGCCAGGTCGGGGGTGTTCCAGAAGCGCACCGTCTGCCCGCGTGCGTGCGCCTGGCCGATGATTCCGCGCAGCTTCTGCCGCTCGGCGTCGGGGAACGTGCCCTCACCGAGCCAGGTGAAGTTGAGCTGCCAGTTGTCGCTGATCAGCGGGATGAAGGAGGCGGGCGCCGAGGTGCCGAGGTCGCTGAGCCGGCCGTCGTAGAAGGCCCGCCGTACGGTCTGGGTCTCCATGGGGACACGGGCGGCACGGTCACCGGAGATCACGTTGGTGACCGCGCCGGGGACCACACGGCCGTGGGCATACGTCGTGAACAGGTGCTTGTAGCGGCGGAGATGGCGGTCGAGTTCGAGGTAGGTCGACGAGCCCTCGGTCTTGATGTCGATGAGCAGCTGGAGCGGCCTGCGGTAGCCGCGGTACACGGAACCGTGGTTGGCCTTCACGAGCGCGGCCAGGGGGTCGAGGTAGAGGGACTCCAGGGTCCGCTTCGGGTCGAGCTCGTCCGCGGTGTGGCCGACGAGGAGCTGGTCGCCGACGAGGAAGATGTCGGCCTCGACGCTGCCGAAGCGGTGGTCGAGGGCGTCGAAGAGGGGGCGCGGATGCTCGTAGTCGTTGTGGGCGTGGGCGCGCCACAACGGGGCAGGGTGCTTGTGTTCGTCGGCGAACGCGCTGCCGGCGGGCGGGGCGAGCACTGCCGCGAGCGTGGCGCCGAACGCGGTGAGGGCGCTGCGACGGGTGACGAGGGCCATGTTCTGCCTCCCTGTGGGGCGGGTCTGAACCACAGGGAGTATCGGACGGAAAAAGCCCCAATGGACCTGCACATGCCAGGAGTTGGCCGGACTGCCGTTGTCCGTTCACTCCTGCCGCACGGCGGCATGGAAAAGCCCGCCCCAGGTGGGGCGGGCTTCACCGGGTGACCGTCAGGGGGCGTCAGGGTGCCTGGAGGTCGACCAGTTCGGCCACGGCGGACCGGTGGGCGCCGGCCGTGCCGTACGCGATCGAGTCGGCCTTGGCCCGCTTGAGGTTGAGGTGGATGGGGTGCTCCCAGGTCATGCCGATGCCGGCGTGCAGCTGAAGCGCCTCCTCGGCGGCGTGCACCGCGACCGGCGCCGCGTAGGCCTGCGCCACGGCCACCGCCACCTCGACATCCTCTCCTGTGGCGAGCGCGTCTGCCGCGTTGCGGGCGGCCGCGCGGAGGTTGACGACCTCCAGCCACAGCTGGGCGAGGCGGTGCTTGAGCGCCTGGAAGCCGCCGACTGGCCGGTTGAACTGCTTGCGCTCCTTCAGATAGCGCACGGTCTCCGTCAAAGCCCAGTCGGCGAGCCCGAACTGCTCGGAGGCGAGCAGCCCGGCCGCGGCCCGCAGGGCACGTCGTACGGCGGGTTCGGCGTCACCGAGCCTGCGCGCCCGCGCCCCGTTCAGGGTGACGCTTGCGAGCGGCCGGGTGAGGTCGAGGGACACCTGAGGGGTGATGGTGGCCTCGGAGGCGTCCACCGCGTACAGCCCGCCGTCCTCGGCCGGTACGAGCAGCACGTCCGCGGCAGCCGCGTCCGCGATGCCGGTCAGCTCCCCGTGCAGGGTGCCGTTCTCCAGTCGTACGGCGGGAAAGGCCGTGCCGGGGGCGCGGTGCAGCGCCACCGCGAGCACGCCGATGGCCCGCCCGGAGGCCAGCCGCCCGAGCAACTCCTCGTCCCCGCACTCCAGCAGGGCCTCGGTGGCGACGACGGCGCTGGAGAGGTAGGGCACGGGGGCGACCGCGCGTCCCAGCTCCTCCAGTACGACGGCGACTTCGCGGTGCGTGGCGCCCTGGCCGCCCTGCGCCTCGGGCACCAGCAGGCCCGCCAGGCCCATGCCGTCGGCGAGGGCCTTCCAGGCGGCGAGGTCGTGCGGGGCGTCGGACTCGGTGCGCGCGATGACGCCGGGGGCGTCGCAGTGGTCGGCGAGGAGGTCCCGTACGGCGGACCGCAGCGCCTCTTCCTCCTCGGAGTAGAGAAGATCGGGCTGTGCGCTCATCGGGCGAGGTCCTTCCATGCGACGTCCTTGTCGGTGCGCGGCTCGGACGGGAGGCCCAGGACGCGTTCGGCGACGATGTTCAGCAGGACCTCGCTGGTCCCGCCCTCGATGCTGTTGCCCTTGGCGCGGAGGTAGCGGTAGCCGGCCTCGCGGCCGGTGAAGTCCACCAGTTCGGGGCGGCGCATGGTCCAGTCGTCGTACAACAGGCCCTCCTCGCCGAGGAGTTCGACCTCCAGGCCGCTGATCTCCTGGTTGAGACGGGCGAAGGCGAGCTTCATGCCGGCACCCTCGGGGCCGGGCTGCCCGGCGACGAGCTGCTGGCGCAGGCGTTCGGCGGTGAGCCGGGCGACCTCGGACTCCACCCACAGCTTCAGCAGCCGCTGGTGCAGGTCGTGGGTGCGCAGTTCGGGGCGCTCGCGCCAGGTCTTCGCGACCGGCGCGATCATGCCGCCCTCGCGGGGCAGCCGCATACCGCCGATCGCGACACGCTCGTTGTTCAGCGTGGTCTGCGCGACCCGCCAGCCGTCGCCGATCTCGCCGAGGCGGCGGGAGTCGGGGATGCGGACGTCGGTGAGGAACACCTCGTTGAACTCGGCCTCACCGGTGATCTGACGCAGCGGACGGACGTCGACACCCGGGTCGGTCATGTCGCAGATGAAGTACGTGATGCCCGCGTGCTTGGGCACGTTCGGGTCGGTGCGGGCGATGAGGATGGCCCAGCGGGCGTTGTGCGCGCCGGACGTCCACACCTTCTGCCCGTTGACGACCCACTCGTCGCCCTCCCGTACGGCCCGGGTGCCGAGGGCTGCGAGGTCGGAGCCGGCGCCGGGCTCGCTGAACAGCTGGCACCACACCTCCTCGCCGATCCACAGGGGCCGCAGATAGCGCTGCTTCTGCTCCTCGGTGCCGTACTTGAGGATCGTCGGGGCGGCCATGCCGAGCCCGATGCCGTTGCGGCGCGAGTCGTTGTCGGGGGCGCCGGCGGCCTCCAGCTCGGCGTCCACGACGGCCTGGAGGGAGCGGGGTACGCCGAGGCCGCCGAGGCCCTCCGGGTAGTGCACCCAGGCCAGACCCGCGTCGAAGCGGGCCCCCAGGAAGTCCAGGCGGTCGGTGGTCGCCGGTGGGTGGGCGGCCAGCAACTCCTGTGTGCGGCTGCGCAGTTCGGCTGCGTCGGTCATGCGGCGGCTCCGTTCTCCAGGGACGGCAGGACGGCCACCCGGCCGGTGGTCACGCCGTCGGCGACACGCTGCACGGCGGCCGCGGCCCCGGCCAGCGGCACGCGCTCGCTGACCAGCGGCTTGATGGCCCCCCGGGCGGCCAGCTCGGTGAGCTGCTCGTGGCAGTGCGCGATCAGCTTCGGGTTCTTGGTGCCGTACAGGCCCCAGTGCAGTCCGAGGATCGAGTAGTTCTTCACCAGGGCGTGGTTGAGCCCCGGGCTGGGGATGACCCCGCTGGCGAAGCCGACGACCACGATCCGGCCCTCGAAGGCGACGACCTTGGTCGACTGGGCGTAGGCCTCGCCGCCGACCGGGTCGTAGATGACGTCGGCGCCGCGGCCGCCCGTGGCCTCCTTGACGGCGGCGATGACGTCCTCGCTCTTGCGGTCGATGACGACGTCGCAGCCCGAGTCCCGGGCCGCGGCCACCTTGTCGGCCCCGCCGACGACCCCGATCACGGTGGCCCCGGCCGCCTTGCCGAGCTGCACGGCCGCGCTGCCGACCCCTCCTGCGGCAGCGTGGACGAGCAGCGTCTCGCCCGCTTCCAGGTGAGCGCGACGGTGCAGACCGAACCAGCCGGTCTGGTAGCCGATGTGCAGGGCGGCGGTCTCGGCGTCGTCAAGCGAGTCGGGCGCGGGCAGCAGGGTGGCGGCGTCCGCGAGGGCGTACTCGGCGAAACCGCCGTGCGGCAGGGCGGGGTTGGCGATGACCCGACGCCCGTCCTCGGTCTCCCCGCAGATCTCCACGCCCGGCGTGAACGGCAGCGGCGGGCGTACCTGGTAGTGGCCCCGGCACATCAGCACGTCCGGGAAGTTGATGTTCGCGGCACGCACCTTCAGCAGCACCTGGCCGTCGCCGGGCGTGGGGCGCTCCACCTCCTCGAGCCGCATCACCTCGCTCGGCTCGCCGTTCTCGTGCACTTGCCATGCCTGCATGCGGTGCCTCCAGGGGACTGCTCTGTCTGACCGGGGTCCATCGCATACTAAGCGGTCGCTTGCTCATGAGGAAACACTTCACACGGACAAGACTCTCGGTAGCCCTGGGCTCACCCGGGCAGCACGCCGCGGCCGTCGCGGACCTCGAAGACCAGCTGGGTCTCGGTCTGCCGGACCATCGGATGGACGGTCACGTGCTCCAGGATGAGGTCCCGCAGCTCCTCCGGGCTCGCCACAGCCACATGCAGAAGAAAGTCGTCGTCACCGCCGACGTGCCACACCGTCAGGGCTCCCGGCACCTTGACCAGCCGGTCGTAGAGGTTGCGGACATGTTCGCGGCTGTGGCTGCCCAGGCGAGCGCGGGCGGACCTTGATGATGGCTTGACATCCTCCCCCTCTAAAAGAGGGAGATTCCAACCCAGGTGAGTTGAGGTTCACGGACGTTCGAGCGGCCGGTGGCCGCTGTCGTCCCTCCGGCACCGGCTGACCGCCAGGGGCGGGGACACCCGCCCTGTCCTGCCGCGACATTGGTTGCTGCATTGTGATCGGCGTTGCAGGTGAACCCGCAGGACACGCAGACGAAGTCGGCTTGGCTCTTGCGCGACTTCTTCTCGATCCACCCGCAGGCGGAGCAACGCAGAGACGTAAAGGGTGCGGGGACGTCCTCGACCCGGCCCGGAGCCTTGTGCTCCGTGCGCTGCCGGAGAAAGCCCCAGCCCTGGGCGAGGATCGCCCTGTTCAACCCGGCCTTCTGCCTGACCTTCTTGCCAGGCTGCTCGACCGTCCCCTTCGCGGAGGCGGTCATGTTCTTGATGTTCAGTTTCTCGAACCGCACCAGGCGATAGGTGCGGGCAAGCATCGTGCTGGTCTTCTCGCACCAGTCCTTACGCCGGTCGGCTTCGCGCGCCTTGAGCTTGGCGATCTTGGCGTACTCGGCAGTCTTGGCCTCGCTGGCCTTCGGTGCGCGGGCGGCCCGCCGCTGGTGCTTGCGGATCTGCGCCCGTTCCTTCGTGGTGAGCTGCGGGCAGTTCAGTTTCCGGCCGTCCGAGAGGGCGGCGGTGATCTTGACGCCCCGGTCGATGCCGATGACCTCACCCGTGCCGGGCGCGTCGATCGGCTCGGGGACGACGGCGAACGCGATGTGCCACTGGCCGTTGCGGAAGGTGACCCGGAACGTCTTCGCACTGGGCAGCTCGGCGCGGGTGAGCCGGAAGCGCACCCAGCCGCAGCCGGGCACCTTGACCTGGGCCCATCGCCGGTTGAGCTTGTGCACCACCACCGAGCGGCCCATGACCTGCTTGCCCTTGGCGTTCAGCTGCGGCGAACCGTCCGCCTCGAACTCCGGTACTCGGTCGGTGCCGATGACGCGGAATCCCTCGTGCACGTACTTCTTGCGCCAGGTCGGCTCACCGAAGCCGGAGATGAACTTGGCATTCTTGGCCTTGGCGAAGTCCTTCAGGGCCTGCTGTTGCACGTCGGCGTTTCCGGCACGCAGCCATTCGTTGTCACGCCGGGCTCCGGTGAGCTGGCGGCACTGCTCGGCGAACCCGGGCGCTGCCTTGCGGCCCTTGTACCAGTGCGAGTGCTGCTCCACGGCGAGGTTCCACACGTACCGGGCGTGCGCGCAATGGCCGAGCATGATGCTCGCCTGCTCGCTCGTCGGGTACATCCGAAACCGTGCCATGCCGTGAATCTAGCTCGCGCGTTCCCCGGCCGCGCACGCCATCGATCAACATCACCCGGGTGAGTGACCGCTCCCGGTCGCCGACCAGGCCGGCCACCGGTTCACAGGCCCTCAACACCCGGTCACCATCGCGTGTTTGCGGTCGCCCTCAGCGCCGTACCTTTCGGAAGGCTGAATCGCCCTGGCGGCGATTCGGCTTCGCCTGCTCCGCTCCCCGGGAGCGGGCATCAACCCCGGCCCTGAAGGACCGGGCACCTTGGCCGCAAAACCGGTAGACCGCTCAGGAGAGCCGATCCGAGGCACGGCTCAGTGCGACTCGCGGCTCACCTCCGAGCCGCTGGAGCCGACGAGGAAGTCAAGGTCGGCGCCCGTGTCGGCTTGCAGGACGTGGTCGACGTAGAGGCGTTCCCAGCCGCGGCGGGGGTTGGCGAAACCGGTGACGGTGGCCTTGTTCGGCGTGCGGCGGGCGAGTTCGTCGGCGGGTACCTCGACGTCGATGCGGCGGGCTTCGACGTCGAGGGAGATGACGTCCCCGGTGCGCACCAGCGCGAGGGGGCCGCCGGCCGCGGCTTCCGGGGCCACGTGCAGGACGACGGTCCCGTACGCCGTGCCGCTCATGCGGCCGTCGCAGACGCGGACCATGTCGCGGACTCCCTGTTCGAGGAGCTTCTTCGGGAGCGGCATGTTCGAGACCTCGGGCATGCCGGGGTAGCCCTTGGGGCCGCAGCCGCGCAGGACCAGCACGCTGTCGGCGTCGACGTCGAGGTCCGGGTCGTCGATACGGGCATGGAAGTCCTCGATCGAGTCGAAGACGACCGCCCGGCCGCGGTGGCGCAGCAGGTGCGCTGAGGCGGCGGCCGGTTTGACGAGGGCACCGTCGGGGGCGAGGTTGCCGCGCAGGACGGCGATCCCGCCCTCGGCGACGAGCGGCTGGGCACGGGGGCGGATGACGTCCTCGTCCCAGATCGGGGCGTCGTCGAGGAATTCGACCAGGGGGCTGCCGGTGACGGTCAGGGCGTCGGGGTCGAGCAGGTCGCGGACTTCGCGCAGGACGGCGAGGAGGCCGCCGGCGCGGTGGAAGTCCTCCATGAGGAAGCGGCCGGCCGGCTGGAGGTCGACGAGGACCGGTACCCGGGAGCCGATGCGGTCGAAGTCGTCGAGGGTCAGGCCGATGCCGAGGCGGCCCGCGACGGCGAGGAGGTGGACGACCGCGTTGGTGGAGCCTCCGACGGCGGCGAGCGCGACGATCGCGTTGTGGAAGGAGGCCTTGGTGAGGAAGGAACTGGGCCGCCGGTCGTTGCCCACCATGTCCACCGCCAGCCGGCCGGTGCGGTGCGCGGCCTTCAGAAGCCGGCTGTCGGGGGCGGGAGTTCCGGCCGTGCCCGGCACGATCGTGCCCAGGGCCTCGGCCACCACCGCCATCGTCGAGGCGGTGCCCATGGTGTTGCAGTGGCCCCGGCTGCGGATCATCGACGACTCGGAGCGGGTGAACTCCTCCTGGGAGAGCGTGCCCCCGCGGACCTCCTCGGACAACCGCCACACATCGGTGCCGCAGCCCAGAGGTGTGCCGCGGAAGGTTCCGGTGAGCATCGGACCGCCGGGTACGACGACGGCGGGCAGGTCGACGGAGGCGGCGGCCATCAGCAGCGAAGGGATCGTCTTGTCGCAGCCGCCCAGCAGGACGACGCCGTCGACGGGGTTGGCCCGCAGCATCTCCTCGGTGGCCATCGCCGCCATGTTGCGCCACAGCATGGCCGTGGGGCGGACATTCGTCTCGCCGAGCGACACCACGGGCAGGTCCAGCGGGATCCCGCCCGCCTCGTACACGCCGTTGCGCACGGACGCCGCCACCTCGTTCAGGTGGGCATTGCAGGGGGTCAGGTCCGAGGCGGTGTTGGCGATGGCGATCTGCGGCCGCCCGGTGAAGGCGTCGTCCGGTGCGCCCCGCCGCATCCAGGCCCGGTGGATATAGGCGTTGCGGTCCTGGCCCTCGTACCACTGCGCGCTGCGGAGCGTCACCATGGAGCCTCTTCCAATAGTCGGTACGCCGCTCTAGAGTCCGGAACATCATGAAGCGTACGCAGACGTACGAGGGTGCGACAGACCCCGGCGCGGACGGCTCGACCGGCGTCGACGGCGGCCGGCTCGTGGGGTCGGACCGGGTGCTCGCCGTCCTCAAGGAGCTTGCCCGGTATCCCGAGGGCGTGGGTCTGGAGGAGTTGACCCGGGTGATCGGCAGTCCCAAGCCGACCGTGCACCGGGCGCTCGCGGCCCTGCGCCGGGCGGGGCTCGCCGGGCAGGACGCCCGCGGCCACTACGCGCTCGGGGACGAGTTCCTGCGGATGGCCTTCGCCCACCACGAGGCCCGGCCCGACCATGTCCGCGTCCGCCCGGTCCTGGAGGCGCTGGCGCAGCGGTTCGGTGAGACCGCGCACTACGCGGTCCTCGACGGCCGTGAGGTCGTCTACCGCGCCAAGGTCGATCCGCCCAGCGGTGCCGTCCGGCTCACCTCGATGGTGGGCGGCCGCAACCCCGCGCACGCCACCGGAGTCGGAAAGCTGCTGCTGGCCCGCCACTTGGAGACCTTGGCGGAGGTCGAGGCATGGATCGGCGGCTCCGCCCTGGTGCGCCGCACCCCGCGGACGTTGTGCACCGCCGACGCCCTGCACCGCGAGCTGCAGTCCATACGGGAGCGGGGATACTCCCTCGACGACCAGGAGAACGAGCCGGGCGTCAACTGCCTCGCCCTGCCCGTGTACGCGACCTCGCCGAGGACGCCTTCCGGAGCCGTCAGCGTGAGTGCGCTGACCTACCGGACACCGCTGAGCACCCTGGTCGAAGCGGCCGACGAGATCCGTGCGCTGCTCGGTCCCCTCGGCGAGCCCCACCGCTGAAGGCCCGCCGGGGCCGCCCACCCACCCCGCCGAACCCACCCTGGAGACTGAGCTCGTGTACCTCATGCGCATCGGCGCCGTCGGCGCCGAAAAGCCCGTCGCCCGCCTCGACGACGAGACCTATGTGGACCTCTCGGACGTCGTCACGGACTTCGACGAGGCGTTCTTCGGCGCAGGCGGCCTGGACCGCGTCCGCCCTCTCGTGACGGAGCGGGCGGCGGCCGGGCAGGTGTCCCGCTTCGCCGGGGAGCGCATCGGCGCGCCCGTCGCCCGCCCGCACCAGATCCTGTGCATCGGCCTCAACTACCGCGACCACGCGGCCGAGAGCGGTATGGTCGTGCCCGACGAGCCGATCCTGTTCACCAAGTCGCCCAACACCCTGGTAGGCCCGAACGACGACGTGCGGATCCCGCGCGGGTCCACCAAGACGGACTGGGAGGTGGAGCTCGGCATCGTCATCGGAAGGCGCACGAGCTACCTGGACTCGGTCGAAGAGGCGCGCGAGGCCATCGCCGGCTATGTGGTCGTCAACGACGTCAGCGAGCGCGCCTTCCAGCTGGAGCGGGGCGGGCAGTGGGCCAAGGGCAAGTCCGCGGAGACCTTCAACCCCGCGGGCCCGTGGCTGGCCACCACCGACGAGATCGAGGACGTCCTCGCGCTCGACATGTGGCTGGACGTCAACGGGGTGCGCCGGCAGACCGGCAACACCAAGACGATGATCTTCGACCCGTACTTCATCGTGCACTACCTCAGCCAGTTCCTCGTCCTGGAGCCAGGCGATCTGATCAACACCGGCACCCCGCCCGGCGTCGGCATGGGCCTCACCCCGCCTGTGTATCTCCGGCCGGGCGACGTGATGGAACTCGGGATCCAGCAGCTCGGCGCCCAGCGTCAGCGCGTCCTCGGGCCCCGGTGAGCAGTCGCCCCATGCGCGCCTTCGTCCTGACCGGCCCGGGCAAGTACGCCGTGCAGGAGGTCCCCGCGCCCATGGCGGCACCCGGCGAAGTCGTCGTCGAGGTCGAACGGGTCGGCGTGTGCGGCACCGACGTGGAGTTCTTCACCGGCGCGATGGCCTACCTCCACCAGGGCCACGCCGCCTACCCGATGCGGCTCGGTCATGAGTGGGCGGGGCGGGTGGCGGCGCTCGGCGAGGGTGTCGACCCCGGCTGGCTCGGGCGCCGCGTCATGGGCGACACCATGCTCGGCTGCGGGGTGTGCCGCCGTTGTCTGCGCGGCCACCAGCACGTGTGCGAGAAGCGGCAGGAGGTCGGCATCCGCGGGAACCGGCCCGGGGCCCTGGCCGAGCAACTCGCGGTCCCCGCCTCCTCGTTGCACACCCTGCCCGACTCCGTCGACGCCGTGCTCGGGGCGCTGGTGGAGCCGGGCGGCAATGCCCTGCGGGCCGCCGAGGCCGCCGCCCCACGCCCCGGGGACCGGGCGCTGGTCCTGGGACCGGGGACCATCGGACTGCTGGCCGCGATGTTCCTCCGTACGACCGGTGCGGAGGTCCACCTCATGGGCAGCACCGACAGTTCCCTCGCCTTCGCCCGCGCCCTGGGCTTCGCACACGTCTGGGCCGAGGACTCTCTGCCGGACCTGCCCTTCGACGCGGTCGTCGACGCCTCGAACGCCGCCCATCTGCCGGAAAGAGCACTGGAGTTGGTCGAGCCGTCCGGCCGGGTCGTGTACATCGGGCTGGCCGGCGAGCCCAGCAGGATCGACACCCGCACGCTCGCCCTCAAGGACGTCACCGCGGTGGGCATCCTCTCCGCCTCCCCCGGCCTCGACGCCGCCATCCGCGCCTACGCCACCGGATCGGTCGACCCCAGGCCGCTCGTCGCCGCCACCGTGGGCCTCGACGAGGTGGGCCCGGTACTCGCCGGCGAGCGCCCGCCCGGCTCCGGGCCAGGCCCCAAGATCCATGTCGATCCCCGCTCGGGCTGAGGCATGAAACCCGGACACTCGGGCTGAGGCATGAAACCCGGACAAGAGCCCTGTCACGGCCCAAGTGGGCCGATACGCTGGAGAACGGCCATGGACCGGGGGCGGGGCTGGGGGCGGGGGCATGGATCCACGGATGCAGCTGTCGGTGGGCGGATACGTCTGCGAGCGTGAGCTGGGCCGGGGCGGGCAAGGGGTGGTGTGGCTCGCCCGGGACCGGGCCGGGCGGCAGGTGGTGGTGAAGTTCCTGCTGCCGGGCAAGGAGTACGACGAGGTCGCGCTCGCCCGCGTACGGCGGGAGTTCGGTGCGGCGAGCCGGGTCGGCGAGCTGGCCACCGCACGGGTCCTCGATGCCGACCTGACCGGGCGGAATCCGTACATCGTGAGCGAGTTCGTGCCGGGCCCCACGCTCCACCAGCATGTGACCGCGGGTGGCCCGCTGTCCTCCGGGCGGCTGCAGTCCGTGGCGCTGGCCGTCGCGCACGCGTTGGCGCAGGTGCACCGGGTGGGTGTCGTGCACCGGGACATCAAGCCGTCCAACATCCTGCTCTCCCCGGACGGGCCGCGGATCATCGACTTCGGTATCGCCCGCGACGACCGGCTGCTCGAGTCGGCGCTCACCACCCCGGGCAGTGTGCTCGGCTCACCCGCGTACATGTCGCCCGAGCAGGTCAGATCGATGCGGGTCAGCGGCGCCACCGATGTGTTCTCCCTCGGCGGCACGCTGTACTTCGCCGCCACGGGGCGGCATCCCTTCGAGGGGGAGAGCGGCTACGAGGTGCTCGTCGCGGTGTGCGAGCGCGACCCGGATCTTTCGGCGGTGCCGGAGCCGGTCCGTTCGGTCATCGCCGACTGTCTGCGCAAGGACCCGGCCGAGCGGCCCACCGCCGCCCAGCTCGTCACCCGGCTCGCAGGGACGGCGGAGGGCGCGCAGTCGCAGTCGCGGACGCCACAGCCGCCGCTGCCGGCGGCCGGAGGCGGGAAGGGCGGCTCCCGCCTGGGCACGAGCGCCAGGCAGCTGCGGCTGTGGGGGTTCGCGGCCGGCAGTGCCGCGGCGGCCGTGCTGCTCGCCGTCGTGCTGAGCACCACCTCCTCGGGGGGAGCCCATGGCTCCAGCTCCCCGTCCTCGCCCGGCAGGCCGAACAGCTCCGCGGGCTCCCCACCCCTCTCGTACACCGACGACCTGACCGATTCGGGCGACTGGACGCACAAGGACCCCGCCCTGGCGAGCATCACACACCAGGGCGGAACCATGCTGGTGGACCCCAGGACCGAGCTGGAGGTGTGGCCGCAGGCGCCCTTCGAGCCGTCGTCGTTCGCGGTACGGCTCAGCACCCAGACGGAGTGGTACGGGGGCGAGGGCGGGGTCGGGCTGTGGTGCAACGGCTCGGGGGACTACCGGAAGGGCTCTCGCTGGGCGACCTACCTGACAACAGGACAGGAGGCCCTGATCGTGCGGGAGTTCCGGTTCAAAGGCGCTTTCCAGCATGACCGGGTCGTCGAGGTCGACCTCGCGGATGCGGGCCTGAAGGTCACGACCCGGCGGCAGGTCGACATGTCGATGACCTGTTCCCCGGCCGGTGCGGGCCGGATCAGGGTCGAGCTCGGCGTGGACGGCACCCGGGTCGCCTCGTACACCGGAGCCGCCTTCGACGCCCGGGGCTGCGGTGTGGCCGCCTTCCACTACAGCGCGACCGACCCGCGGGGCACGGCCTTCCACGCGGGATTCGAGCGCTTCACCGCCTCCGAGCTGTCGGGGAGCTGACGGCCGGCGAGAGCGGTGCCGCCACCGAGCGGCTGATTCCTCGGGCCGCGCGGCGTGTCCGGAGCGGCGCGGCTGCCGGTCCGGAGCAGGGTGGGCGGCACTGCCGTAGCGGAGGAGGAACCGTGAAGCGTCGTGTCGCCGCCGTCCTGACCATCGCCGTCGCCGGGCTGATGCTGTGTGCGGGACCAGCTACGGCTCAGGACGGCCGTGGTGACGTCGAGAGCAACGACTGGAACATCCCGCTCACCAACATCGGCATCCTGTAGAGGTCGGGAGGCGTTCCGGACCCTTGACGCCGCTTCTATGACTACGTAGACGTGACAGCGCTGTCAGCCGATCTGCGAAGGGCATGACGGCGCTCGACCGAACGGCCGCCGGGAGGCACCATGACGCGAGGGACAGGGCGGGGCGCAGGCTCCGCCGCACCGCGCAGCGTGGACGTCGCCCGGCTCGCGGGGGTCTCGCAGAAGACGGTCTTCCGGGTCTTCAACGACGAACCGTACGTCTCGGCAGACGTACGCCGACGGGTGCTCGACGCCGCCGGGCAACTCGGCTACCGGCTCAACAACGCCGCCCGCGCGCTGGCCTCCGGACGCACCCGCTCGATCGGCGTGGTGACGCCGGGCACGGCGCTGTACGGACCTGCCTCGCTGCTCATGGGTGTCGAGAGGATCGTCCGGGACACCGGTTACGCCCTTCGCGTGGTCAATACGATGGAGGGCGACCCGGCGGGCGTCGCTGGTGCCATGGACGCGCTCCTCGATCAGGGCGTGGACGGCATCGTCATCTCGGAACCGATCGACGAGCAGGCCGACGGCAAGGCACCCTCGCTCCGCCTCGGCGTTCCGGTCCTCGTCTTCGGCGCACCGCCGCCCGTCACGGGGCCCACGGCGCTGACCGCGGGTCACGGCGCCGACCTGATGGCCCGGACCGCCACCGAACACCTGCTGGACCTCGGCCATATGACGGTCCATCACCTCGCCGGTCCCCAGCGGTGGTACGCCGCCAGGGACCGGCTGGAGGGATGGCAGGCGGCCCTCACCGCGCAGGACCGGGAGGTGCATCCGGTCGTCAGGGGCGACTGGTCGGCCGCCTCCGGCTACCGGGCGGGACGGGAGCTGGCCGAGGACGGCGGCGTCACCGCTGTCTTCGCCGCCAACGACGACATGGCGATCGGACTGATCCGCGCGCTGACGGAGGCCGGCCGGCGTGTGCCGGAGGACGTCAGCGTCGTCGGCTTCGACGACATCCCGGTCGCCGCCTATGTGACTCCTCCCCTGACCACCGTGCGGCAACCGTTCGACGCGGTGGCCCAGGAGGGGCTCAAGCGCTTGGTGCATGCCATCGAGAACCCGGAGGCAGAGCCCTTGCCGCCGAGTGACCCGCCGGTCGACCTCGTCGTCCGTGCCTCGACCGCGCCGCCACCGCCGAGCCGGAAAACCCCGGCCCGCGGACGGCGCACCGCCTCCCGTGCCGCGAAGAGCCAGCAGGAGTGACCGCCGAGCACGACCCGGCGCCGGTCCTCGCAGGCCGCGGCCCGCACGACGGTGCGCAGATCGCCACGGTCCTGGCCGGCCCCCGGCCCCGTACGACGGCAGCCGGCAGGCGACGGACGCCCCGTCATGAGCCGCAACCGCCGATCCGCTCGCTGCTCAGCGCCACGTCGTCCATGTGCATGTCGTAAGAGGAGGGGGTGGGGTCGGCCTGGTACAGCTGCCAGCCCAGCTTGAGCTTGTCGAAGTGCGGGAAGACGAAGTCGTCCGCCGTGCCGCCGTGTTGCTTCGTCGACACCGTCAACTCGGGCTGCTCCGCGCCGTCCAGGTAGACGGTGACGCGGTTGTCGGTCGCGTCGAGGTGGAATTCGACGCACTGCCAGGTTCCGGCCGTGGCGGGAGCGCAGGTCTTCCAGGCGGTCCAGTCGCCGGTGGGGCCGAGATCGGAGCCCACCCCCCAGAAGTTGCCCTTCGAGCTGGGAACGTACTGGCCGCCCAAGGGCCGTACCAGCGTGGGGACATCGGATCCGGAAGCCTCCGCGATGGTCCAGTGCGCCCAGTCGGGAGCCGTGGGGAGGCGGTCCACACGCAGTCGCAGCCTGGCCCAGAAGCTGTTGCCGACGGGTGCGAGACCGGACAGGGCGAGGAAGGCGCGGCCGTTGCCTTCCGTGTGGAGCCGCAGTTCGTGCCCGTGGCCGGTGGCGCCGGGCTCGACGGTCAGCGAACCGTCGGAGGTATCGGCACTCCAGTCGCGGCCCGCGGTGACCGGCCCGAGGGGAAGACGGTCGAAGTTCTCCCTGAAGAAGGTCTTGTGCGCGGTGGGGGTGGCGGAGGCGGTGGGGGGTATCGCGAGCAGCGTGGCCGATGCGGCCAGCAACGCGGCTGCGATCTTCCTCATGCGTGTCATGGGCTCAGTGTGCAACACCCGTCACAGCAGGCACACAGGCCGGGGCGGACGAGATGAAACGGCCAACCTCCATACGGGTTCGTGGAGTTGACGTATCAGTGTCACCGTCATGACCGCTTCGGCCGGGCCCGCACATGCATCCGCTCCCCTTGCGGCCCGAACAGGCTCAGGAACTCCACCGGCCCCTCTCCCGTCGACCCGAACCAGTGCGGCACGCGGGTGTCGAACTCGGCCGCCTCGCCCGCCGCCATGACGACGTCGTGCTCGCCCAGCACCACCCGCAGCCGACCGGACAGCACGTACAGCCACTCGTAGCCCTCATGTGTGCGCGGTTCGGGCTCCTCGGTGCTTTGCGGCACCAGCACCTTGAAGGCCTGGAGGCCGCCGGGCTGGCGGGTGAGCGGCCAGAAGGTGCGGCCGTGGAGCACCAGGGGCTTGCCGCGTACCCGCGGGTCCCCCGCCGGTGGGGCGCCGACCAGCTCGTCCAGCGGCACCTGGTGCGCCCGCGCGATCGGCAGCAGCAGCTCCAGGCTGGGCCTGCGCAGTCCGGATTCCAGCCGGGACAGCGTGCTGACCGAGATGCCGGTCGCCGCCGACAGTCCGGCGAGCGTGGCACCCCGTTCCTTGCGGATCCGGCGCAGCCGGGGGCCGACCTCCGCGAGGACCTCGTCCGTGGCGTCGTGATTCATGGACGTCATTGCAGTTTCGGCAAACAGGTTTGTCAATGCGGCAGGGGTGGGGCGACCGTCGGTCGTGGAGGTGGTCTTCCATGACCGAGAAGCACAGCGAGCAGTACGAAGTGATCGTCGTCGGAGGGGGCGCGGCCGGACTCTCCGCCGCGCTGGTCCTGGGCCGGGCCCGGCGCCGCACGCTCGTCGTCGACGCGGGCGAACCGCGCAACGCGCCCGCCGCGCATATGCACGGCTATCTGTCGCGGGACGGCATGCCACCCGCCGAGTTCCTGGCGATCGGCCGGGACGAGATCGCACGGTACGGCGTGGAATTCGTCCGCGACCGGGCCGTGGACGTCACGAAGGGCGAGGAATTCGCGGTCGCCCTCGCGAGCGGCCGGACCGTGCGCGCACGGCGCCTCGTGATCGCCACGGGCCTGCGGGACGAACTGCCTGCCGTGCCCGGCGTGGCCGAGCGCTTCGGCCGGGACGTGCTGCACTGCCCGTACTGCCACGGCTGGGAGGTCCGCGACCAGGCCTTCGGCGTACTGGCCACGACCGCGCTGAGCGTCCACCAGGCCCTGATGGTGTCCCAGTGGTCGAAGGACGTGACGCTCTTCCTGCACACCGTCGCCGAGCAGGAACTGTCGGACGACGACCTGCGCAGGCTCGCGGCGGCCGGGGTGAAGAGGGTGCCCGGCGAGGTCGCGGAGCTGGTGGTGGAGGACGACCACCTCTCAGCCGTACGCCTCACGGACGGCACGACACACGCCCGCGAGGTCGTCTTCACGGCACCCCGCGCTGTCCCGCAGACGGACCTGTTGCAGCGGCTCGGCGCCGAACTCCACGAGACACCGTTCGGCGCGTACCCCGTGGTCGACCCGACCGGCCTGACGACCGTCCCCGGCGTCTGGGCGGTCGGCAACGCCATGGGCTTCGCCGAGCAGGTCGTGAACGCGGCGGCGGGCGGCTACCGGGCGGGGGCCTTCATCAACGGTGAGCTGCTGATGACCGACCTCGACGCGGCCGTACCGGCATAGAACCCCCGCCGTCCGGGTGTGGAGCGCCCACCTCCGTTGGAGGATGGCTGCATGCTGCTCGTCCGCCTGGCCCAAGTCTCCCAGGAGGTCGCCGCCACCTCGGCGCGGTCCCGGAAGATCGCTCTGCTCGCCGAGCTGTTCCGGGACGCCGAGGCGGACGACGTGCCGATCGTGATCCCCTATCTGGCAGGACGGCTGCCGCAGGGGCGGCTCGGTGTCGGCTGGAAGGTGCTCAGTCGCCCTGTCGCCCCGGCCGCCGAACCCACGCTCACCGTGCGGGAGGTGGACGCCCTCCTCGGCGAGCTGGGCAAGGTCTCGGGCACCGGCTCGCAGGCCGAACGGGCCCGGCTGGTCGGCGAGTTGATGGGCGCGGCCACCGAGGACGAGCAGCGGTTCCTGCTCGGGCTGCTCACCGGTGAGGTGCGGCAGGGCGCCCTGGACGCCGTCGCCGTCGAGGGCCTGGCACAGGCCACCGGGGCGCCGTCCGCGGACGTACGCCGGGCGGTGATGCTCGCGGGCTCCCTGCAGACGGTGGCGCAGGCGCTGCTCGCCGAGGGCCCGGCGGCCCTGGACCGCTTCCGGCTCACCGTCGGCCGCCCGGTCCTGCCGATGCTGGCGCACAGCGCCTCCTCGGTGGCCGAGGCGGTCGACAAGCTGGGCGCGTGCGCGGTCGAGGAGAAGCTGGACGGCATCCGGGTGCAGGTCCACCGGGACGGCGACAGCGTACGGATCTACACCCGCACCCTCGACGACATCACCGACCGCCTCCCCGAACTCACCACGGCCGCCCTGGAGTTGAAGGTCCGCCGGTTCATCCTGGACGGCGAGGTGATCTCCTTCGGGGCGGACGGGCGGCCCCGGTCCTTCCAGGAGACGGCCGGGCGGGTCGGGTCGCGTGTGGACGTGGCGACGGCCGCCGAGACCGTCCCCGTCTCCCCCGTCTTCTTCGACGCGCTGTCCGTCGACGACCGCGACCTGCTCGACCTGCCCTTCGCCGAGCGGCACGCCGAACTGGCCCGGCTGGTCCCCGAGCCGATGCGGGTACGGCGCGCCCTGGTCTCCAGGCCGCAGGACGTGCGCGCGGCCGAGGACTTCCTCGCCGAGACCCTGGAGCGCGGCCACGAGGGCGTCGTCGTCAAGGCCCTCGACGCCGCCTACAGCGCGGGACGGCGCGGCGCGTCCTGGCTGAAGGTCAAGCCCGTCCACACCCTCGACCTGGTGGTGCTGGCCGCCGAGTGGGGCCACGGCCGGCGCACCGGCAAGCTCTCCAACCTCCACCTCGGAGCCCGCAACGCCGACGGCTCCTTCGCCATGCTCGGCAAGACCTTCAAGGGCATGACCGACGCGATGCTCACCTGGCAGACCGAGCGCCTCCAGGAGCTCGCCACGGGCACCAACGGCTATGTGGTGACCGTACGCCCCGAACTCGTCGTCGAGATCGCCTACGACGGCCTGCAGAAGTCCACCCGCTACCCGGCCGGTGTCACCCTCCGCTTCGCCCGCGTGGTCCGTTACCGCGAGGACAAGCGCCCGGAGGAGGCGGACACGGTCGAGGCGCTGCTCGCGGCGCACCCGGAGGTGAGGCCATGAGCGGCAGGCGCAGCGCAGGCCTGCTGTTGTTCCGGCACACCGGTGACGGTCTGGAGGTCCTGCTCGGCCACATGGGCGGGCCGTTCTTCGCCAAGCGGGACGCAGGAGCGTGGACCGTCCCCAAGGGCGAGTACGAGCCCGAGGAGGAGACCGCCTGGGAGGCGGCCCGGCGCGAGTTCCAGGAGGAGCTGGGTCTTGAGCCGCCCTACGGGGAGGCGGTGGCACTGGGCGAGGTCCGGCAGACGGGCGGCAAGACCGTCACGGCCTGGGCGGTCGAGGCCGACCTGGACCCGGCGACGATCTCCCCCGGCACCTTCCGGATGGAGTGGCCGCCGAGATCCGGGCAGACCCAGGAGTTCCCCGAGCTGGACCGGGTGGAGTGGTTCGGGCTGCAGCGCGCCCGGGATGTGATCGTCAAGGCGCAGGCCGCGTTTCTCGACCGGCTGGCGGAGCACTCGGAGGACTCCGAGCAATCGGATTAACCGCACAGCCGCCCACGCGTTGCGGTCACAGGCAGCGCGCGGGAAGGTCGAATCAAGCCCGCCCCCAGGAGGTCAGCCATGCCCATCGCGACGGTGAACCCGGCGAACGGCGAGACGCTCAAGACATACGAGGCCATGGGCGAGGAGGAGCTCGAGCGCCGGCTCCAGCTCGCGGAGGCGACGTTCCGCACGTACCGGACGACGCCCTTCGCCGAACGCGCCCGCCTCATGCACAGGGCCGCCGGTCTCCTCGACGACATCCAGCAGGACATCGGCCGCGTCATGACCACCGAGATGGGCAAGCCGATCAAGCAGGCGCGCGCGGAGGCCGCCAAGTGCGCCAAGGCGATGCGCTGGTACGCCGACCACGCCGAGGAACTCCTTGCCGACGAGGAACCGTCCGAGTTCGACGTCAAGGACTCGGGTGCCTCCCGTGTCCGGGTCCGCTACCGGCCGCTCGGCCCCGTTCTCGCGGTGATGCCGTGGAACTTCCCGCTGTGGCAGGTGATCCGGTTCGCGGCGCCCGCGCTGATGGCGGGCAACGTGGGCCTGCTCAAGCACGCCTCGAACGTCCCGCAGACCGCCCTGTTCCTGGAGGACCTGTTCCACCAGGCGGGCTACCCGGAGGGCTGCTTCCAGACCCTGCTGATCGGCTCCGGCGCCGTCGACGACATCCTGCGCGACGAACGCGTCAAGGCGGCCACCCTCACCGGCAGCGAACCCGCCGGACGGGCGGTCGCGTCCACCGCCGGGGACATGGTCAAGAAGACGGTGCTCGAGCTGGGCGGCAGCGACCCGTACGTCGTCATGCCGTCCGCCGACCTGGACCGGGCCGCGCAGATCGCGGTCACCGCGCGCGTGCAGAACAACGGGCAGTCGTGCATCGCCGCCAAACGGTTCATCGTGCACACGGACGTCTACGACGCCTTCGCCGAGCGCTTCGTCGAGGGCATGAGGGCACTGAAGGTCGGCGACCCGATGGAGGAGGACACGGACGTCGGGCCCCTCTCCAGCGAGCAGGGGCGCGACGACCTGGAGGAGCTGGTCGAGGACGCGCGGCGGAGCGGGGCCCAGGTGCTGTGCGGCGGCCATCGGCTGCGCCGGCCCGAGCTGCCCGGCTGGTACTACCCGCCGACCGTGCTCACCGGGATCACCCGTGAGATGCGCATCCACCGCGAGGAGGCCTTCGGGCCGGTCGCCACGCTGTACCGCGCGTCCGATCTCGACGAGGCCGTGCTCATCGCCAACGATTCGCCGTTCGGGCTGAGTTCGAACGTATGGACGCGGGACGAGGCGGAGGTGGACCGCTTCGTACGGGACCTGGAGGCGGGCGCCGTGTACGTCAACGGGATGACCGCCTCCCACCCGGCGTTCCCGTTCGGCGGGGTCAAGCGGTCCGGTTACGGGCGTGAGCTGTCCGGGCACGGAATCCGGGAGTTCTGCAACATCACGACGGTTTGGCACGGTGCGTGAGTGCTGCGCGGCTAACATCCCGGTTGTGAACCGCGAAGTGACTCTGCCTCTGATCGTCGATGACCGCGGTGTCTTGCAGGTGGCTGCGGCCGATGTGAGCAAGTTGTTGCGGACGGTGGGCGGACGATGGCTGCACCTTGTCGAGGCCGGGGAGGGCGGGCTCGATGAGGACACGGTTGCGGCGCTGACGATCGAGCTTGCGAAGCTCGCCGATCGGATCGATGTGGCGTGTATTGCTCACAGCAGCGGGACTGCGCCGTAGGGGTTGCGTTTTGACGCCGTCTGCGGGCCGGATGTGGTTGCTCGTGCAGTTCCCCGCGCCCCTAAGAGGCCAGCTGCAGCAACGTTGACCAGAAAAGGGACTCGTAGCTTTGGAGTAGGCGGCCGTAGCCGTGTGCTCGGTCCTCGCTCAGGAACCCCGAGTCCAGGCCCGCCTGGACTGCCTCCGTCGCCCTTCGTTCCAGCTCCGGGGCCGGCTGGGCGAAGAAGTCGAAGAAGGCGCAGGCATCGTCACTGAAGCCGTAATGGACGCGCAGGGACTGGGCAATGGTGGCGCAATAGCCGCCCCACGCCGAGAAGTTGGCGGTGATCGCCAGGACCGCGTCGGTCGGGGAGGCGTTGAGGGCGAGCCAGGCGACGTAGGACGGATAGGCCTGGCAGCCCGGCAGCGGCTCGTAGGCGAGCGTCCTTGGCTCGTCGATGCCGCATGCTCGCGCGAACGGCTGCAGCCGTTCGGCTGCCAGCGCCTCGCCGTCGGCGAGCAGCTCGAAGAACGCGGCGGCCTCCGGTTCTTCCGTGGCCCGTTGGGCCAGATGGAGGAACGCCCGGCGGTCCGCCGGGATCACCCGGTGCTGCTCCAGTGCCAGCGTGGCGAGTGTGTCGCCGGAGGCCTCGCCCCGGGCGATGAGGGGCACGAGCGGGTTGGCCTGCGGGTCCGGGGCGAGCTTCGCGGTGGTCGTCTCCAGCAGTTCCGTGGCCGTACGCGTCATTGCGTCCTCCATGGGATCGGATGCGGGGCTCCTGCTTCGACCTTGGCACGGGGTCCCCGATACGGAGTAGTCCGGCGCGAGATCGTCGCCTCGTCGGGTGATCGTGGGTGAACCACCCCCAGAGGTGAACCCTTTTCGACCCGGGGGCCGAAAGCCTTCCGGACGGCGAAAGCAGGACGGTTCATGGCGACTTTGTGCAGACCCTCGGTGTCCGTCCCAGAGCATGTGATCACGATGGAGGAGACGCTGGAGCTCGCACGCTCCCGCCACGCCGACCATCCACAACTGCCGCTGGCCCTCCGGCTGATCGCGAACACCGGCGTTCGCACCCGGCACATCGTGCAGCCCATCGAAGAGACCCTCAAACATCCCGGTTTCGAGGAGCGCAACAAGGTCTACCAGGCCGAGGCGAAGGCCCGGGTCCCCGCCGTCGTACAGCGGGCGCTCGACGACGCGGAGCTGCTGACCAAGGACATCGACGTGATCATCTACGTGTCGTGCACGGGCTTCATGATGCCCTCGCTCACGGCCTGGCTGATCAACGAGATGGGCTTCGACAGCACCACCCGCCAGATACCCATAGCCCAGCTCGGTTGTGCGGCAGGCGGAGCCGCGATCAACCGGGCGCACGACTTCTGTTCCGCCTATCCCGACGCCAATGCGCTGATCGTGGCCTGCGAGTTCTGCTCGCTCTGCTACCAGCCCACCGACCTGGGCGTCGGATCCCTGCTCTCCAACGGCCTGTTCGGCGACGGGATCGCCGCCGCGGTGGTGCGCGGACGGGGCGGCGAGGGCATCGAGCTGGTGCGCAACGGCTCGTACCTGATCCCCAAGACCGAGGAGTGGATCATGTACGACGTCCGGGCCACCGGATTCCACTTCCTGCTGGACAAGCGGGTGCCGGGCACCATGGAGCCGCTCGCGCCGGCGCTCCAGGAGCTGGCAGGTCTGCACGGCTGGGACGCCTCCGACCTCGACTTCTACATCATTCACGCCGGCGGCCCCCGCATTCTCGACGACCTCAGCAAGTTTCTGCAGGTCGATCCGCACGCGTTCCGGTTCAGCCGGGCCACGCTCACCGAGTACGGCAACATCGCCAGCGCCGTCGTCCTCGACGCGCTGCGCCGGATGTTCGACGAGGGCGGAGCGCAGCACCGGGCGCGCGGGCTGCTGGCCGGGTTCGGGCCCGGCATCACCGCGGAGATGGCGCTGGGCCACTGGCACAGCCCCCACGACAGGACGGCATGAGTACGGCATGACTGAAGAAACCCTCACCGAGACCCTCCCCCCGATCCGGCACTGGCCGGCCCTCGACCTGACCGGCGTCGACTTCGACCCGGTGCTCGCCGAGCTGATGCGTGAGGGCCCCGTCACCCGCATTCAGCTGCCCAACGGCGAGGGCTGGGCCTGGCTGGTCACGCGCTACGACGATGTGCGCATGGTGACCAACGACCCCCGCTTCAGCCGCGAGGCGGTCATGGACCAGCCGGTCACCCGGCTCGCCCCGCACTTCATCCCGCAGCGCGGCGCGGTCGGTTTCCTCGACCCGCCGGACCACACCCGGCTGCGCCGCTCGGTGGCCGCCGCGTTCACGGCGAAGGGCGTGGAACGGGTGCGCGAGCGGTCGCGGCGGCTGCTGGACGAACTCATCGACGAGTTGTTGCAGGACGGACCGCCTGCGGACCTCACCGCGACCGTCCTCAGCCCCTTCCCCATCGCGGTGATCTGCGAGCTGATGGGCGTCCCGGCCGCCGACCGGCACGGCATGCACACCTGGACCCAGCTGATCCTGTCCTCCTCGCACGGCGCCAAGGTCAGCGAGAAGGCCAAGAACGAGATGGGCGCCTACTTCGCCGATCTCATCGGCCTGCGGGAGGGCAGCTCCGGCGAGGACGTGACGTCCCTGCTCGGTGCCGCCGTCGGCCGCGAGGAGATCACCCTGGAGGAGGCCGTGGGTCTTGCCGTGCTCCTGCAGATCGGCGGCGAGGCGGTCACCAACAACAGCGGCCAGATGTTCTACCTCCTGCTGACCCGCCCGGACCTGGCCGAACGGCTGCGTACCGAGCCGGAGATCCGTCCGCAGGCCATCGACGAGCTGCTGCGCTACATCCCCCACCGCAACGCGGTCGGTCTCTCGCGCATCGCGATGCAGGACGTGGAGATCAGAGGTGTACGGATCCGCGCGGGCGACCCGGTCTATGTCTCCTACCTGGCCGCCAACCGCGACCCGGACGTCTTCCCGGACCCGGAGACGATCGACTTCACCCGCGCCCCGAACCCCCATGTGTCGTTCGGCTTCGGCCCGCACTACTGCCCGGGCGGCATGCTGGCCCGACTGGAGTCCCAGCTGCTCGTCGACGCGCTGCTGGACCGGGTTCCGGGCCTGAAGCTCGCCGTACCGCCGGACCAAGTGCCCTTCAAGAAGGGGGCGTTGATCCGCGGTCCCGAAGCACTGCCGGTCACCTGGTGAGCAGCCGGTGACGGCGACGGAGGGGCTGCTGGTACCGCCGGGCCACGGCCGGGTCGTGGAGACGCCGGCCCAGCGCGTGACGTTCAAGGTGACCGGCACGCACTCACGCACGGCGTCCACCTTCGAGGTGGAGGTACCGCCCGGCTTCGACGTGGGCGCCCATGTGCACACGCGCAGCGAGGAGTTGTTCTACGTGCTCGAAGGCGAACTGGACGTCCTCGCCTTCGAGCCACGGGTACGGACACCCGACAACTGGCAGCACTGGGAGTCCGGTTCGGGCAGCCGCGTGGTCCGGGCAACCCCCGGCACGGTCATCGTCGTACCCCCGGGCTGCCCGCACGCGTTCGCCAACCCGACGGACACCCCGGCAAAGATGTTCTTCCAGGCATCCCCGCCCCCGGACCACGAGCGCTACTTCGAGGAACTGCTCGAGATCCTGGGCGGCGGGGGCCCACCGGACCACCAGGCCATCGAGGACCTGCGGCGCCGCTACGACATCGAACAGCTGACGCCGTTGAAACACCGGTGAGGGAAGCGCCCCTATTCGGGCGCGGGGAACGGCGCGACCAGCCCCCACATGCCCGCAGCCCGCGTACTACCGAATAGACATTCCTGAGAGCGTCCTGGCGATGACCAGGCGCTGAATCTCACTCGTCCCCTCAAAGATCGTGTAAATCGCAGCATCCCGATGCATCCGCTCCACGGGGTACTCCCGCGTATAGCCGTTCCCACCGAGAATCTGCACCGCCTGGGCGGTCACCTTCTTCGCCGTCTCGCTCGCGAACAGCTTCGACATCGACCCCTCGGCGGCCGTGAACTGCTTGCCGTTGACGGCCATCCACGAGGCCCGCCACACCAGCAGCCGCGCCGCATCGATCGACGTCCGCATGTCCGCGAGCTGGAAGGCAACACCCTGGTTGTCGATGATCGGCCGCCCGAACTGCTCACGCGTCTTGGCGTAGTCGAGAGCCACCTCGTACGCGGCGCGGGCGGTACCGACCGCCATCGCACCGACCGCCGGACGCGAAGCTTCGAACGTGGCCATGGCGGCGTTCTTCACGCGCTCGCCGTTGCCCGCCTTCGCCCGCTCCCGGGCCCGGGCGAGGCGCTCGTCGAGCTTCTCCTTGCCGCCGAGCAGGCAGGAGCCGGGAACCCGGACGTTCTCCAGGACGACCTCGGCGGTGTGCGAGGCGCGGATGCCGTGCTTCTTGAACTTCTGCCCCTGGGACAGGCCCGGCGTGTTCGGCGGGACGATGAAGGACGCGTGGCCCTTGGAGCCGAGTTCCGGGTCGACGACCGCGACCACGACATGGACGTTGGCGATACCGCCGTTGGTCGCCCAGGTCTTGGTGCCGTTGAGCACCCACTCGTCCTTGGCCTCGTCGTAGACGGCACGCGTACGCATGGAGGCCACGTCGGAACCGGCGTCGGGCTCGGAGGAGCAGAACGCGGCGACCTTGACATCGTTCACATCGCCGTACATCTGCGGGATCCAGGTGCCGATCTGTTCCTCGGTTCCGTTGGCAAGAACGCCCACGGCGGCGAGCCCGGTGCCTACGATCGACAGGGCGATGCCCGCGTCGCCCCAGAACAGCTCCTCCATGGCCATCGGAATGCCCAGGCCGGTGGGGTCGAAGTACTGCTGGGCGTAGAAGTCGAGGGAGTAGATGCCAACCTTCGCGGCCTCCTGGATGACCGGCCAGGGAGTCTCCTCACGCTCGTCCCATTCGGCGGCCGCAGGGCGGATGACATCGGCGGCGAAGCCGTGCAGCCAGTCCCGGACCTCCTTCTGTTCGTCGTTGAGCTCCATGGTGAACTCGGCCATGTCCCCTCCAGCGGCGGCGGTGCTCTTGCATGTTACTAGCGGTAACTCCAGTGTGTTACTCGCGGGTAGGGAAAGTCAACTCCTGATGACGGTCGGGACGGGTCGGCAGCCTGTTCGATGCAGGGGCCATGTTGAGTGTTAGTTTGCGCAGGCGTCACCGAACAAGCACGGGTGGGGAGAGCTCATGGACACCACACAGCGGACCGAGCAGCAGCGGTCCGCCGACCGACGTCGGCGCGAGCTGCTGGAGGCCGCCGACAGGGTGGTGCTGCGCGACGGACCGCAGGCCTCGATGAACGCCATCGCCGCGGAGGCCGGCATCACCAAGCCGATCCTGTACCGGCACTTCGGCGACAAGAGCGGACTGTACGCCGCGCTGGCCAAGCGGCACACCGACGCGCTGCTGAACTCGCTCCGCGCGGCTCTGGACGCCCCGGCGGACCGGCGGGAGCGGGTAGAGGCCACCCTCGACACCTACCTCGCGGCGATCGAGGCACGTCCGCAGGTGTACCGGTTCCTGATGCATCCGGCGGAGGGCAGCCCCGGCGGGGAGCAGGGCTTCGACGTCGGCAAGCATTCGATTCCGCTGCTTCGGCGTATGGGCGAGGAGTTGGCACAGGTCATCGAGGACCGGCTGGATCTCGGGCCCGGGGGGCAGCAGCTGGCTCGGGTGTGGGGGCACGGGATAGTCGGCATGATGCATGCCGCCGGGGACTGGTGGCTGGGGGAACGGCCTTGTTCCCGGGGGGAGTTGGTGCGGAGTCTTGCCGACCTGCTGTGGGGGCGCCTGGCTGCCGCCGGCGACAGGATAGGTGGGCCTGGGTTCTGACGGTTGTGTCCCGTCCTCGGGCCGGTGGGGGTTGATCGCGCCCGCGCGGCGGAGCCGCCGATCGACACCGCCCCGCGCCCCTGGGGAAGCCGAAGTCACCGGCGCCACGACGCTCGCGTCACCTGGCGCATCAAGCGTCGGTGGCGCCATCCGGTCAAGTGGTCCGCGTACACCCTGCCGTCCACGTGGTCGCACTCGTGTTGCAGGCAGCGTGCAAAAAAGCCCGTGCCGTGCACCGTCACCGGCTCTCCCGTCACCGTGACCCCCTCCACCACCGCATGGTCGTAACGCTCCGTCCCCGCCTCCAGCCCCGGCAGGGACAGACAGCCCTCCGGGCCGCGTACGACCACGCCGTCCTTCTCGACGAGTCGGGGGTTCACCACATGGCCCACGTGGCGGACGTCCTCGTCGTCGGGGCAGTCGTACACGAACACGCGCAGAGGTTCACCGATCTGGTTCGCTGCCAGACCGACGCCCTGCGCCGCGTACATCGTCGCGAACAGGTTCTCCACGAGAGCGGCGAGTCCGGGGCCGAAGTCGGTGACCTCCTCGCACGGGGTGTGCAGGACCGGGTCCCCGAGCAGGGTGAGGGGCCGGACGCGCCCTCGGGCGCCCGGAATGGAGCTGTTTCGCATGGCCGTCAGGGTACGGCGGTTCGGGACTGTGAATGGATCTCGATAGGCTGAGGTCCACACCACGTTGCCGTCAGGCAGAGGCGCGGCGCGTACGCAAGGAGGATCGAGAACTCATGGCAGGCAACTCGGACCCGCTCACGCCGCGGGCCAAGCTGGCCGTGACCGCGGGCAAGGCGGTCGCGGCGGCATCGCGCGCCGCGGGGCGCGGGAGCGGTTCGGTGATCGGTGGCCGGGTGGCGCTCAAGCTCGACCCCGACCTCCTCGCGCGGCTCGCCCAGAACCTGGACGTCACGCTGGTCTCGGCGACCAACGGCAAGACCACCACCACCCGGCTGATCGCCGAGGCGCTGCGCGCCGCGGGCCCGGTCGTCTCCAACGCGCTCGGCGCCAACATGCCGGCCGGCATCACCTCGGCCCTCGCGGGCAGCTCGGACGCCCGTTTCGGGGTCATCGAGGTCGACGAGAAGTACCTCGCAGGGGTCGCCCGGGACACCGACCCGAAGTGCATCGCGCTGCTGAACCTCTCTCGCGACCAGCTCGACCGCGCCGCGGAGACCCGCATGCTCGCGGAGAACTGGCGCGAGGGTCTTGCCGGGTCGAAGGCGGTCATCGTCGCCAACGCCGACGACCCGCTGGTCGTGTGGGCCGCGTCCTCCTCCCCCAATGTGATCTGGGTCGCCGCCGGGCAGATGTGGAAGGACGACGCCTGGTCCTGCCCGTCCTGCGGTGGCGTGATGCAGCGCCCGGGCGACGACTGGTTCTGCGGTGAGTGCGGTTTCCGCCGGCCCACGCCGAGCTGGGCGCTCTCCGGGGACCACGTCCTCGACCCGCACGGGTCCGCGTGGCCGATCCACCTCCAGCTGCCCGGGCGTGCCAACAAGGCCAACGCGGCCAGCTCCGCCGCCGTGGCCGCCGTCTTCGGTGTGCCGCCGCAGGTCGCCCTGGAACGCATGTACCAGGTGCAGGCCGTCGCCGGCCGCTACGACGTGGTGCAGTTCCAGCAGCGCGACCTGCGGCTGCTGCTCGCGAAGAACCCGGCGGGCTGGCTCGAAACGTTCAGCCTGATCGATCCTCCGCCCACCCCGGTGATCCTCTCCGTGAACGCGCGCAGCGCCGACGGCACCGACACCTCCTGGCTGTGGGACGTCGACTACACGCGTCTGACCGGCCACCCGATCTGTGTGATCGGCGACCGGAAGCTGGACCTCGCGGTACGTCTGGAGGTCGCGAACCAGCACTTCCAGGTCTGCGACGACCTCGACCAGGCGGTGCAGATGAGCCCGCCGGGGCGGATCGAGGTCATCGCCAACTACACCGCCTTCCAGGACCTGCGCCGCCGCGTCGGCAACTGACCCAGGGGACTTTTGTGAGCGACAACCAACTGCGGATCGTCTGGATCTACCCCGACCTGCTCAGCACGTACGGCGACCAGGGCAACGTCCTCGTCGTGGAGCGCCGCGCCCGGCAGCGCGGCCTCGACGTGGCACGTCTCGACGTGCGCAGCGACCAGGCGATCCCGACCTCCGGCGACATCTACCTGATCGGCGGCGGCGAGGACCGTCCGCAGCGGCTCGCGGCAGAGCGGCTGCGCCGGGACGGCGGACTGCACCGGGCCGTGGAGAACGGCGCGATCGTCTTCTCGGTCTGCGCCGGCTACCAGATCCTCGGCCACGAGTTCATCAACGACCTCGGCCAGCGCGAGCCCGGCCTCGGTCTGCTGGACGTGGTCTCGGTACGGGGTGAGGGCGACCGCTGCGTCGGTGACGTGCTCGCCGACATCGACCCGCGCCTCGGCCTGCCGCCGCTGACCGGCTTCGAGAACCACCAGGGCGTCACCCACCTGGGCCCGACGGCCCGCCCGTTCGCCAAGGTCAAGTTCGGCAACGGCAACGGCACGGGGGACGGCACGGAGGGCGCGTTCAACGACACCGTCTTCGGTACGTACATGCACGGGCCGGTGCTGGCGCGCAACCCGCTGATCGCCGACCTGCTGCTGAAGCTGGCGCTCGACGTGAACGCGCTCCCCCCGACCGACGACCGCTGGTACGAGGCGCTGCGCAACGAGCGCATCGCGGCAGCCCAGCAGCCTGCCTGACACCTGGCCGCAAGGTCCGCTCCAGCAGCCCGTCTGACGCCCCGTCCGCACAGGTGAGCGGGGCCGTCCAGCAGGCGGACGCACGGTGCGATCCCGCCCCCTTCTGACGCTAGGGTGGCGGGGTTCGTGCCGGACGACGGGGTCCGGTCCCGGCCCACGTTGAGAAGGTTCTTTCGGGCTATGCGCATTGGTGTCCTCACGTCCGGCGGCGACTGCCCCGGCCTGAACGCCGTCATCCGGTCCGTCGTGCACCGCGCCGTCGTCGACCACGGCGACGAGGTCATCGGCTTCCGGGACGGCTGGAAAGGCCTCCTGGAGTGCGACTACCTCAAGCTCGACCTCGACGCGGTGGGCGGCATCCTGGCCCGCGGCGGTACCATCCTCGGCTCCTCCCGGGTCCAGCCCTCGCATCTGCGCGACGGGGTGGAGCGGGCCAAGGGCCATGTCGAGGAGCTCGGCCTCGACGCGATCATCCCCATCGGCGGTGAGGGCACGCTGAAGGCGGCCCGGCTGATGTACGACAGCGGGCTGCCGATCGTCGGCGTCCCGAAGACCATCGACAACGACATCGCCGTCACGGACGTGACCTTCGGCTTCGACACGGCCGTCGGGGTCGCGACCGAGGCCCTGGACCGGCTCAAGACCACCGCCGAGTCCCACCAGCGCGTCCTGGTCGTGGAGGTCATGGGCCGGCACACCGGCTGGATCGCACTGCACTCCGGGATGGCGGCCGGCGCGCACGCCATCGTCGTCCCCGAACGGCCCTTCGACATCGAGGAGTTGGCCAGGAGGGTCGGCGAGCGGTTCGAGGCGGGCAAGCGGTTCGCGATCGTCGTGGCGGCGGAGGGCGCCAAGCCCAAGGCCGGATCCATGGAGTTCGACGAGGGCGGCAAGGACATCTACGGCCACGAGCGCTTCGCCGGGATCGCCCGCCAGCTCTCCATCGAGCTGGAGGAGCGGCTCGGCAAGGAGGCACGGCCGGTCATCCTGGGTCACGTCCAGCGGGGCGGCACGCCGACGGCGTACGACCGTGTGCTCGCCACCCGCTTCGGCTGGCACGCGGTGGAGGCGGTGCACCGGGGTGAGTTCGGCAAGATGACCGCGCTGCGGGGGACCGACATCGTCATGGTCCCTCTGGCAGAGGCCGTCGAGACGCTGAAGACGGTTCCGTCGGAGCGGTACGACGAGGCGGAGTGCGTTCTGTAGTGCGCATTTGATCTCGTACGGAATTGAAGAGTCCGCCCCCGGTCGCAGCAGCGGCCGGGGGCGGTTCTACTCTGGGTCCGGACAGACAGCGCACAACCCCCACGAATCAGGAGCCGTTGGATGGATCACAGCGGGCACGGCATGACCATGGATCTGCCGCCGTTCACGCTGGGGCGGGGTCTTCAGTGGTCGGCGGACCCGTTCTTCCTCGTGGCCTGCGTGGTGGGGCTCGGACTCTACGCGTACGGCGTGGTGCGGCTGCGGCGGCGCGGTGACAAGTGGTCGGCGGCGCGGACGGTGTCGTTCGTCCTCGGTGTGCTGACCATCGGGCTCGTGATGTGCACGAAGCTCAACGACTACGGCATGGTCATGTTCAGCGTGCACATGGTGCAGCACATGGTCATCAGCATGCTGTCGCCCATCCTGATCCTGCTGGGCGCGCCCGTCACGCTCGCCCTGCGCGCACTGCCGACGGCGGGCAACGGCCGCAAGGGGCCGCGCGAGCTGCTGCTGATGCTGCTGCACAGCCGGTACATGCGGATCATCACGCATCCCGCGTTCACCATTCCGCTGTTCATCGCGAGCCTGTACGCGCTGTACTTCACACCGATCTTCGACTTCCTGATGGGCTCCAAGACGGGGCACATCGCGATGATGGTGCACTTCCTCGCCGTGGGTGTCGTGTTCTTCTGGCCGATCATCGGGGTGGACCCCGGGCCACAGCGGCCGGGCTATCTGATGCGGATGCTGGAACTGTTCGCGGGCATGCCGTTCCACGCGTTCTTCGGCATCGCCCTGATGATGGCGTCGACGCCGATGGTGGAGACGTTCAAGAACCCGCCCGCCTCGCTCGGCATCGAGGCGCTCTCCGACCAGACGGCGGCCGGCGGAATCGCCTGGGCGTTCAGCGAGATTCCCTCCGTGCTGGTGCTGATCGCCCTGCTGTTCCAGTGGTACGGCTCCGAGCAGCGGCAGGCCCGGCGCAAGGACCGGGCCGCCGATCGTGACGGCGACAAGGAACTCGAGGCATACAACGCCTATTTGGCCTCATTGAACGCACGCGGGCAATAAAGGCTTCGCCATTCGGAAGCATTCAGTAGCATGAAGTGCATCGGGGGAACCGCCGGGGGGAGCGGTGATGACACTTCGCGCATTTATGCAAGGTGCCGGGAAATCGGCGATTCGCAAGGTCGCCGTCCTGCTCGTTTTCGTACTGGCGCTCAGCGGTTGTGATCGAAGTACACCGCTGCTCGTCGTGAAGGCGGTGGCCGCGGGGGTTCCTTCTCTCGCGCCTTTCTTCGACGAGGACAGCGGGCTGGGCCACGACGCCGCGATCAGGCCGCAGACGGTGCGGGGCAGTCTGCAGCAGGGTGACACGCCCGGTCTGTACGGGGGCACGAGGAAACCGACCATCTGCGACATCAAGCAGCTCAAGGAATTCCTCACGGATCCCAGGAATCATCAGAAGGCGCAGGCGTGGGCGACTGCGCTGAACATGACCACGGATGAGATCCCGGGATACCTGGACCGGCTCACTCCAGTGCTGCTGCGTCACGACACGCTCGTGCAGAATCACGACTACAAGAAGGGAAAGGCTGTTCCCTTCGACTCCCTGCTGCAGGCGGGAATCGCCGTACTCGTCGATGAACAGGGACTTCCGGCTGTGAAGTGCTCGTGCGGAAATCCACTGCGTCCCTTCACGGGTGACACGAACAGGATTTCGGTCAAGTTCGGGGACGGGAACAAGAAGTGGAGGGGATATCAGCGTTCCTCCGTGGTGGCCGTGCAGCCGGCGCCCCGGAAAATGCAGCGGCTCGTTCTGGTCGACGTCGGCGATCCCGCCCTGGGCATCGAGCGGCCGGTCGGCACGGCGGGGGCGCACGACAGGACCTTCGACACACGTAAGCAACGAGCCGTGCCCCGGCTCACCGGGACGACGTTCGGGGACGCGAGCCGACGGCTGAGCGACGCGGGGCTCGCGGTCGGGTACGACGGGACAGCGCGACCGCCCGAGGACGCACGGGTGACGGCGTCGGACCCGCCGGCCGGGAGCAGTCTGGGGTTCGGGGCGTACGTGACGCTGAGCGTGGCCGGGGGGACGTCCCACGAGGCGACCGCTCCCCCGCCGCCCTCGACGTCCGGGCCGTCCACAGCGCCGCCGTCCTCAGCGTCGCCGTCCCGGTCGTCACCAGCGTCGCCGTCGCCGTCGTCGCCGTCGTCGCCCCCGTCGGGCATCGGCCCCGGGCCGTCGTCCTCCGCGCCGTCGTCGAGTGCGCCGCCCGGTTCCAAGGTGCCCCCGTCGAGTGCGCCGCCCGGTTCGCCTTCGACGACGACCGGTTCGCCCGCGCCGACCAGCGCCCCCGTCACCAGCAGCGCCCCAACGCCCAGCAAACCGGTGACCAGCAGCGCCCCACCGCCCAGCAAACCGGTGACCAGCAGCGCCCCACCGCCCAGCAAACCGGTGACCAGCAGCGCCCCACCGCCCAGCAAACCGGTCACCACGAGCGCCCCGCCGCCCGGGACCACGAGCGCTCCCGCCACCGGCGCGCCGGTGAGCAGCGCACCTGTCACCGGTGAGCCCGCGAGCACCGGGCCGGCCTCGATCGCGATCACGTAGCGCCTCCCCAGAACCCGGGAGTCACCGGATGCATTCAGGATCACCCACGTCGGGAGTGGGCCGGGTCATCGCCGGCCGTTATCTGCTGCTGAACCGGCTCGGCGGCGGTGGCATGGGCCATGTGTGGCTCGCCCACGACCAGAGACTCGCCTGCGAGGTCGCGCTCAAGGAGATCGTGTTCCGCGACCCGGACCCGACCGGGGACGAGCGGGAGGCCAGGGTCGCGCGGGCGCGCGCGGAGGCCCGGCACGCGGCGGGGCTGCGCGGCCATCCGCATGTGGTGACGGTGCACGACGTGCTGGAGCACGAGGGGCTGCCGTGGATCGTCATGGAGTACGTGGCGGGCGCCGTCGACCTGAAGGAGCTGGTCGAGACGCGCGGCCCCCTCGCGCCCGCGGAGTGTGCCCGCATCGGGCTGGCGGTGCTGGACGCGCTGACCGCCGGGCACGAGCGGGGCGTCATGCACCGGGACGTGAAACCGGCGAACATCCTGCTCGCCCCGGACCGCTCCGGGGCGCCGTACGGACGCATCCTGCTCACCGACTACGGCATATCGGTGCAGCCGGACGGCGGCGAGACGCGGTACACGCTGGCGTCCGTGCTGGTGGGGACGTCCGGCTATCTGGCGCCGGAACGCGCCACTGGCGGGCCGCCGACCCCGGCCGCCGACCTGTTCTCGCTGGGCTGCACGCTCTACCACGGCGTCGAGGGCCACGGCCCCTTCGAGCGCGAGTCGCATCTCGCCGAGGTCACCGCGGTGGTCATGGAGGAGCCGCGTCCCGCCGTGCGCGCCGGTGCGCTGGGCCCCGTGCTGCAGGCGCTGCTGGTGAAGGACCCGGGGCGGCGGCCGTCCGCGCCGGAGGCCGAGGCGGCGCTGTCGCGGATCGTCACACCGCAGGCCGAGGGGTACGCCCGTACCCGGTCCGACCCGGGTTCGCAGCCGCCCTGGGCCGGGCCTGCGGCCGCTCCCCCGCCGCCCGGGCCCGGCACGGACGGCTTCGGGCCGGTCGTCGCCTCCTCGTCCGGTCCCGCCCACCGTCGCCGTGAGCTCCCGCGGGCGCTGCGGGCCGTCCTTGCCGTCTCGCTCGGTCTGGTCCTGGCGCTGGGAGGGGTCTGGTACGCCATGGCGCACCAGAAGAGCGGCGGCGACGGGGCGGCCTCGCCGTACGGTTCGGCCGTGGGGCTTTCCGCGCCGCTCAAGGACGGGGAGTGCGTGCTCGCGGACTGGCCGGGCGACCGTTTCCAGGGGGTACCGCGGCTGACGCCGGATCCGTCCTGCCGGGGCCAGGCCCCCGACGGGCAGGTGATGGCGCTCGTACCGGCCGCATCCGCCGACGAGGCCCGCAAGCTGGGGCCGGCCCGGTGCGAGGAGCGGACGCAGGAGATGCGGGAGCGGCTGGCGGACGTCCGCAGCGTCGCCGTCGTGCCGACCGGGTCCGGGTTCGAGGCCGCGGGACGGCGCACCGCCTGTCTGGTGCTGGGCGCGCACGGGCCGGTGTACGGGCCGCTCGGCGATCGGCGCAAGGTCGGCTCGGACTTCACGGACACGGCGAACATGCAGCGCCGTGACTGCCTGGAGACCCGTTCCGACCGGGACGCCCGGCTGGTGTCCTGCAGCGGCCCGCACGACGAGCAGGTGCTCGGATTCACCCGGCTGGGCGACGACGTCACGCTCACCGAGGCCCGTACGAAGTCGGATGCGGCCTGCGCGAAGGACGTGCCGCCGCGGGACTACGGCTTCGACCCGTCCGTCTACACCTCCGGTTCCTGGAGCAGTCAGGGCGCCTGGAGGTCGGGCACGCATTTCGTCGTCTGCACCGTACGGAAGCAGAACGGGGGCACCATGGAGGGGGACGAATCCTGAGGAGGGTGTTGCGATGCCCGGTTCTACGGACGGTTCTACGAAGGCGATGGGGGCGATCACGGTCGGCGGCCTGGTCGTGGTGACCGCCTACACGGTGGCCCTCGGCTCCAACGGCTGGCTGTGGTTCGGCTGGGTCGTGCTGGGTCTGCTCACCCTCGGGATGGTCGCCTCCCGCAGCACGTGACGCATCCGCACGTGTCGTTCATTCCTCGCTCAGCCGCCCGGCCGAGTGCACCCCCGGCTGGTATTTCGGCAGCCGGGCGGTGATCTTCATGCCCGCTCCCACGGCGGTCTCGATGACGAGCCCGTAGTCGTCGCCGTAGACCTGGCGGAGGCGGTCGTCGACGTTGGACAGTCCGATGCCGCCCGAGGGGCTGACCTCGCCGGCGAGGATACGGCGCAGCAGGCCGGGGTCCATTCCGGCGCCGTCGTCCTCGATGACGACCAGGGCCTCGGCGCCGGCGTCCTGCGCGGTGATGCTGATGTGGCTCTTGCCCACGGGCGCCGTTTTCCCCTCCAGGCCGTGCTTGACGGCGTTCTCGACGAGCGGCTGCAGGCACAGGAAGGGCAGGGTGACCGGGAGGACCTCGGGGGCGATCTGCAGGGTGACGGAGAGGCGGTCGCCGAAGCGTGCCCGCACCAGCGCCAGGTAGTGGTCGATGGCGTGCAGTTCGTCGGCCAGGGTGGTGAAGTCGCCGTGCCTGCGGAACGAGTAGCGGGTGAAGTCGGCGAACTCCAGGAGGAGTTCCCGGGCGCGCTCGGGGTCGGTGCGCACGAAGCTCGCTATCACCGCGAGCGAGTTGAAGATGAAGTGCGGGGAGATCTGGGCGCGCAGTGCCTTGATCTCGGCCTCGATCAGACGGGTGCGGGACTGGTCGAGATCGGCCAGCTCCAGTTGGACGCTCACCCAGCGGGCGACCTCCCCGGCGGCCCGGACCAGGACGGCGGACTCGCGGGGCGCGCAGGCGACCAGTGCGCCGTGCACACGGTCGTCGACGGTGAGCGGGGCGACGACCGCCCAGCGCACCCGGCAGTCCGGGTCGGGGCACTTGAGGCGGAAGGCCTCGCCGCGGCCGGTCTCCAGCGGTCCGGCGAGGCGTTCCATGATCTCGCCGCGGTGGTGGCCGCCCACGCCGTCCCAGACGAGGACCTCCTTCTGGTCCGTCAGACACAGGGCGTCCGTGCCGAGGAGGGTGCGCAGCCGGCGGGCGGACTTGCGGGCGGTCTCCTCCGTCAGCCCGGCCCGCAGCGGGGGTGCGGCCAGGGAGGCGGTGTGCAGGGTCTGGAAGGTGGCGTGCTCGACGGGGGTGCCGAGGCCGCCGAGGCTCTCGGGGCGTGCCGTGCGCCGGCCGAGCCAGAACCCGGCGGCCAGCAGCGGCAGGACGGCCACGCACAGCCCGGCGAGGAATCCGCTCATGTCTTCACCTCCGCGCGCAGTTCCTCCGGCAGATGGAACCTCGCCAGGATCGCCTCGGTCCCGCCCGGCACGCGGCCCGGGGTGGCCAAGGACACCAGCACCATCGTGAGGAAGCCCAGCGGCACCGACCAGAGGGCGGGCCAGGCCAGTAAGGCGTGCAGCGAGCCCGTGCCCGGGAAGCCGGCCATCGTCGCGGCCACCGCCAGGAACGCCGAACCGCCGCCGATCAACATCCCGGCGGCCGCGCCCGGCGGGGTCAGCCTGCGCCACCAGATGCCGAGGACGAGCAGCGGGCAGAAGGACGACGCGGACACCGCGAAGGCCAGCCCGACCGCGTCGGCGACGGGAAGCCCGCCGACGATGAGGCTGGCGGCGAGCGGCACCGCCATGGAGAGCACGGTGCCGAGCCTGAAGTGCCGTACGCCGCGCGTCGGCAGGACGTCCTGGGTGAGCACTCCGGCCACCGCCATGGTCAGTCCGGACGCCGTGGACAGGAACGCGGCGAAGGCGCCGCCCGCCACCAGCGCACCCAGCAGGTCGCCGCCGACACCGCCGATCATGCGGTCGGGCAGCAGCAGGACGGCGGCGTCCGTGTCGCCGGTGAGGGTGAGTTCGGGGGTGTACAGGCGGCCGAGGGCGCCGTACAGGGGCGGCAGGAGGTAGAAGGCGCCGATCAGGCCGAGCACGGCGACGGTGGTGCGGCGGGCGGCGACGCCGTGCGGGCTGGTGTAGAAGCGGACGACGACGTGCGGCAGGCCCATGGTGCCGAGGAAGGTGGCGAGGATCAGCCCGTACGTGGCGTACAGCGGGCGTTCCTCACGGCTCGAGGCCAGCGAGGTGGACATGCCGCCGTTGGTGCCGCGGTCGGCGGTCGGGACGGTGGCGCCCTTGGCGAAGGTCAGCCGGGTGCCCCGCTCGACGTGGTGGGTGCCGGAGGGCAATTGGATCCGCGCTCCGTCGTGGGGGCGGCCGTCGACCGTGCCGGTCACGGTGACGGTCAGCGGCCGGTCCAGTTTCAGGTCGAGGCTGTCGTCGACGCGTACGACGCGCTGCTCGCGGAAGGTCGCAGGCTCCTCGAAGGCGCGGCGCGGCGCGCCGTCGCCCTGCCAGGCGAGGACCAGGAACAGCGCGGGCACCAGCAGGGCGGTGAGCTTGAGCCAGTACTGGAAGGCCTGGACGAAGGTGATGCTGCGCATCCCGCCGGCGGCCACGGTGGCGACCACGACGACGGCCACGATCAGCCCGCCGAGCGAGCCGGGCGCACCGGTCAGCACCGTCAACGTCAGCCCCGCGCCCTGTAGTTGGGGCAGCAGATACAGCCAGCCGACGCCGACGACGAAGGCCCCGGCCAGCCGCCGTACCGCCTGCGAGGCCAGCCGGGCCTCGGCGAAGTCGGGCAGGGTGTAGGCGCCGGAGCGGCGCAGGGGGGCGGCGACGAACAGCAGCAGGACCAGATATCCGGCGGTGTAGCCGACCGGGTACCAGAGCATGTCGGGGCCCTGGACCAGGACCAGGCCCGCGATGCCCAGGAAGGAGGCGGCGGAGAGGTACTCGCCGCTGATGGCGGCCGCGTTGAGGCGGGGGCCGACGGTGCGGGAGGCGACGTAGAAGTCGGAGGTGGTACGGGAGATGCGCAGACCGAAGGCGCCGACCAGGACGGTCGCCACGACCACGAGGGCGACGGCGGGGACGGCGTAACTGGAGTTCATCGGTCCTCGTTCATCGGTCTTCCACGAGCCGCACGAAGTCCCGTTCGTTGCGCTCGGCGCGCCGGACGTACCACAGGGCGAGCAGGACCATCGGGGCGTAGAGGCAGAAGCCGAGGATCACCCACTGCAGGCGGCGGGCGTCCGGTGTGGCGGCGAAGACCAGGGGCAGCGGGCCGATCAGCAGGCCGAGGAACGCGAACACCGCGAGGGCGGCGCGGAGTTGGGTGCGCATGAGGGAGCGGACGTAGGTGTGGCCGAGGGTGGTCTGCTCGTCGATCTCGGTGCGCGGGCGGTAGTAGCCGGAGGCGCGGCGGGTGCGGCGCGGCGGGCCGGTGACGACGACGCGCCGCTCGGCGGGGTCCTGGTGGGGCACGGTCAGGGCCTCCTCATCAGCAGGTCCCGCAGTTCGCGTGCGTGGCGGCGGCTGACCTGCAGTTCCTCGGCGCCGACGAGGACGCTCACCGTGCCCGCGTCCAGGCGCAGTTCGCCGACGTGCCGCAGGGCCACCAGGTGGCGGCGGTGGATGCGGACGAAGCCGCGGGAGCGCCAGCGTTCCTCCAGGGTGGACAGCGGGATCCGTACGAGGTGGCTGCCCCTGTCCGTGTGCAGACGGGCGTAGTCGCCCTGGGCCTCGACATGGGTGATGTCGTCGACGGCGACGAAGCGGGTCACACCGCCGAGTTCGACCGGAATCTGGTCGGGGTCGGGCTCGTGCACAGGGATGAGCGGGGTGTTGCCGGTGAGTTCGGCGGCCCGGCGGACCGCCTCCGCGAGGCGTTCCTTGCGGACGGGCTTGAGGACGTAGTCGACGGCCTTGAGGTCGAAGGCCTGGACGGCGAAGTCCTCGTGGGCGGTGACGAACACGACCAGCGGCGGCTTGGCGAACCCGGTCAGCAGCCGGGCCAGGTCCAGTCCGTCGAGGCCGGGCATGTGGATGTCGAGGAAGACGACGTCGATCGCCTCGGGACCGCCCGGACCGGACTGGAGCGCCCGGTTGATGCGGCGCAGCGCCTCGGTCGCGTCGCCTGCGCCCTCCGCGCTGCCGATGCGCGGGTCCGCGTTCAGCAGATACAGCAGTTCCTCCAGCGAGGGGCGTTCGTCGTCGACGGCGAGGGCGCGCAGCATGAACCCGGAGTGTAGGTGGAATCCGCACGGGTGGACATGTGCCGTGGTGTGGACGTCCGTGCTGGATACAGTGCCGACATGAGCAGCAGGCCGGCCCCCTTCGACGAGCTCGACCGGAAGATCATCACCGCGTTGATGGCGAACGCCAGGAAGAGCTTCGCCGAGATCGGCGCGGCCGTGGGGCTGTCGTCGACGGCGGTGAAGCGGCGGGTGGACCGGCTGCGGGAGACCGGCGTGATCACCGGGTTCACCGCGACGGTGCAGCCGGCCGCGCTGGGCTGGCGCACGGAGGCGTACGTCGAGGTGTACTGCGAGGGGGCGGCTCCGCCACGGCGGCTCGCGGAGGTGGTCCGCAACCATCCGGAGATCACGGCGGCGATGACGGTGACCGGCGGCGCGGACGCGTTGCTGCACGTACGGGCGCGGGACGTGGAGCACTTCGAGGAGGTGCTGGAACGCATCCGTGTGGAGCCCTTCATCCGCAAGACGATCAGCGTGATGGTGCTGTCCCATCTGCTCCCGGAGAGCCCGGAGGCGGGCGCCACCCAGCCCGCCCCCGAATAAACATCCGAACACGCAGCAGCACTGCGCGGAACCCGCTCAAGACGCAGCATTCCTGCGCGGACACGCAATTCTCGTTCCTTGTCGCCCTACTCCGTCACTTCCTACCTTGGTGTCAACCCACCCTCGACACCGCAGGAAGCGGAGGAACCCCTCTGTGTCCGATTCCCGTGTGCCGCGCCGGCGGCGCTTCCTCGTCTGCGAACCCAGACATTTCGCCGTGCAGTACGCGATCAACCCCTGGATGCACCCTGATGTCCGCGTCGACGTGGATCTGGCCCAGGAGCAGTGGCAGGCGCTGATCGGCGCCTACCGGGCCCATGGCCACACCGTCGACACCCTGGAGCCGGCCCCCGGTCTCCCGGACATGGTCTTCGCCGCGAACTCGGCGGTCGTCGTGGACGGCCGCGTCTTCGGCTCCCTCTTCCACGCGCCCGAGCGGCGCCCGGAGTCCACCCACTACGACACCTGGTTCAAGGCGGCCGGCTTCGACGTCCACCGTCCCGAGGCCGTCTGCGAGGGCGAGGGCGACCTGGTCTGGACGGGCCGTTACGTCCTGGCCGGCACCGGGTTCCGTACGACCCGCGAGGCGCACCGCGAGGTGCAGGAGTTCTTCGGCCACCCGGTGATCAGCCTGACGCTGGTGGACCCGCGCTTGTACCACCTGGACACCGCGCTGTTCGTCCTGGACGACGACAACATCTCCTACTACCCGGAGGCGTTCTCACCGGGCAGCCGCGAGGTGCTGGCCCGGCTGTACCCGGACGCGGTGATCGCCACCCTGGACGACGCGCTGGCCTTCGGCCTCAACTCCGTCTCCGACGGCCGCAACGTCTTCATTGCGCCCCAGGCCGAGTCCCTCGCCACCGCTCTCGCCGACCGCGGCTATGTCCCCGTGCCCGTCGACCTGTCCGAGTTCCGCAAGGCAGGCGGCGGCATCAAGTGCTGTACTCAGGAGATCCGTTCATGACCGCTCCCGTGACCACGCGTTCGTCCGCCGAGCTGATCCGCGCCGAGGAACCGGTCCTGGCGCACAATTACCACCCGCTGCCCGTGGTCGTCGCCCGCGCCGAGGGCACCTGGGTGGAGGACGTCGAGGGCCGCCGCTACCTCGACATGCTGGCCGGCTACTCGGCCCTCAACTTCGGCCACCGCCATCCGGCGCTCGTCCAGGCGGCCCACGACCAGCTGGACCGCCTCACGCTCACCTCGCGCGCCTTCCACAACGACAGGCTCGCGGAGTTCGCCGAGCGGCTGGCTGAGCTGACCGGCCTGGACATGGTGCTGCCGATGAACACGGGCGCCGAGGCGGTCGAGTCCGGCATCAAGGTGGCCCGCAAGTGGGCGTACGAGGTCAAGGGCGTCCCTGCCGACCGGGCGACGATCGTGGTCGCGGCGGAGAACTTCCACGGCCGTACGACGACGATCGTCAGCTTCTCCACGGACGAGACCGCACGGGCGGGCTTCGGCCCGTTCACGCCGGGCTTCCGGATCGTGCCGTACAACGACCTGGCGGCGCTGGAGGCGGCGGTCGACGAGACCACGGCCGCGGTGCTGATCGAGCCCATCCAGGGCGAGGCGGGTGTCGTCATCCCCGACGACGGCTATCTGAGCGGGGTGCGCGAGCTGACCCGCCGCAAGGGCTGTCTGTTCATCGCGGACGAGATCCAGTCGGGCCTCGGCCGCACCGGCCGCACCCTCGCCGTCGAGCACGAGGGCGTCGTCCCGGACGTCCTGCTGCTCGGCAAGGCGCTGGGCGGCGGCATCGTCCCGGTCTCCGCGGTGGTCGCTCGCCGGGACGTGCTCGGCGTGCTGCGCCCGGGCGAGCACGGTTCGACGTTCGGCGGCAACCCGCTGGCCGCCGCGGTCGGCACGGCCGTCGTGGAGCTGCTGGAGACGGGCGAGTACCAGCGCCGGGCGGCCGAGCTGGGCGTGATCCTGCGCGGTGGTCTGGCCGCCCTGGTGGGCAAGGGCGTCGCCGGCTTCCGCGCCCGCGGCCTGTGGGCGGGCGTCGACGTCGACCCGGCGATCGGCACCGGCCGCGAGATCAGCGAACGCCTCCAGCGCGAGGGGGTCCTGGTCAAGGACACCCACGGCTCCACCATCCGGCTGGCGCCGCCGCTGACGATCACCGGCGAGGAGCTGGAGTCCGCGCTCGGGGCTCTGGAGAAGGTCCTGGGTTCCTGACCGGCGTGGGGGGCGGCCGGATCCCGCCCCCCACTTTTCTCTGCGCCCTCACCGGTTGCCCGGAGGGTGAAGATGGGGACAAGAGGTGGTAGACCACTCTCAGCGACAGAGAGGTCGGCCGTGGGCACTGACGAGGAGCAGGACCTTGCCCGGCAGCGGTTCGACGTGGCCGATGCCGCGCCTCTGCTGCTCGACGCCCAGGGCGTGGTGACCAACTGGACCCGGGACGCCCGGCGGCTGCTGGACTACACCGCCTCCGAGGTGGTCGGCACCCCGGTGGCCGGCCTGCTGGCCACGGAGGACGCCGCGCGGGTGCCCGAGGTGGCCGAGCGGTGCCGTCGGGACGGCGGCTGGGCCGGGCTGCTGACCGCCCGGCACAAGGACGGGCACCAGGTCCGGGTGATGGTCCGGATCACTCCGGCGGTGGGGACGGGCGGCGGGGCGCACTGGCTGGTGCTGCTCTCCGACATGGCCGGGGCACGCGGCTGGGACATGAGCCGTGCGGTGCTGGAGCAGATGGTGACCGGCTCGCCCGTCGGCATAGCGGTCGTGGACGCGAATCTGCGGTGCGTCTGGTCGAACGCGGCCCTGGAGCGGTTCGGCGGCGGCTCCCCAGGGGAGCGGCTGGGCCGGCGGCTGGCGGAGATCCAGCCGGGCCTCGACTCCGAGGGCATCGAGGCACAGATGCGGCGCGTGCTGGAGACCGGACAGCCGGTGGTCGGCTACGAGCACGTCGGCCATGTGCGCTCCGCACCGCTCCGGGAGACGGCGCACATGATGTCGTTCACCCGTCTCGAGGACGACAACGGCCACCCGATGGGCGTCTACTACACGGTCGTCGACATCACCGAGCGGCACCGCGCCCGGCAGCGGCTGGCCCTGCTCGACCGGGCCGGCGAACAGATCGGCCGCAGCCTGGACATCGTGCGGACCGCTCAGGAGCTGGCCGACGTGGCCGTGCCGGGCTGCGCCGACTTCGTCTGCGTCGACCTGCTGGAGTGGGTGCTGCGCGGCGCGGAGCCCCCGGCCGGACCGCTCAGCCCCGCGGAGGCGGTGCCCCTGCGGCGGGCCGGACACCAGTCGGTGAACCCGGGCGTCCCCGAAGCCGTCGTGGAGATCGGCGCGGTGGCCCACTATCTGCCCGGATCGCCCCCGATCCGCTGCCTGGCCACCGGCCTGTCCTGGCGCGAGGAGCGGCTCGACCCGCTGGCCCGGGAGTGGGCCACCGACCTGCCCGGCGACCGGACGGCCACGTTCCTGGAGCTGGGGCTGCACACCGTGATGGTCGTGCCGATCCGCGCGCGGGGCGTCACCCTCGGCGTCACCACGTTCTTCCGGCGCCGGCGTCAGGAGCCCTTCGACGAGGACGACCTCAGCCTGGCCGAGGACCTGGTCTCACGGGCCGCGGTCTGCGTGGACAACGCCCGCCGCTACGCCCGCGAACGCAATGCGGCGCTGGTGCTGCAGCGCAGCCTGCTCCCGCACCGGCTGCCCGAACAGGACGCCGTGGAGGTGGCAGCCTGCTACCGGCCGGCCGACGAGCTCACCGGCCTGGGCGGCGACTGGTACGACCTCATCCCGCTGTCGGGCGCCCGCGTGGCGCTCGTCGTGGGTGAGGTGCCGGGGCACGGCATCGACGCGGCCGCTGCCATGGGGCGCCTGCGGACTGCCGTACGCACCCTGGCGGCGCTGGATCTGCCGCCCGAGGAGGTGCTTGCGCACCTGGACGACCTGGCCGCACTCACCGGCCGCGAGGAGGGCGGCGACCCGGACACTCCGGAGGACGTCGACGTGCAGGTCGCGGGGTCCGGCTGCGTGTACGTCGTCTACGACCCCGTCGACGGACAGTGCACGATGGCCGCCGCGGGCCATCCCGCGCCCGCCGTCGTCATGCCCGACGGCACCGTCACCTTCGTGAACCTGCCGCAGGGCCCGCCTCTCGGCGTGGGCGGGCGGCCCTTCGAGGCGGTGGAGCTGGCCCTCGCCGAGGGCAGCATGCTCGCCCTGCACACGGACGGGCTGCTGGCCCGCGAGGCCGACGACCGTCCGGTCGACGCGGACCGCGAGCGGCTGCGCCGGGCCCTGGAACGGATCGCATCCTCCCTCGACCTGCGCTGCCGGGCCGTGGTCGACGCACTGATCCCGGACCGTCCGGACGACGACGTGGCGCTGCTGATGGCACGCACCAAGCTGCTGGGCGCCGACCAGGTCGCCGACTGGGACCTGCCCGCCGACCCGGCCGTCGTCGCCGACGCCCGCAAGGAAGCCGCCCGGCAGCTGACCGAGTGGGGCCTGGAGGAGCTGGCCTTCACCACGGAACTCGTGGTCAGCGAGCTGGTCACCAACGCCATCCGGCACGCCGAAGGCCCCATCCGGCTCCGCCTGATCAGGGAACGCGCCCTGATCTGCGAGGTCTCCGACGGCGGCGCCACCGCTCCCCATCTGCGCCATCCGCGCACCACCGACGAGGGCGGGCGCGGGCTGCTGCTGGTGTCGCAGTTCACCCAGCGGTGGGGCACCCGCTTCGTCCCCGAGGGGAAGGTCATCTGGGCCGAGCAGTCCCTGACGGATCCCCCGGACTGACACACCAATACCGCACATACGACGCATCGCGTGGGAAAATTGCGTGAACCCGGCGGTGAGGCGGCAGCCATGAACGATGGGGCGATCGACTACGCGGCAGTGTTCCAGTGCCTGCCGGGGATGGTGGCGCTGCTGACGCCCGAGCTGGTGTTCGCGGACGCCAACGAGGAGTTCCTGCGGTTGGCCGGGCGCGCCCGCGAGCAGGTCGTCGGCCGCTATCTGTTCGACGTCTTCCCCGACAACCCGAACGACTCCACCGCCTCCGGCATGCGCAATCTGGAGGCGTCGCTGCAGCGGGTGCTGGAGACCGGTGAGCGCGACGCCATGGCCCTGCAGCGCTACGACGTCGAGAACCCCGACCGGCCCGGCGAGTGGGAGGAGCGCTACTGGAGCCCGGTCAACGCTCCGGTGCTCGGCCCGGACGGCAAGGTGGTGCTGATGGTGCACCGCGTCGAGGAGGTCACCGAGCTGATCAAGGCCAGGGGCAGCCCACGCAGCAGCCGGGCCCGGGTGCTGGAGGCCGAGCTGTACACCCGCGCCCGCGAACTGCAGGACCTCAACGAGCGGCTGCGGCAGGCCCACGCCCGCGAGCGCGAGGTGGCCATCGCACTGCAGGAGGCGATGCTGCCCGCCCGCCGGCAGGCCGGCCACCAGCATGCGGCCGTGCGCTACCGGCCCGCCGTCGGCTCGCTCAACGTGTGCGGGGACTGGTACGACCTCGTCGACCTGGTGGGCGGCCACCGCATCGGCGTGGCGGTGGGCGACGTGGTCGGGCACGGGCTCGCGGCCGCCGGGGTCATGGGCCAGCTGCGCAGCGCGCTGAGCGCCGCCTCCCGGGTCGCCGAGGGCCCGGCCGAGGCGCTGAACGTGCTGGGCCGCTATGCGCACGTGGTCGACGGCGCCGAGTCCGCCACCGCCGTCACGACGTTCATCGACTACGACGAGCACACCATCACCTACAGCAGCGCCGGGCACCCCCCGCCGGTCCTCGTCCACGCCGACGGCCGTATCGAGTTCCTCGACCAGGCCACCGACCCGCCGCTCGACGCCCGCCCCGACCCGATCCCCAGACCCCAGGCCTGCACCCGGTACGCCGCGGGCGCCACGCTCGTCCTGTACACCGACGGCCTGATCGAACGAAGACGGGAGGACATCGACACCGGCCTGGCCCGCCTCGCCGACTCCCTGGCCCGCCACCGCACGGAGGACCCCGAACGGCTGGCCGACGCGGTCCTGCTGGAGCTGCTGCCGCCGGGGGGTGCGACCGACGACACCGCCCTGGTCATCGTGCGGCTGTGAGCGAGCAGAAGGCGCGGTGCGCCGCAAGGGCCGGGCGTTCGCCAGCAGTTGAACGCGATCGCGCCATGATGTGTCATCAGGTTGCTGTCTACCAGTCGGTAACTGGAGGCTGGTGCGGCAGTTGTCCCCACGCGCGCGACGCGGCGTCCGCCGTGTTCCGGCGAACTGCGCCTGCACATAGACTGGCGATCCCACGACACGCCGGTTGACCTGCTGGAACGCGGCGGCACAGGCGATCCGCCGGAGTGAGGAGCGACCCTTTGTTCTACTACGTGCTCAAATACGTGTTGCTGGGACCTCTGCTGAGACTGGTCTTCCGGCCTCGCATCGAAGGCCTCGAACACGTGCCGGCCGAAGGCCCGGCGATCGTCGCCGGCAACCATCTGTCCTTCTCGGACCACTTCCTGATGCCGGCCATCCTCAAGCGCCGCATCACCTTCCTCGCCAAGAAGGAGTACTTCACCGGTCCCGGCATCAAGGGCCGCCTCACCGCGGCCTTCTTCCGCAGCGCCGGGCAGATCCCGGTCGACCGCACCGGCAAGGAAGCGGGCCAGGCCGCCATCCGCGAGGGCCTCGGCGTGCTGAGCAAGAACGAACTGCTCGGCATCTACCCGGAGGGCACCCGCTCGCACGACGGCCGCCTGTACAAGGGCAAGGTCGGGGTGGCGGTGATGGCGCTGCGGGCCCAGGTGCCCGTCATCCCCTGCGCGATGATCGGCACCTTCGAGGCACAGCCGCCCGGCAAGGTCATCCCGAACATCCACCCCGTCGTCATCCGCTTCGGCAAGCCCCTCGACTTCTCGCGCTATGCCGGAATGGAGAACGAGAAGGCCGTCCTGCGCGCCATCACCGACGAGATCATGTACGCGATTCTGAAGCTGTCCGAGCAGGAGTACGTCGACGAGTACGCGGCCGTGGTCAAGGCACAGCAGGCCGAGGCGGCCGGGGCCGCGGAGAAGGAGCGCCGCTTCCCGCGGATGCCGCTGGGTTAGGACAGGCCTGAGCCAAGGTGAGCACGAGGAAGGGGCGGCCGGAGTGTTCCGGCCGCCCCTCACTTCGTAGCGCTGCCGGTTACGGCTTGGGCGTGGCGTGCGGGGTGCAGGTCACGTCCGCGGCGTCCAGCTTGCCGCTCAGGAGGTAGTCGTCCACCTTCTGGTTGATGCACGGGTTGACCAGGCCGGTCACACCGTGCGAGCCCGCGTCCTTCTCGGTGATCAGGCGGGAGCCCTGGAAGCGGTTGTGCAGTTCGACGGCGCCGTCGTACGGGGTGGCGGCGTCATGCGTGGACTGCACGATCATGACCGGCGGCAGACCCTTGTGGGTCTTGACGTTCACCGGGGTCCGCTGCTTGACCGGCCAGGTGGCGCACGGCAGGTTCATCCAGGCGTTGGCCCAGGTCATGAACGGGTAGTTCTTGTTGAGCTCGGTGTTGTCCTTGTCCCACTTCTTCCAGCTGGTGGGCCACTTGGCGTCGGTGCACTCGACGGCCGTGTAGACGGCGTTGCCGTTCTCCGCGGTGATGTTGCCCGCGGTGTCGGACATGTCCGGGGCGGCCGCGTCGACCAGCGCCTTGGTGTCGCCGGCGAAGTACTTGCTGAACGCCGTGGCGACCGGCACCCACGAGGAGTCGTAGTACGGGGCGCTCTGGAAGAAGGAGATCAGCTCGGCCGGGCCGACGACCCCGCCGAGCGGGCTCTTCTTGGCGGTGGCGCGCAGCTCGAGCCACTTCGCCTGGACGGCGTCGCGCGTGGTGCCGAGGTGGAAGGCGGCGTCGTTGGCGGCGACCCAGTCCTCCCAGTCCTTCCAGCGGCCCTCGAAGGCGACGTCCTGGTCCAGGTTGGCCTGGTACCAGATCTTCTCCCGCGACGGGTTGACGACACTGTCCACGATCATGCGGCGCAGATGGCCCGGGAACATGGTGCCGTAGACGGCGCCGATGTAGGTGCCGTAGGAGACGCCCAGGTAGTTGAGCTTCTTCTCGCCGAGCGCGGCACGGATCACGTCCAGGTCGCGCACCGTGTTGGGCGTGGTCATCTGCGAGAGCATCGCCTTGCCGGTGCGCTCGGCGCAGCCCTTGGCGTACTCGGCGGCCAGCTTGCGCTGGGCCAGCTTGTCGGCCTCGGAGTCCGGCACCGGGTCCGCCTTGGGCGCCTTCACGAACTCCTGCGGGTCGATGCAGGAGATCGGCGCGGAGTGGCCGACACCACGCGGGTCGAAGCCGACGAAGTCGTACGCCTTGGCCACGTTGGCCCACACCGGGTTCTTGGTCGTGACCCGGCGCGGGAAACGCATACCGGAGGCGCCGGGGCCGCCCGGGTTGTAGACGAGGGCGCCCTGGCGCTCCTCCTTCGTCCCCGTGTTGCCGATGCGGTCGACGGCCAGCTTGATCTGCTTGCCGTACGGATGCGCGTAGTCGACCGGGACGCTGACGTACCCGCACTGGATGGGCTTCTCGAAACCCCAGTCGGCGGGGCAGTCCTGCCAGTCGATGCCGGCCTTCGCCGCCCGCTCGGCCGCGATGGCGGCGCCGCGGGCCTCGCGGTCCTTGGCGGGCCGCGCGCCGGCGGTCGCGCTGGCACTCGGCGCCGCGACCGCGCCGGCTATGAGCGTCGCCGCGGCGAGCACTCCGGCCGAGCCGAGCGCGGTGGCCCGCTTCTTTCGTCTCATATCCCTCAAGTGGGACCTCCCCCAACGTCATTGCGATTGTCAGGGGCGATCCTTTCGGCTGTGTACATGCCGAGAACAGGGGTCGTTGACCTTCTTTACCAATCCGATAAACGGTGACCTTGTTCCGCTCAGCGGAACCTCACGCCACGGCGGCCAACGCCTCGTCCAGTACCCGCCGCAGCCGCAGGGCATCGGCCGCCACCGCGCTGACGAGCACGGCGGGCCCGGCGAGCGGCATCACCACGGCGCCCTCCCGCACCACCCGGGCCGCCACGGGCTCCACCCCGAACTCGGGCCGTACGACGACCAGTTGCCCCACGGCCCGGTGCCCGCCCAGCACGGCCGGACCGTCCCACCCGCCCGGCGCTCCGGGCCCGCAGGCCAGCTCCTGGTCGAGGACCACCCGCCCCTCGACACAGACCGTAAGACGACTGGTCAGCCGCCCGGGTTGCTCGCCGACCCGTCCGAGCACCTGTTCCTCGCGCAGCACGAGCCGAGCGGTACCGCCGAGCTCGACCCGCGTCCTGACATGGAGGTCGCTCCCGTGCGCGGAGATCAACTGCTCGGGGAGCCACTCCAGTTCACCGCCGTCGGCGACGTCGAGCCGCACGTCGTAGCGTGCCTCGCCCTTGGCCTGCCCGGGCAGCGCGATGGTGGCGGCGGCCGACCCGACCCGCAGCCGTGCCCCGCTCCCCACCTCCGCCTCGACGGCGAACTCGTCGCCGCCGAGCGGTCCGCTCATCGCCCCGACGAGCATGACCCGCGCCTCGGCAGCACCGCTGCGCGTCCGCCGCAGCGCGAGCGGCCCCTCCCCCTGGAGCACCGGCAGGGCCGTACCGCCCCTGCCGTCCTCGCGGGCGACGATCCGAGCGGTGGCCCGCACCCCGCTCACCGTCACGCCGTCCACGCGGCGAGCTGCGCCCGCACCCACCCGGCGACGTCGGTCACCCCGGCCTCGCTCCTGAGCGACTGGAAGACGACGGGCAGTTCGGCACGCTGCGCCTTGGCGTCGGCGGCCATCCGCTGGAGATCGGAGCCGACGTACGGCGCGAGGTCGGTCTTGTTGACGACGAGCAGATCGGCCGTGGTCACCCCCGGCCCGCCCTTCCGCGGAATGTCGTCACCACCGGCCACATCGATGACGAAGATCTGGGCGTCGACGAGCCCCTTGGAGAAGGTCGCGGTGAGATTGTCCCCACCGGACTCGACCAGGATCAGATCCAGCGGCCCGACCTCGTCCTCCAGGTCCTCCACCGCCTCCAGATTGGCGGAGATGTCGTCCCGGATCGCGGTGTGCGGACAGGCCCCCGTCTCCACGGCGGTGATCCGCTCGGGAGGCAACACGGCTTCCCGGAGCAGAAACTCGGCGTCCTCGCGGGTGTAGATGTCGTTGGTCACGACGGCGAGGGACAGCTCGTCACGCAGGGCCCGGCACAACGCCGCAACGGTGGCGGTCTTGCCCGAGCCGACAGGCCCCCCGAGCCCGATCCGCAGGGCCCGCCGCGATCCGTCGGGACGGCGAGCGTCGGCGCTGACGGCGGCAGGCCCGTCGTGGCTGTGATCCAGATGCATGACTACGGCTCCAATACTTCAGCACGATTTCAGCCCGTCCGGCGCATCTCAGCCCGTCCGGCGTTTGAGGACGAGGCCGTTCAGGCCGAAAAGGGGGTCTGGGGGAAAAGCCCCCAGGTTCGGGAACGGGAAGGGGCGGCGGGGGCGAAGGAAACTACGAGGCGAACAGCCGCACAGCCCATGCGGCATGCACCTCCGCGGAAATCTCCAGCAACGGCCCGGAAGCCGCAGGCACCGCATCGACTCCCTCGTCGACAACGACCCGCGCCGCCTCCACCGCCCGATCCGCGACACGATCGACCTCCGGCGCCAGCCGAGCCAGCACCCCCGTCGCATCGAACGGATCAAGACTCAACAACCGCACCGTCGCACCGGCCGGCCCACTGACGCTCTCGTACGCCGCACAGTAGGCCGCATCCACGGCCTCCAAGCCCGCCGCCCGAGCGGCCACCCCGAGCACCACCGGCTGATGCGCGCCCTTGGGAAACTCCCGTGCCAGGGCGTCGAGTTCACCCGAGGGCCAGGCAGCGCGAGCGGCCCGCATCAACTGCCGGCCCAGCTTCCGCCCGGCGACCCGCAAGGCAGGCGACGGCGTCCGCGCATCCGCCGCCGCATCCAGGGCCACAGGATCCACGCCGAGCACGGCGGCGGCCGCGAGCGAGGCCGCGACCAGCCCCGCCGTGTGCAGCCGCCCCCGGCAGAAGGACTCCAGGCTCGCGGCCCCACTGATCCGCCCGGCCTTCACGGCCGCCTCGGCCCCGCCGGAGTGCGCATGCCCTCCGGCGGGAAAGCGCCCGTCGGCCAGAACGAGAAGAGCTGCCCTGGACATCAGAAGAGGAAGTACCGCTGAGCCATGGGCAGTTCGGCGGCCGGCGTAGCCTCGACCAGCTCCCCGTCGATGTGCACGGCGAAGCTGTCGGGGTCGACCTGCACCCGGGGCCGCGCGTCGTTCTCCCGCATGTCGGCCTTGGTGACCCCGCGCGTCGACTCGATCGCGACGAACCGCTTGCCGAGCGAGAGCCGCTCCGGCAGCCCGTCCTCGATGGCGAGGGGCGCCACGAAGTTGAAGGAGTTCGAGGCGGGCGCCCGCCCGATCGCCCCGTACATCGGCCGCGGAAGGATCGGCTGCGGCGTCGGGATGGACGCGTTGGCGTCGCCCATCTGCGCGTAGGCGATCTGCCCGCCCTTGACGACCAGTTGCGGCTTGACCCCGAAGAACGCGGGCTCCCACAGCACGAGGTCGGCGAGCTTGCCGGTCTCCACCGAGCCGATCTCCCGCGCAAGTCCCTGCGCGAGCGCCGGATTGATCGTGTACTTGGCCACGTAACGCCGCACCCGCCGGTTGTCGGCGCGCCCGTCGCCCGGCAGCGCTCCACGCCGCCGCTTCATCACGTGTGCCGTCTGCCAGGTCCGCATGATGACCTCGCCGACGCGCCCCATGGCCTGGGCGTCGGACGAGATGATCGAGATGGCGCCCAGGTCGTGCAGGATGTCCTCGGCCCCGATGGTGGACGGCCGGATCCGCGACTCGGCGAACGACAGGTCCTCGGGCACCGCCGGGTTGAGGTGGTGGCACACCATCAGCATGTCGAGGTGTTCCTCGGCGGTGTTGACGGTGAACGGCCGCGTCGGGTTGGTCGAACTCGGCAGCACATGCGGCTCGGAGACGACGGTCATGATGTCCGGCGCGTGCCCGCCGCCCGCACCCTCGGTGTGGTACGCGTGGATGCCGCGCCCGGCGATCGCGGCGAGGGTGTCGCCCACGAACCCGGCCTCGTTGAGCGTGTCCGTGTGAATGGCGACCTGGATGCCCGTCTGGTCCGCCACGGTCAGCGAGGCGTCGATGACGGCGGGCGTCGAGCCCCAGTCCTCGTGCAGTTTGAGGCCCAGCGCCCCGCCGCGGATCTGCGACAGCATCGCCTCGTGCGAGACGGTGTTGCCCTTGCCGAGGAAGCCGATGTTGAGCGGGTACTGCTCCATCGCCTCCAGCATCCGCGCGAGGTGCCAGGGGCCGGGCGTGACCGTGGTGGCCTTGGAGCCCTCGGCGGGTCCGGTGCCGCCGCCCACCAGCGTGGTGATACCGGCGGACAGCGCCTCGTCGGCGATCTGCGGACAGATGAAGTGGACGTGCGCGTCGATGGCGCCGGCGGTCAGGATCCGCCCGTTGCCCGCGATGACCTCGGTCTCGGGGCCGATGACCAGGTCGGGGTGGACGCCGTCCATGGTGTCGGGGTTGCCGGCCTTGCCGATCCCGGTGATCCGGCCGTCGCGGATGCCGACATCGGCCTTGACGATGCCCCAGTGGTCGATGATCACCGCACCCGTGATGACCGTGTCCGGGGTGCCCTCCGCGCGCGTGGCACGCGACTGGCCCATGGACTCCCGGATGACCTTGCCGCCGCCGAACACGGCCTCGTCACCGGCGAGTCCGGGTCCGCCGGAACGATCCTCCTCGATCTCGACGACCAGATCGGTGTCGGCGAGCCGGATGCGGTCGCCGGTGGTGGGGCCGAACAGGTCGGCGTACGCGGCACGCGAGATCTCAGGCATCGAGGGCACCTCCGGTCTCCCCGCGCAGCCCGGGCACCACACGGGCGCCGGCCAGCGGGACGAGTTCGACGTCGACGGGGATCCCGGGCTCGAAGCGCACGGCCGTACCCGCGGCGATGTTGAGCCGCTTGCCGCGGGCGGCTGCGCGGTCGAAGTCCAGGCCGGGGTTGGCCTCGGCGAAGTGGTAGTGGGAGCCGACCTGGACGGGCCGGTCGGCGGCGTTGAGGACGGTCAGCCGGGTGACCTCGCGGCCCTCGTTGTACACAACGGACTCGTCCGCGAACAGGATCTCGCCGGGAATCATCGAGGCCCCCTCAGACGATCGGGTCGTGGACGGTGACGAGCTTGGTGCCGTCCGGGAAGGTCGCCTCGACCTGGACGTCGTGGATCATCTCGGGAATGCCCTCCATGACGTCGTCCCTGGTCAGGAGCTTGCGCCCGGAGGCCATGAGCTCGGCGACCGTACGGCCGTCACGGGCGCCTTCGAGGATGTGCGCGGTGATGAGGGCGATCGCCTCGGGGTGGTTGAGCTTGAGCCCGCGGGCCCGGCGCTTCTCGGCGACGTCGGCCGCCACATGGATGAGCAGCCTCTCTTGCTCGTGCGGGGTCAGTTGCACGTCCCACCTCACAGTCCTCGCCCGGACCGTGCGGGGTCCGGTTGCCGCAGCCACGGGGCAAAGTCCCTGGTGGCGTGGATCGGCAGGCTAGTTGGACCGAGTTTCAAGCAAGTTAACCGAGCTGTGATCCTGCACGCTCATCAACGCCCGTAGACCGTCTCGCAGGACGTCGCTCGAAGCCGGCCCGAACAGCGCCTGCTGCGCGAGGAAGCCCATCGCGGCGGCCATCATCGTGCGGGCCACGTCGTCCGGGGACACGTCCGACCGCATCATTCCGGCTTCCTGGTACGACTCGGCGATCCGCCCCCAGGTCTCCCGCACCGCGCCGTAGCCCTCACGCAGCAGGGCCGCGAGCTCCTCGTTGCGGAGGGTCTCCGCCCATACCTGGACGACGAGCCCCGGAAAGGCGGGCCGCCCGTCCACGGTCAGCGACTCCTTGGCCGCGAGCACGCGGCCGAGCACCGACGACACCAGGAGGTCCGGAGGCGGGGGCGGGCTGTTGCGGGCCTCCTCCTCGAAGGCCTTGTGCACCTGGCCGAGCACCTCCGCGACGATCGCGGCGATCAGCTCCTCCTTGCCGCTGAAGTAGCGGTAGACGGCACCCGCGGACAGGTCCACCTCCTTCAGGACGTCCTGCATGGACGTGGCGTGGAAGCCGTTGCGTGCGAAGCACAGCGCGGCGCCGTCGAGGATCTGCCGGCGGCGGGCGTCGAGGTGTTCCTGGGATACACGGGCCATGGTCACAAAGTAAAACGAACGTTCCTTCTTGACAAGCACCCCCGGACGGCAGGACGGTGGTGACACACCTAAAACGAACGATCCTTCTTTTTACTCCGTCTGGAGAGGAAGCCATGTCCGCCACGTCCGCCACCCCCGCAAGGACACGGACCCGCCGCCTGATCGCGGTCGTCGTCCTCGTCCCGCTGCTCGCCGCCCTGGCACTGTGGGCCTTCGCCTGGCCCGCCGCGCGCACCGCGCCCCGCGACCTGCCGCTCGGCGTGGCCGGCCCCACGGCCGCGACGGCCCAGGTGGAAAGGCAGCTTGAGCAGAAGAAGGGCGCGTTCGAGATCCACCGCTACGCCGACGAGGCCGCCGCCCGGAACGCCATCGAGGACCGGACCGTATACGGCGCTGTCGTCGTCACGGCCCAGGGCCCCGAGCTGCTCACCGCCTCGGCCGCGAGCCCGACGGTCGCCCAGCTGCTGCAGCAGGCAGTGGCCCGGCAGGCGTCCGCCGAGGGCGCACAGATCCGTACGGTCGACGTCGTGGCCACCCCGGCGAACGACCCTCGCGGCGCCGCCCTCAACGCCGGCGTGCTGCCGCTGGCGCTGGCCGGGATCGCGGCCGGCTCGGTGGTGACCATGACGGGACTGCGCGGTCCGCGTGCCGTGGCCGCGCTGATCGGGGCCGCCACGCTGGTCGGCGCGACCGCGGCCGGTATCGCGCACAGCTGGCTCGGGGTGCTCACCGGCGACTGGTGGGCGGAGGCCGGCGTACTGGGCCTGGCGACGCTGGCCGTGAGTGCCGCGGTCGCAGGGCTCGGCGCCCTGTTCGGACGGGCGGGCACCGGGATCGCGGCGGGCACCGTGATGCTGTTCGGCAACCCCTTCTCCGGCGCACCCTCGGCCCCGCAGATGCTGCCCGAGCCGGTCGGCACCATCGGCCAGTGGCTGCCGCCGGGCGCGGGGACGACCCTGCTCCGCTCGGTGTCGTTCTTCGACGGCGCGGCGGCGACCGGCCCCGCCCTGACCCTCACCTGGTGGGCCCTCGTGGGCCTGGGCGCCGTGCTGCTCGGCCATGCACTCAGGTCGCGGGCGAAGACCACCGAGCCCGCCGCCGAGCGGACCCTCGCCGCGGTCGGCTGATCCGGCGCAGCGAACCGACCGTGCATCCCCGCCGTAGCGGACGGGGGTGCACGGTCTTTGCGTTCCTACGAGGCGCCGGTCCCGCGGTGGTGCGCCGCGATGCCGAAGCGCTGCTGTTCGCGGGGAGCGGACGCCACCTCGCGGACGGTGGAGACCGAGCTGATCACCTGCTCCTCGGCGGGCTCCGGGACTTCCTGCAGCTCCTCCAGCCGCTCCAGGTCGGCGGCGGAGACCAGGGCGACGAGGGGCTTTCCGTGCCGTGTCACGACGACGCGCTCACCGCCGTACACCACCCGGTTGATCAGATCGGCGAGCTCAGCCCTGGCTTGCGTCACCGGAATCTCGTAGGCCATACCCCCATCATAACGTCATGTACGTCCTGTACATTTTTTACAGACGCAGAAGGAGGGGTACCGATGACCCGACCGTCCGCCCGTTACGTCCTGCCCGAGTTCACCGAACGCACCAGCTCCGGCACCAAGACGATGGATCCGTACTCCAAGCTGCTGGAGGAGCGGATCGTCTTTCTCGGGACGCCGATCGACGACACCTCGGCGAACGATGTGATGGCCCAGTTCATGCACCTCGAGTACCAGGCGCCGGACCAGGACATCTCGCTCTACATCAACTCCCCCGGCGGCTCGTTCACCGCCATGTCGGCGATCTACGACACGATGCAGTACGTCGGCTGCGACGTGGAGACGATCTGCCTGGGGCAGGCCGGCTCGTCCGCCGCGGTGCTGCTCGGGGCGGGCACGCCCGGCAAGCGGTTCGCGCTGCCGGGCGCGCGCATGGTGATCCACCAGCCGCTCCTGGCCGAGCCCATCGAGGGACAGACCAGCGATCTGGCCATCCAGGCCGAGGAGTTGGGCCGGATGCGGGCCCGGCTGGAGCAGATGCTCGTACGGCACACGGGACGCAGCCCGGAGCAAGTCGCGGCGGACATCGAGCGGGACAAGATCCTGAACGCCCAAGAAGCCGTGGAGTACGGCCTGGTGGACCGGATCATCCCCAGCCGCAAGGCCACCCTCGCCCCGCCCACCGGGCGGTGAGCGGCCGGTGCTCCCACCCGAACTTCCGCCGCTGCCCGCCCTCACCCGCGCCGAGGGCGAGTTGATCGACCGTTACCTCGACGTGGTCGACCTGCTCGGCCGCATCAATCCGGCGCAGCCCGGCGACACGTATCGCGGGCTGCGGGCGGCGCAGGCGCTGGTGAGCAAGGCGGCCCTGCTGCGCGACGCCCTGGCGCTGATGCACCAGCGGGGCGAGACCGAACTGCACGCCCCGACACTGGGACGCGCCCTTCGGGTGCTCGACGGGGAGCGGCGCACCGCCCGGGTCACGGTGCCGCCGCAGTCCGAAAGTTGACGCACGTACAACCGGTCCGGACCTTCCGTCCTGTGGGCGCAACGTCCGGACCGGAGTTCAAACGGACCAAATGAGGTACCCCCATTCGGCGTAGTCGCGGCTCCTTTTTCGCGACCGTCAGGGTTGCGCAACGCGCCTGCCCCGAGGGCGGTTTCCGGTGCTCCGGTGCTGGTCCGAGCCTCCTCGGGGGCCTCAACGCTCCCTCGAACACAGGGGTGTCCACCCGAACGGGTGAGTGGTGAGTAACGACACAAACCCCCGGTTCCATTGGGATTTTCGGACTTGTATGGGTGAAGATCCCTGTCTGACGACAAGCCCCCGCCGCAGCGGCGGGGCGATCCGGGCGGACGCCGAGTCCTGCCGCCGCCCGGATGACCGGTCGACAGGAGTGGATCGGCAGGAGTGGAGGACCCAAGCAAGACGGGTCGCCGGAACGGTCACGCCATGACCGGGTCGAGCAGCCCTTGGGGTGAAGCCGCGTCAGCGGCCGGGCAACTTCGCCAGCCCGAATCCGACAGGTCATCCTTCACAGGCGGCTGACGAAGGGTTGCGCATGACTGCGCTCAATCGTGTCCCGTCGCTGATGGTCCGGGCCGGTACGGCCTCGGCCCTCACCATCGCCGCAGTGGGCGGCTCCATCGTGGTCCCGGGTGTCGCCTCCGACGCCTCGGCAGCCACCATGGCGACGAAGGCACTTCAGATCGCGGCTTCCAAAAAGGGTTCCCCGTACAAGTGGGGCGCCTCGGGACCGCGCCGGTTCGACTGCTCCGGGCTCACGCTGTACTCGTTCAAGAAGGCGGGCAAGACCCTGCCCCGTACGGCGGCCCAGCAGTACAACAAGACCAGGCACATCTCCGCGAAGAGCCGGAAGGCCGGAGACCTGGTGTTCTTCCACTCGGGCTCCAACGTCTACCACGTCGGCATCTACGCCGGGAAGGGGAAGATCTGGCACGCCCCGAAGACCGGGGACGTCGTAAAGCTGCAGAAGATCTGGACGTCCAGCGTCTGGTACGGCCGGGTCAGCTGACTCTCCCGCGGGGGCGACGGCAACCTGACACGCCGCCGCCCCCGCGGGGCATTACGCGGCACCAGAGCGCCCCGGCGCGGTTGCGCGGCACGGTTGAGCGACTACGGCTCCTGCTGCCCCGCTGCCGGCACCGGCTGGGCCGGTACGGTCCACGGGAGCTCGATGGTGACCGTCTTGCCGCCCTCACGGGTGGGGCGGACATGCAGTCGGCCACCGCATTCGGCGGCCAGCCAGCGGATGATCACCATGCCCCGGCCGTTGTCCTGCTGCACGGCGGCGGGCAGGCGCTTGGGGAAGCGGGGGTGGCTGTCGGTGACACCGATGCGGAGCTGCTCGTCACGGTGGAGTTCGATGTCCACCGTGAAGGTGGGTGACTGACCGAAGGTGTGCTGTACCGAGTTGGTGGCGAGTTCGGAGACGATGAGGCGGATGGTCTCGGCGGCCTCCGTGTCCGCAGGCAGTCCCCACTCGGCCAGCGTGGTGACCACGAAGCCGCGGGCCGCGGAGACCGAGGCGGGATCGCTCGGCAGAGTGACGGATGCTTCCAAATGGTCTGCCATGGCGCGGTCGTCCCTTTCCCACGGGACCGGAGTCCGACACGGAGCGGTTGGTTCGAGTACGGTCCCGGACTGGTGCTTCGTCGCCAGACTGCCATTACCGCGCCCGTCACGGGTGGCGATCCACCAAGATATGCATATATCTGTCGCTCAAAGCGGTGAACTCTGCGACGGGAGACCGTATTTGGGTGGCACGGAAGGAGTAAGGAGAAGCGCATGCAACACGGTCCCGCGGTGCGCCGCCGTAAGCTGGGCGCCGAACTGCGTGCGCTGCGCACGAGCGCGGGGCTCACCAGTGGTGAGGCCGCCCGGCTCGTCGGCTGGCACCAGTCGAAGGTGAGCCGGATCGAGACCGGCGCCAGCGGGGTGAAACCGGCCGATGTTCGGTTACTCCTGGACGCCTACGCCGTGTCGGACGCCCAACTCCGTGAATTGCTGCTGGTGTTGGCGGGCTCCGACGAGGGAGGCGGCCGGCATCACTGGTGGCACGCCTATCGTGGCGTACTGCCGCCGACCTACCGCGATTTCATCAGTCTGGAGTCCCAGGCGAGAGCGATGAGCACGCTGGAGACGTCTGTCGTACCCGGCCTTCTGCAGACGCCCGCTTACGCACGAGCGGTGACCCGGGCAGCGGTCGGCGGACTGGACGACGAACGGCTCGACGCCCTGGTCGAGGTGCGGCTGGCCAGGCAGGACGTGCTGCGTTCGGACCCGCCGCTGGAGCTGAGCGCGGTACTGGACGAGGCGGTACTACGCCGGGAGATCGGCGGACCCGACGTCATGGAGCAGCAGCTCGAACGGCTCCTGGAAGCGGCGCGGCTGCCTCAAGTGCGGCTTCAGGTACTGCCGTTCGCTGCCGGGGCGCACGTCGGTGTCACCGGACCTTTCGTAATCTTCTCATTTTCGAGCACTTCTGATCTGGACGTGGTTGTTCTCGACCACTTGACGAGTAGCCTCTACCTCGAACGGAAAGAAGACCTCCGGGCCTACACCGAGGCCTTCAACGCCCTTCAGTTCCACGCCCTTTCGCCCGAGGACTCGTTGGATTACATCGCCGGGATAGGTGACGGCGCGTAAGGAGGCACCATGTCAGCACTGCCTCGGAACGTACCTTCCAGTACCGATCTGCACGGCGTGCAGTGGCTGCGCAGCAGCTACAGCACGGGTGCGAACAACTGCGTCGAGACGGCTCGGCCGCACTGCGGCCCCTGGGCCGGGCTGCTCGCCGTGCGCGACTCCAAGGACCCGGCCGGGCCCGCCCTGCTCATCTCCCCCGAGAGCTGGACGGACTTCACGGCCACATTCAGGTCCTGATCAGTCCCGATCGGCCCTGACCAGTTCCGATCAGTTCCGCATCGTGCGGCACACGGCCGTGTCACGCCGACTCATGGTCGCGTCTCGCCGATCACTCGTACAGCGCGTTCGATCTGCGCCTCGGAGAGGTCCGCGCGCGCGGTCAGCCTGAGCCTTGAGATGCCGTCGGGCACGGAAGGAGGACGGAAGCAGCCCACGGCGAGGCCTGCCGTACGGCAGTCGGCCGCCCATTGCACGGCCCCCTCCGGGGACGGAGCCCGCACGGAGACCACCGCGGCGTCCGGGCGCACCGCCTCGTGACCCGCGGCGGTCAGGCGTGCGTGCAGTTCGGCGGCGACCGCACGCGCGCGTGCCGCACGCTCCGGCTCGCGGCGCAGCAGTCGCAGCGCCGCCAGGGCCGCGCCCGCCGCGGCGGGGGCGAGGCCCGTGTCGAAGATGAAGGTGCGGGCCGCGTTGACGAGGTGGTCGATGACCCGGGCGGGGCCGAGGACGACTCCGCCCTGGCTGCCGAGCGACTTGGACAGCGTGGCGGTCACGACCACGTCGTCGGCGCCCGCGAGGCCCGCCGCGTGCGGGGCGCCGCGGCCGCCGTCACCGAGGACGCCGAGGCCGTGCGCGTCGTCGACCAGCAGTCCCGCGCCGCGCTCCCGGCAGGCGGCGGCCAGTTCGGCCAGCGGGGCCGCGTCGCCGTCGACCGAGAAGACCGTGTCGGAGACGACGACCGCGCTCGCCGCGCTGTCCTCGTGGGTCTGCAGCGCCTTGCGCACCGCCTCCGGGTCGGCGTGCCCGACGACCTGGGTGGTGCCCCGGGCCAGCCGGCAGCCGTCGATGAGGGAGGCGTGGTTGCCCGCGTCGGAGACGATCAGCGAGCCGTGCGGGGCCAGTGCGGTGACCGCGGCGAGGTTGGCCGCGTAGCCGGAGGAGAAGACGAGTGCCGCCTCGAAGCCGCAGAAGCCGGCCAGCTCGTGCTCCAGTTCGGTGTGGAGTTCCGTCGTGCCGGTCACCAGTCGAGAGCCGGTCGAGCCGCCGCCCCAGGTCCGCGCGGCCACCGCCGCGCCCTCGGCGACGGCCGGATGGTGGGCCAGCCCGAGGTAGTCGTTGCTCGCGAGGTCCAGCAGCGGGGAGTCGGCCGGGCGCGGGCGCAGGGTCCGTACGAGTCCGGCGCGACGGCGCAGCCGCGCCTGTTCGTCGATCCAGCCGAACGCCATGGCTCCTCCGGGGCTTTTGTAGGCAGTGGACAGACACTAGCCGGACGAGCCGCACCCCATGGTGTGGCAATACACACACGACGAAGTGTCCCTGTTGTTCATTCTCTCCTTGGCCGGGAGCGCTTCCGTAAGACAGGATCGGCTTTCATGGACCTGCTGAACACGCTGGTGGACAAGGGGCTTCGGCGCGAGCTGCCGACCCGCGAGGAAGCTCTGGCCGTCCTCGCCACTTCCGACGACGACGTGCTCGATGTGGTGGCCGCGGCCGGAAAGGTGCGCCGGCACTGGTTCGGCCGACGGGTGAAACTCAACTACCTCGTCAACTTGAAGTCCGGACTGTGTCCGGAGGACTGCTCGTACTGCTCCCAGCGGCTCGGCTCCAAGGCCGACATCCTGAAGTACACCTGGATCAAGCCGGACGAGGCCTCGCAGGCCGCGGCAGCCGGTCTGGCGGGTGGCGCCAAGCGGGTGTGCCTGGTGGCGTCCGGGCGCGGGCCGACCGACCGGGACGTGGAGCGGGTCGCCGGCACCATCAAGGCGATCAAGGAGCAGAACGAGGGCGTCGAGGTGTGCGCCTGTCTCGGTCTGCTCTCCGACGGCCAGGCCGAGCGGCTGCGCGAGGCGGGCGCGGACGCCTACAACCACAACCTGAACACGTCCGAGGCGACGTACGGGGACATCACGACCACGCACACGTACGCCGACCGGGTGGACACCGTGACCAAGGCGCACGCGGCCGGTCTGTCCGCCTGCTCCGGTCTGATCGCGGGCATGGGTGAGAGCGACGAGGACCTGGTGGACGTGGTCTTCTCGCTGCGTGAGCTGGACCCGGACTCGGTGCCGGTGAACTTCCTGATCCCGATGGAGGGCACCCCGCTCGCCAAGGAGTGGCACCTCACCCCGCAGCGCTGTCTGCGGATCCTGGCGATGGTGCGGTTCGTGTGCCCGGACGTCGAGGTCCGCATCGCCGGCGGTCGCGAGGTCCACCTGCGGACCATGCAGCCCCTGGCGCTGAACCTGGCCAACTCGATCTTCCTCGGCGACTACCTCACCAGCGAGGGCCAGGCCGGCAAGGCCGACCTGGAGATGATCGCGGACGCCGGCTTCGAGGTGGAGGGCGCCGGCGAGGTGACGCTGCCGGAGCACCGGGTCACCTCGGGCGGCGGCTGTGGTTCGCACGCCGGGACCGGCTGCGGCTCCCACCAGGACGGCGGGTGCGGTTCGCACGCGGACGGCGGTGTCTGCGGTACGGCGGCGCCGGCGCCGTCGGCCGAGCCCCGCACCGACCTGGTCGCCATGCGCCACCGCGGTGTCGGCACGGATCTCGCGCCCAATGCCTGACCTGCCCGTGTCCGAGCTGCTGGAGCTCGACCGGCGGCATGTCTGGCATCCGTACGGGCCCATGCCCGGCCGGGTCGAACCGCTCGTCGTCGAGTCGGCGAGCGGGGTGCGGCTGCGGCTCGCGGACGGCTCGGGCGAGCTGGTCGACGGCATGTCGTCCTGGTGGTCGGCCATCCACGGCTACAACCACCCGGTGCTCAACGAGGCGGCGCGCGAGCAGCTCGGCCGGATGAGCCATGTGATGTTCGGCGGGCTCACCCACGAGCCTGCTGTCCGGCTCGCAAAGCACCTTGTCGACATGTCGCCCGAGGGTCTGGAGCATGTCTTCCTCACGGACTCCGGGTCGGTGTCGGTCGAGGTCGCGGCGAAGATGTGTCTGCAGTACTGGCGTTCGCTGGGCCGCCCCGGCAAACAGCGGCTGCTGACGTGGCGCGGCGGCTATCACGGCGACACCTGGCAGCCCATGTCGGTGTGCGACCCCGAGGGCGGGATGCACGAACTGTGGAGCGGGGTACTGCCGCGCCAGGTGTTCGTGGACGCGCCCCCGGCCGGGTACGAGGAGTCGTACGCGGAGCAACTGCGCTCGGCGATCGAGCGGCACGCCGGTGAACTGGCCGCGGTGATCGTCGAGCCGGTGGTGCAGGGCGCGGGCGGGATGCGCTTCCACTCCCCCGCATATCTGCGGGTGCTGCGGGAGGCGTGCGACGCGCATGACGTGCTGCTGGTGTTCGACGAGATCGCGACCGGGTTCGGCCGCACGGGCGCCCTGTTCGCGGCCGACCACGCGGCCGTGACGCCGGACGTCATGTGCGTGGGCAAGGCGCTGACCGGCGGCTATATGACGATGGCGGCGACCTTGTGCACATCCCGCGTGGCCGACGGCATCTCGCAGGGCGAGGTGCCGGTCCTGGCCCACGGCCCGACCTTCATGGGCAACCCCCTGGCCGCGTCCGTGGCCTGCGCCTCGATCGAGCTGCTGCTCGGCCAGGACTGGCTGGGCGAGGTCAAACGGATCGAGACGGGACTGCAGGAGGGGCTCGCACCGGCTCTCGACCTCCCGGGCGTGCAGGACGTACGCGTCCTCGGCGCCATCGGGGTCGTGCAGCTGGACCACTCCGTCGACATGAAGGCGGCGACGGACGCGGCCGTGCGCGAGGGCGTGTGGCTGCGGCCGTTCCGCGATCTGATCTACACGATGCCGCCGTACGTCACCGGGGACGCCGACGTGGCACGGATCGCGCGCGCGGTGTGCGCGGCGGCGCGAGAGGGATGACAACGGCATGACGATCCTGGTGATCACGGGCACCGGCACGGAGGTCGGCAAGACGGTCACGACCGCCGCGGTCGCCGCCTGCGCGCTCGCGGCCGGCCGGTCGGTGGCCGTGCTGAAGGCCGCGCAGACGGGCGTGGGGCCGGACGAGCCCGGGGACGCCGCCGAGGTCGCCCGCCTCGCGGGTGGCGTGACGGCGACCGAAATCGCCCGTTATCCCGAGCCGTTGGCGCCGGGGACGGCGGCCCGGCGGGCGGGGCTGCCCCCGGTGCGCCCGCAGGACGTCGCGGAGGCCGCCGCCAAGCTGGCCGCCGAGCACGACCTGGTGCTGGTCGAGGGGGCGGGCGGGCTGCTCGTCCGCTTCGACCCGGCGGGCGGGACGCTCGCGGACGCGGCGGAGCTGCTGAAGGCGCCGGTGCTGGTGGTGGCGTCGGCGGGCCTGGGGACGCTGAACACGACGGAGCTGACGGCACGTGAGCTCCGTTCCCGCCGGCTCGACCTGGCCGGAATCGTGATCGGCAGCTGGCCCGACTCCCCCGACCTCGCCTCCCGCTGCAACGTGGCGGACCTGCCGGACGTGGCCGACGCGCCACTCCTGGGCGCCCTGCCCGCCGGGGCGGGTTCACTGCCGGCCACCGACTTCCGCGCGAGTGCGACGAGTTGGCTGGCACCCCGACTGGATGGGGTCTGGGACACGGAGGCGTTCCGGCGACGGCAGGCACCGTAGGCGTTTTTCGCCCCCGCCGCCCCTACCCGTCCCGACCCGGGGGCCGGCCCCCGGACCCCCGCTCCTCAAACGCCGGAGGGGCTGAGTTTTTCAGCCCGTCCGGCGTTTGAGGACGAGGCCGTTCAGGCCGAAGCGGGGGTCTGGGGGCGGAGCCCCCAGGGGACGGGAATGGGAAGGGGCGGCGGGGGCGAGATCACGTTCTTGCCCCTGGGCGGACCGGTGCCCGCCGTCTGATCGCCGGTCGGCCGTCCGTGCGGTCGTCGGTCAGTGCGCGGATCAGTGCGTGGTCCGGGGAGAGCCGGCAGGCGGGGTCCGTGCGGGCGGCGTCGCCCGTGAGGGCGTACGCCTGGCAGCGGCAGCCGCCGTGGTCCTCCTCTCGGCGGGAACAGCTGCGGCAGGGGTCGGCCATCCAGTCGGTGCCGCGGTAGCGGCTGAAGGCCGGGGAATGGTCCCAGATCCAGGCCAGCGGATGGTCCCGGACGTTCGGCGGGTCCAGGTCCGGCAGCGAGGCCGCGGCCGGGCAGGGCAGGACGGTGCCGTCCGGGGCGACGGTGAGCGAGATGGCGCCCCAGCCGCCCATGCACGGCTTGGCCGCACCGTCGAAGTAGTCGGGGACGACCCAGACCAGCTCGGGGCCGTCCGGCGTGAGCCGCTCCCGCCACCGCTCGACGGCGTCCCGGGCCCGGGCCAGCTGCTCGCGCGTGGCGAGCAGGGCGGCGCGGTTGAGCAGGCCCCAGCCGTAGAACTGTGCGTTGGCCAGTTCGATGCGGTCCACGCCCCAGGACAGGCCCAGTTCGACGACGGCGTCGACGGCGTCGAGGTTCTCGTGGTGCAGGACGACGTTGAGGCCCAGGGGCAGGCCCGCGGCCCGTACGAGTGCGGCGGCCCGTTCCTTCTCGCCGAAGGAACGGCGTCCGGCGATCCGGTCCGAGACGCGCGGGTCGGCGTGCTGCACGGACAGCTGGACGCTGCGCAGCCCGGCCGCGGTGAGCGCGCCGAGCCGCTCCCCATCCAGGCCCACACCGCTGGTGACCAGCTGCGTGTAGATCCCGGCTGCCTCGGGCGCGGCGACGATCTGCTCCAGGTCCCGGCGCAGCAGCGGCTCACCGCCCGAGAGATGGGTGTGGACCACGCCGAACTCGCCCGCCTGGCGCATCACGTCCGCCCACTGCCCGGCGGTCAGCTCGCGTGAACGCCGGGTCAGCTCCAGCGGGTTGGAGCAGTACCCGCAGTGCAGCGGGCAGGCATGGGTGAGCTCGGCCAGCAGCGCCCAGGGCCGGGCGGGCGCGGGCGCCGGAGGGGCGGGTGCGGTCGGATCGGTGAGGGTCATCGCAGCCAGCCCTCCTTGCGGAGCCGTTCGAGGAACGGAGGGACGTCGGCGGCCACGGCGGCGCCCGGGAATCGTTCGGACAGTTCATCGACGATGTCGCGCACGCTCCGGGCGCCGTCGCACAGCGCGACGACCGCGCCGGCCCCGCCCTGCAGCACGACGACACGTTCGGGAAGGAGCAGCAGATCCATGTCCCGGGTGTGGTCGTGCCGCAGGAGAACGGCTGATGCCGGCACGGGCCGCCAGTCGGTCACCGACGTCGTACTCACCCCTGCTCCCGGCGTCCCGCCTGGTCCACGGCGTCCAGCAGCGACCACAGGACGTCGCACTTGAAACGCAGCGCCGCCAGGGCCCGCTCCTGGTCCTCCCGGCTGCGGGCCCAGCCGAGCACCAGGTCGAGTGCCTCGCGGCTGTCGCGCCGGCCCTGGGAGACCCGGGTGCGGAAGTAGGCGAGGCCCTGGGGTTCGATCCACCGGTAGTGGCGCTGGAAGGCCTCGATGCGGGTGCGCATCAGATCCGGAGCGGACAGTTCCGTCAGCGACGCGGCGACGGCTTCGAGGGGCGTGCGCAACCTGCAGAAGTTGACGTATCCGTCGACCGCCAGTCGTACGCCCGGCAGTACGCCGTCTCCGGCGAGCAGCGTCTCACGGGGCAGGCCGGCCGCCTCACCGAGCCGCAGCCACCGGTCGAGGCCGCCCTCGCGGTCCTGCTGGCCGTCGTGGTCCTGGATGCGGCGCAACCACATCCGGCGCAGCACCGGGGTGTCCAGCTTGGCCGTGATCAGGGCGTCCTTGACGGGGATGTGGCGCTGGTAGTGGAAACGGTTGACGATCCAGCGGCGCAGTTCGTCCTGGCTGAGATCGCCGCTGTGCATACGGAGGTTGAAGGGGTGGCTGTCGTGGTACCGCTCCTCCCCCACCGCGCGCAGTCGTGCCTCGAACTCGGCGGGGCGCCAGGGCTCCGCGAGCGGGTCGGGTGCCGTGTTCCGTGCGGTCGTGTTCAGTGCTGCCGTGGTCATAGGTCGATCACCATCCCGTCGTACGCCACCTCGAGGCCCAGCCGTGCGAGCCGCTTGTGCTGGGGCGCGGCCGGGTCGACGAGGGGGTTGGTGTTGTTGAGGTGGGTGTAGAGGCACCGGGCGGAGAGGCGTGCCAGGCGTTCGGCGGTTCCGTCCGGTCCCTCGATGGGCAGATGGCCCATGCCGGTGGCGGTGCGTTCGGAGATTCCCGTGCGGCGGGGCTCCTCGTCGTCCCAGAACGTGCCGTCCACGATGACGCAGTCGGCCTCGGCGGCCGCTTGCTGGAAGCGGTCCGGCCAGGCGGCCAGGGCGGGTGCGTAGAGCGCGGTGGCGCCGGAGGCCGGGTCATACAGACGCAGCGCCACCACCCATGCGTCGTCGTCCGGGGCGTCGGCGGCGTACCGCGGGCGCTTGCCCGACACCGGGATGCCGCTGATCTGCAGGCCCGAGGCGTCGCGGTCCAGCGGTTCGGCACCGCGCGGCGGTAGCTCCCGCCAGGTGAGGGAGGTGTACGGGGCCAGTACGTCGCCGAGGTGCAGTCGGTCCAGGAGCGCCCGCCGGACCGGGGCCGTGGAGATCACCTGGAGGGCGTCCGCCTCGCGCAGCCGTGCGATGCCCAGGGTGTGGTCGAGTTCGGCATCGGTGAGGACCAGTCCGGCGAGCGGTGTCTGCCGGGGGCCCGGCCCCGGGTGGAGTTCGGGCCGGGCTTCGATCTGGTCGCCGAGGTCGGGGGTCGCGTTGACGATGTACCAGCGGCCGTCGTCGGTCCGTACGGCGAGGGAGGCATGACGGCGGCGGCGGCCGGGGTGGGCGCGTGCCCCGGAGCATCCGGGGCACGCGCAGTTCCACTGGGGGATGCCGCCGCCGGCGGCGGTGCCGAGTACCAGCAGTTGCATGGCGTCGGTCAGCGGGAGCTGAGCGAGTAGGCGGTGACCTCGAGCGCGGTGTCGACGACCTCGTAGGCGGGCGTCTGCCAGATGACCCCGTCCGTGTCCTGCGAGGCGATCTGCTCGACCGGCTTGAGCTGTTCCGTGGCTTCGTTCATGGGTGATACGTCCTCTCCGGTGGGATTTCTGGGGGGCAGGGAGGGTCACTTGAGGGAGACGCGGAGGATTTTGTCCTTGCCGTATCCGAGGTCACTGGTGCCCACCCACAGTTCGTCCGCGCCGGGCACCTTGGCAATGGCGCGCAGGCGACCGAACCGGCCCGGGTAGAAGTCGACCGGCGTGCCGGTGAACTCGCTGTCCCCGTCGATCGGGATGCGCCACAGCCGCTTGCCGCGCAGTGACGTCACGTACATCACGTTGTCCACGATGGTGAGTTGGGCGGGCACGCCCCACTCCGGGTGGAACACGACCCTCGGGGTGGTCATGCCCTTGACGTCGCAGGCGCCCTCACAGGCGGGAAAGCCGTAGTTGGCGCCCGGTTTGATCAGGTTGATCTCGTCCCAGGTCTGGTCGCCGACCTCCGTCTCCCACAGGCGGCCGGTGCGGTCCCAGGCCAGGCCCTCCGGGTTGCGGTGACCGTAGCTGTAGACGCGGGTGCCGAACGGGTTGCCGGGGGCCGCGGCGCCGGACCTGGTGATGCGGAGGATCTTTCCGTTGAGCGACTTCTTGTCCTGCGCGAGCTTCGGCTGGTAGGCGTCGCCGGTGGAGACGTAGAGGTAGCCGTCGGGGCCGAAGGCGATCTGGCCGCCGTTGTGGTTGCCGACCCGTTTGATTCCGCCGAGCACCACCTTGTAGTTCGACAGCGAGCTGCCGTCGTAGTCCATGCTGACGACCTGGGTCCGGGTCCTGGTGGTGTGCACGAAGAACACCTGCTTGTCGGTCGTGCCGTTCCAGGTCGGGGACGGGGCGACGCCCAACAGGCCGCCGGGGCCGTCGTCATAGGGCTCGGGGACAGTGTTCGGCACTTCGCCGACCCGTGTCTTACGCCCGTCCCGGTCGAGGCGGTAGACCTGGTAGGTGAGCCGCTCGGTCACCAGCGCCGAGCCTCCGTCCGGCATGAACTTGATCTCCCAGGGCGTCTGCCATCCGGTGGAGAGCGTGCTGACGTCGTCCGTCGGATTACCGCCGTCCGCGGCGGCAGCCGTGAGCGCGGAGGTGGACGGCGCCGCGGCGGCGGGCGCCGACGGCGGCAGGCCGGCCGCGAGCAGTGCGGCCGCAGCGGCGAGCGAGCCCAGAACGATCCGGGATGGACGCCGCAGTGAGCGGCCTGGGTCTGTCATGTCGACGCCCTTCGTCGTTCCTCGAGTGAACCGTCGTCACGCGGCGTGTCCACACGCTCGCGAAGGGCAGCGTATTTCGCGGACATGGCCACAGCCTGTATTGAAATCATGACAATTGGCATCTTGTAGGCCATTCGGGTGAGCCTTGGGTGCGCGGGCCGAGGGTGCGGTGCAGGGCACGGCTGCGGGACGGGCCGACTGCTGCGGTGCTGCCCCACCGCGGGTCCGGACCAAGCAAATGCCATACAGCTCACGGGACTTGACGATGATCTGGAAGGCCGCGGCGGCAGCGGTCGTCATGGACCTGGACGCGCGGGTCCGGGTCGGTGCCGACCTGGACGGCGCCTTGTCCGGGCCGGGTGGTCGAGCGCGGTCTCGACCGGCCGTTCCTGCTGATGGACACGGCGGTCCACGAGGGCCTGAACAAGGACGCGTCCTGGTCCGCCTTCTGGGACTACCTAGCTGCTGGGCCGTCAGGCGTGTGACGGGATCGTCGGCGCGGCCGCGAGCGGGCGTGGCGGGAGATGCAGACCGGCAGCTCGTACCCGACCGCGCTGAACTCGGGCGACGAGACACCGGGCGCAAACAGGTGTGCGCCTTCGTCTCGTGAGCCGCGCCTGAACCGCGGGGGGTGCGCGGGGCCCGTACGGGGGAGAATCGCGGTAGGCCCGTCCTGCCGAGGAGGTCCTCATGCCGCTACGGTTCCCCGGTGCCGCCAAGCCGGCGCGGGATCCCGTGCACCATCCGCTGTTCGCCCGCTACTACGCCCGGATCGGTGTGACCGCCGAGACCCGGATGGGCATGGGCGGTGTCCGCGACCGGCTCCTGTCCGGACTGTCCGGGCGGGTGATCGAGATCGGCGCGGGCAACGGACTGAACTTCGCGCACTATCCAAGGACCGTCTCGGAGGTCGTGGCGATCGAACCGGAGCGCCGGCTGCGGCAGTTGGCCCTCGACGCCGCCCTCCGCTGCGAGGTGCCCGTGGATGTCGCTCCGGGCGCCGCGGAGGCACTGCCCGTCAAGAGCGAGGCCTTCGACGCGGTGGTGATCTCGCTGGTGCTGTGCAGCGTGCGGGACGTGCCGCGGGCGCTCGCGGAGATACGGCGGGTGCTGCGGCCCGGCGGCGTGGTGCGGTTCTTCGAGCACGGCCGCGGCGGCGGACCGGCGATGAGCTTCACCCAGCGCGCCCTGGACCGCACCTTGTGGCCGCCCCTGAACGGCGGCTGCCATCTGGCCCGCGACCCGATCGCCGCGCTGCGTGAGGCCGGGTTCGAACTCGGCCCGTACCGGCGGATGCTGATGCCTCAGAAGGGGCCGAGGCTGCCCACCTCGTACTGCGTGCTGGGCACGGCGTGGCGGCCGGACACCGGCGGGGCGGCCACCTGAAGCGCCCTGCTCACATGGTCCAGCCGCGCAGTTCCGCCGCGATGTCGTACACCGTGGCGTTGCCCCTCTTGACCAGGCGGGCCAGATCGCGCACCTGCACCGGCGAAGTGGTGACCCTGAGACCGCTGGCGACGAGGTAGGCGTACGCGACGGCCGAGGCGAAGAGGGCGTTCGAGCGCTCCAGCGCGGGGACGTGGATGAGGAGTTGGAGCAGGGCCGCCGCGCGTGCGTGCGGGTTGTCGTAGACGGGGACGTCGAAAATCTCGGCCTCGTGGCGCGCGACGGCCGCGACGAGGGCACCCCAGTCGGTGACCTGCGGGTCTCCGGGCGTCTTCTGTTCGGCGAGCATGAGAAGCCAGGCGAGATCGATGCTGAGGTTGCTCAAGGGATCAGTGGCGGGCTTCTCGGGTGTTGTCGTCCTCGCTGCCGAACTCCTCGGCGAAGACCGTCTCGTACTGCTTCATGAAGTCTGCGGCGGCCTCGACGAAGGTCTGGCCGACCTCTCCGGTGTCCTGTTTCACGAGTTCCTCGATGTAGCGGTTGACGCTCATGCCACGGGCGAGGGCGCGCTCGCGGGCGGCGCGGGCCGTGCCCTCGTCCACTCTCACGTTCAGCTGGGTCTTCGCCATACTTCGAAGCTAGCGCCGAAGTGCTAGCACGACAAGGGCTCCTCCCCCGGGTGGAGTGTGTCCCTTACATCGGAATCGGGGACCCGACCTGCGACGGAGACCGTCCCCGACCTTCGGCGGATATCCGGTGTGGGCGGTATCACACTACGCTCGGCCGGGACGGAGGAGTCGACACTCCATGCGAGCGAGGAGGCAGCGTTGTCCACAGCAGCTGCGGAGCACGCCCCCGGCCATGCGTCGGCCGACGGGATCGCGGCCCGCGCCCGCGGTCTGACCAAGGCCTACGGCTCGGGCGAGACGACCGTGCTGGCCCTGGACTCGGTGGACGTGGACATCGCGCGCGGCCGTTTCACCGCGGTGATGGGGCCGTCGGGCTCCGGGAAGTCCACCCTGATGCACTGCCTGGCGGGACTCGACTCGGTGTCGGCCGGCCAGGTGTGGCTCGGCGACACGGAGATCACGGGGCTGAAGGAGCGCGAGCTGACCCGGCTGCGCCGGGACCGGATCGGGTTCATGTTCCAGTCCTTCAACCTCATCCCGACACTGAACGCGGCCGAGAACATCACCCTGCCCATGGACATCGCGGGCAAGAAGCCCGACGAGAAGTGGCTGGACCAGGTCATCGACACCCTCGGGCTGCGGGACCGGCTCAAGCACCGGCCCTCGCAGCTGTCCGGCGGACAGCAGCAGCGCGTGGCGTGCGCCCGGGCGCTGGCCTCCAGGCCGGAGCTGATCTTCGCGGACGAGCCGACCGGCAACCTCGACTCACGGGCCGGACTCGAAGTGCTCGCCTTCCTGCGCGAGGCCGTCGACAGCCTCGGCCAGACCGTCGTCATGGTCACCCATGACCCGGGCGCCGCCGCCCACTCCGACCTGGTGCTCTTCCTAGGGGACGGACGGATCGTCGACGAGATGGAGCGCCCGACGGCGGAGGCGGTACTCGAACGAATGCGCCTCTTCACTGGGGGAAACACCCAGGCCCCCGGCTTCGACGTGATCCGCAGCCAGTTCGACGAGAGCGCCGCTCCCACCGAGGAGGACTGACACCGTGCTCAAGGCGACGCTCCGCAGCTTCCTCGCCCACAAGGGACGGCTGCTGCTCTCCGCGCTGGCGATCATCCTGTCCGTGGCTTTCGTCGCGGGCAGTCTGATCTTCTCCGACACGGTCACCCGCACCTTCGACCGGCTCTTCCACTCCACCTCCGCCGATGTGACGGTGGAGCCGAAGCAGGACCTCAAGTCCCGCGTGCCGACGGGCGCAGCCGAGACCGTGCCCGCCTCGCTCGCGGCGCGGGTCGCGAAGGTCGACGGGGTCGCCTCTTCCCACGCGGACGTCAGCGTCCAGAACATCACCGTCGTCGACAGCAGGAACAAGTCGGTCGGCCCCACCACCGGGGCGCCCACGATCGCCTCCGACTGGTACCTCACCGACCGCAGCCCCGTGAAACTGACCTCGGGCCACGCCCCGCAGGGCGGGGGCGAGGCGCTCCTGGACGCCGACACCGCCGACAAGAAGCATGTGAAGATCGGGGACACCCTGACGGTGCTCGCCCAGCCGGGCACCTTCAAGGTCAGGGTCGTCGGTATCGCGACCTTCACCACGACCAACCCGGGCGCGGCGCTGGTCTTCCTCGACCCTAGGACGGCGGCGACCCAGCTGCTCGGCTCTGCGGACAAGGCCACCAGCATCCAGGCCGACGCGGCGAAGGGCGTGAGCGACGCCCAGCTGAAGAGCCGTGTCGCAGCCGTGGTCGACACCGGAGCCTACGACGTGAAGACCGCCGACGAGCAGGCCAAGTCGGCCGCCTCGGACCTCGGCGGCTTCCTCGACGTCATCAAGTACGTGATGCTCGGCTTCGCCGGGATCGCCGTCCTGGTGGGCATTTTCCTGATCGTCAACACCTTCTCCATGCTGATCGCCCAGCGCACCCGGGAGCTGGGCCTGCTGAGGGCCCTCGGCGCCGACCGCCGGCAGGTGCGGCGCTCCGTGCTCACCGAGGCGATCCTGCTCGGCCTGGTCGGCTCGACGCTGGGCCTGGCGGCGGGCATCGGGCTCGCGGCCGGGCTGATCAAGCTGATGAGCGTGTTCGGGATGAACCTGAAGACCACGGAGATGGTCGTCGGGTGGGGCACCCCTGTGGCGGCGTACGTCGTCGGGGTCGGCGTCACGTTCGTGGCCGCGTATCTGCCGGCCCGGCGCGCGGCGGCCGTCTCCCCGATGGCCGCGCTCGCGGACGCCGAGATCGCCGGGATCGGCAAGCCGCTCAGGACGCGGGCGATCGTGGGCTCGGTCGTGGGAGCGCTCGGTGCGGCGGCCCTGGTCGGCTGCGCCACGGCGACGAAGACCGCCTCGTCGGCCTCGCTGCTGGGGCTCGGCGTCGTCCTGACCCTGATCGCGACGGTGATCGCGGGCCCGCTGCTCGTCCGCCCCGTCATCCGGGTCCTCGGCGCGGCCTTCCCCGCCCTGTTCGGCTCGGTCGGCCGCATGAGCCAGCGCAACGCCCTGCGCAACCCCCGCCGTACCGGCGCCACCGCGGCCGCCCTCATGGTGGGCCTCGCGCTGGTCGGGGGCATGTCCGTGGCCAGCGCCTCCATGTCGAAGTCCTTCGACCAGCAGATCGACAAGACGCTGGGCGCCGACTTCATCGTCCAGAACACCAACTTCGTGCCCTTCAACAAGGAGGTCACCGACGCGGTCCGCGCCACGCAGGGCGTCGGCCTCGTCGTACGGCAGCGGTTCGCACCGGTGGCCGTACGGCTTCCGGACGGCAAGCGCATCGAGACCACCGCCGCGGGTTACGACGACGGGGTCGACGACGTCGCACACGTGACGTACGCGGCCGGGGACACGGCGGCGGCTTTGGCCGGCGGCAACATCGGCATGGACGTCAAGTTCGCGAAGAAGCACGACGTCAGGATCGGCAGCACGATCCCCGTCGAGTTCCCGGCCGGACGGAGGACCACGCTGAAGGTCGGCGCCCTCACCGACCAGGACCAGGCCGAGGGCTTCGGCATGCAGGGCGGGCTGTTCTTCGGCATCGCGACGGTCGAGAAGTACGTACCCGGCGGACAGGACTCCGCGCTGTACGTCAACAAGGCCGCCGGCACGAGCGCCGACCAGCTGCGCAAGAACCTGGAGCACACGCTCAAGCCGTATCCCCAGGTCCAGGTCCGCGACCAGGCCGACTACAAGAAGCTGGTGCACGACCAGATCGCCGTGCTGCTCTACCTCGTGTACGCGCTGCTGGGGCTGGCGATCATCATCGCGGTGCTCGGCGTGGTCAACACCCTCGCCCTGTCGGTGGTGGAGCGGACCCGGGAGATCGGGCTGCTGCGGGCCATCGGGCTCGCCCGGCGGCAGTTGCGCCGGATGATCCGGCTGGAGTCGGTGGTGATCGCGGTGTTCGGCGCGGTGCTCGGGCTCGCGCTCGGTCTGGTGTGGGGTGTGTGCACCCAGCAGGTGCTGGCGCTGCAGGGCATGAAGGCGCTCGCGATCCCGTGGACCACGATCGTCGCGGTGGTGATCGGCTCCGCGGTGGTGGGCATCGTGGCGGCCCTGCTGCCCGCGTTGCGTGCATCTCGCATGAATGTGCTGGCAGCCATCGCGCACGAGTGACGGAATCGCGGCAGAGGCTCAAGTCCCGTGCAGGTGAGGAGAGTTCATGCCGCGTCCGTTCCGTTTCGGTGTCAATCTGCAGGCCGAACACGACCGGGCGGGGCTGCCGTTCGGCTCCCGCGGAAGCGCGTGGACCATCTGCAGCGCACGACCGAGGAGTTGGACCGGCTGCCCGGCTCCGACGGACTCCCCCACTCGGGCCGAACTGAACCTGCTCATCCAAAAGGTGCTGACGGTTCTGGAGCCGTACATGGAGGCGTTCGCGCCGGTCGTCGCGGAGCTGGGCGGGCACTGACCTGAAAACGTCCATGCCGGACGTACAGCCACCCGCCGTCAACTGCCCATATCATCGGCCCGGTTCGCGCGTGCCGCGTGCGGGGAGGGGTGGGGATGAGAGAGCTGGAGCTGCTGGGTCTGGTCGTGGTGCCCTTTGCCACCTACTACGGTGTGGCCCGGCAACGCCGCTGGCGCATCCTGGTGTCGGCGTTGTACTCCCTGGTCGGCGTGCTGCTTTACGCCAACGACGACATGCACGGCTGGCGCATGGCGTGGTATCTCGCCGACCTGGTCGCGATGCTGCTGATACTGCGCTTCCTGAACAGCCCCGAGCGGGTGGACCGGCTGGTGGAGAGAATCTGGGCGCTGACACCGCCCGAGGAGTCCGACAGAACCCGGGTGGAGCAGGAGCTGCACCGTCTGTCCCACGAACCTCGGCTGCACTGGATGTGCCTGGAACTCGACACCGGTGGCGACCTTTTGGTCACCACGAACCTGAACGGCCGGTCGGCGCGGCGCCGGTTCCGTGTGGCGGAAGAATGCCCCCATTGCCTCCTGGAAGGGCTTGTCGCGTCATTCGTCGCCGTCGAGCCGGTCGAAGAAATCGCGTTCTACCGCACCGGAACTTCTCAGGGCGAGGGATACGCCGCGTACGTCTACTTCGACAGGTCAACGGCAGGCGTACGCATCGACGTCGCTCAGACCACCCGTATGGTGGCCCTGCCGGCCGGCGAGTGTTCCGTTCACGCCCTGTGAGCCGCGCAGCGCCGCGGCGGCCGGTTTCCGGGCGCCGGTGTCAGCTGCCGCCGAGAGTCCGGTGCCGGTGCGCGAGGTGCCGCAACCGGGCGACCTCGACCTGCTCCCGCAATCGGGCCTCGACACGCTCTCGGGCGGCCGGGTCCTGGTTCTCCTCCCACCACGCCTCGCCTGTCTCGAGCCGCCGCTCCTCCGCTGCGTCCGGCTGTGCCCCCAGACGAAGACGTTGGCAGCGGCAAGGGCGGTAGCGCAACCGGTCGGCATGGTCCGTGTCCGGATCCCATCGGGCCAGGAGGAGGGCGACGTCCGTTGCGTCGTGGTGCTCGGCCAGACCGCGCACGCGATCGGCGTACCTCAGCACCTCCAACTCCCGGCACAGCGCGCAGCACCGGCACCAGGGCACCAGTTCCCCGTTGGCGCGGACCAGGTCTGCGATGGCGTCGGCCAGTGGCCGGGGCAGATGGCTGTGCGCAGCGAGGTGGGCCAGTTGCAGGAGGTCCCTGACGGGATGGGGTGCCTCCCAGGCCGCTGTGATGTGTCCGGCGGCCAGGACCGTCTCGTCGGCGTCGCGGCGGCGGGCCAGGAGACGAACGTCGAACAGGGCCCGCTCCTCCCCCGCGGCCCCGGCCTCCCGTTCCGACGGATCCATGTCCCACCAGAGGTGATACTCCAACGCGTCGTCGGCAGCTGACCCGGCTTCGAGCGGCAGATGGAGGACGTGTGACGACTCCGCACGCAGGTGTGGGGCCATGTCCTCCCACAGGCCACCGGGCGGCAGAGCCGACGAAGGTGGCAACCGGCGGCGCAGTGAGGTGATGCGAGCGCGGAACAGCCGCAGCCGCAGCCGCAGAGCGGTCTCGGAGGCGGGGGCGAGGTCGGCCGGGGGCCGCACGACGATCACGGCGTGCCCTGCCAGGACACCGGCCGGCTGCTCCGACTCGAATCGCAGGTCCAGCACCCCGGCTCCGCTGTCGGACATCACGGGCACACCCTCCTCGGTCGGAACGCGCCATCGGAACACCTGGTACACCCGTGTTCCCTCCGGGCGAAGCTACGGGTCGGCTGCCCGGGTCGGCAATGCCGCGACAGCGCCCGGGGGTTGCCGCGGTCCATGAGGCCGGCGGTTCGGCGCCGGCGCCGCAACAGGACCCCACAGCACGTGATCGTCAGCCCGCGCTACACGCCCGGACACCGGGTCGTGTTCCTTGGTCCTTCTCGGTGGCGACGGCGGACGCGGACAGGAGCGTCGCAGCCGCGAGGCTGCCCCAGAGCGCGGTCGGGCCGAGCGGTGCGAGAGCCGTCATGACCGCCGGGGAGACGGCGAGGCCGAAGCTCGTGGAGAGCTGGAAGCGAGCGAGGGCGCGTCCCAGGACACGGGCCGGGGCGAGCGCGGTGACGAGCGCGGTGGCGCTGCCGGCGTAGATGATCTCGCCGATCGTTCAGACCACGGCCACCATGGCCACTGCCGGGGCACCCCAGTCGTGTCCCATCCGCTCACGACTCGGCGGCACGGCCGTTACGTCCGGTACACCCTCAGCCTGCCCGCTCTGACGACGTGGGCGCCGACCTGCCGGCGGCCGTACTGCGCTGATCGACCGGTCAGGCCCGCTCCGCCCACCGCATCGGAACTGATGTGAACGTGTCACGCTTGGCTTAAACTCACGGCGATACGGGGCGGGTTCGTGTGCTCTCCGCCCAAGATGTCCCGCCCTGCTGCGGCCCGAGTACCGCCCGGAGACAACATGAGGCCCCTGGATCCCGGGGATCCGTCGGCCGTCGGCGGCTACCCGCTGCTGGCGCTGCTCGGCGCCGGCGGCATGGGACAGGTCTTCCTTTCCCGTACGGCTTCCGGGCGGCTGCTGGCGTTGAAGACGCTGCGGCCCGAGTTCGGCCTGAACCCCGGCTTCGAGGAGCGGTTCGCCCGCGAGATCGCCAGCAGCGACCAAGTGCGCTCCGCCTGGACGGTGTCGGTCGTCGACTACAGCCCCGCCGGGCAGCGCCCGCAGTGGCTGGCCACGGAGTACGTCGCCGCCCCCTCCCTCGCCGACTGGGTCGGGCGAACGGGACCCTTGCCCGAAGGCACCGTCCGGGCCCTGGCCGCGGAACTCGCCGAAGGGCTGCGGGCCGTGCACCGGGCCGGCCTCGCCCACCGTGACGTGAAGCCGTCCAACGTGCTCCTGGCCCGCCGTCACCCCCTGCTCATCGACTTCGGCATCGCCCGCGCCGCCGATGACACCCGCCACACAGGCACGGGCGGCGTCATCGGGTCGCCGGGATACATGGCGCCGGAGCAGGCGACCGGCGGGATATCGGCCGAGCCCGGCGACGTCTTCTCGCTGGGGGCGACGCTGGTGTACGCCGCCACCGGCATCGGCCCCTTCCTGCACCCGGGCGAAAACCCCTCGGCGGCGCAGCTGCTGTACCGGATCGTGCACGAGGAGCCGACGCTGCACGGCGTGCCGGAGACGCTCGCGCCACTGCTCGCCGCCTGCCTTCACAAGTCGCCGCAGGCCCGCCCGACCGCGGGCGAGCTGTTGGACCGCGTCGGCGCCTGTCCCGGCGGCTGGGCAGCGGCCCTGCCGCCGGACCTGTCCGCGGACATCGCCGCGAGGGAAACCGCGGCGCAGGCGGTGCTGCAGCGCCCGGTGCCGCCGCCCCCGCACCCCGCGCAACCGGCCGGGTTCGGACCGCCAGGTGAGGGCATCGGTTCCCCGTCGCCCGCCGCCTACGGGCCGCCCGCCGCCCCCATGCACGCCCCGGCCTCTACGGCCGGAACCGCTCGTGGCCTCGCCCCGGACGGGGCCGCCCCCGCGCGCGGTCGGCGTGCCGCACGGCTGCGCACGGCCGCCGTGGCCGCGGGCGTGGCGGCGACCGCAGCCGTCGTCGCCGCCCTGTCCTGGCCGCACGGCACCGACGACGGGACGGGCGGCGGGCACACCTCCGCACCGACATCCCCTGCTCCGTCCTCGTCCGGCGCGACCGCCACGGACGCCCTGCCCACCTCCTGGGTCGGCACCTGGAAGGGAACAGGGCCCGGCAGTGCCTCCGGCGACGGCGTCGTGAACGCACGCACGAGCAAGGTGTCCGTGACCGTCACCCTGCACGCCGCTTCCCGGGGCGACATCGTCGGCCGACAGGTCAGCCACGTGACCGACGCCGACAACGGCCAGGACATCGGCTGCACCGAGACCCTGCGCCTGCGGGAGACGCACACGTCGTCGATGGTTTTCGAGGCAGCCACGAGCACTCCTACGGACCCGTCCAACGCCGTGCTGTGCGTGCGGGGCAACATCTACACCCTGACGAAAACGGGCGCGAACACCCTGTCCCTGGGCGACGAGGGCAGCCAGACTGCGGGCGCACCCTCACGGCTGACCCGCTCCTCCTGATCCACGGCCGGCACCGACCGAGTCGGCAATCCGAAGGGCCAGCGCGTCGGAATGCCGACTCCCCGGCACAGAAACCGATCGCCAGAGAGGCGAACCATCTGCTTGGCTCGCCCCATGAGTGATCTTCGCATTCGTAGCGCGACGCCGGACGACCTCGACGACGTCCTGGCCTTCTGGAAGACGGCCGCCGAGGGCACGAGCATCAGTGACGACCGGGACGGGGTGGAGCGGCTGGTGGCGCGCGACCCGGAGGCGCTACTGCTGGCCGAGCAGGACGGGCAGCTGGTGGGCACGGTGATCGCGGGCTTCGACGGCTGGCGCTGCCATCTGTACCGGCTGGCGGTACGCCCGGACCGCCGCCGCCAGGGCATCGGCTCGGCACTGCTGGCTGCGGCCGAGGAACGCTTCGTACGGCTCGGAGGGCGCCGCGGGGACGCGATGGTGCTGGTGCGCAACGAGACCGGGCAGCATGCCTGGCGGGCGGCCGGGTACACGCCCGAGGAGCACTGGCGGCGGTGGGTGAAGCACCTCACACCCTGATCACCTTTGCCGATCCTTTACCATTGGAGGACCGTGTCCGGATCCCTTCCGGCCCTCCGATGAAAGGTGTGAGCGTCCGCCCATGGGCGAGCCTCCCAGTAGTGCGCGCAGTAGACGACATCGCGCGTTCCTCCCGCCCCTGTCCGACGATGGGACGGAGGTGACCCGATGACCGAAGTGCTCCTCCTGCTGGTGGCGATCCTGCTCTCGCTCGCCTGCGGCGCCTTCGTCGCGGCCGAGTTCTCGCTGACCACGGTCGAGCGGGCTGAGCTCGAACGGGCCGTGGAGCGCGGCGAGCGGGGCGCGGCGGGCGCCCTCAAGGCCGTCCGGAGCCTGACCTTCCAGCTCTCCGGCGCGCAGCTCGGCATCACCGTCACCAACCTGGTCGTCGGCATGCTCGCCGAACCGTCGATCGCCAAGCTGATCGCGGGCCCGCTGGAGGCCCTCGGCATCTCGTCCTCGGCGGCGAGCTCGCTCGCCCTGGTGCTGGGTACGGCCCTGTCGACCGTCTTCCTGATGGTCGTCGGCGAACTGGTGCCCAAGAACTGGGCGATCTCCTCGCCGCTGGCCGTGGCCAAGCGGGTGGGCAATGCGCAGCGCCTGTTCAGTGCGGTCTTCCGCCCCTTCATCAGCCACCTCAACAACACGGCGAACCACGCGGTGCGCCGCTTCGGCCTGGAGCCCACCGAGGAACTGGCCTCGGCGCGCGGCCCCGAGGAGCTGGCCGCTCTCGCCCGGCACTCCGCCAAGGAGGGCGCCCTGGAGGCGGACACCGCGGAGCTGTTCGTACGGACCCTGAACCTCGCCGACCTGACCGCTGAGAACGTGATGACGCCCCGCGTCCAGGTCATCGCCCTCGAGGTCCAGGCCACCTGCGAGGACGTGGCGAACGCGACCCGGGCCACCGGGCTGTCCCGCTTCCCGGTCTTCCGCGGCAGCCTCGACTCGGTCGTGGGCACCGCGCACATCAAGGACGTCCTGGCGATACCTGCCCACCGTCGCACCCACACCCGGGTCGCCGAGCTGATGCGGGAGCCGCTCCTCGTCCCCGAGACCCTCACCGTCGACCGGCTGCTGGACCGGCTGTCCGGCAAGCGCACCATGGCCGTCGTCATCGACGAGTACGGCGGCACCGCGGGCGTGGCCACCCTGGAGGACATCGTCGAGGAGGTCGTCGGCGAGGTGCGGGACGAGCACGACCCGCACGAGACGCCCGACCTGGCCCCCGCGGGCAGCGACGACGCGGGTCGCGCCCTGTACTCGGCCGACGGCTCGGCCCGGGTGGACCAGCTCGTGCGCGTCGGTCTCAGGGCGCCGGAGGGGCCGTACGAGACGCTGGCCGGACTCGTCGCGACGGAGCTCGGCCGCATCCCGGCCGTGGGCGACTTCGTCGAGGTCGGCGGATGGCGGCTCGACGTGGTGGACGCCTCGGGGCGCAGGGCCGCACGGGTGCTGATGCACGCGCCCTTCGATGACCAGGCGGACGGTACGACGAACCGGGAGGCCACGAAGTGACCGCCGTACAGCTGCTGATCGGCCTTGCGACCCTCGTCGTCAACGCCTTCTTCGTCGGCGCCGAGTTCGCGTTGATCTCCGTACGACGTTCGCAGATCGAGCAGTATGTGGAAGGGGACGCGGAGGGCGACCGGCGGGCCAAGAGCGTGCTGTGGGGCCTGGAGCACGTGTCCGCGCTGATGGCGGCCGCGCAGCTCGGCATCACGCTGTGCACGCTGGTCCTGGGTGTGGTCGCGGAACCGGCCATCGCGCATCTGCTGGAGCCGGTGTTCCACGCCGTGGGCGTGCCCGAGTCGGCGGGACATGCGGTGTCCTTCGTGATCGCGCTGACCCTGGCGACGTATCTGCACATGCTGCTCGGCGAGATGGTGCCGAAGAACATCGCGCTCGCGGAGCCGGTGCGCAGCGCGCTGCTGCTCGGGCCGCCGCTGGTCGCCCTGGCGCGGGCACTGCGCCCGGTGATCTTCGCGATCAACGCCTTCGCCAACGCCCTCCTGAAGCTGTTGCGGGTGGAGACCAAGGACGAGGTCGCGGCCACCTTCTCGGACGCCGAGCTGGCCCGGATCGTGCGGGACTCGGGCGAGGCGGGGCTGATCGACGACCGCGCGCTGGAGCGGCTGCACGACGCGCTGGAGCTGGGCCGCCGTCCGGTGCGCGACGTGGTGCTCCCGCTGGAAGGCGTCGTCTACGCGCGCGTGGGCGTCACCCCGGAGGAGCTGGAGCGGCTGTCGGCCCAGTCGGGCTTCTCCCGCTTCCCGGTGGTGGACGAGGGCCGTCGTATTGTCGGCTATCTGCACGTCAAGGATGCGCTGGACGCCTCGCCGCGGGATGTGCCGTTCCGGGTGCGGGACATGCGGCCCATCGCGCGCGTGCGGGAGGGCACACCGCTGGACGACGTGCTCACGGCGATGCGCGGCAGCCGCACACACCTGGCGGCCGTGCTCGGCAGGGACGGCCGGCTGGCCGGTCTGGTGACCATGGAGGACGTGCTGCAGGAGCTGTTCGGACAGCGGGCCTGAGCCGTCCGGCGGGAGCGCAGGGCCGACCGACCGGCGGGTATGGAACCGGGATACCATCTCTTCCGCCATGCACAAGAACCCCATACACACCAGCCTGGTCGCGGTCGGCGACTCCTTCACCGAGGGCATGTCGGACCTGCTGCCCGACGGCTCCTACCGGGGCTGGGCCGATCTCCTCGCCGGCCGGATGGCGGCCGTCACCCCCGGCTTCCGGTACGCCAACCTCGCGGTGCGCGGCAAGCTGATCGGGCAGATCGTCGACGAGCAGGTCGACGTGGCGGCCGCCATGCAGCCCGACGTGATCACGCTGGTGGGCGGCCTCAACGACACCCTGCGGCCCAAGTGCGACATGGGGCGGGTACGGGGGCTGCTCACCGAGGCCGTGGAGCGGCTGGCCCCCGCCTGCAAGCAGCTCGTGCTGATGCGCAGCCCGGGCCGCCAGGGGCCGGTCCTGGACCGCTTCCGGCCGCGCATGGAGGAACTGTTCGCCACGGTCGACGAGCTCGCGGCGCAGCACGGCGCGGTCGTCGTCGACCTGTACGGGGCCCCGTCGCTCTCCGACCCGCGCATGTGGGACGTCGACCGGCTGCACCTGACGGCGGAAGGGCACCGCAGGGTCGCCGAGGCCGTCTGGCAGACGCTCGGCTACGACCCCGAGGACGCCGACTGGCACGCGCCCATGGCGGCGACGCCGCCTCCGGGCTGGACCGCGCGGCGGGTGGCGGACGTCCGCTTCGCCCGGCAGCATCTGCTGCCGTGGATCGGCCGCCGCCTCACGGGCCGCTCCTCGGGCGACGGCCGCCCGGCCAAGCGCCCGGAACTCCTGCCGTACGAGGGCCCGGCGACGTAGGGTCTCGCCCCCGCCGCCCCTTCCCGTCCCGATCCGGGGGCCAGCCCCCGGACCCCCGCTCCTCAAACGCCGGAGGGGCTGAGTTTTTCAGCCCGTCCGGCGTTTGAGGACGAGGCCGTTCAGGCCGAAAGCGGGGGTCTGGGGGCGGCAGCCCCCAGGATCGGGACGGGTAGGGGCGGCGGGGGCGAGAACATTCGTAGGTTCCGCCGAACGCACCCGCGGCGCTGGCCTGCATGAATCGCCAGTAGAATCCGTACACTGTTCTACAGTGCCACAGATCTGTGCAGGTCATGCGGCATGAGCGACGTTCCAAGAGAGATCGAATCTCACAATTTCTCACCCCAGGGCTTTTTGATCTAGGCCATGGAACGCGTCCAGGGCCGCCGCCGCGCCTCTCATGTCCTCGGCCTCGATGGATACGTATTTCCGCTTGGTGAAAGCCGCGTTCGTGTGGCCCGCCCAGGCCGCCAGGATGACGTCAGGGACTCCGCTCAGGGCGAGCGCCTTGAGCACAGCATGCCGGGCGTCGTACAGACGCACCTGACGCAGCCCGAGCCGGCGCATGAGCCGGTAGGCGTGCTCCCGCAGCTGGCGCGTGTTCAGCGGGATACCGAGCTCGTTCACGACGACGTACCCGGTGTCGGTGTACGCCTCCCCCGCAGCCTCCCTCTCGGCCAGCTGGCGCCGCTGGAACGCCAGCAGGGCGTCCCATGGGCCGCGCGGGAGCGGCAGTGAGCGCTCGCCGGATGCGGTCTTGGTGTCCTTCTCCAGTACGCGCACGTTGCCGATCATCGTCCGGGTGATGGTGATGGAGAGCAGACCAACCTCGAGGTCGAGATCCTTCCAGCGCTGCCCGCACACCTCCGCAGGCCTTAGCCCCATCAAGCTCAGCAGGAGGGGCGCGAACAGGCGGTCGCCCTCGATGCCCCGGATGTACGTCTGCACCTCTGGGACCGTCCACGGCTTCGGCCGGTCCCGCTCACGCTTGTCGGTCTTCTTGTCGGCGAGCGACGGCCGCACCTGGGAGGCGACATTGACGCTGACCAGCTTGCGGACGACGGCCCGCGCGAGGGCGCCGCGCAGACGGATGAGGACTCCCTCGACCGTCGATATCGCCAGCCGGGTGCCCTTCTCGCCGCCCGCGCGCCGGCCGCTGGCTACCAGCTCGTCGACGAACTCGCGGACGTGGTCCTCGCTGAGCTCCTGCAGCCGGATGTGCCCGAGCCCTTCGTAGACGTGCACCAGGGCGAGCCGGTAGGAGCGGATCGTCGTTTCCTCGACGTCCCGCCGCTTGTACTCCAACCACTGGTCAAGCCACTCCCCCACCGTGATCTTGTTGGGGACGATCAGCGTGCCAGCGGCCCGCTGATGCAGGATCCGGTCGCGTTCCTCCCGGCACTCCCTCGCCGTGTTCCTGGTGACCGTGATCTGGATACGCTTGCCGTTCTCGTCCCGGCCGGCCTCAACCATCAGCCGGTAACGAACCTTCCCGCTCGCCAGGACAATCCGCTTCGGCTCAGCCATCGGTACTCCTGGCCGGCGGGTACTTCCACACCGGCTCGCCCTTCTCGTCCCAGTTGAACGAGCCCTGCACCTTGCCTTCTTCGCGGTACGCCTTCATCTGCTCGGCGCTGTACTGCTCACCCCCAGGCCGGAGCGGGCGCAGCCATGCCGGCCGCCCATACAGGGTGTACTCCATCCACTGATCCTCGGGATGGCGAGAGGGGTCGAACTTCAAGGGAGTGCGGCCATCTGCCCACTCCCAGGCCGCTAGCGCCGGCACATCACCGGCGCCCGTGACGGCGACTGGACTGTCGGGCCCATCCGTGAAGGGGAGCATCAACGCTGACGGACTGACGCCGAGCACGATGGCAAGAGCGGCCAGCTCATCGACGGTCACCTGTCGCTCGCCACGCTCGATCTTCGAGACCGCAGAGGGCGCGATCGGACGCCCCACCTTGGTCAGTCGGCCCGCCAACTCGTAGGTAGACCATCCACGGACGTCGTCCCGAATGCGGCGGACGTTGGCGGCCACCGCCAGCGCCGTGGGTCCCATCTCTACGGCGCCCCGGCGCCTCTTCTGCTCCTCAGCCATGCGCAACAGAGTACGGGTCAGATGAATCTTTCCTGACCCCGAACTGTCTGATACTTTCGTCTCCATGGGAGAAGTCTAGGTTCACGTGAACCTAAATTCAACGCGCATGGAGGTATAAATGACCGAGGAGTTCCTAACTCCACGGCAGGTGGCAGAGCAGTACCCGTTCACCCCGAGCCAGCTCGCCACCTGGCGCTGGATGGGGCTGGGGCCGGACTACATCAAGACCACGCCCGGCAGGGGTGGCCGCATCAAGTACCGCCGCAGCGCCATCGAGCGCTGGCTGGACGAGCACACCATCAGCCCTCAGGAGGCCGCGTGAGCAAGTCATCTCAGCCCACGCTCGCCGAAATCCGGAAGTGGCCAGCCACGGTCAGTGTGCCGCTCGCCGCTCAGGCCCTCGGCTGCAGCAAGAGCCACCTGCACGAGCGCATCAAGGCTGGCGACAGCCCCGTAAAGATCATCCCGTTCGGTAGCCGCTACGTCGTCATCACCGCCGACCTCGTGCGCCTGCTCAGCGGAGGAACCGAGGCCGCCTGATGACCCAGAACGCAGAAACGCCCCGGGCGGAATCCGGGGCGTTTCCAGAAGACCGAACGGCGGCACGCAGCAGGTCTGTCCATGCCACCGTAGCGCAGCCCTCAGACATGCCGGTAGCTCGCCCCGTTCCCGTACAGACCTCCGGCCGGACCGAATTCGCGGCCCGCTGCCCCAACTGCCGCGATTGGCACCGGCACGTCGGCCTCGGCGAACGCCGCGCCCCCTGCGGAGTCGTCTACCTGCTCGAATTCGCCAGCAAGGCCAAGGGGGCGGCATGAACGACAGCACCACGCCGCCGAACACCCAGTGCGGCCACTGGATCGGATCCGAACAGCGGTACTGCCGCAGCGATGACACCATCCGCCGGTACCTCCAGGGCTGCCGCTCCCCGATGCACACGCCTCGCGCGCTGCAGGGACTCCCCGAGATCCCACCCGGGCCCGGAATCCCCGCACTCCGGGAGGCGACCGCATGAACAACTGGCAGAACGCCCTCGACAACGCCCTGCAAGCCGCAGAGCGCGGCTTCGGTGTCTTCCCCTTGTCCCGCAACAAGGTGCCCGCCATCCCGTCCCCGCACGACAAGGACCACCGCTGCAGCGGCCTGCACGAGTGCGGAGCCTTCGGCCACGGCGTCGGCGACGCCAGCACCTGCCCCGACATCATTCGCATGGGGTTCGAACAGGCCCGCCACGCAGCCGGATACGGCGTCGCCTGCGGCGCCGGACCGCTCCCGCTCATCGGCATCGACCTCGACCGGAAGAACGGCGTCGACGGAGTCGAGCAGCTGCTGCAGCTGGCAGCCAAGCATGGGTTCACGATCCCCCAGACCGTGACCGTCTGCACCCCGTCCGGCGGCCTGCACCTCTGGTTCACGGGTCCCGCTGGGACCTCTGTCCCGAACTCGGCAAGCAGAGTCGCCCCCGGAATCGACGTCCGCGGCACCCGCGGATATCTCGTCGGACCCGGCAGCCGAGGCAGGACCGGCGAGTACGTCATCCACCACATCACCACGACGGAGCCGACCGTTCACCCCATCCCCGAGCAGCTGCTACAGCTGCTCATCCCTCCGCCAGCACCCACCTTCCGGCAGCCACTCCCACGGCGCGTAGCCAGCCCGCGCGGCAGCGTCCTCGACGGCCTGGTCAACTTCGTCGCCACATCCGCCCAAGGGGCCCGGAACGACCGCCTGTTCTGGGCTGCCTGCCGGGCATGGGAGCACGTGCGGAATGAGCATCTCGCGGCCGACGAGGTGGAGGGTGCCCTCATCTCGGCGGCTGTCGGGGTGGGACTGGGTGAGCGCGCGGCAGAGAACACCGTTTCGTCAGCCCGAAAGAAGGTGGGCGCGTGACCGAGCCGTACACCCAGCCGGCCGCAGCCCCCAGGCTGCGCGTCGTACCGCTGCCGAGAAACTCCCACGGAGGACACCTCGGCATGGCTGAACGCTTCCTGGAGCAGCACTCCGACGCCCTGCGGTACGTCCACGGAATCGGCTGGCACCACTGGGACGGTGCCCGCTGGAAGCTCGACGAGGAACGCATCGACGTCGAGGCCGCCATCAGCACCACCAAGCGAGCCCTCGCCGAAGTCCTCCGCATGGACAAGTCCCCGCAGCGGGACGCCCTGTACGCCGACGTGAAGAAGTCGGAGAGCGCCTCCGGCATCGAAGGCATGCTGAAGCTGGCCAGCGCGCTAAAGCCGATCTCAACTGCCTCGCGGGCGCTGGACGCTGACCCGTACTTCTTCAACACGCCGGCCGGAACGGTCGACCTGCAAGAGGGCACGATCAAGGACAACGACCGCAACGACCTGATCACCAAGGTCGCCGGTGGCGCCATGGGCGAGGACCGCAACGAGGAGTGGGAAGCGTTCCTCAAGCGGATCCTGCCCGACGAGGACGTCCGGGCCTTCGTGCAGCGGCTGTTCGGCTACGCCATGCTCGGCAAACAGACCGAACACGTCATGCCGATCTTCACCGGCACCGGAGCCAACGGCAAAGGCACCCTCCGCGACGCCCTCATGGCCGCGTTCGGCGACTACTGCATCGAGGTCGACCCCGCCCTGCTCATGGAGTCCAAGCACGAGCGGCACGGAGCCTTCAAAATGCGGCTCCGAGGCGCCCGCCTGGCCTTCTGCTCCGAGACGGAGAAGGGCCGCAAGTTCGCCGAGGCCACCATGAAACGCCTCGTCGGCGGCGACCAGATCGAAGCCAACCTCATGCACAAGAACCCGATCACCTTCGACCCGTCACACACCCTGGTCATGCTGACGAACCATCTGCCGGCCGTCAGCGGCGACGACCCCGCTGTATGGCGGCGCATCCTCGTCGTCCCCTTCGACGTCGTGATCCCGGAGGAGGAGCGCGACGGCGAACTCCCCGAGCGGCTGAAGCGGGCGACGGAGGCCGTACTCGCATGGGCCTACGCCGGATGGATCGACTACCAGAAGCAGGGCCTCAACCCGCCCGAGGCGGTACGGGTCCGCACCGAGCAGTACAAGGCCGACAGCGACACCCTCGGCCGCTTCCTGAACGAGCGGACCATCCCCGGAGCGCACGGCTACGTCCGCGCCAGGGAGCTCTTCCAAGCGTGGTCCAAGTGGTGCCACGACAGCGGCATCAAGCCCGACGAGATCGGCTCCGAAGTCGCATTCGCGACGTCCATGAAGGCCCGCGGCTTCGAGAAGAAGGCCCGCAACATCGGGGCCGTCTGGCTCGGTCTGATGCTCGCGGGCGACGAGGAGGACGAAGCGGCGTGACCTGCGGAAACGTGGTGAGAGTGGTGGGTTGTTGTGGGTCTCCCTAAAACCTTCCATGTGTGCGCGTATAGGAGTTTCGGAAAACCCGCCACAACCCACCACCCACCACCCGGCAACCGGCCTCGGGCCACCCCACCCCTCGCCCGTAGATGCTCAACCCCACCCACCCCAGCCACCCACCGGGAGCAACTGTGGTCAGTCACGTCGAGCAGGCGGTCGCGGCGCGGATAGCCGCGGCCAGGCGCCGGACCGAGGACATGCGACGGCAGCGCGCCGACCTCGCCGCCGCACGCAGGCGCGGGCTAGCAGCACGCCACGCACAGAAGCTCGCCAACCTGCGTGGTGCAGACGGCAACGCAGGTACGGGGCAGAGCCCCACGGCTGAGCCGAACCGTGGCGATACGACCACGGTTGCCGAGGATCAGGCGTGAAGCGCGTACAGCGGCGCTGCGCCGTATGCGACCGCCCACTGCCGTCAGGCAAGGGCCGGCCCTGCGTGCGCGGGTGCGGCGCCTGGCTCTGCCGCATCCGACGACAGCCCCAGTGCAGTGACGTACACGGTGGGCAGTGCGCCCACCTCCAACTACCAGAGGACACGGCAGCATGACGAACCAGCAGCGCATGCGCGCCCTACTCGACCAGCGGGCGCAGCAGAGCAGGCGACGAGACGAGCAGCGCAGCAGCAGGCAGGCCAACGCCCTCGCCCGAGGGCAGTGGTGGGCAACGAGGCGCAGCAGCAAGATGCGCAGCCGAGTACGACGGACCGCGACATGAAGCGCCGGCACGTCGACGTCGAGATGGCCGGCAGGGACATCCTCGCCGCCGTCGCCAGCATCGCCATCGACCCGCGATGCCCGGAGTGCGGAGGACCCGCGCAGCTGGACACCGACGACCGCGGGCACGTCCTGGTCGCCATCGAGCACAGGGCGGACTGCGAGCACGCCCGGGATGGGCAAGAGCGCAGGTGAACGCACCACAATGGAGCGAATTGGGCATTTTTGACATAGGTCTCTTTTGACCCGCCCACACCTAAAAATCCTCTCCCCCCGCGCAAAAAACGCCACGGGCGGATGATCATGAACATCGGAATTTTGCTGGTGGATCTTCCCTGACCCCGCCCACACGCCGCTCGCAACCTGTACGGGTTTGAGAATGCGGCTGGAGCCCTTCGGGGCTTCTCGGGGATCTTCGGGAGGGATTCGCTGGAAGTCGCTCTCATCCGGTGGCTTTCGCCTCGCCGGGGGCGTTCTCTTCCTTGCTGAATAGCCTCTCACCTGCGGGTTTTCCCGTCAAGCGGTTCGGCGGAACGGTTCGCACTTCCGTTGTTGCGATCTCGGGCGTACCTTGATCTCAGCTCCATCTGAGCAACTCCCCTGGCACTGGGGGTTGCTGGCAGGCCTGGCACTGGCCGCACGGATGTTGAGCGAGTCCTGGCACTGGACGACGAATCCGTCTATCCAGCATCACCGAAGCCCTGGCACTGGGAACCGCGATGCGCGTCCCATCTGGGGTTTTCCGTGCCTGTCAAGAATGACCCGTACACCGACGCGATGTTCAAGCGGCTCGTCGCGAAGCGCGAGCAGACCGCGAAGAACCGCGAACGCGCCCTCGCGAAGCGCAAGGCCATCACGGACCTGGCGGAGGAGGAGCGCCGCGACTACCTGCACCCCGAAGAGGATGCCGAGTTCCGCGAGTTCACCGTGCACATCAAGCACCTCGACTCCGAACTCAAGCACCTCGACGAGCGTATTCAGGAGCTGTCCGAGGAGGCGGAGCGGTCCGCCACGCTGACGGACGGCGCACTCGCGGTGCAGCGTGCCCGTACCCGTGTGGAGTCGGTTCGTGAGGGCCGCACCTACGAGCAGGGCAACGGCCGCAGCTACCTGCAGGATCTGGCTCGCCTGCAGCTCAACATGGACACGACCGGGGAGGCCCGGGAGCGTCTGATGCGGCACGCCCGCGACGTCGCCGAGGCCGCTGCGAGCCCCGAGTACCGCGACCTGTCCCGCACCGACGGGGCTGGCGGCTACGCGGTTCCGCCGCTGTGGCTGATGAGCCAGTACGTCGAGCTGGCGCGCGCCGGCCGCGCCTACGCGAACCTGTGCAACACGCAGCCCCTTCCGGCCGGTACGGACTCCATCAACATTCCGAAGATGGCGACTGGCACGGCGACGGCGATCCAGACGGCCGACAACGGCGCGGTCGCCGAGACCGACCTCACCGACACTTCGGTGACCGCTCCGGTCCGCACGATCGCCGGTCAGCAGGACGTGGCGATCCAGCTGCTCGACCAGTCGCCGATCTCGTTCGATCAGATCGTGTTCCGTGACCTGGTCGCCGACTACGCGACGAAGCTGGATCTGCAGGTCATCAGCGGCAGCGGAAGCTCCGGCCAGGTGACTGGTGTCCGGAGCACGTCCGGGATCACGACGATCACGTACACCTCGGCGACGCCGACCGTGTCGCAGCTGTATTCGAAGATCGCCGATGCGGTGCAGCGGATCCACACCCTGCGGTTCGCCCCGCCGTCGGTCATCGTGATGCATCCGCGCCGGTGGGCCTACCTGCTCGCTGCGTCCGACTCCAATGGCCGGCCCCTCGTCGTCCCCGACAGCGGCAACCCGCAGAACGCGGCGGCCACGCTCGGCGCGGTGGCGGCCCAGCAGGTCGTTGGCCAAATGCACGGCTTGCCCGTGGTGACGGACCCGTCGATGCCGACGGCGCTCGGCGCGGGCACCAACGAGGACGTCGTGCACGTCGTGCGTGCGAGCGACCTGCTGCTCTTCGAGTCCGGTATCCGCTCCCGCGTCCTGCCGGATGTGGGCTCCGGGACGCTGACTGTACGACTCCAGTGCTACGGCTATCTGGCCTTCACCGCTGCGCGCTATCCCGCAAGCGTAGTTGAGATCACTGGCTCCGGATTGGCGGCTCCGAGCTTCTGACCTGCGGGTTTGGGTGTCGAGGATTGGGCATTCTCGCGCCGCTGGCGTGCCCCCGGGATGGCACTTCTCGGGTCCGGCGGCAGCACCCGTTCCCGTATGGCCGCGACGCCTTTCGCGCGGCCTGTGCCGGCCGGGTTTCTCGTCCTGGCGGGATCCCCGGCCGGCACCCACCCAACTGAATTTGCGCATGTTGTCGGAGTGACGGGGCGTGTTACCGTCAACTCAGTTAGGCGTTCTCGGTCTTGGACCGCGTAGCCGAATTGCCACGGCACCGACTTGGGGCACCGGTCGGTAGCCGCTCTGGATTCGGTGAAGCACACAACGGACTGTGGCGTAACGCGGAAGTTGATATTGCTCGGCCGCCGGTAGCGACAAGGCGCCGGCCGGCAGGTGAAACCTTTGGTTCACCTGAGGCACCTTCGGGTGTGGTGGCGAGCGGGCTCCCGTCGAGACAGCAGCGCACATTGCGCGGTCTTCGATGAGGAGCCTTTCTCATGTCCGACGTTCCCCGAACAGCAGCAGCCACGGCGGCCGTACAGCGGCACGCCGCAGAGCGCGCGCTCGACAACCCCGCCAAGCTCGACAGGGCCGTCCGTGTCGTGCGCCTGGCCCTCGAGCGCGGCCGTCTCCGCATCCCCGACGTCCTGCCCGCCGCCGCTCCCGTGGAGCTGCGTTCCTGCGATGGGGGGCGGCCGTGACGGAATGGCAAGAGTTCCTCGACGCGTGCCGAGCGTGGGAGGCCGCCCGGAAGAAGGCGGTGTCCGAGGCCCACATGGCCATGCGCTACAAGGCGGGAAACACCAATCACGTCCTGGAGTACGAGGACTTGGGCCGCCGGGCCGGGATTGCCGCGGGTGCGGAGTTCGAGCGGACGGTTGTCCGTCCGGCGTGGGAGGGCGTTCCCGGGTTCGGCAACAACTGCCGTCTCTGGTACGTCAGCGAGGCGGATCTGCCGCCCGCCGCACGATCGGACGCAGTGTCATGAACCGGGTCGAGTACGCGGCCGGCGACGACCCTTTGTACGGGCCGAACCCGCTCACGCTGCGCGGCATGTTCCCGCCGCACTGGGGCGAAGCGCCCGACAGTCCTGCGGCTCTGCCCGACTGGATCCAGGCGAATGCGGTCCGGGACGGCGCCGCCAAGGGTCATCCGTCCGCCGTTCAGGTCGTGCTGGAGAAGCGCCGTGAGGATCCCTCGGCTGTGCGGGAGCGTGCGGCGGTCGCCGAGGCCCACCGGCAGCGCCGCGACCACCTTCAGCAGCTCCGTCTGAACTGCCCCTGATCTTGGGGCGGGTGTCAAACGCGCTTCAACCATCGCGCGCAAGGTCCGCCAAGACCCCGTTCTCGGCGAGCGGTACCTGCACCCGCCCCTCACAGACTTCCGAAAGTGAGGCGGCATGGCTTCCACGGCCATCGTCTACAGCGTCATAGCCCGTGATGCGGCGTCGAGGACGTTCCACAGCATCGGCCGGGCCGCGGGCCGAACGGACAGCACGCTGGCCAAGCTCGGTCGTACCGCGAAGATTGCCGGCGAGGCCCTCGCGGTGGGTCTGGCCGTGGGGTTGGGCGAGTCGGCGAAGCAGGCGGCTGAATTCCAGTCGTCGATGACGAAGATCTCCACGCAGGCGGGCGGCACTGCGAAGGACGTCAAAGTCCTCTCCGATCAGGTGCTGAAGCTGGGAAGGGTCACCCAGCAGGGCCCGCAGCAGCTGTCGGAAGCCCTGTACCACCTGAAGTCGGTCGGCATGGACAACGTCGACGCGATGAAGGCGCTGAAGCAGGCCTCGGATCTGGCGGCGGTGGGCGGTTCGTCGTTGGAGGAGACGACGAACGCCTTGGCGGGCGCCTGGCGGACGGGCATCAAGGGCGCGGGCAGCTTCCACGAGGCCGTGTCCACCGTGAACGCCATCATCGGCGCCGGCAACATGCGCATGGAGCAATTCACTGAGGCCATCGGCACGGGCATCCTGCCGTCGGCCAAGACGTTCGGTCTCAGTCTGAAGCAGGTCGGTGCCGCTCTCGCCCTCATGACCGACGAGGGAATCCCCGCCGTTGACGCGGCGACCCGGCTGCGCATGTCGTTCTCGCTGCTGGGTGCCCCGTCGGGGGCGGCGGAGAAGCAGCTGAAGAAGATCGGCCTCAGCGGTATCCAGCTGGCGAATGCCATGCGGTCGAAGGACGGTCTGATTGGCGCCATTTCCCTGCTGAAGACCCACCTCGACAAGTCGGGGATGTCCGCCGCGCAGCAGTCTCAGGTGCTCTCGCGGGCGTTCGGTGGCGGCCGTTCCTCGTCGGCGATCCTCACCCTCATCAACAACTTGGACGTGTTGCGCAAAAAGCAGGACCAGGTCAACCGGACAACGGGCCGGTTCGACGACGCGGTGAAGATGCAGCGGAGGACAGCGGAGGCTCAGTGGCACCTGCTCACCTCCAATCTTGAGGTGATGGGCATTCGGGTCGGCACGAAGGTGCTGCCGCCGCTGACGCGCTTCGTGCAGTTCCTGTCCGGCACGGCGATGCCCGCGGCCGGCAGGTTCGGCCGGGCGATCGGCAAGCTGATCCCGGTCGAGGACATCAAGCGCCGTTTCGGCGAGGCGAAAGGCCTCGTCTCGGACTTCTTCGGCGGTCTGCACGGCCAGAAGGCGGCGGTGCTGCCGACGCCGATGCTGAAGGCGCCCGCAGTGCCGAAGATGCTGGCCGCGCCGAAGTCGGACGCCGCGCAGCTCGGTTCCCAGGTTCACGACGCGATCGCGGGCGGCTTCAAAGACATCGACTGGAGCCATCTCGGCTCCGTGCTCGGCAAGGGCCTCGGCTCCGCCTTTCAATGGATCGTCTCGCACGGCGCCGAACTGGCGAAGAAGCTGGGTCAGGCCATCGGCGCCATCGACTGGGTCGACGTCGGCAAGCAGTTCGGCACGATCGCCCTGCCCCTGGCGATCGGCTTCGTCAACAACCTCTTCGAGCCCCTGTTCCACAAGGACTTTTGGAAGAAGCACTGGCTCGACACGATCCTCGCCGCGATATCGGTTGTGCCGATCGGCAAGGTCGTCGGCGTCACCGGCAAGCTCCTGTCGAAGGTGCCCTGGGGCAAGGTGGGCGAGGCGCTCGACCACATCCCGTGGGGCAAGCTGATCCCGTTCGCAGAGAAGCTCGCCAAGGCGGCCGGACCCATCTTCCTGAAGATCAACGAGTTCGTGGGCAAGCTGGCCCTGCGGTTCATCGAGGCGTTCGCCCGCAGGTTCCCGCGGATCGCCCGGTTCTTCTATGAGCAGATGCTTCTGCTGCCCGTCCGCCTCGGCGACCTCGGCCGGCTCCTGGCCCGCAAGGGCGCCCAGGCAACCGCGAAGATGGGCCAGGCCCTGATCGAGCACATCCCCGGCATGGGCAACCGGTTCATCCGGTTCACGCTGAAGGTGTTCGGCCGCTTCACCCTGTGGCACACCGGCCTCAACCTGGCCAAGTCGCTGCTGTCCGGCATCTGGTCTCGCATGAAGGACGTCGGCAGCTGGCTCAAGAGCCACGTGGTCGATCCCGTCGTGAACTGGGTGAAAAGCGGGTTCGGGATCGCGTCCCCCTCGAAGGTGTTCATCGGGATCGGCCGCAATCTGATCTCCGGTCTCAAGGGCGGCATCGTCGGCGCAGTGAAGGGGATCGGCGGCTGGATCGTCGACCACATCATCAGCCCGGTCCGGGGCCCCTTCTCGCATAGCGGTTCGTGGCTGCCCGGCCGGGGAAGCGCCATGGTGGCGGGCCTCAAGTCCGGCGTCTGGTCTGTCGGCAAGACCATCGGCGGCTGGATCGGCTCGCACGTCATCAACCCCCTCAAGGGCCCGTTCGCCCACAGCGGCAGCCTCCTCGTCTCCAAGGGGCGGGCGCTGATCATCGGCCTGCGGACTGGCATCACCGGCGCTATGAAAGGCATCGGGAGCTGGGTCAAGGGTGCAGTGGTTGACCCGATCGTCAGTTGGGTCAAACGGCACTTTGGGATCAACTCGCCGTCGAAGGTGTTCATCCGGATCGGTAAGTCGCTCACCAAGGGCCTGGTCATGGGTATGGCCAAGACCCACCCCAAGGAGATCGCCCAGAAGGTGTTCGGGAGCCTGCCCAACGCGCTGGGCGGCTTCATCAAGCATGGGCTCATCTCGGCGAAGAACCTCGGCTCAAAGGCTCTCAAGGCGCTCGGCGGCCTTGGGGGAGACCTGCTCGGCCTGCTCGGGCTGGGTGGCGGCGGGGGCGGCTCGTCGAAGAATCAGCAGATCGGCCAGCTCCTCGCTGCTGCACGCGGCTGGTCGGGCCCGCAGTGGGCTGCCCTGAAGCAGTTGTGGAACGGTGAAAGCGGCTGGTCCGAGACGGCCCTGAACAAGAGCTCGGGCGCCTTCGGCATCCCGCAGGCGCTCCCGGCGAGCAAGATGGCGTCGGCGGGCTCCGACTGGAAGACCAACCCTTCCACGCAGATCAAGTGGGGCCTCAGCTACATCGCGTCCCGCTACGGCAACCCGATGAACGCCTACAGCGCGTGGCTCTCGCGCTCTCCGCACTGGTACGCGAAGGGAACCGGCGGCGCCGCCAGGGGCCTGGCCTGGGTGGGCGAAAAGGGCCCGGAGCTGGTCAACTTCAAGGGCGGCGAGGACGTCCTGTCGCACCCGCAGTCCATGGCGTTCGCCAAGACGCACGGGATCAAACTGCCCGGCTACGCGTCTGGCACCCTGATGAACGCCGCGGACCGCGTGCACCGCGACAAGCAGCGGGTGGAGGACGCCAAGGACGCCCTCGCGAACGCCAAGCGCCGGCACAAGGGTGTGGCCGCAGCCGAGAAGCGGCTGGAGGCGGCACGGAAGGAACTGAAGGCCGCCGAGATCGCCCTGCGCAACGCCCAGCGGTCGGCGAAGACGTCGATCAGCAACACCATCGCCACCGGCCTGCTGAAGAAGCTGGAGACCGGCACGTCATCGGCTATCGCCTCAGCGATCAAGTCGCTGGCGACGAAACTGTTGAATGCCGGGTTCAACCGGACCGCGGCGAGCATCCAGAAGCGGGGCGCCAAACTGGAGTCGCTCGCCGACAAGCGGGCCGCCATCCAGAAGCGCATCGCTGAGGCCAACCAGTATGCCGCCGACCAGGCCTCGAACATCCGCGACTTCCTGAGCATCTCCGGTACGTCAGCCACGGACGTCAGTAGCCTCATCTCGCAGGCCACCGCACAGCAGAAGACTGCCTCGGGCTTTGTCGCTCTGTCGAAGTCGCTGAAGGCGCGGGGCGCCAGCAAGGACTTGCTGCAGCAGCTCTCCGACGCGGGTCCGGGCAGCCAGCTCGCGACCATCCTCGGCGCGAAGAACGTCACCACAACGGACATCGACAAGCTGAACAAGCTGATGGCGTCCGGCGGGAAGCTGGCCACGTCGTTCGGCAAGGACATGGCCGACATGATGTACGACAGTGGCAAGGATGCTTCGAAGGGCTTCCTGGCGGGCCTGAAGAGCCAGGAAAAGGCCCTGGGCAAGCAGATGGCGAAGCTCGCCAAGGATCTCATCGCCGCCATCAAGAAGGCCCTGAAGATCAAGAGCCCGAGTGGTGTCTTCCGCGACGAGGTCGGCAAGCAGGTGGTGCTCGGCTGGGTCGCCGGCATGGATGCTCACGGGCACCTCGTCGGATCCTCCGCGCAGCGGCTCGCGGACACGTCCATGGGTGTCTCGCTGCGGCGCCGCTACGTGCCCACCGCGGGCCGTTCAGGCGCTCGGCAGGATGACGGTCTGTGGGAGCGGGTGGCGACTGCGCTGGAGTCCTTCGAAGGCACCGATGTGCACGTCCACTTCGACGACGAGCGGCTGAAGGACCTGATCGACGTCCGGGTCACGCCGAAGGTGAAGGCCTCGGAGCGCACGCAGGCCTTCCGGGCAAAGGTCGGCCGGCGCTGATGGGAAAGCCCCGGCCGGGATCGGCGTCCGGCCGGGGCCTGGTCCCGCCCGCCCCCGGAGATCACGGGGTATGAGGACGGGCGGGCTGTCCCGTGCCCGGCACACCGTCGCGCCGGGTACGGGCGTCTAACGCCACTCGGTGTGCGCGTACACGTCCTTGTGCGAGCCCGAGCTGTGCGGCGGCCAGGTGCAGCGGCCGGGACCGTGCGGGTTACGGGTCCAGCAGTAGCCGGCGGCCCTGCCGGCCGCCAGGGACGCCTGCTCTCCGCGTGGCTTGTCGGTGTCGGTCCGGCGTTCGGTGGACGAGGTCACGAGGTGCCTCCTGGTGCTTTGGGGTGCCGCGTGGCGTGGTGGATCAGGATTCGGGCGAGCACGCGGATCGGGGCAGGGTCCGGCACGACGAGTTCGGCGTGCTCGCGGTGCGCCCATACGTCCCAGCCGGGGCCGCTGTTGCCTGCCTCGTAGCCGACCAGGACGGCGTCATCCGGGTCGGTGATCGGCTCGTCGCAGGCCCGGCAGATGTGCAGGGCGGGCGTCATCGCCGGCCGCCGAACTGCTCGTAGTGGTCGCACAGCGCGTTGAGGACCCGGGCCAGGCGCCGAGCGTGACCGACCGGACCGCCGTACCTGCGGCAGGGCTCGGCTTCGAGCCTGCTGCGCGCCTCCCACACCACCCCGAGCGCGCCGTAGCGGACGACGCTCCCCGGATTCAGCTTCCGGGCCGCTTCCTCGACATCCGGGATGATCAGTTCGAGATGGCCGCGCACCGTTTGGGTGACCGTCTCCAGCTCGGCGCCGACCGGCGGCAGCACATCCGGGATCCCGTCCGGATCCAGCAGACGGCTCACGGTCTCGCGCATCGTCTCGATATCCGGCGGGGCTTGCTCCTGTCCTGCCGCCGCGGGCGGGTGCGTGGTACTTGTAGCCATGTCGGCGCTCCCTCAAAGCGTTGGCCACGCCCGGGGCCGTTCGCGCGGCCGCCGGGGTTATGTCATCTGGTCAGGATCTTGTGACGCATGGTGTTCGCTCGATCCCCCACCGGTAATCTCACTGTGGGATGGCTTTCCATCCCGTCCGCGATACCGGGGGGCCGCGCCATGGGAACAGCACTCCAGCCGATCGAACTGCCTGACTGGGCATGGGAGCGCGCCGAGGTACGGCAGGCGCTGCGGGCGCGGGACATGGGCGCCGTGTTCCGGTGCGTGCAGCAGTACGCCGGTGCGAGTCAGGCGCGTATCGCCGCTGCGGCCGGGATGACGCAGGCCCGCGTCAACGAGATCATCAATGGCCGCCGTGAGGTATCCCGCCTCGACGTGTACGAGCGGATCGCGGACGGCCTTCACATGCCCGACGACGCCCGGCATCTGCTCGGCCTCGCCGCCAGCAGGGAGAAGCGTGCGGGCGGTGTGGCCTTCGATCTCGCCGCGTTCCCGGAAGTCGTGCGTGTGTACGCCGCGCAGACCTCTGCGGCTGAGGAGATTCAGCAGCACGCCCGTGAGGCACAGGAGTTGGATGTCCTCGCCGTGCGCGGCCTCGGACTGATCGGGTTGAACGACAGCCTGCTACGCGCCTGTCTCCCACGCGAACAGGGCGGCAAGGGGCTCCGCGTCCGGATCGCTCTCCTCGACCCGGACAGCGACGCCCTGGTACGCCGGGCGGCCGAGATCGGCGAGTCTGCCGAGTCCCTTGCGTCCGGTGTCCGGCTGGCCGAGGCGCGACTGCGGGAGCTCGCCGACTCCTGCGACATCGGCGTGTGGCGATACAGGATGCTGCCCACCTGGCGGCTCATCCACACCGACGACACGATGTTCGTCGGTGCCTTCGACTCGGGATGGGAAGGCCACGAGTCGGCCACCTACAAGGTGATGGCGACGCCGCACGGCCCCCTGTACCGGGGCTTTCGGCGCATGTTCGAGGCGGTCGTCGACGGAGCGGAACGCTCGGTGTGACCAGGAGAAGGGAAGACCGGCCGGTGATCGAAGCGGAGTTGAAGGCACGCGTGCACGCCCCCGAGGCGGTGCTGCGGCAGCTGGACGAACGGGCGACGGCGCGCGTCGAGGTCTACCAGGACACCTACTACGACCGCGGTGACGGGGCTCTGGAGAAGGCGGACCAGGAGCTGCGGGTGCGCACCGTGCACGGCGCTGACGGCCGCCGCACGGTCCTCACCTTCAAGGACGCGGCCGTTGACGAGGAGTCTGGGTCGAAGCCCGAGCACGAGACGCAGGTCGCCGACTCGGAAGCCGCGCACGCCATCCTGCAGGGCCTCGGCTACGTGCCGGTCATCGCCTTCCAGAAGCGCTGCCGCAACTACGAGTTCGAGGCACACGGCCGGCAACTGCTGGCCACGCTCGTGCAAGTGCCCGAGCTCGACGGCACTTTCCTCGAAGTCGAGACCCTCGTCGACGAGGACCAGGTGAACGCGGCCCTCGATGATGTCCGCGCTGTGCTCGCGGACCTCGGGATCGGCCCGGAGGATCTAACGCGGGAGTTGTATACGGACGCGGTCGCCGCACAGCGCCGCTGACCTCACAAACACGAAAGGCCCCCGTACCGTGCCCGGTGGAGTGCGGGCGCGGGCCGGAGGCCTGGTCGTGAAACGAGCAGGGAGGGAGGCATCAGAGGGGAGGCCAACACCCCGTTTCCGGGGGTCTGGACGTCTCTCTGACGGTGCCTCCCTTGCCTCCCTGAATGGCCATTTCCGCAGGTCATGTACAGGGAGGCAGGGTGGGGAGGCGGGTAGGGAGAACTCCCTCAGTCCTCGGCCCCTCCCTCGTCGTCGGGAGCGTCCTCGTCGCGGGCGGCGATGGCTTCGAGGATGCGGTCGAGGCTGACGTGCTGGCGTCCGCCGGTCTTGTACTCGCCGTGGCCGGCCTCGTCGAGGACGCTCCGCAGGTTCCTGAACGACCAGCTGCCGTACTCGACCGGGTTGAGATCCTGCAGGCCGCGCAGCACGTCCTGCGTGAGCATCTTCGGGTCGTGCCCGAGCACCTTGGCGATGTCGGCGAGATGGTCGGCGGGGGCGAAGGTGGGCACCTCCCACGTGCCGCCGTCGTTCTTGTACGCCTTCAGGGCGCGCTCGACGACCGGGGTGATCTCGTCGATGCCTGCCTCTTTCCGCACGAAGTACGAGCGGATCAGGCCCGGGGTCTTGCCGAAACCGGCCGCCATCGCGGTGCCCTGGTCCTCGCCCGCGACCAGCGTCGTCGCCGAGTACCCGTTCTTGTGCATGCCGGTGCCGAGGATCGCGTCGTTGCCCTGGTGATCGTTGATGGCGAACGCGACCCGGTGGGACACGGTCTTGGAGATCCCGCGCGGGAGGCTCGCCGCATCTGCATCGGGGGTGATCCACAGCAGCGTGATGGCCGTTTTCCTGGCCTTCTTGGTGACCTTCAGCGCCAGTTCCTTGGCTTCCTTGCCGTGCTCCTTGTTGGTGAACAGCTCGTGGACCTCGTCGAATACGACGATCCGGGGACGCATGGACGGGTCGCGTTCCGCCATCTCGCGAGTGACCTTGGTGTCCGTACCGATGCGTTCCAGCTCCTGCCCGCGGCGGGACACCTCTCCGGCCAGGGCACGCAGCGTGTCCATGGCCGCAACGACATGCTCGGGGTCGTCGCCCTTGACCAGGCTCCGCAGCCGGGGCCGCATCGCGTCGTAGTCGTTGTTGAACGCCAGGACGTGCACGTCGATCTCGACCAGCGGGTCAAGCATCGCGCCGAGCAGCAGGGCGATAACCAGCGACGACTTACCGGATCCCATGATCCCGGCGATCAGATAGTTCGCCGCCATCAGCCGGCCGATGACCTGCTCGCCGCGGGCGTTGAGTGCGACGGGCACACCGCGGAAGAAGTCGGTCGTTCCCTCCTTCAGGAGCGGCCAGGGCGGTACCGGCTTGGTGAGGACGCCAGGGTCGGCGACCCACAGGTCCAGCACGCCGGCCTGGTCGCGCGGCTCCGTCGGCCACACCTCGATCGGCTTGCGCATCAGGTTGTGCGCCAGCGTCGACTTCTTGTCGGCGACCATCTCGACGGGCACGCCCTCGGGCAACTGCAATTGCGCATGCCAGCCGTTCCCCGACCGGGTCGACGGCTGCACCCAGCGCGGCTTCCAGCCCTCCTTGAGGGCCTTGTTCAGCGGCGGAAGGTTCAGGTTCTGCAGCGCGCGCATGATGGCGTTCTCATCAGGCACGACGTCCCGCTCGTCGCCGTCGACGGGAAGCGCCCACGTGGGCGCGGTCCGCTGGGCACGACCCACGGACCACACGCCGAGCAGGGCAAGCAGCGGCGCCGAGTACAGCAGCGGCTCCCAGATGACGCCGGCCAGGAACGCCACCCAGCCGACGAACTCGATCGCCGCGTTCAGCGGGGCCAGCACGTCACGGACGTCGTGCCGGTACCAGGCGAGCATGATGCCCAGCATCAGCAGCAGCCCACCGGCGGACACGACCGCGCTGAACACGGCCTTCGGCAGGTTGATGGCCAGCTGCAGCAGGTCCATGCGCCTCTTGTGCCGGGCGAACCGGTAGGCATAGGCCCGCTGTTCCCACTTGGTCACCATCTCCTCGTTGCCGGCCGCCTCGGCGATCCTCATGAACCGGTGGTGCATGGCGGTGGTGCGGGCCTCCCAGGTACGGCGGGCGAGGACGCGAGTACCGCCCCACACGTAGGAGCCGTGCCGGACTGTGAAGCGGTATGTCGGGTGCTGGCGGGCGTCGACGAAGATGCGGCGCAGCGAGTCGATACGGATACGACGCCGGGGGCGTACCTCAGTCTCGGCAGCCTCGGGTACGGGTGTACCCGGCGTACCTGTCTTGTCGAGTACGACGGGTACAGGCGTACCTGGCTCCTCGACGTTGGCGGGGGCGTGAAGGTCGGTCATGATGTGATCTCCGGTTGCTCCAAGGGGTGATCGGGTGCACGGGGCGGCCGGTGTACCTGTGCCGGGTACGGCCGCCCCGTGGCGTACCTACTTCTTGTTCTTGCGGCGCTCGGCCTGCTGCTCGATGCGTCGGACCTTGCGCTGCAGGTCGCTCAGGTCGACCGTGGGGCCGGCGATCCCGCGCTTTGCCATCCGGGCGTGCAGGGCGACGAGGTGCAGCTGCTCGCCGCGGGTGAAGTCGGAGAACTTCAGGTCATCCGCCATGGGTTCCTCCTGGTCAGCGGGTCTGCTGGTCGGCGGCAGCGTTCATCTGCTGGAGCGTGGCGGTGAGGTTGCCGTCGTTCTCCAGGAGGGCTTCCTTGATGGCGTTGGCGACGCCCTGCACGTCTCCGCGCTCCTTGGCGGCGAGGACTTCGGCGACCTTGTCGTTGATGAACTTGCTGGTCATTGGGGTCTCCCTAGTCAGTGGTTGTTGAGGTAGTCGCGCCACATCGAGCGCAGGATGATCAGGCAAGCCGTCGCGCACGGGGCGGCGATCGCCACGGCGAGGAAGCCCAGGGCGAGGCCGATGGAGCCGACCCCCACGGCCAGGGCGAGGCCGATCCACTTGCCGACGTTCACCGGCTCACGGTGCTGGTGCTGGCAGGCGGCCGGCTGCTGCGGCTGCATCGCCTGAGCGATGGCCTGGCCGATCAGGACGGCCTGCGCAATCTCCAACTGCTTGGAGTCCTTGGATGCTTCGGAGACGGCCTCAAGGGCCTTCTTCAGGGCGTCGTCGCTCATCGCGCCCACCTGCGCAGCCGGGGAAGGTGCGGGCGGAGGGCGAGGCCGGCGGCGAATGCCAGCAGGATGGGCTTGGCGAGGAGCCAGGCCACGACTGCGGCCACGACGGTCAGCGCGGCCGGGTAGAGCAGCAGGGCGGCCAGGACGGCACCCAGTAGCAGCCACTTCATGACGACACCCCCTGACCTGCCAGCTTCGGCAGAGCCTCACGGAACGCTTCCTGGAACTCCTTGGCCTTGGGCTGGCCGACGCTCAGCCGCTCCTTGATGACGCGGATGGACGGCAGTTCTCCAGCGGTCAGTTCGTCCTTGAACTGCTCGGCCGCCCAGCCCACTTCCATCGCCGTATACCGGTCCGTGAGGGACGGCTCAGGTACGTCCTCGGGCTCAAGCTCGGGGCGGGTACGCAGGGCGCGGTGCAGCTCTCCCGGGCACTCGAAAACGGGAAGCAGGCGGACGCCTTCAGGTACGGCCTCGGGTACGGCAGGTACAGGCTCCGGCAGCGCCGGGTACGTCTCAGGTTCGGCGGGTACGCGCTCGACCTCGACGGCCGCCGCGTACTCGACGAGGGTGTCGGTAGTGGCGACCTCCTCGACGCGCAGAGCGTGCACCCGCCACAGGACGAGCGGGGCGATTGCCGACACAGCGACGACGAGCGGCACGTTCACCGGCAGCAGGCCGGCCGTGACGAGATGGCTCGCCGCGTTCACGCCGATCATGGCCACGACCGCGGCAAGCACGTCCCTGTGGGCGCGCATCGCCCGGACCGTGTAGACGTCGAGGGCGCCCGGCACGGCCGCGGCAACCCACTCGTTGAAGCCGACCGCGCGCGCCAACTCGTACTCGGCGGACGCGGTGGCGACCAGGGCCGCCGCGAGGGCGGCCCACTTCAGAACGTCGTTCTTCACTGCCCAACCTCCAGTTGGGACACTCGGGCGGCGCGACACGCGAGCAGGCAGATGCCTTCGTGGTCGCCGAGCCGTTGCGCGGTGAGCAGGTCGGCGAGGATCGCCGGCATCGAGGGAGTCGGCCGCGGCGTGCGCTCGCAGGCCCGTAAGGCTGCGTGCTCCGTCGGCCGCGGAATCTGGACGTAGCGGCTCACGACTCCGCCCTCCGCAGCCGGTCCAGCTCGTTGGCCTTGGAGTAGAGGCGGCCGGCGTGCAGGCCGACCTCGGCGCCCAGCTCACGCAGCTCGTCAGGGGTCATGCCGGGGAACTCGTCGACGTCGACGAGAATCTCCGACTGGCGGACGGCGAACGGCGCCCAGGCGATCCGGGCGGGCAGGAACTCGACGCCCGCGTACTCGCCGGTCACCGTCACACCGACGTGCGTCACATCGACGCGGTCGACGATCTGCTCGCCGTCGTGACCCGTGCACCAGACCGGCTCGTCGACGGTGATCCGGCCGGCGTCGAGCGTGTCGAGCGTGACCGTGCCGTCCCCGTACTCCGGGCGCTGCACGGGCCGCTCCTCCGGCTCCCACCGCAGCGGGTACGCGCGGTCCATCGCCCGCCGCAGGGCCTGCATCTGCTCCGGATGGTCGCCCCGCTCGATCTGGCCGGCCACCGTCTCGACGAGGGCGTCCAACTCCAGCGAGGAGATGCCCGCGCAGGCCGCCTCGACGTCGGACCGGATCTGCTCGACCGTCATGTCGTCCGGACTGCGCTCGATGTTCGTCGTCGCGTAGCCGTCCGCCAGGAGCGCGAACAGCTCAAAGCGAGACATCAGGAAATCGACGCGCACCACGACGTGAGGCTTCGGCTGGTCATCGTGCACGTTCTGCCTCTCCGTCGGCCCGTACAGCGGGGCCGGGCCCTCGCCGCGCTCGGCGGCGAGGAACCTGGCGGCAGCAGGGAAGCGGCGCTCGACAGCGCTCACGCGGTCCACCCCCGGCGGCGGGCCTTCACGGCGAGACGGCGAGCGTCACGCTTCGGCAGCAGGTCGACCGTGAGACGGACGCGCCGGGTGTCGACGTTCTGGTTACGCCTGGGCATCAGACGGCACCACCCTGGCGGACCTGGCGCAGCGCCTCGTCCATGTCCGGGTCCGAGTCGCCGACCGTCTGGTTCGCCAAGCGGGCGATACGCGCCTGGTGGCGCAGCTCCGACGCGAATCCGATCGCCTCGTCCGCCAGCTTCTCCGCCATGTCCGGCGTGAGGTGGCAGAACTCGTTACCCCCGGCGTCCTGCACCTCGATGTGGGCCTGCCGGTACTCGATGTCCGAAGCCACCGGGTCGGCCTCGACCCAGGCGTGCAGCTGGACCGGGTAGGCGCCGTACCCGAACGTCGGAACGTTCACGGAGGCCACGGGGCCGCGGTGCATGACGTCCGACAGCTCACGTACCGGCTCGCTGAGGTGCTCCTCCGACGAGCACCACGTCGGGCACTCGATCAGGACGATCACGGACGTGTCGTTGGTGGCGCCGACCTTCGCCGGCACGAACCGGTGACCCGGACGCGGCTTCGGCAGCTCGTAGCAGTTGGCGGGCGTGCTCATGGGAAGCTGTCCCATAGCGGTCTCCTGGTAGCTCAGGTAGATCCGTCAGGCCCCGTATCGGTGTTGCGAGCACCGATGTGGGGCCGCTTCCGTTTCGGAAGCCGATGCTTCGACTATAGGTTGAAGCGAACCTAATTTCAACTCATCGATCGAAGGGGATTCTGACCGCACCGACGTCTCACATCCGTCTCACGGACGCGCGTGGGGGTGCACGGTTCAGCGAGCCGTGACCTGCGGTTTCTCACACTCTGTGGACGGTGCGAGCCCCTCACGGACGGCAGGTAAACTCCGTACACGTGACTTCTGCTCCCGCCAAGCCCCGCATCCCGAACGTCCTCGCCGGACGCTACGCCTCCGCCGAGCTCGCCACGCTCTGGTCGCCCGAGCAGAAGGTGAAGCTGGAGCGGCAGCTCTGGCTCGCCGTGCTCAAGGCCCAGAAGGACCTCGGCATCGAGGTGCCGGACGCGGCGATCGCCGACTACGAGCGTGTCCTCGACACCGTCGACCTGGCCTCGATCGCCGAGCGCGAGAAGGTCACGCGCCACGACGTGAAGGCGCGGATCGAGGAGTTCAACGACCTCGCGGGGCACGAGCACGTGCACAAGGGCATGACCTCCCGCGACCTCACCGAGAACGTGGAGCAGCTGCAGATCCGGCTCTCCCTGGAGCTGATGCGCGACCGCACGGTGGCGGTCCTGGCGCGGCTCGGCAAGCTGGCGGGCGAGTACGGCGAGCTGGTCATGGCCGGCCGCTCCCACAATGTGGCAGCGCAGGCCACCACACTCGGCAAGCGCTTCGCGACCGCCGCCGACGAGCTGCTCGTCGCGTACGGCCGGGTCGAGGAGCTCCTGGGCCGCTACCCGCTGCGCGGCATCAAGGGCCCGGTGGGTACGGCGCAGGACATGCTGGACCTGCTGGGCGGCGAGGCGGGCAAGCTGGCCGACCTGGAGAACCGGATCGCCCGGCACCTGGGCTTCTCGCAGGCGTTCACCTCGGTCGGCCAGGTCTACCCGCGGTCGCTGGACTACGAGGTCGTGACCGCGCTGGTGCAGCTGGCGGCGGCCCCCTCCTCGCTCGCGAAGACGATCCGTCTGATGGCCGGTCACGAGCTGGTGACCGAGGGCTTCAAGCCGGGCCAGGTCGGCTCCTCGGCGATGCCGCACAAGATGAACACCCGCTCCTGCGAGCGCGTCAACGGCCTGATGGTCGTCCTGCGCGGCTACGCGTCGATGACCGGCGAACTGGCCGGCGACCAGTGGAACGAGGGCGACGTGTCCTGCTCGGTGGTGCGCCGGGTCGCGCTGCCCGACGCGTTCTTCGCGCTGGACGGTCTGCTGGAGACCTTCCTCACCGTGCTGGACGAGTTCGGTGCGTTCCCGGCGGTCGTGGCCCGTGAGCTGGACCGCTACCTTCCGTTCCTGGCCACGACCAAGGTGCTGATGGGTGCGGTGCGCGCGGGAGTGGGCCGTGAGGTGGCGCACGAGGCCATCAAGGAGAACGCCGTCGCCTCCGCCCTCGCGATGCGCGAGCAGGGTGCCGAGCGCAACGAGCTCCTGGACAAGCTGGCCGCCGACGAGCGCATCCCGCTCGACCGCGCCCAGCTGGACGCGCTGATGGCCGACAAGCTGTCCTTCACAGGCGCCGCCGCCGACCAGGTCGCCGTGGTGGTCGGCCGTATCGAGGAGATCGTCAAGCAGCACCCGGAGGCGGCGGGCTACACGCCGGGGGCGATCCTCTGACCCGCTTCACCCCGGCGGAACTGGAGGCCGCCCGCGACCGTCTCGTCCCGGACGTGGTCGCGGACGGCCTTTCTGTACTCTTTTGCGGCATCAATCCTGGTTTGATGACGGCAGCGACGGGCCATCACTTCGCCCGCCCCGGCAACCGCTTCTGGCCGGTGCTGCATCGCTCGGGCTTCACGCCCCGGCTCTTGAAGCCGTCGGAGCAGAGCGAGTTACTGTCGTACGGGCTGGGCATCACGAACGTCGTGGCCAGGGCGACGGCGCGGGCCGACGAGATCGGTCCGGAGGAGTACCGCGAGGGCGGGCGGCTGCTGGCGCTGAAGGTGGCACGGCTGCAGCCGCGCTGGCTGGCGGTGGTGGGAGTCACCGCGTACCGGGTGGCGTTCGACGACCGCAGGGCCCAAGTGGGGCCGCAGGGGCGGACGTTCGGGGAGACACGGGTGTGGGTGCTGCCCAATCCGAGCGGGCTGAACGCGCACTGGACGGTGGAGACGATGGCGGAGGAGTTCGCGCGCCTGAGGGCGGCGGCGGGCTCCTGAAGATCAGACGGGGTCTATGTCCGAGGCCACGGCGAGCAGGGGGGCCTCGTCGGTTTCACCCCGGTCGGCGATGCCGAGGGCGATCCAGCGTTCGGTGCCGGGCGGCTGCCACAGGTTCAGCTGCTGCGTGAGGATGCTCGTCGCCAGCCAGGGTTCCGGTATGTCCTCGCCGCGGTCGATGCGCACGCGGAGCGTGGGCATGCCCCATGGGTGGTGCTGCTCGCCCCAACGGGCGTTCAGCACCTGGGAGATCCACTCTCCGAGCACATGCACGTCGTCCCCGTCCACTAACCGCACGATGCGGTAACCGGATCCCGCCAGGAACAGATCCGACCCGCTGTACTCCGCGGAGAGATCCGCAGTGCACAGCGCATCGATCGTGGCGAGGTGCTTGTCCATGTCCATGTGATCCAGTATTGCGGCCGCCACTGACAATTGGCGGCGCGTCAACCGCCTTCAGTCGTCAGGCATCGCGCCGCCGTACGCTCCACGCCCCCGCGAGCAGCGCGGCCGCCGTCCACAGTCCCGTCACCGCAAGCCCGGTCCACGGCCCGAGGGCGCCGTCCCACCTCCCGTGGAACACCACCTGCCCCGCCCGGTCCGGCAGGACGTCCGCCACGGAACCGGACACGTCCCCGATGACGAAGGACACGGTGAGCAGGAACGGGATCAGGATGCTCAGCGTGGCGACACCGCTGCGCAGCACGGCTGTCAGGCCTGCCGCGAGCAGCGCCATCAGCGTGAGATAGAAGGCGCAGCCGGCGACTCCACGCAGTTCCTCGCCCCAGGTCAGCCCGTCCGCCTTCGTCCCGAGCACCGCCTTGCCGACAGCGAGGCTCACCCCTCCCGTCGCCAGACCGACCCCTAGCACGGGCAGGGCGATCGCCACCGCCTTGGCGACGAACCACCGGCCGCGCCGCGGCACCGCGGCCAACGTGACGCGCAGGGCGCCGCCCCGGAACTCGGACGACACGGCGGTCGTGCCGAAGGCGATCGCCGCGATCTGCCCGAGACTGACGCCGAAGAACACCGAGAACAACGGGTCGAAGTCCGCGCCTTCGGTGTCGCTTCCGGCAAGCGCCGAGAACGCGGTGGTGGCGAGCAGGACGGCGGCCAGGCTGCCGACGAGCGAGCGCAGCGTACGGATCTTGAGCCACTCCGAGTGGAGCAAGGGCGTGAATTCCATGGTCAGGCCTCCTGGTGCGGTGCGGTGAACTCGGTTTCTGCGCCGGTCAGGTCCAGATAGGCCTGCTCCAACGTGCCCTCTTCCGCCGCCAGTTCGAGCAGCGGCACACCGGCGGCGGAGGCGAGGCGACCGATGTCGTCCACGCGTGCGTGGTCCACGATCCAGCGCCCGTCCCCGTGCTCGACGGCGTCGTGGCCGTGCCGGGCGAGAACGCTCTTGAGTGCCGTGGGGTCCGTCGTCCGGATCCGCACGCGAGGCTGCACGCGTGCGTCGATGAACTCCCGCATCGGGGTGTCGGCCAGCAGCCGTCCGCGTCCCAGGACGACGAGGTGGTCGGCGAAGGACGCGGTCTCGTTCATGAGATGGCTGGAGACCAGGACCGTACGGCCCTCGCCCGCGAGCCGGCGCAGCAACGCGCGGATCCAGATGATGCCTTCGGGGTCGAGGCCGTTGGAGGGTTCGTCGAGCATGACCACCTGGGGCTCGCCCAGCAGCGCGGCGGCGATGCCCAGGCGCTGGCGCATGCCGAGGGAGTACGTCTTCACCTGGCGTCGCGCCACCGATGCGAGCCCGGTCTCCGCGAGCACCTCGTCGACCCGGCGCTGCGGGATGCGGTTGCTCGCCGCCAGGATGCGCAGGTGGTGGCGGCCGGTACGGGAGCCGTGGGCGGCCCGGGCGTCGAGCAGGGCGCCGACGTGGCGCAGCGGTTCGTGCAGCGCGGCGTAGGGGCGGGCACCGATCGTGGCGGAGCCGGAGGTGGGCCGGTCGAGGCCGAGGACGAGCCGCATGGTGGTGGACTTTCCGGCGCCGTTGGGGCCGAGGAAGCCGGTGACACGGCCGGGGCGGACGCTGAAGGTCAGGTCGTCCACGGCGCGCAGGTTGCCGTACTCCTTGGTGAGGTTCTGGACGTCGATGCTGGTCATGGCAGCAGCGTCGCCGCTCGGGCGGGGTGTTCTCCTCCCCCGCCGGTGGAGAGCGGCTCCCCCACGCGGGGGAGGCCCGTTGTCAGTGGCGGCTGGCACGATGACGAAATGGCCCGCTTTCTGCGCCCGTTGCTCCGGGGGACGACATACACGCGACTGCTGCACCTGTGGGTGCCGATGCTCGTCGTGAGCGTGTGGCTGTTCATCGACATGTCGACACCCTGGGTGCCTGCGGCCGTCCTGGTCCCGGTCGGGCTCATCCCTGCCGTACGCATGGGCGAGGGCGTGCAGGCGCGGCTGCTGCTGACGCCCGGCGAGCAGGATTCGAGGATCTCCGTGAACCCGTCCGCCACCTGGCGGGACCGGCTGCGCACCGTGATGTGGCTCGAGGTGCGGATGGGGCTGGGCGCGGTGGCGATGGCGAGCTGCGTCTGGCTGCCGGCGCTGGTCTACGAGCTGGTCCGCGTCGCGCTCGGACACGCACCGGACGCCGCCGTCCCCGTACTGAGCGCGTTCCAACCACACTGGGTGTACGCCCTGTTGGTGCCGTTTCCGCTGCTCGCGCTCTACGGGGCCGTGGTCGGCCTGGGCGAGCTGATCACCGCGGTCGCCCGCCGGCTTCTGGGCCCGTCCGCGGCCGAGCGTCTCGCGGCTCTGGAGGAGCGCACGGATCAGCTCCTGGAGCGCAACCGCATCGCCCGCGAGCTGCACGACTCCATCGGCCATGCCCTGACGGTGGCGGTCGTGCAGGCGGGCGCGGCCCGCGCGGCGGGCAATCCCGAGTTCACCGACCGGGCGCTGGGGGCCATCGAGGACACCGGCCGCGCCGCGCTGGAGGACCTGGAGCGTGTGCTCGGTGTGCTGCGCGAGGCGGAGCGGCCGGTGAGCAGCCGTCCGACGCTGGCCGAGGCGGACCGGCTCCTGGAGTCCGCGCGCGCATCCGGCGCGAAGATCGACATGGAGGTGTCCGGTGCGCTGGAGTCGATACCCGGCCCGGTCTCACGGGAGGGCTATCGCATCCTCCAGGAGGCCCTGACCAATGTGCTCCGGCACGCGGGATCCGTCCCGGTGCGCGTCCGTGTCGACGTCACGGACAGCGCGCTCGCCCTGGAAGTGCGCAATCCGCTGACCGCCGACATACCCGGGCCCGGACGGGGCAGCGGGCTGCGCGGCATACGGGAGCGCGCGGCGCTGCTCGGCGGCCGCGCGCGAACCGGACCGGACGAGGGTGACTGGCAGGTACATGTAGCACTCCCGTTGAGTTGATCTACGCTGGCCGGATGCCGGTGACCGTTCTCCTCGTCGACGACGAACCCCTCGTACGCGCCGGTCTGCGGGCCGTCCTGGAGGCACAGCCCGACATCGAGGTCGTGGGGGAGGCAGCCGACGGGGCAGCTGTGATCCCACTTGTGCGGCAGCTGCGACCGGACGTGGTCGCCATGGACGTGCGGATGCCGCTGATGGACGGCATCGAGGCCACGCGTGCGGTGCTGCGGACGGTCGACGATCCGCCGAAGATCCTCGTCGTGACGACGTTCGAGAACGACGAGTACGTGTACGAGGCACTGCGGGCGGGCGCCGACGGGTTCCTGTTGAAGCGGGCGCGTCCGGCCGAGATCGTGCATGCGGTGCGCCTGGTCGCCGAGGGCGAGTCCTTGCTGTTCCCGGCCTCCGTACGGCAGTTGGCCGCCGACTACGGCGACAGCGGCGGAAACCGCGCCGCCCGCGCAGCCATGGAGCGGGCCCGCCTGACCGAACGGGAGGGAGAGGTACTGCGACTGATGGCCCGGGGCCTGTCGAACGCGGAGATCGCCACCCGTCTGATCGTCGGCACGGAGACGGTGAAGTCCCACGTCAGCGCCATCCTGGCCAAGCTGGGAGCGCGGGACCGGACGCAGGCGGTGATCGCAGCGTACGAGTCGGGCTTCGTGGCGCCCGGGTGACCCTGGCTGGCAAGGTGGCGGTTCGGCACCGCCCTTAGGGGCGCGGGGCTGTGACATCAGCGGCTCCGCCGCGGGGCGCGACCAGCCACGACGGCGCAGCAGACAAAACACGGCCCATCGCGGCCCAACCCAGCGGAGCGACCCGGTACGATCCGGCCAACACGCGCACGAGCTGGGAGGACGGGACGTTGGGGCGGCTGACCGGCGGGGATCCCTCGCTGCTGCGAAGGATCAACTCCGCGGTGGTCCTGCACGCGCTGCGTGCCACGGACGCGGCGACACTGACGGAGATCACCCGGGTGACCGGGCTGTCCCGGCCGACCGTCGAGGGCGTCGTCGAGGGCCTCATCGAGGCGGGCTACGTCGTCGAGAAGGCGGCCGACGAGAGCGTGGTGCGACGCCAGGGGCGGCCCGCGCGGCGCTTCCGGTTCCGGGCGGAGGCGGGGCATCTGCTGGGCCTGGACATCGGCTCCCACCGGGTCGCCGCGCTCCTCGCAGATCTGGACGGCCGGGTGCTCGGCTCGGTCGCCAAGGACGTCGACGAGACGGCTCCGGCCGACGAGCGCCTGGAGCGGCTGCGCACCGCGGTGGCGGAACTGCTGCGCCGGGCCGGGGTCGCCCGCGGCTCGCTGCGGGCGGTGGGTGTCGCCTCACCCGGCATCGTCGAGGCCGACGGCACGGTGCGGCTGTGCGCGGCGCTGCCCGAGTGGACGGGGCTGCGTCTCGGCGAGCGGCTGAGCCGGTCCTTCAAGTGCCCGGTGCTGGTCGAGAACGACGCCAACGCTGCGGCCGTCGCCGAGCACTGGAAGGGCGCGGCCACCGAGTCCGACGACGTGGTGTTCGTGCTCGCAGGGCTGAGCCCTGGCGCCGGTTCGCTGATCGGCGGGCAGCTGCACCGGGGGTACGGCGGGGCGGCCGGCGAGATCGGCGCGCTGCATCTGCTGGGCCGCGAGGTGACCCCGGAGACGCTGCTGTCGACCACGGACGAGCCGCTGCACCCGCTCGACGAACAGGCCGTCGCCGAGGTCTTCGCACAGGCCCGCGAGGGCGACCAGCGGGCCCGCGCGGCCGTCGACCGCTTCATCCAGCGGCTCGTCCACGACGTGGCCGCCCTGGTCCTCGCGCTCGACCCGGAACTCGTCGTCATCGGAGGCTGGGCGGCCGGCCTGGACGGCGTACTGGAGCCCCTGCGCCGCGAGTTGGCCCGCTACTGCCTGCGACCGCCGAAGGTGGCCCTGTCGCTGCTGGGCGAGGCGGCGGTGGCGACGGGTGCGCTGCGGCTCGCCCTGGACCATGTGGAGGAGCAGCTGTTCGCGGTCGAGGGCACGGTGACGGCGCGGCGCTGAGGCGCGGCGCCGCAATGCGCTGTGCCCCGGAGCAGTTCCGGGGCACAGCGGGTCCGGGGGCCGGAGCTCAGGAGGCCTGGCGCTCGGGTCCCTGGTGGATCTCCACGCCGCCCGAGTCGCCGAAGGTCAGCCGGCAGGTGTCCGCACGGTACGTGGCGACGGAGAGCGCCGCGGTGCGGCCCTCGGCGAGGAAGCGGGTGGTGACCACGAGGACGGGCGCCCCGGGGAGCCGGTCCAGTTCCTTGGCGTCGTCCGCGCGGGCGGAACCGAGCTCGACGGCGCTCTCGCGGCCCTCCAGCTCAAGGCGCTGCAGCTCGCGCAGCACGGCACGCGCGCGTGCGGGACCCGACGGCGCGTCTATGGCGGAGAGGTCCGGCACCGAGGACGCCGGGACGTAGAGCAGCTCCGCGGCGACGGGCTGGCCGTGGGAGACGCGCGAGCGGCGCACCGTGAAGACGGTCTCCTCCGGGCCCGTCCCCAGTGCGGCGGCGACCGCCGCGGGCGGGGCCGCGGACGTGCAGTCGACGGCCTGCCAGACGTCCCCGGAGGCCCCCGGCCAGGCGTGCTGCTCGGTGCCGACCGCGACGCCCACGCGCGGCGGGGCGACGGTCGTCCCGACACCGCGGCGGCGCTGCAGCCTGCCTTCCAGTTCGAGCTGCTCCAGGGCCTGCCGAAGCGTGGCGCGCGCGACGCCGAAGCGGGCCGCCAGGTCGCGTTCGTTGGGCAGGATCTCGCCCACGGAGAACTCGGAGTCCAATGCCTCACTGAGCACGGTCTTGAGGTGCCAGTACTTCGGTTCCGGCACCGATTCCAACTGCGTGGTCCCCACCCTGTCCTCCGCAATCGCCGTGGTCCGGCGGCGTTTTAGCGCCCTTGTTTATTAAAGGTTGTTGCACTTATCTGCGACCATAGGGCGGCCCAAACCCTTGGTCAAGACCAATCCTGGATCCCTTGGGCGCGACACAGGACGCTCGCCGCACAGGGTTCACACGGTGTTCGTACGGAACCGTCCTCGTCGCCTACGCGGACGGCAGCGAGAGCAGCTTGTCCGGGTTGCGGATGATGTAGAGCGACTGGATGCGCCCCTCGAAGACGTCCACCTGGAAGACGCTGTCCGGCTTGCCCGCGGACAGCACGACGACCGCGAGGCCGCCGTTGAGCTCCATGAACCGGAAGGACTGGTCCGGTACGCCCTTCTGGGCGGCCCCGACGAGGAAGCGGCCCACCTTGTCGGCGCTCTCCAGGACCCGTAGCGGTGCCCTGGACTTGCCGCCGCTGTCGCCCACCAGTCGTACGTCGGGCGCAAGCAGCGCCATGAGACCTTCCAGGTCCCCCTCGGCCGCGGCGGCGAGGAATCGTTCGGTCAGCTCACGGCGCCGCCCGGGGTCGACCTCGTAGCGCGGCCGCCGCTCCTCGACGTGCTTGCGGGCCCGCCCGGCGAGCTGGCGGACCGCCGCCTCACCGCGGTCGAGCATCACGGCGATGTCGGCGTACGGGTAACCGAAGGCCTCGCGGAGCACGAACACCGCCCGCTCCAGCGGCGACAGCGACTCCAGGACGACGAGGACGGCCAGCGAGACGGAGTCGGCGAGCACGGCCCGCTCGGCGGTGTCCGGGACGGTGTCCCCGAAGTCGGTCACATAGGGCTCGGGCAGCCACGGACCGACGTACGCCTCGTTGCGCGCCTTGATCTGGCGCAGCCGGTCGATGGCGAGGCGGGTGGTGATGCGCACCAGGTAGCCGCGCGGTTCGCGCACCTCGCTGCGGTCGGCGCCGGACCAGCGCAGCCAGGCCTCCTGGACGACGTCCTCCGCGTCGGCCACCCGCCCGAGCATGCGGTAGGCGACCCCCAGCAGGACGGGGCGGTGCTCTTCGAAGACGTCGGTCTCGGTGTCGGTGGTCACGGTCCCATCCCATGCGACGCGTCCGGACATGTCCAGGAGAAATCCGGGGTGTCCCGGAGCAGAATGACCCGCAGGCCGTCGGCGGTCGGCGGCCGGATGGTGCGGAGGTGGCGATGCGGTACGCGGTTCTGGGCACGGGCGACGTCGGCCGCACGCTCGGCGGCAGGCTGACGGAGCTGGGCCACGAGGTGACGCTGGGCTCGCGCACGAAGGACAATCCCGCGGCCCTGGAGTGGGCGCGCAGCGCGGGCGCCGGGGCGCGGGCCGGCACGTTCGCGGAGGCGGCCTCGTCCGCCGAGGTGGTGGTGGTCGCCGTCGGCGGGCGGGTGGCGCTCGCCGCGCTGGAGGCGGCCGGGGCGGCGAATCTGGACGGGAAGGTCGTCGTCGACGTCTCGAACCCGATGGCGTTCGAGGACGGGGAGATGCGGCTGTCGCCCGTGGAGTCGGACAGCGTGGGCGAGCAGATCCAGCGCGCCTTCCCGCACGCGCGCGTGGTGAAGACGCTCAACACGGTCAACTGCAAGGTGATGGTCGATCCCGCGCTGGTGCCGGGCGAGCACCAGGTCTTCGTCTGCGGTGAGGACGCGGAGGCCAAGGAGCAGGTCCGGGGCATGCTCGGGGAGTTCGGGTGGCCGCCGCACCGGGTGCTCGACCTGGGCGGCATCCGCTCGGCACGCAGTGTGGAGATGCTGCTGCCGCTGTGGCTCGATCTCTTCCGGCATCTCGGGCATGCGGAGTTCAACCTGGAGGTGCGCAGGGGCCATTGAAAGCGGTGCGGCCGGGGAGGCCGACGCCAAGGGCTACCCGTCGGTAGCAATTGCTGACAAGCTGTCTACACGGCGTCCGCCGGCGAGCCCAGACGAGGAGCACCCCCATGTCCGCCACCGTCTCCTTCAAGGTCCCCTCCCCAGGGGGCCCGCAGCCCGTGACCGTCTCCTACGCGCGCGTGGGCAGCGGCGAACCGCTGCTCCTGCTGCACGGCATCGGTCACCACCGGCAGGCCTGGGACCCCGTGGTGGACATCCTGGCGACCGAACGCGACGTGATCGCGGTGGATCTGCCCGGCTTCGGCGCCTCCCCGGCCCTGCCGGACGGGCTCGCCTACGACCTGCCCACGACCACGGCCGTCTTCGGTGCGTTCTGCGAGGCGCTGGAACTCGACCGTCCGCATGTGGCGGGCAACTCGCTCGGCGGTCTGCTCGCCCTGGAGCTCGGCCGCGAGCAGCTCGCGCGGTCCGTGACCGCTCTGTCCCCGGCCGGGTTCTGGTCCGAGGCCGAGCGGCGCTACGCCTTCGGTGTGCTGCTCGCCATGCGGCACATCTCCCGGCGGCTGCCGCTGCCCCTGGTGGAGCGGCTGTCCCGCTCGGCGGCCGGCCGCACCATGCTGACGAGCACGATCTACGCCCGCCCGGGCCGCCGCTCACCCGAGGCCGTGGTCGCCGAGACGCTGGCCCTGGCACAGGCGACCGGCTTCGACGCGACCCTGCGGGCCGGCAGCGCCGTGCGGTTCACCGACGACATCCCCACCGTCCCGGTCACCGTGGCCTGGGGCACCAGGGACATGCTGCTCGTACGCCGCCAGGGGGTGCGCGCCAAGCAGATCGTCCCCCGGGCCCGGCTGGTGCGGCTGCCCGGCTGCGGGCACTGCCCGATGAGCGACGATCCGGCGCTGGTCGCCCGCGTCATCCTCGACGGCAGCCGCCGCTCCGGCACGCCGCAGGCTCAACGCGCCTGATCCGAGGGCGACTCCGACGCCGACCAGCGCACTGCCGACGGCCTGGGCGGCCCCGTAGGAGCCCGTGTCGACGAGCGGGGCCGTGCAGGCGGCGGCGACCGGGATGAGGCCGGAGAACAGCGTGGCGCGCTCGGCCCCGAGCCGCTGCATGCCCATGTACCAGCAGACGAAGCCGACGACGGTGACGACCGCCGCCTGCCACAGCAGAGCGGCGGTCTCGCCGGCGTCGGGGCGCCGCAGCCACGCCGTGCCGTCCGCGAGCAGTCCGGCCGCCGCGGACTCGGCCGCTGCCAGGCCGCACACCGTGGCGGACAGCAGCCGGGGCCCCAGGGGCCGCAGAACGGGCACGGCGAGTACGGCGAAACCGACCTCACCGGCCAGCGCGCAGGCCGAGAAGGCGATCCCCGTGCCGTCCGTACGCCCCCACCCCTGAACCGTGAAGGCGCCACAGGCGACCAGCAACGCGCCGCACAGAACCCGGCGTTGAGGTCGGCGGCCCTCCAGGAGGGGGACGACGACGGCCACCACCACGGGCGCACATCCCACGAAGACGCCGGGCACCGCCGGTTCCGCGGAGCGCTCGGCCGCGATGACGGCCAGGTTGAAGCCGACCATCCCGACGGCGGCGAGCAGGACGAGGCGGGCCCACTGGCGGGGCGCGAGCAGCCGCAGCCGCGCCGGCGCTCCCCGGCCGGCCGGCGGGAGCAGCAGCAGACAGGCGAGGCCGTAGCGCAGGAACTGGCCACCCGCGTACGGGTAGTGGCCGAGGACGCTGTTCGCGGTGAAGGAGCCGCCGACGAGTACGCAGGCGAGGGCGGCGAGGAGGGCTCCACGGGTGGTGGTGGCGTTCATGGCAGCGACGCTAGGCAGCGGTGCGGTCCGGTTTAAGGTCCATTTCCATGACGTCATCGGAGACCAATCGGGACGGCACTCCCGCCTGGGAGCTGCTCCTGCCGGCCGCCTCCGCACCTGCACGCACGCGTGGACGTTCGCTGCAGGCGGCGCTGCGTGAGGCGGTGCGCACGGGGAGGCTCGCGCCGGGGACCCGGCTGCCGTCGAGCCGGGATCTCGCCGCCGATCTCGGGGTGTCACGGGGGCTGGTCACGGAGGCGTACGAGCAGTTGACCGCGGAGGGCTATCTGCGCAGCGGGCGCGGTGCGGGTACCTGGGTGGGGGGCGCGGTGCGGGCCGCGCCGCCCCGCGCGCGTGACCTCGCCCCGCGCTCCCCCGGTGCGCGCGCCGACTTCGTGCCCGGCACACCGGATCTGTCGCTGTTCCCGCGCGCCGCCTGGGCCGCCGCGCAGCGTACGGTCCTGGCCGAACTGCCCCACCAGGACCTCGGCTACCCCGACCCGCGCGGGCTGCCCCAGCTGCGTACCGCCCTGGCGGAGCTGCTGGCGCGCCGCCGGGGTGTGGTCGCGGATCCGGAGCGGATCGTGGTCGTCTCCGGGGTGGCGCAGGCGACGACGCTGCTCGGATTCGCCCTCCACGCGCGCGGGTTGCGCACGGTCGGCGTCGAGGATCCCGGCAGCCCCCAGCACGACGCGCTGTATGCCTCGGCCGGTGTCACCACCGTGCCCCTGCCCCTGGACGGCGACGGAATCGTCGTCGGAGCACTGCGGGACTCGGACGTGCGGGCCGTCGTGACGACGCCCTCCCACCAGTTCCCCACCGGGATCGCCTACTCGGCGCGCCGCCGCACCGAACTGCTCGACTGGGCGCGGTCCGTGGACGGGCTCGTCCTGGAGGACGACTACGACGGCGACTTCCGCTACGACCGTGCCCCCGTGGGCGCGCTGCAGGGACTGGACCCGGAACACGTGGCCTACACGGGCTCCGTCAGCAAGTCACTCGCCCCGGGCCTGCGGCTGGGCTGGCTGATGGTGCCCGAGGCGCTGGCCGGGGAGGTCGTCGAGCGCAAGCGCACCATGGACCTCGGCCATCCCACCCTCGACCAGGCGCTGTTCGCCCGCTTCGTGGAGCGCGGCGACTACGACCGCCAGCTCCGCCGCTGCCAGCGGGCGTACCGCGAACGGCGTGATGCGCTCGTGGCCGCGCTGCAGGAGCACTTCCCGGGCGCACAGGTCGCCGGGATCGCGGCGGGACTGCACGTCATCGTCCGGCTGCCGGAACGGTACGGACCCCTGGAGCGGTTCCTCGACCGGGTTACGGCGGCCGGGGTGGCCGTACGCGGGCTGGCGGACTACACCCACAGGCACGTCGAGACCGGGGACGTACAACTGGTTCTGGGGTACGCGCATCAGCCACCCGCGCGAATCCGGGAGGGCATACGGCTGATGGCCCAGGCCACCGCCGTATGACCACCGGCTGACCGGCAGATGGCTCATTCCTTGCGTCGACGGGGCCACTGGTGCCTCACACCAGTTCCCCTGCCTCGGTGGTCAGTTGTTCACTTCTGGTTTCCGTGTGCGCTGCGGCGCGCGAGTAGTTGTGGCACCGCACACTGGCCGGATCCCGTCCTGGAGGCCCCCTATGTCCCTTTCGCTCCCTGGTCGTCGCAGCGTCCTGCGCGGCTCCCTCGCCGCGTCCGCGGCCCTGACCCTGCCCACCTCCCTCGGCGCTGCACCGGCGTTCGCCCTGTCCGGCCGGCCCAGCGCGAACTGGGGTGTACAGGCGGGAGACGTGACCTGCGACTCGGGGCTGGTGTGGGTGCGCTCCGACCGTCCGGCCCGGATGATCGTCGAGACGTCCGCGACCGAGTCCTTCCGCAACCCGCACAGATGGCACGGTCCGCTGCTCGGCGCCGACTCGGACTTCACCGGCACCACGCGGCTGCGCGGGCTGCCGTCCGGGGAGCAGATCCACTACCGCGTGCTGCTGGCCGACCCGGACGACCCGCGCCGCACCGGCGAGCCGGTGACCGGCACGTTCCGTACCGCCCCGGCGAAGCGCCGCCAGGGCGTGAAGTTCGTGTGGTCCGGCGATCTGGCGGGACAGGGCTGGGGCATCAACGAGTCGATCGGCGGCTACCGCATCTTCGACGCGATGGCGAAGGTGGACCCGGACTTCTTCCTGTGCAGCGGCGACAACATCTACGCCGACGGCGTCATCTCCGCGACGCAGGCGCTGCCCGACGGCAGCCTCTACCGGAACGTCACCACCGAGGAGAAGTCGCACGTCGCGACCACCCTGGACGACTACCGGGGCAACTTCCGCTACAACCTGCTCGACCGGGCGCTGCGCCGGTTCAACGCCCAGGTGCCGAACATCATCCAGTGGGACGACCACGAGGTCCGCAACAACTGGTACCCGGGCGAGGTCATCGGCACCGGCACGCCCTACCCGGCCGGCACCAGGCTCGACGACCTGGCGCTGCGCTCCCGGCAGGCCTTCTCCGAGTACTTCCCGATCTCGACCATCAGCGGACGCCCGGACGGCCGGATCTACCGCAAGGTCAGCCACGGCCCGCTGCTGGACGTGTTCGTGCTCGACATGCGCACCTACCGCAACGCCAACTCGCCGGACAACCAGACCACGGACCCGGTGGGCATCCTCGGCCGGGAGCAGCTGGAGTGGCTCAAGCGGGAACTCGCCCGGTCCCGCGCGGTGTGGAAGGTGATCGCCAACGACATGCCGCTCGGCTTGGTCGTGCCGGACCCGGTCGAGGGCAAGCCGAACTTCGAGGCGGTCGCGCAGGGCGACCCGGGCGCCCCGCTGGGCCGCGAGCTGCAGATCGCCGAGCTGCTGCGGTTCATCAAGCACCGTCGGATCACCGGCACCGTGTGGCTGACGGCCGACGTGCACCACACCTCCGCGCAGCACTACGACCCGTCACGGGCCGCGTTCAAGGACTTCGAGCCGTTCTGGGAGTTCGTCTCCGGCCCGCTCAACGCCGGTGCCTTCCCGGCCAATGCGCTGGACGGCACCTTCGGCCCGGACCGGGTGTTCGTGAAGGCGCCGACGACCGCGAACGTGTCGCCGGCCGAGGGCTACCAGTTCTTCGGCGAGGTCGACATCGACGGGGACAGCGGCGAGTTGACGGTACGACTGCGCGAGTACGACGGCACCGTGCTCTTCACCCAGGTGCTGCAGCCGGGCCGGGTCGGCCAGTAACTCCCGTACCCTTTCCGGTGGGCCGCGCACCGGCGTCATCCCCCGGTGCGCGGTGCCGATTCGCACACGTGTCCGCAGCCATAAATGGCACATAACGACACTTTACCCATCAGTCACAAAGCGTTCGTGATCACGCAACACCTTTCCTTCACAGTGGTTGCATGAGTCGAGAAATGTCTGATGTGACCCGTGCGAGGAACGGCCGTCCTGTGCACCACTGGCGGCGCGACGTCGTGGAACTCGCCGCCCTGTTCACGTCCGTCGCCGTGGCCGACGGGGTGGCCAACCTGGTCGGGCACGGGCCCGACGGTCCGGCGCTGCTGGCGATCTCGGCGGTCGCCCTGGCCGCCACGGCGGCGTTCCACACCTGGTGGACACGCCGACACGGTCATGCGCCTCCGGCCGGCGATACCGACGCCCGGTCGCTGCCGCAAGGGCAGCAGACCGGGCCGTCCGACGAGTCGTCGGCGACGCCGGAGACCGAGCCCGGTCAGAGCGCGCTGTGGCGGATGCGGACGACGGTGAAGGACGAACCGGGGTCGCTTGCCGCGCTGTGCACGGCGCTGGCCGGGCGACAGGTCGACATCCTGAGCCTGCAGACGCATCCGCTGGCCGAGGGCACGGTGGACGAGTTCCTGCTGCGGGCCCCCGGCGGGCTCATGGCCTCCGAGCTCACCAAGGTGGTCTCGCTGGCCGGGGGTACCGACACCTGGATCGAGCGGGCCGACGCCCACGATCTGGTGGACGCCCCCACCCGGGTCCTGGGTCTGGCCGCCCGCACCGCCCTCGACGCGGCCGAACTGCCGCTCGCCCTGAGGCAGTTGCTCGGCCGGTGCACCATCCGCCAGCTGCCCGCCACGCCGGTCGGCGGCGGCCGGGGTCCGGCAGGTGTGCCCGTGGAGGGTGTCCTGGAGGACACCGTGATGCGGCTGCGGGCACCGGAGGGCGGAGTGATCACCGTGGAGCGGCCGTATCTGCCGTTCACCCCGACCGAGTTCGCCCGGGCGCGGGCCCTGGTGGAGCTGGACGCCCGGCTCGGTCCGCGCGTGCCGCACAGCCAGCACGTGCTGACGCTGCCCGAGGGCAACGAGATCACCGTACGGCGGGCCGACGCACGTGACCTGGAGGCCGCGAAGGCGATGCACGAGCGGTGCTCGGCGCGGACACTCGGCATGCGCTACCACGGGCCGGTCGGCGACGCGGACCGCTACCTGAACCATCTGCTCAGCCCGCGCTTCGGCCGTACCCTCGCCGTCCAGACCGCGTCGGGACGCCTCGTCGGCCTCGGCCATCTGCTGTGGGACGGGGACGAGACCGAGGTCGCGCTCCTCATCGAGGACAAGTGGCAGCGCCGCGGCGTCGGCGGTGAACTGCTGGAGCGGCTGGTGGCGATGGCGGCCGAGGCGGGCTGCGAGAGCGTCTACGCCGTGACCCAGGCCTCCAACACCGGCATGGTCGCGGCGATGCGGGGCCTCGGGCTCCCCCTCGACTACCAGATCGAGGAGGGCACCCTGGTCATCACGGCCCGCCTGCAGACGGGCCAGGCCGGTGCCCGGCTGCCGTACGAGGTGGCGCAGGAGCAGGTCGGCGAGCGGATCGCACGGGACTAGCTCCCGGCACAGGACATCGGGGGACGGCCCGGCGGGAACGCCGGGCCGTTCGGCGTACGGAGGTTCCCCCGGAGCGCGTCCTACGCCCTCGGCTCAATCCGGATGACGTGCGGCGGCCACTCGTATGAGGATGGACCGCATGTCACAGACCACTGCCCCGCTGCCCCGCGAAGTCGCCGACACATACGTCGACGAGCTCATCGCCCTCGACCCGGTGACCGGAACGTACCTCGGTGTGAAGGAGAGTTCGAGCAGGCTGCCCGACCTTTCACCAGCGGGCCAGGAGGCCCTCGCGGAACTGGCACGGCGGACCCTGGCGCGGCTCGACGAGGCCGAGCGGCAACCCGGCGCGGACAGTGACATCGAGCGCCGCTGCGGCCGGCTGCTGCGTGAGCGGCTCAATGCCGAACTGGCCGTGCACGAGGCCGAGGAGGGCCTGCGTCGCGTCGGGAACATGGCGACGCCGGCGCACTCGGTGCGCGAGGTGTTCACCGTGACGCCGAACCAGTCCGAGGAGGACTGGGCGGCGATCGCCGAGCGGCTGCGTGCCGTGCCGGCCGCGTACGCCGGTTACCGCGAGTCCCTCTCCCTCGGTCTGGAGCGCAAGCTGTACGCGGCTCCGCGCCCGACGGCCACGTTCGTCGAGCAGCTCACCGAATGGTCCGACACGGACGGCAAGGGCCGCGGCTGGTTCGAGGACTTCGTCTCGGCGGGCCCCGAGTCACTGCGCGAAGAGCTGGACGAGGCGGCCCGCGCTGCGACCGCGGCCGTCGTGGAGCTGCGCGACTGGATGCGCGACGTGTACGCGTCGGCCATCGAGGGCGCGCCGAACACGGTGGGCCGAGAGCGCTACGGGCGCTGGACGCGCTACTTCAACGGCACGGACCTCGACCTGGACGAGGCCTACGCGTACGGCTGGGCCGAGTTCCACCGGCTGCTCGGCGAGATGAAGCAGGAGGCGGAGAAGATCCTGCCCGGCGCCGAGACACCCTGGGTGGCGCTCGCACACCTCGACGAGCACGGCAAGCACATCGACGGCGTCGACGAGGTCCGCGACTGGCTGCAGGGCCTGATGGACCAGGCGATCGACGAGCTGGACGGCACCCACTTCGAACTCGCCGAGCGGGTACGGAAGGTGGAGTCCTGCATCGCCCCGCCCGGCGGCGCGGCAGCCCCGTACTACACGCCCCCGACGGAGGACTTCTCCCGCCCGGGCCGCACCTGGCTGCCGACGATGGGGCAGACCCGCTTCCCGGTCTACGACCTCGTCTCGACCTGGTACCACGAGGGCGTCCCCGGTCATCATCTGCAGCTCGCGCAGTGGGCGCACGTCGCCGCAAACCTCTCCCGCTACCAGGCCACCATCGGCGGGGTCAGCGCCAACGTCGAGGGCTGGGCGCTGTACGCGGAGCGGCTGATGGACGAGCTCGGCTACCTCACGGACGCGGAGCAGCGGCTCGGCTACCTCGACGCGCAGATGATGCGGGCGGCCCGGGTCATCGTCGACATCGGCATGCACCTGGAGCTGGAGATCCCCGCGGACTCCCCCTTCCACCCCGGCGAGCGCTGGACCCCCGAGCTGGCCCAGGAGTTCTTCGGCGCCCACAGCAGCCGGCCGGCGGACTTCGTGGAGAGCGAGCTGACCCGCTACCTGACCATTCCCGGCCAGGCCATCGGCTACAAGCTCGGCGAGCGGGCATGGCTGCAGGGCCGGGCGAAGGCGCGCGAGCGGCACGGCGACGCCTTCGACCTCAAGGCCTGGCACATGGCCGCGCTCTCGCAGGGCTCGCTCGGCCTGGACGACCTGGTGGACGAGCTCGCCCAGCTCTGACGGCCGGGCAGGTCAGCGGCGGAAGCCGCCCTCCGAGTCGATCACCTGGCCGGTGATCCAGTCCGCCTCGTCCGTGGCGAGCCACGCGATGAGGCGGGCGGGATCGTCGGGCATGCCCCAACGCCCCGACGGGAAACGGGAGGCGACCGCCTCGTACGTCTCCCCGGTCGCGTAGTCCGTGTCCACCGGGCCGGGGTTGACGGTGTTCACGGTGATCGCCTGCTCGGCGAGCGTGGTCGACAGCGAGCGGGTGATCGAGGCGAGGGCGCCCTTCTGGAGGGCGTAGGCGATCTCGCCGGGCATGCCGCCCGCGATGTCCTGGCTGGAGGTCATCATCACGACGCGTCCGCCCGGGGTGCGCGGCGGCAGTGCGGCGCGGTGCCGGGCGTAGGCCTGGACGAGGAGCAGCACCGAGCGGGTGTCGACCGACCAGTGCGCGTCCAGCATCGTGACGTCGATGGTGTCGAGGGTGCCGTCGCTGCCGCTGAGGGCGTGGTTGGCGACGAGGATGTCGAGCCGCCCGCCCAGCGCGGAGGCGGCCGTGGCGACCAGTTCCGCGGGGGCGGCCGGGTGCGCGAGGTCGCCGGGGCCCGCGAGGATCCGGGCCGCGGGATCGCCGAGTGCCGCGCGCACGGAGGCGACCACGTCCTCGGTACGGTCGGCGCCCCAGGGCATGGCGGTGTCGTGCGGGACGTGGTGGTGCAGATAGACGCTCGCCCCGTACGCGGCGAGCCGCCGGGCCACGGCGTGGCCGATGCCGGCGCGTCTGCCGGCCCCGGTCACCAGGGCGGTACGGCCGCGCAGAGGCAGTAGCTCACGGCGAAGGTCTTCGGGAGCGGGATGCGGCAGTCGGGGCACGGACGACCATGATGGGCAACGCTTCGAATCGGCGCACGCGATTATTCGTGCTCGACCGTCGGTGCCCGTTCGCGCTCTGCTATCCCTGCTCGATGCGCCGCAGTTGGACGAGGCCCAGCCAGGTCTCCGGGCCCGGCTGGACATTGGCTGCGCGCACGGCGTAACGCCCCGGTTCCAGCACGACCCGCAGGCAGTCGGTCCGTTCCGTTTCGGATCCGGGCCAGGCCGAGTCGAACAGCACGACCGTACCGGGCACCTCCCAGCGCACCTCGTGTCCCCAGTCCGCCGTGGCGAGGGCCGCGGGGACAACCTCCAGGAGTTCGGCCTCGGAGTTCGCCGCCCACCACCGTACGAAGGTGGCGTGCTCGGGCAGGAACGCGGTGGAGGCGGGTTCGTCGCCCAGGACCAGGGCGGCCGAGTCGCCGACCGGGAGCAGCCCCACGAATCCGTCGACCTCGCACGCCCGGTCGTAGTCGGAGGCGGTCTCCTCGCCGTCGGCGCCCGACCAGAACGGCAGCACCGTCTCCGGCACCGCTATGAGCGGCCCGCCGCCCGACTCGACCCATTCCAGCGCACCGGGTTCCGCGTATCGCACCATGGCGCGAACCGTACACGGCCGCGGAACCGATGAATCCGCCGTCCCCGTCCCTCCCCGTCCACGGTCCGGTTCAGCAGCCGCAGTCCTCCGCGTCCACCGGCGCCGTCAGCGGGTCGGCGGGGCGGCGCTCGCGGCCCTCCCAGGTCTCGTACTCGAAGCCCTCGCGCGCCCAGTACTCGAAGCCGCCGAGCATCTCCTTGACCTGGTAGCCGAGTTCGGCGAGGGCCAGCGCGGCACGGGTGGCGCCGTTGCAGGCGGGGCCCCAGCAGTACGTGACCACCGGCACCGCCTTGTCGAGGAGCTGTTCGGCCTGCTCGGGGATGAGCGCGGTCGGCAGGTGGACCGCGCCGGGGATGTGGCCCTGGTCCCAGGACTCGGTGGAACGGGAGTCCACGACGACGAACCCGGGGTGGCCGCCGGAGGCGAGCGCGGCGGCGACGTCCGACACATCGGCGTGGAAGGCGAGGCTCGCGCGGAAGTAGGCGGCGGCCTCGGCCGGGGCCGCCGGGGCCACGCGCAGGACAGGGTTGACGGCGGTCGCGGTGCTGCTCATGGTCCGGCCTGCTTTCTCCGACGTTGTCGCTACGGCCAGAAATCTACGGGCGCGGATGATCTCCTAGAAGGGGCATTCACCGGCCTGTGCCTTGCCCGGCCGTGGATTCCCCTGCTATTCCTGCGCCATGACCACGTTTTCCCCGGACGCCACCGACTGGCGCATCCTCGACGTCCTCCAGCGCGAGGGCCGGGCCAGCTTCGCCGAGCTGGCACGCGCCGTCTCCATGTCGCCGAGCGCGGTCACCGAACGGGTGCGCCGCCTGGAGGAGGCGGGCGTGATCCAGGGGTACGCGGCCGTGGTGGACCCCGAGCGGCTGGGGCTGCCGATCCTCGCGTTCGTACGGCTGCGCTATCCGAACGGCAACTACAAGCCCTTCCACGACCTGGTCGCCGTGACACCCGAGATCCTCGAGGCCCACCATGTGACGGGCGACGACTGTTTCGTCATCAAGGTCGCCGCCCGCTCGATGCGTCACCTGGAGGAGGTCTCGGGCAAGATCGGCGCGCTCGGCTCGGTGACCACGAGCGTCGTCTACTCGTCCCCGCTGCCCCGGCGGCCCCTCGGTCACTGACCTCGCTGCCGGACCACCGAGCCCGATCTCCCCTTGACGACCTCCAGTTGGGCGTGGATACGGCGTCTCAGGTCGGCGACATGGCTGACGATACCGACGCTGCGGTCGCGCTCGCGCAGCGAGTCGAGCACGTCGAGGACCTCGTCGAGGGTCTGGTCGTCGAGGCTGCCGAAGCCCTCGTCGATGAAGAGCGTGTCCAGGCGGACTCCGCCGGCCTCGTCGGTGACGACGTCCGCGAGGCCGAGGGCGAGCGCCAGGGAGGCGAAGAACGTCTCGCCGCCCGACAGCGTCGCCGTGTCCCGCTCGCGTCCGGTCCATGCGTCGACGACGTGCAGTCCGAGACCGCTGCGACCGCGTCCGGTCCGGTCGTCGGAGTGGACGAGCGTGTAGCGGCCGGACGACATGCGCTGCAGCCGCACCGTCGCGGCGGCGGCCACCTGTTCCAGCCGGGCCGCCAGCACATACGACTCCAGGCGCATCTTCCGCTCGTTGTCCGCGGAGGTGCCGGCGGCGAGGGAGGCCAGCCGGGCCACCCGGTCGTACTCCTCGCGCAGCGGTGCCAGCCGCCGTACGCCCGCGGCGGACCGGGCGGAGAGCCGGTCGAGTTCGGTGCAGCGGCGGGCGGCCGCGTCCCGTGCGGAAGCGGCCTCGCGCAGCCGCTGGGCCGCGACGGCGGCGGTCCGTTCCGCCGAGGCGAGGTCGGCCGGCGGCTGCTGGGCCGCGGCCGCGGTGTCCGCCTCGGCGAGAACGGCGCGCACGGCGGCCTCCTCGGACTGCCAGGCGTCCAGACGGCGTTGGAGCTCACGGTGGGCGGAGTCGTCCAGGAGCGCGGCGGCCGCGGCCTGCGGGGTGTCGAAGCCGGCGCGGAAGGCGGCGTCGGCGAGCCGGGCGTCGGCGTCCTTGAGCCGCTGGGCGGCGTCCTCGACGGCGCGGGCGGTGTCGGCGGCGTCGGTGAGCAGGGCGGCCCTGCGTTCGAGTTGGGCTGCGCGGGCGGCGACGCTCCCGGCGGCACCGCTGGCCTGTGTCAACTCCGCTTCGAGAGCGGCCCGTTCCTGGTCCAGGGCGTCCCGGCGGGCGACCCGGGAGGCGGCGCGCACGGCGGCCGCCTGCTGGGCGGAGACACGCCGGTCGCGTTCCTCCTCGGCCTGCCGCAGCCGTTCGTGGGCGCCGGACAGCGCGGACGCTCCGGCGCGGGCCTGCGTGTACCGTCGCTCCAACTCGTCTGCCTCGAGCGCCAGTTGCTCGGTGGGTGTGTCGCCGGCCTCGCCCTGGGCGGCGGCCAGGGCGCGCTGTACTACACCCAGGCGTCGCTCGGCCTCGGTGCGCTGTTCGTCGGCGTGCTGATAGGCGGCGAGGGCACGCTCCTCGGTCTCCCGGCCGACGTGCCCGGCGTCCTTGCGGGCGGGCGCGGGGTGTTCGACGGCGCCGCAGACCGCGCACGGTTCACCTTCCGTGAGCTGGGCGGCCAGCTCTGCGGCGATGCCGTTCAGCCGCTGTTCCTTGACGTCGAGCCATTCGGCACGCGCCTTCTGCGCGGACTCCGTGGCAGCCAGGACCTGGCGCTGGGCGTCGTCGACGTCCCGGCCGAGCTGGTCGCGTTGCCGGGCGGCGGCGAGGCGCCTGCGGGCGGGGTCCCGCTGCACCGCCAGCTGTTCGGCCCGGGTGGCGGCTTCCCGCGCGGACTCGACACCGCCCTGGAGTGACGTGCGCGTCCGGTCCCACCCGGCGAGCCACGCCTCGGCCTCCTGCAGGACCTCCTCGTCGGCCCGCTCCTGCCGCTCCAGCCCCTCCCGCTCCTTCAGCAGCTCGGCCAGCCGCTGTTCGGCCCGTCGCGCGGACTCCAGACCACCCAGCTCCTCGGCGGCACGGCGGGCGGCGGCGGCGAGACCGACGGCACCGGCGTCGATGAGTCCTTCCCCCGGCTCCAGGATGTTCCGCAGCAGCGCACGCGCGCGTGCCTCCGCCTCCGCCGCCCTGCGGTGCTCGGCGTCCGTGGCATCCCGGAGGTCCAGCGCCGGTGCCACCGCTTCGGCCTTGCGGGAGCGTTCCATGCGCGCCTGGGCCTCCCGGTGCGCGTCGGTGCGCTCCTCCAGCCGCGCGGCACGCTCGCGTGCCTCGGTGTACCGGCGCTGCAGCCGGTCCAGTTCGCGTGCCTCGTCGAGCACCCGCTCGGCTGCCGCATGGGCCGACTCCGCGGAGGTGAGGCGGAGGTGGGCGATGGTCAGCTGTTCCCGCGCGGTGCTGCGGGCGACGGCCGCGGCACTGATGACAGCTTCTGCCAACCCCGGCTCCCCCGGCGCCAGTTGAGGCAGTTCCATCGCGCCGTCCGCCGCCTGCTGCATGCGGTGTGCGTCGGCCAGCAGCGCGGCGTCCCCCTCGCGCACCTGCGCCTCGGCCGCGCGGCGGCGCTCCGCCAGCCGCTTCTCGACCTCGGCGAAGCGATGGGTGTCGAAGAGGCGGCCCAGCAGCTTGCCGCGCGCCTCGGCGTCGGCGCGCAGGAAGCGCGCGAAGTCGCCCTGGGGCAACAGCACGACCTGGCAGAACTGCTCGCGGCTCATGCCGAGCAGCTGGGTGATCTCCTCGCCGATCTCCTGGTGCGAGCGGCTGAGGTCCTTCCAGGCGCCCGCCGTTGCGTCGTACTCGCGAAGCGAGCTCTGGGCCTTCTCCAGTGTCGTGCCCGAGCCGCGCTTCTTGGGGCGCTCCCACGGCGGCTGCCGGGTGACCTCCAACCGGCGTCCGGCCACGGTCAGTTCGAGGGTCACCCCGGTGCGCGTACCGGATGCCGCGTGATCGCTGCGCAGGGCCAGGCCCTGACTGCTCTGGCGGGCGCCGGGGACGGAGCCGTACAGGGCGTAGCAGACCGCGTCGAGGACGGACGTCTTGCCCGCGCCCGTCGGCCCGTGCAGCAGGAAGAGCCCGGCGGCCGACAAGTCGTCGAAGTCGACGGTCTGGGAGCCGCCGAACGGCCCGAACGCCGTGATGTCCAGCCGGTGCAGCCTCATCGCGCCACCTCCCGCACGGCCTCATCGGCACGCACCGCGTCGAACGCATCCCGCAGCACGGCCTGTTCGCGCTCGTCGGGCCCGGCGCCGCGCACATGGGCGACGAAGTCCTCGGCGATCTCCTGGTCGCTGCGGCCCGCGAGCCGCCTGGCGTACGACAGGTCCGGGTCGTCCGGTGCCCGCTCGGGGTCGAAGACGAGGCTCAGGGTGTGCGGGAAGCGTTCGGTGAGCCGGGCCATGGGATCGGCCGGGCGGACCGGGTCGGTGAGGGTGGCCTCGACCCATGCCTCCTCGTGCCGGGCGAGCCCGGGATCGGCGAGCAGTTCCTCCAGGGTGCCCCGGATCCTGGCCAGCGCGCGCGGCACGGGGCAGTCGACGCGCTCGGCGGTGACGGAGCCGTCGGCGTCGAGGTCGACGAGCCACATGGTCTTGCGGTGGTCGGTCTCGGAGAAGGAGTACGGCAGCGGGGAGCCGGAGTAGCGCACCCGCTCGGTGATCGTCTGGCAGCCGTGCAGATGGCCGAGTGCCGCGTAGTCCACACCGTCGAAGACCCCGGCGGGCACGGCGGCGACCCCGCCGACTGTGATGTCCCGCTCGCTGTCGCTGACCTCGCCTCCGGCGACGAAAGCGTGCGCGAGGACGACGGAGCGCGTGCCCCGCGCGCGTGTGGCGAGGTCGGCGCGGACCCGCTCCATGGCGGCGGCGAGCACCGCCTCGTGTCCCGCCTTCTCCACCCCGAACTCGTCCTTGACCAGGGCCGGTTCGAGATACGGCAGCCCGTAGAACGCCACGTCCCCGTGGGCGTCGGACAGCACCACCGGTGTTCCGCACGCCGACGGCTCGGTGCGCAGATGGATGCCGGCCCGCCCGATGAGACCGGCGCCGACACCGAGCCGACGGGCCGAGTCGTGGTTCCCGGAGATCATCACCGTGGGCACACCGAGGTCGGCGAGGCGGTGCAGCGCGTCGTCGTACAACTCGACCGCGGCCAGCGGTGGCACCGCCCTGTCGTACACGTCCCCCGACACGACCACCGCGTCCACACCGCGCTCACGCACGGTGGTGACGAGGTGACCGATGAACTCGGCCTGGGCCCCGAGCATGTTCACCCGATGGAACGCCCGGCCCAGATGCCAGTCGGAAGTGTGCAGCAGCCTCATGATCCCCGACCCTAACGGCCGGGTCTGACATCACGGTCGGTTACTCCCGTATCGGCCCGTCATGAACCATCCCATACCCGTCCGTTACGCCCTTTTCGTACCGACCCTCATGCGTCCCCGTAGGCCTCCCCGCCCAGTTCGAACCTGGCCGTCCCGGCGGTCGCGTCGGCGAGCCAGGCCCGGAAGGCGTCCACGTCGGAGTCCGGCAGGCCGACCTCGATGGTGACCGCCTCGCCGTAGCGCACGTCGCGCACCTCGCGGCCCGTCGCATGCAGGTCGTTCTGGACCTTGCCGGCGCGCTGGTGGTCGACGGTCACCGTGGCCAGCCGGAACCTGCGGCGGGTGAGAGTGCCGAGGGCGTCCAGGGCCTCGCCGACGGCGCCGCCGTACGCCCTGATGAGTCCGCCCGCGCCGAGCTTGACGCCGCCGTAGTAGCGGGTGACGACGGCGACGACGTACCGCATGTCCCGGCGCAGCAGCATCTGCAGCATGGGGACGCCCGCGGTGCCGCCCGGTTCGCCGTCGTCGCTCGCCTTCTGCACGGAGGCGTCGGCGCCGATGACGTAGGCCCAGCAGTTGTGCGTGGCGTCCGCGTGCTCCTTGCGCACGGCGGCGATGAAGTCCTGGGCCTCCTGCTCGGTGGCCGCCGGCGCCAGGGCGCACAGGAAGCGCGAGCGGTTGACCTCGGTCTCGTGCACGCCCGCGTGGGCGACCGTGCGGTACTCGTCCTGCATCCGGCCAGCCTATGCGGCGCGCGTGCGCTCGCCCGCGCCGGAGGGGCGAGCGGCTGACCCGACGGGAGGACCGGCTGCATCACCGTCCGCTGCGACGTCGAGCCCTCGCCCCCGGGACGACTGCCTGAGCGGTGTGGAGAAGGCGGTGCGGCCGCTGAGCCCGGTCGGTGCCCACGACGAGTACGGCGGACCGCTCGGCGCACCGGGCCCGGCTCAGTCCTGCTTGCCGCCGTCCCTCTTCCTGCCGTCCTTTCTGCCCCGCGGGACGAGCATGCTCGTCAGCAGTGCCGTGCCCGGGGCGAGCGCCTCCCAGGCAGGTCCGTGCCAGGCCAGTACCGCGATCGCCGAGGTCGGGAACTTCAGCCGTACCTCGTCCAGGGCGTTGTCGAGGCTGTCCCCGGCCAGTTCCAGGACGAGTTCCTCAAGACCGGGGTTGTGCCCGACCAGGAGCAGCGTCTCGACCTCGGCGGGCACCTCGTGCACGGCGGTCAGCAGGTCGGACACGTCGGCGGCGTACAGCCGCGGGTCACGGCGCACCGGCGGCGGTGTACCCCACTGGGCCGAGGCCAGTTCCCAGGTCTGGCGAGCGCGCAGGGCGGTGGAGCACAGGGCGAGGTCCGGCAGGCAGTCGGCCTCGGCGAGGGCGCGTCCTGCGGCCGGCGCGTCCCGGAGGCCGCGCGGCGCGAGCGGGCGTTCATGGTCGGGGACGCCCTCCGGCCAGGCCGACTTGGCGTGCCGCAGCACCACCAGGCGGCGCAGTGGGCCGGCTCCGGCACGCGCGATCACGCCGGCGATCCGAGGTCGCGGGTGAGCTCCAGGCCGAGCAGTCGGTCCGCGTAGGCGTACGTCTCGAACCTGGCGCCGTCCGGCAGCTCCGACTCGGTCTCCACCCAGGTCAGCACGTCGAGCACGGAGGGGACGTCCAAGTCGTCCTCCCAGGCGGTACGCAGGCGTGCGCGCGCCTCGTCGGGAATCGGCCGCGACGGCTGTCGTGCCCAGGCGGCGACCGCCAGGCGCCAGCGTGCGAGGGTGTCACGGGCCTCGTCCAGGGCTGCCGCGTCGAGCCGCAGGGGCGTGCTCCGGCTCCGGGAGAGCAGGGCGAGGCGCAGGGCGGCCGGGTCTGCGCCCTCGGTGGTGCCGGGTGCCTCCGGGTCGACGGGGGCGACCGCGACCCGGACGCCGTCGGGTGTCGCACCGCCCTCCCCCACGACGTGCAGGACCTGGGCCTCGCCCAGTCCCGGACCGACGTCCCGCCGGTCCTCGAAGGGCCGGATGCCGAGCGCGGCCGCCCCGGACCTCAGTTCCGCCTGGCCCCGTTCAGCGGTCAGCACTCCCCACACCGGGGTGCCGCCGAGTTCCAGGGCCCGCACGAGGAGGTCGGCGACCAGCAGCACCCGCAGGGCGCCGGTGTGGAAATCCGGCACATGGGCTTCGACCCGGGTCAGCCCCCGGCGGACCGGGGCGGCGTCGACGGACTCGCCGGTTCGGGCGTCGGTGATGCGCAGCACGGGCTGAGCGTAGGCGGGCGGGCGGCCGCGCGCAGGCATCCGGCGCGAATTCCGCCCACGGCGGCGGATTTCCACCACGCGCGCGTGCCGCCGCCCCGCGCGGATGGGACGTACGCGCGCGTGCGAGCCGGTGCCCACCCGCTCGCGCCTCTCACTCATACGTGAGGCTCACTCGTCCGCGCACGGTGCAACAGCCGGCCGGACAGGCCGTCAGGGCGCGGCGGGAACCGGGGAATCATCGTGAACTCCCGGCCGTTGTGGGACAGAAGGGCATGTCCACGAGGTGCAGGGAGGCTGCGGTGTACGGCGACGAGGCAACGATCCGCAGGATCCTCACCGAGTCCGGCGACACCTGGGCCGTGGTGGGCCTCTCGTCGAACCGAGGCCGCGCCGCCTATGGCGTCGCCCAGGTGCTGCAGCGCTTCGGCAAGCGCATCGTGCCCGTCCACCCCAAGGCGGAGACGGTGCACGGCGAGCAGGGGTACGCCTCCCTCGCCGACATCCCCTTCGACGTGGACGTCGTCGACGTCTTCGTCAACAGCGACCTCGCCGGACCGGTCGCCGACGAGGCGGTCGCCAAGGGCGCGCGGGCCGTCTGGTTCCAGCTCGGCGTGATCGACGAGGCGGCGTACGACCGTACGCGGGCGGCGGGCCTCGACATGGTGATGGACCGCTGCCCCGCCATCGAGATACCGCTGCTCGGCTGAACCTGTCGGGCCCCACACGCCCCCACATGTGTCACAGGTCACACAGCAAACGCTCCCAGCCAGCCGGCCCCCTACCGCAGATTTTGCGGTGGCTCCAGGGATGACTGCGCTTTCCACCGCGTACAGATCCCCTGAAGGACTGTCCAGGAAGCTCCCGGCCATTGGTCAAAACTTCACCATGAGTCTTCTGCTCGACCCCTGGTGTTTCCTAATCTGCGACGTCGCATGGTCTGAAAACATGTATTCATCTCGTGAGAGGTCGCTGAAAATATGGTGAGCGTCGAACAGACCTCCCTGGAGGAAACCCGGGGCCCAACAGGCCTCAGGCGTGACGTCGGACTGATCGGTCTGATGTGGGCCTCCGTCGGTTCCATCATCGGCTCCGGCTGGTTGTACGGCGCCGAGAAGGCCGTCACGGCCGCCGGTCCCGCGGCGATCATCTCGTGGGTGATCGGCACGGTGGCCATCGTCCTGCTGGCCCTCGTGCACGCCGAACTCGGCGGCATGTTCCCCGTGGCCGGCGGCACGGCCCGCTACCCGCACTATGCCTTCGGCGGCCTGGCCGGCCTCTCCTTCGGCTGGTTCTCCTGGCTGCAGGCGGCCACGGTGGCGCCGATCGAGGTGGAGGCGATGATCGGCTACGCCGGTCACTGGAAGTGGGCACAGGGCCTCCAGCACCCGGACCAGACGCTGACCGGCCCCGGCATCGTCACGGCCGTCCTGCTCATGGCCGTCTTCGTGGCGGTCAACTTCTTCGGTGTCCGCGCCCTGGCGCACACCAACAGCGCTGCCACCTGGTGGAAGATCGCCGTCCCGCTGGGCGCGATCTTCGTCATCGCCATCGGCAACTTCCACCCGGCGAACTTCACTTCGGAGGGCTTCGCCCCGTTCGGCGCCAAGGGCGTGCTCACCGCCATCAGCGGGAGCGGCATCATCTTCGCGCTGCTGGGCTTCGAGCAGGCGATCCAGCTGGCGGGCGAGAGTCGCAACCCGAAGCGTGACCTGCCCCGGGCGACCCTCGGCTCGGTCGCCATCGGCGCGGTCATCTACATCCTGCTGCAGGTCGTGTTCATCGGCGCCCTGCCGCACAGCACGTTCGCCAAGGGCTGGGCCCACCTCGACTTCCCGGGCATCAGCGGCCCCTGGGCCGGCCTCGCCACCCTGGTGGGCCTGGGCTGGCTCGCCGTCGTGCTCTACGCGGACGCCATCGTCTCCCCCGGCGGCACCGGCCTGATCTACACCACCGCCACCTCGCGAGTCTCCTACGGCCTGGCCAAGAACGGCTACGCACCGAAGATCTTCGCCCGCACCGACTCGCGGGGGGTGCCGTGGTTCGGCCTGATCATCTCCTTCGTGACCGGCGTGGTCTGCTTCCTGCCCTTCCCCAGCTGGCAGGAACTGGTCGGCTTCATCACCTCCGCGAGCGTCCTGATGTACGCGGGCGCACCGCTGGCGTACGGCGTCTTCGCGGACAAGCTGCCGAACCACGAGCGGCCGTACCGGCTGCCCGCCGGCAAGGCGATCGCCCCGCTGTCGTTCGTCGTGGCCAACCTGATCATCTACTGGTCCGGCTGGGACATCCTGTGGCGCCTGGGCGTCGCTGTCGTCCTCGGCTACCTGCTGCTCGGCGGATACGCCTGGTGGGCCAATGCCACCAACCAGCCCGACGCGCCCCGCATGGACTTCAAGGCCGCCCAGTGGCTGCCGGTCTATCTGCTGGGCATCGGCCTCATCTCCGCACAGGGCAGCTTCGGCGGCACGGGCAACATCGGCCTGTGGTGGGACATGCTGGTCATCGCCGGCTTCTCGCTGGTCATCTACTACTGGGCCCGGGCGACCGCCTCGCAGCCCGAGGCGATCGAGCGGAGCATCGAGGAGGTCGTGGTCACCGACGCTCCCGCGCACTGACCGAACACCTCTGACGGTGGCCCGTCGGCCGCGGCTCCCTGCCGTGGCTGACGGGCCACCGTCATAATGTGCCGGTGAATCCCACCACGCCGCACCCCAACTCCCCGTCCCCACAACACTTTCCGATGGTGATCGTGGGCGCCGGCCCCGCCGGTCTCACCATCGGGAACATCCTGCGGGCCGCGTCGGTCGACTGCCTGGTCCTGGAGGCCGAGGCACGGGAGTTCATCGAACAGCGGCCGCGGGCCGGTGTGCTCGAGGAGTGGGCCGTGCGCGGGCTCCAGGAAAGGGGCCTCGCGGACCATCTGCTGGAGAGGGCGCAGCTGCACACCCAGTGCGAGTTCCGCGTCGAGGGGCGACGGCACCGGTTCTCCTACACCGACCTGACAGGGCATCACCACTTCGTCTACCCGCAGCAGTTGCTGGTGACGGACCTGGTGCGCGAGTACGCCGACGTGCGCGGCGGCGCCGTCCGCTTCGGCGTGCGGGACGTGCAGCTGCACGGCCTGGACACGGACCGGCCGGCGGTGTCGTATCTCGACCCCGAGACCGGTCGACGCACCCTCGTGCACTGCGACTTCGTGGCGGGCTGCGACGGAGCACGCGGGGTGACCCGGACCGTGCTTCCGCAGCAGGCCCGTATCTCCCGGCACGACTACGGCATCGGCTGGCTGGCGCTGCTCGCGGAGGCGCCGCCGTCCAGCGACTGCGTGGTGTTCGGCATCCATCCGAACGGCTTCGCCGGGCACATGGCCCGCAGCCCCGAGGTCACCCGCTACTACCTTCAGTGCCCGCCGGGCGACGATCCGGATAACTGGCCGGAGGACCGCGTCTGGGCCGAATTGCAGGAGCGGCTCGGCGCCGCGGACCGGCCTCCGCTCACGGAGGGCAGGCTGATCGAGAAGCGCGTCCTCGACATGCACAACTACGTGGTCGAACCCATGGTGTTCGGCCGTCTCCTCCTGGCCGGGGACGCGGCCCATCTCACCGCGCCCATCGCGGCCAAGGGCATGAACCTCGCCCTGCACGACGCCTTCCTGCTCGGCGACGCGCTCGTCACGTACCTCACCAAGGGCGACACCGGAGGCCTCGACGGCTACTCGGAGGCCTGCCTCGGACGGGTGTGGGACTACCAGGAGTTCTCGCAGTGGCTGTCGGAGGTGTACCACGGCGCGTCGTCGGGCGACGCCTACCGCGCGGGCACGACGCTGGCCCGGCTGCGCCGCATCTTCGAATCCCCGGCTGCCGCGGCGGCGTTCGCGGAGCAGTACCTCGGCAAGAGCTCCGCGTCCTGAGCCCCGTGCCCTCAGTCGTGCAGCGGCCGGTCGCTGAGGCGATGGTCCGCCACGTTCAGCGCCTCGTCCACGAGCCGCCGCAGATGGCCGTCGCGCAGTGAATAGACGACCCTGCGGCCCTCCTTGCGGGTGTTCACCAGGCCCGCCAGCCGCAGCCGCGCCAGATGCTGGCTGACCGCCGGCCGGGCCGCCCCGCTCGCCTCCGTGAGGGTCGTGACGTCTGCCTCGCCGCCGGTCAGGGCATGCAGCAGCGCGAGGCGGGTGCGGTCGCCCAGCAGGGCCAGGAGTTCGGCGGCGAGTGCGAACTGCTCCTCGCCCGGGGTGCGCGGGTGCGCATCCTTCGCAGTTGATAGGTGCATGCGTGCGCTCATACGCACATAATGGTCCCGTGGGCGTCCCGCGTCCACCACCGCGCACCGGAAGGGGCCCACGTGAGCGACCGGCACCACCACCATGACGAGCACCACGACCACGGGCACCACGGACACCACGGACACCATGGCCACCACGACCATCACGGGCACTCGCACGACCACCGTCCGACGGGTCTGCGGCACCGCCTCGGCCACCTCTTCACCCCGCACTCCCACAAGACCGCGGACAAGCTCGACTCCGCACTGGAGTCCTCGGCCCGCGGCATGCGTGCACTCTGGGTCTCGCTGGCCGTCCTCGGCATGACGGCCGTGGCGCAGGCGGTGGTCGTGGTCCTGTCCGGTTCGGTGGCGCTGCTCGGCGACACGGTGCACAACGCCGCCGACGCGCTGACCGCCGTACCGCTGGGGATCGCGTTCGTGCTGGGGCGACGGGCGGCCACGCGCCGCTTCACCTACGGCTACGGCCGTGCCGAGGACCTGGCGGGAATCGCGATCGTGCTGACGATCACCGCGTCCGCCGCGTTCGCCGCCTGGGCGGCGGTGGAGCGGCTGCTCGATCCGCGTCCCGTCGCGCACATACCGGCGGTGGCGGTGGCCGCGCTGGTCGGCTTCGCCGGGAACGAGTGGGTGGCCCGCCACCGGATCCGGGTGGGCCGGGAGATCGGCTCGGCCGCGCTGGTCGCCGACGGACTGCACGCCCGCACGGACGGCTTCACGTCACTGGCCGTGCTCCTGGGTGCCGGCGGCTCGGCGCTCGGGTGGCAACTCGCCGACCCGCTCGTGGGGTTGGCGATCACCGCGGCGATCGCGCTGGTGCTGCGGGACGCCGCACGGGAGGTGTTCCGGCGGGTGATGGACGCCGTCGACCCGGAACTGGTGGACCGGGCCGAGCAGGCGCTGCGCGAGGTGCCGGGCGTGCGGGAGGTCGGTGAGCTGCGGCTGCGCTGGATCGGACACCGGCTGCGCGCCGAGGTGGCGGTGGTCGTGGACGGCGAGGCGACCGTACGTACGGCGCACGGGATAGCGGTCGAGGCCGAACACGCCCTGCTGCACGCCGTGCCAAAACTGACGGCGGCCCTGGTCCACGCCGACCCGGCACCGACACCGGGCGAGGAGGACCCCCACCTGGCCTTGGCGCATCATGCGACGCACTAGGTGACCTCAGCTGATTACGGTGCGGTCCTGGAGCGCCCCCGAAGGGGCGCGGGGAACGGCGCGACCAGCCACAACGAATGCCGCAGATGGAAAACGGCAGGTTCCTGCAGGGGACGCGGCGCCGTCAGACGCCAAGCCCCTCCAGCACCACCGCCCCCGGCAGTTCCGCGAACGCCTTCCCCGGCACCAGCAGCTTCCCCCGGCGCCGCCCGCTGCCGACCAGCACGTAGGAGAGTTCGGTGACAGCCGAGTCCACCAGCACCGGCCAGCCGCCCGGGAGGCCGATCGGAGTGATGCCGCCGTACTCCATCCCGGTCTCCCCCGTCGCGATGTCCATGGACGCGAACGAGGCCTTACGGGCGCCGAGTTGGCGGCGGACGACGCCGTTGACGTCGACCCGTGAGGTGGAGAGCACGAGGCACGCGGCGAGTGTCGTCTCCCCGCCCCGCTTGCCGGCCACCACCACGCAGTTCGCCGACTGCTCGAGCAGCTCCTGCCCGTAGTGCTCCACGAAGACGGCGGTGTCGGCCCACTGCGGGTCGGTGTCGACGTAGACGATCTGGTCGGCGGGAACGCTGCCGCTCCAGTGGCGTACGGCCTCGGCGACCGGGCCGGTGAGTTGGTCGAGAGCGTCGGGGGCCGGGATCGCGATGTCGAAGTGTCCGATGGGTGGGCGCATGGCCGCACGGTAACAGGGCGTCCCGGGCCGCCTCAGCGCACGAGCGGAACGGACACCGCCAGCACGAACTCCATCGGCACGTCGCCCTGGTTGCCGTAGCTGTGCGGGGCGTTGGCCTCGAAGGTGACGCTCGCGCCGGCCGGGACGCGGTACTCCGCGCCCTCCACCGTGAGGGTCAGTTCACCCGCCGTCACATGGGCGATCTCCACCGTGCCGGCGGGGTGCGGGTCCGAGCCACTGCTGTCGCCCGGCATCAGCCGCCAGTCCCACATCTCCAGCGGCCCCGGCGCCTCGGTCCCGGCGAGCAGGCGGCTGTAGCTTCCCGCGTCGGTGTGCCACAGCCGTACCACCTGCTCGGCCGGGACGACCCGCACCTTCGGCCCCTGCTCGTAGTCGAGCAGAGTGGTCACGCTGACGCCGAGCGCGTCGCCGATCTTGACGACCGTGCCGATGCTCGGGTTGGTGCGGGCCTGCTCGATCTGGATGAGCATGCCTCGGCTGACCCCGGCGCGGGCGGCGAGCGCGTCCAGGGTGAAGCCCCGCTCGCCTCGCCAGCGCTTGACGTTGCGGGCCAGGGACTGGGTCAGCAGATCGAGGTCCGACACGTTCCGTCCATATCCATGTACTGCGAGGTCAATATCCTGGATGACAGGGTTCACTGCGTTGAACTACGGTGTTGTGCACCCGATCGTTCACCGAACTGTACTGCGAGGCGACCCGTGACAGCATTCTTCGCCCTGGCCACCAGCCTGCTGTGGGGCCTTGCCGACTTCGGCGGCGGACTGCTGACCCGGCGCACTCCGGCGCTCACGGTGGTCGTCGTCTCGCAGGGGATCGCCGCGACCGTGCTCGGGGCGATCGTGCTGGCCACGGGCGGCTTCAGCGAGGCGGGTCCCCGGCTGTGGTTCGCCTTCGCCGCGGGACTGGTGGGACCGGTCGCCCTGTTCTCCTTCTACAAGGCCCTGGCGCTGGGTCCGATGGGCGTCGTCTCCCCGCTCGCGACCCTGAGCGTGGCGGTCCCGGTGGGCGTGGGCCTCCTCCTCGGCGAACGTCCGGGCCTGACGCAGGTCGCAGGGATCGCGGTCGCAGTGACCGGCGTCGTCCTCGCGGGCGGACCACAGCTCAAGGGCGCCCCGGTGCAGCGTCAGGCCATCCTGCTCACCCTCGTCGCGGCCCTCGGCTTCGGCACGGTGTTCGCGCTGATCACCGAGGCGTCCAGGAGCGTCACCGGCCTCTTCCTCGCCCTCTTCGTCCAGCGCCTGACGAACGTGGCCGCGGGCGGCATCGCGCTCCACACCTCCGTGAAGCGGGGCGGCGAGGCCCTCCCGGTCGGCGGTTTCCCCTGGGCGTCCCTCCCGGCGCTCGCCTTCGTCGGTCTCGCGGACGTCGCGGCGAACGGCACGTACTCGGTCGCCGCCCAGCACGGCCCGATCACCGTGGCCGCCGTCCTCGCCTCGCTCTACCCCGTGGTGACCGCACTCGCCGCACGCGGCTTCCTGCGGGAGCGCCTCCGCGGCATCCAGGCGGCGGGCGCGGGCCTCGCCCTGGTGGGCACCCTGCTCCTGGCAACGGGCTAGGACCGGCTAGGGCTCCGGTTCCAGCTCGGCCAGCCTCGCCACCGTCTCCTCGTCCAGCTCCGAGAGGGCCCTCAGCTGTTCGGGCGTGATCCCGTCGGGGATCGGCACCGGCGCGGGCGTCCTGAGCGGCGGCTGCCATCCGTCGGCAGCCGTCCAGCGGCGTACCACGCGGGCGGGCGCACCCGCCACCACGGCATGGTCGGGCACCTCTCCCCGGACCACGGCACCGGCGGCCACCACCACGTTCCGCCCGATCCGCGCGCCCGGAAGGATCACCGCACCGGTGCCGATCCAGCAGCCCGGACCGATCTCCACGGGCTCCATGCGCGGCCACTGCTTGCCGATGGGCTCGTGCGGATCGTCGTACGAGTGGTTCGTGGACGTCACATAGACATAGGGCCCGAAGTAGCAGTCGCTGCCGATGGTCACCGTGGTGTCGGCGATGACGTGGCTGCCGCGGCCCAGCACGACACCGTCGCCGATGCGCAGGATCGGGTCGGGGCCGAGGTCCAGGTCGGGCATCAGGCCCGCGGTGAGGGTGACCTGCTCGCCGACGATGCAGTGGGAGCCGATGTGGATCCAGGCTTCGCCGAAGACGGTGCCGAGCGGGAAGGCGAGCCGGGTGGCTTCGCCGATCGAGCCGAAGCGGAAGCGGCCGGGGCGCTCGGCCGTCACCGAGCCCGTGCGCTGCACCCAGGCCCAGCCCGAATGGACGGCGCGCTGCGCGAGGCTTCGCCGCCAGGATGAGAACGTGTTCTTGCTCTTCGGCACGGAGTCACCGTACTCAGCGTGCGGGGCGCCGATGCGCTGCGGAAGCTGTGATCTTCACCCCACCGAGCGTGCGCGCATCACCCGTGACGGATGAGGCGAAGGCGCCCGGGCTGTGGTGCGATGGTGGGATGAGCTGGCGCAGCTTGGTGGATCCCTTCGACGTCGCCGGACGGCTGACGCGATATGCGCTGGAGACCGCCGCCCCGCTCGTCGACCGTCTGGTCCGCGCGAGCGCGACGGCCGTTGTGGACCGGCTCGACCTCGACGGCCTGGCGGGCCGTATCGACGTCGACCGGATCGCCGACCGACTGGACGTGATGCGGGTCGTGCGACGGGTCGACATCGACCTGATCGCGGACCGGGTCGACGTGGACCGCATCGCCGACCGCTTGGATGTGAACCGGGTGGCGGCCCGCGTGGACGCGGACGAGATCGCGGCCCGGCTGGACCTGGACCGGATCGCCGCACGCATCGATGTCGACCGCATCGCCGGCCGGCTCGACCTCGACGCAGTGATCGCCAGGATCGACCTCGTCTCGCTCACCAGGGCGGTGCTGGAGGAGATCGACCTGGGGCGGATCGTCCGGGACACCAGCGGCGGGATGGCCGAGGAGACGGTGGACGCGCTGCGGCTGCGCAGTATGCGGGCGGACCGGATGGTGAATCGCGTCGCCGACCGGCTGCTGCACAGACCCGGCGTGGCTCCGGCACACCCCGACGGGCAGGGGCAGCCACCGTGACTCAGCGGGACCCTGACTCCGGGAGCGACATCGCGGGAGTCGTGTCGCGGTGCCTCGCGGCGCTGGTCGACGTGATCGTGGTGGCCGGCATCGGGCTCGCCGTGCAGCTCGCATACGGCGGTCTGAGGCTGCTCGTGGATGGGCCGCCGTTCCGTATGCCCGACCTGTCCGACTGGCTGACGGGGGTGCTCGGCTGGGCTGTCGCCGTTCTCTATCTCGGCGTGAGCTGGGCATCGACCGGCGGCACCGTCGGCGACTGGCTGCTCGGCCTGCAGGTCACCGGCCGCACCGGGCGGCTGCTCGGCATCCCCCGCGCGCTGCTGCGGGCCGTGCTGTGCATCGCTCTCCCCGTGGGACTGCTCTGGATTCCCTTCAGCCGACGCCATGCCTCGGTCCAGGACGTCGTGATGGCCAGCGCCGTGCGGTACCACCGGTTCTGACAAGCGGCCTGCACCGTGCCGTCCGGCGAGGGACCGCAGCTCGTGACGCGCGGCCCCGGCGTCCGGCACCGGGCGGTCATCGCCTACGGTGCGTGCTGTGTCGACGACGAGGAGAGGGCGATGACGCACAAGGCGTTGATCACGGGTATCGGCGGTCGGGAACCGAAGATCGACGGGGAGGCCTTCGTGGCGCCGACGGCCTCCGTGATCGGGGACGTGACGCTCGAGGCCGGGGCGAGCGTCTGGTACGGGGCGGTGCTGCGGGGGGATGTCGAGCGGATCTCGGTCGGTGCTCAGGCCAATATTCAGGACAACAGCACGCTTCATGCCGATCCGGGGTTTCCCGTCAGCATCGGTGAGCGTGTGTCCGTGGGGCACAACGCGGTGGTGCACGGGGCGACCGTCGGGGACGACTGCTTGATCGGCATGGGGGCGACCGTGCTGAACGGGGCTGTGATCGGGGCAGGCTCGCTGGTGGCCGCGCAGGCCCTGGTGCCTCAGGGGATGCAGGTGCCGCCGGGATCGCTGGTGGCGGGGGTGCCGGCGAAGGTGAAGCGGGAGCTGACTGCGGAGGAGCGTGAGGGTGTCACGCTGAACGGCACCCTGTATGCGGAGCTCGCCAAGTCGCACAGGGAGATCCATCAGGCATAGTGCGGGCCGGTAGGGGCTGGTCGCGGCGGCGCTTCAGTCCCCGGCGGGTACGGGTTCCGGCTCCTGACGAGCCGCCTGTGCCTTCTTGGCCTTGCGCCTGATGACCAGCATCGACGTGAGACCGATGAGCACCGCGATCGCCAGTCCCAGATACGAGAACCTCTTCAGCCAGTCCTCGGCGACCACGCCCACGTAGTAGATGACCGCCGTCGTGCCGCCCGCCCAGCAGATGCCGCCGAGGACGTTGGCGGTCAGGAACTTCCAGTACGGCATGTGGAGGACGCCCGCGAGGGGGCCGGCGAAGATGCGCAGGAGGGCGATGAAGCGGCCGAAGAAGACCGCCCACATGCCCCACTTCTCGAAGGACTTCTCGGCGGTGGCGACATGGCCCTCGCTGAAGTGCCTGGGGAACTTCCTGCCGAGCCAGGCGAGCAGTGGGCGGCCGCCCTTGCGGCCGATGGCGTAGCCGATGGAGTCTCCGACGACGGCTCCGGCGGTCGCGCACGCGCCGAGCACGATCGGGTTGATGGCGGAGTGCTGGGAGGAGAGCAGGGCGGCCGAGACCAGGACGATCTCGCCCGGCAGCGGGATGCCCAGGCTCTCCAGACCGATGACCAGTGCCACCACGGCGTAGACGGCTGCCGCGGGCACCGTGTCGAGCCACTCCTGGACGTGCAACGCCGGTTCCTCCCGATTCGTAACCCTTTGGTTCTTTGTTCCCGGCGTGCGCCGCACGGGGGCGCACGCCGGGAAGCCTACCGGGTCACCCTGCCGAGGCGGCGTCCCACAGATCGCACTGGTGTTCCTGATGGACAGTGGTGCTCAGGGTGTTTCCCCCCTTGGACGCGGTCTTCAGGGAGAGGACCACGCCCGGGCCGGCGGGCATCGGGGGCTGCCCCGCCGCCCGCGGCACACCGTCCCGTACGAAGGATCCCCAGTACTGGACCATCTGCCGCGACAACGCCTTCTGCTCGGCGTTCAGCGGGCTCTCCAGTCCGAAGTGCTTGAAGAGGTACTGGATCTCGTCGACGTGCGTCGCACCGAAGTCGAAGTCCGTGTGCAGGTTGCGCAGGGAGGCGAAGGGCGGGGAGGTGCGGTCGGCGAACTCGTACGAGTAGACCGGGCCCCGGGTGGCGAGCAGCCCGTCGAGCCGCAGCGCCGGGCAGCTGAACAGGACGTCGCCCAGTGCGGTGGCGTAGCCGATGGTCGGCGTCGGGTAGGCCGACACCGGATAGCGCTGCAGCGCCTGCTCGCCGAAGTCGTTCCGCATGACCTGCGGGTACTGCTCTGCGGTGAGCGGTGTGCCGTTCAGGTCGAAGCTGGAGAAGGCGAACAGCCGGCCCTCGTCCTTGTTCGAGCCGTTGATCACCGGCACCCGGGCCGCGGTCCCTTTCGCGACCGCCTGTTCGGGCTGGACGGGCAGGAAGGCACCCCCGACCACCGGGTTCCAGTCGAAGTCGCCCTGCGCCTCGAGGATCTCGCGGGCGGACTTGCCGCGCAGACAGGCCACGGTGGTGCAGCCGAGCTTCTTGGCGAAGTCGGCTCCCTGGGCCACCGCGTCCTGGTGGGTGCGGGCGTTGCAGTCGTCGTAGGCGCCGCTCTCGATGATCGCGCCGCGGAACAGGCCCCTGGCCGTGGGCGATGCCAGCTGGCTGCAGACCGAGCGGCCGCCCGCCGACTCGCCCGCGATGGTGACACGGCCCGGATCGCCGCCGAAGCGGCCGATGTTGGCGCGCACCCAGCGCAGCGCGGCCTGCTGGTCGAGCATGCCGAAGTTGCCGGAGACCCCGTCGTGCGTCTCGCCGTCGAGACCGGACGTGGCGAGGAAGCCCATCGCGCCGAGGCGGTAGTTGACCGTCACGACGACTGTTCCGGTCTGCCGCGCGAAGGTGTCGGGGACGACGTCCTGGCCGGCCCCGGCGGTCAGTCCGCCGCCGTGGAACCAGACCAGGACCGAACGTCCGGCGGAGCCCTGGGGGACGTACACATTGAGGTCGAGACAGTCCTCGGTGTACGAGGGTTGCTCGTAGCCGGGGTCCCAACTCGACGTCTGTACGCACTTGTTGCCGAAGCCCTGTGCGGAACGCACCCCTTTCCAGGGCCGTACGGCGACAGGCTCGCGCCAGCGGAGCCTGCCGACCGGTGGCTGGGCGTACGGGATGCCGAGGAACTGGTGTCCCTCGGCGGTGGTTTCGCCGCGCACCAGCCCCGCGTCGGTGCGGACGACCGGGTCGCCGCCGGACGGTGCGGCCTGCGCTGCCGGGACGGGTGCGACGAGGGCCGCCGCGAGGGCCGTCAGGCCGATGACGATGCGTCGTATCACGTGCCCACCTCCACGTTCGTACGCAACCGGAGATCACGCGAGGACGCCCCGACCCACAGGGTGCGCCGGCCGGTCCCGAGCACCCAATCGTGACGCTTCGGATCCCATGAGGACAATGTGCGCGCGGTGACTTCCACGGCGATCCGCCGTCGCTCCCCCGCCCGCAGGGTCAGCCGCCGGTAACCGCCCAACACCCGTACCGCCTGGTCGAGTCGGAGGTCCGGAGACGGCCCGACGTACACCTGCGGCACCGCCACGCCCTCGCGCCGGCCGGTGTTGCGGACGGTGAAGGAGACCTCGATGCCGTCTTTCGTGCCGCGGGCCCGCAGGTCCTCGTACGAGAAGGAGGTGTACGAGAGCCCGTGCCCGAAGGGGAACAGGGGCCGCACTCCTTCGGCGTCGTACCAGCGGTAGCCGACGTGGATGCCTTCGGAGTACTCCTCGGTGCCGTCCACGCCCGGGTAGCGGCGCGGGTCCCCGGCAACCGGGTGGTGCTCGTCGTCGACCGGGAAGGACTGGGTGAGGCGGCCTCCGGGGTCGCACTCGCCGTACAGGACAGCGGCGGTGGCGGCCGCACCCTCCTGACCGGGGTAGTACATCTGGAGCACGGCGCCGGTGCGCCGCAGCCAGGGCATCGAGGTCGCGGACGAGGTGTTGAGGACGACTGTGGTGCGCGGGTTGGCCGCGGTGACGGCCTCGATCAGCTGCCGCTGGTGGCCGGGGAGGGCGATCGTGGTGCGGTCCTGGCCCTCGGTGGCGTCCTCGTAGGCGAAGAGGACGACGTCGCGGGCGGCGCGGGCGGCCCTGACGGCCTCGGCGACGTCCTGTGCGCGGGTCGCGCCGGTGCTGCGCCGCAGCCGGAACAGCAGACCGTCGGCTCCTCCCTGGGCTGTGATCTTCAGCGTGTGGGCGCCCTTGGCGAGGGTGAGGGTCTTGCGGCGCACCGACAGGCCGTCGGGGGCGGCCGAGACCAGCCCGCCCGTGAAGAACTCGCCGTATCCGGAGGCCTGCGGGAAGAGCTCCGTGCCGTCGAGGAGGACCTTGGGGCGGGCCGTGGGCGCGGACGAGAAGTGCAGGACGAAGGTCCACTCGTCGTCCTCGGGGACGGTGAGCGTCCCGTCGTACGTCCAGATCTTGCCCGCGTCGACCCCCTGCCCCTCGCTGTCGAAGGCGGGGCTCAGCGCGGACGCCGGGATCGCCTTGCCGAACAGATCCTCGCCGAGGGAGTAAGAGACCTTCCTCGCACGGGACTTGATGGCGTCCAGGGGGCTGTCGGCGTGGTCCGGCACGACGTGTGCGCTGCCGCCGCCGCTGACGAAGGGCAGGGTGCCGGTCGGGCCGATCACCGCGACGGTGCCGCCGCGGGCCAGGGGCAGCGTGTGGCGCTCGTTGCGCAGGAGGGTCGCGCCGGCCTTGGCGACCTCCAGTGCTACGGCGGCGCCCGCCGCCGCATCGCGGTCGGGGCGCGGTGGGGCACTGCCGTCGAGGAGGCCGAAGCGGTCCATGACGGTGAGGATGCGGCGTACGGAACGGTCGACATATCGCTCGGGGACGCTGCCGCTCCGCACGGCCGACTTGAGCGCCGTACCGAAGTGGGTGCCGTCGGGCATCTCCATGTCGAGGCCGGCGGTGATCGCCGCGACGGTGCTGTGCGCGGCGAACCAGTCGGTCATCACCCACCCGTCGAAGCCCCACCGGTCGCGCAGGATGTCCGTGAGCAGGGTCTTGTTCTCGCAGGAGAACGTGCCGTTGACCTTGTTGTAGGCGCCCATCACGGCACCCACGCCGGCGCCGACGGCCGCCTCGAAGCCGCGCAGTTCGATCTCGTGCATGGTCTGCTCGTCGACGCGCACGTCGATCGACATGCGGTCCTTCTCCTGGTTGTTCAGCGCGTAGTGCTTGACGGTGGCGATGAGGCCCTCGCCCTGGATGCCCCTGATTTCGGCGGCGACCATGCCGGAGGCGAGCAGCGGGTCCTCGCTGAAGGTCTCGAAGTTGCGGCCCGCGTACGGGGTGCGGATCAGATTGACCATCGGGGAGAGCAGGACGTCCTGGCCGAGGGCGCGGCCCTCGCGGCCGATGACCTGTCCGTAGCGGCGGGCCAGGTCCGGGTCGAAGGCGGAGGCCAGCAGGACGGGGGCGGGCAGGGCGGTGGCATGCCGGGTGACGCGGACGCCGGCGGGGCCGTCGGCGAGACGGAGCGAGGGGATCCCGAGGCGCTCGACGGCGGGGACATAGCCCGCCTGGCCGAGCGACTTGGCGTCGGTGGCGCCGTGCAGGAGGGAGATCTTCTCGTCGAGCGTGAGCTTGCCGATCAGGCCTTCGACGCGGGAGCCGGCCCCCGCCTCGGGTCTGTCCAGCGCGTGCGCGGGGGGTGTGAGACCGCTGGTGGCCGCCGCGGCGACGGCGATCGCGCCGCCGAGCAGACGCAGTGCGGATCTCCGCGAGACAGTGTCGGTCATGGGCCGTCACTCCTTCGGTGTGCGGGCACGACGTTGTGAACCGCAGGCACGCCCGGCGGCCCGGACTGCGTTCGGCATCTGAACGCAGTCTGCTTCAGGACCGACCTGACACCCCGTAGGGCACCGTGGGCGCGGCGGGAAAACTATGACCGTTGGTGACTCGTGTCAATGAAGCGAACAAGAAACACTCTGACGCCGACAAGAAACGAAGCTGGGGCCGCTCCGAAGAGGCAGCCCCAGATGAGTTGTATGTCGCTGTGTCTGCGTGGACATGTCCCTATGTCTGCGTGGACATGTCCCTATGGCTGCATGGATCAGTGCAGGGTGGTCCCGAGCTTTGCGGCCCGGCCCGCGACGGAGGTGACCGTGCCCAGTGCGTCAGCCGGGAGCGTGCGCACCCGGTCAAGGGGCGCCGGCGGGCCGGAAGGCTCGGTTTCCCTGCTGACCTGGGCGAACCGCTCCTCGTACTGCCCGTGGTAGGACTCGCTCCCGGACTTCGGCTGCAGGGCCGGAGAGCCGGGCCGCTCGGTTACGCCGCGGGGAGAGTTCCGGCCCGCGGGGCGACCGCTGTCCTGCGATCCGTCCTGCTTCTCCGTACGGCCGTCGAGGCCGACTTCAAGCGTCCACCGCTGCCCGCCCGAACCGTCCCGTGCGGTGACGAGGACGTCCGTCCGCCTGCCCGGTGCCACGAGCAGTCCCTTGCCGCCGCGCAGCAGGAGCTCCCCGCGGACCGTGAGGTCGTAGCGCACCTCGCCCGCGTGTGCCACGCAGTCGGCCAGGGTCACCGAGTTCCTGTCGGCGTCCGAGTCGAGGCACAGGGTGGGGTCGGCGTCGCTGCGCAACAGACCGTCGTCCTGGTACGACCACTGCTGCGACCCGGCCGCGGAGCAGGCCGCGAGCACGGCCGCGGCACCGGGCCTCGGCCGGCCGCCCTGGACGTCGAGGCAGAGTCCGGCCACCGGGTTGCGGAGCCTGCCGCGTCCGACCTCGACGGGCCGCCCCGCGGACGCGGGCGAGGGGGAGTGCACCGACGAGGTGCCGGCCGCGGGGGGCGAGGGGTGCAGGGTGCTGCTGCTGGGCGCTCCCCAGGTGACTCCGGAGTCGGGGACAGCGTTGTCGTCGGACCAGCCCTTGCTGACGAGCACCGTGGCCAGCAGGACGAGCGTCGTCAGACCGACTCCCACGGCGACGGCCTTGGTGTGCTTGCGCGACGAGTCGGGCCGGTGCCGCCCGCCGCCGGGACGCGCGCTGCCGCGCCCGGGCGTGACCGCCAGGTCTCCGCCGCGGCCGGGGCGGGAGTCGAGATAGCGCCGGGCGCCCCAGCCGAGCACGGTCTCCGCGAGCAGCACCTCCAGGCCGTCCTCGAAATGACTGAGCTGTTCGGCGGCGTGACGGCAGTACCGGCACTCCATCAGATGCTGCTGGACATCCGGGAGCAGGGCACCGCCGCGGCGTATCGGGACGTCGAGGAGGCGGTTGTAGAAGCGGCATTCCTTACCGGGTGCGAGTTCCCGGTGGGCGCGCACACAGCCCACCCGGAATTGCTCGCGCGCCTGCTCCAGAGCGGCCGACGCGGTGGGCGCATCCACTCCCAACAGACCAGCCGGTACGGTTATGGGTTCGGCCTCGACCTCCGAGTGCCACAGGAGGCATTGCGAGGCTCCCGGAAGGGCCTGGAATGCCCGCTCGGCGATGTGCCGCCTTTCGGGCGTCGCGGACCGCGCGGCACGCAGTCCACGCCCGCCGGTCGGTTTGCGGAGTTCCGGCAGAAGAGCGGAAATACCGTCATCCGCGGCCCACTCCTTGACGGTGTCCCGTACGGCCACGAGGAGTTGGGGTCGCAGGGCGCCGCCGCCCGGCCGGCCCAGCACCCGGTGGAACGCGGCGGCCGCGGCCATGGATGCCGGACTCTCCCCGGAGGCAAGGCATATGACTGCGTAGTCGTATGTGGCCCGCCAGTGCCGGGCCAGCAGCAGTGCACCCGCACGGGCTCCCGCGGCACCCGGGCCCAGCTGTGCGATGAGGTTGCGGTCGGACTCGGCAGGCCCCGATCCGGGACGGGGCGGGTACGGCGGTCGTGGGGGGTTGGGGGATTGCACTGAACCATTTCCTTCCAAGCCGCAGGACGGTAGGCGGATTTCGCGTCCATCGGAAAGCAGGCGCCTCTTTGGTGCATACCTATGTCGGGTCAGGTTCTGGGACCGCTACAAGGCCGCTCACTTTCGCACAATTGACGGACAGGAAACAAGAAGTTCGAGTGACGAAAGTTCAAAACGCGGCAACTTCAAATAAGTTACCGGCGGTATCCGCACCCGTATTCGAAACACCGTAGGGCGGCCGACGCGTTGTGCACACCCCCGGGAGCTTGGTACACGAAACCTCCACTGCCGGGCGGACCCACAGCGGGATCCCATGTTTCTCTCTGCGGGCTCTCATCCGTGCGCGCCAGCATGGGCCGCATGATCGTCCCCCACGCCACTTCCCCCCGTGCGGTCACCAAGGCCGTGGTTCCCGCCGCCGGCCTCGGCACCCGTTTCCTGCCCGCGACCAAGGCGACCCCGAAGGAGATGCTGCCGGTCGTCGACAAGCCGGCCATCCAGTACGTCGTCGAGGAGGCCGCCGCGGCCGGGCTCGAGGACGTCCTCATGGTCACCGGACGCCACAAGCGCGCCATCGAGGACCACTTCGACCACGCCTTCGAACTGGAACAGGCGCTTGCAGCCAAGGGCGACGCGGTACGTCTGGACGCCGTGCGCAACCCCGCCCGCCTGGCCGACATCCACCACATGCGCCAGGGCGAGCCCCTGGGTCTCGGCCATGCCGTGCTGTGCGCCCGCCGCCACGTCGGCGACCAGCCCTTCGCCGTCCTGCTCGGCGACGACCTGATCGACCCCCGCGAAACCCTCCTCAGCCGCATGCTCGACGTGCGGGACCGGTACGCGGGCAGCGTCATCGCCCTCATGGAGGTCCCGCCGGAGCAGATCCACCTCTACGGCTGCGCCGCCATCGAGGCGACCGGCGAGGACGGCGTGGTCCGCGTCACCGGCCTTGTCGAGAAGCCGTCCCGCAAGGACGCCCCCAGCAGCTACGCCGTCATCGGCCGCTACGTCCTCGATCCGGCCGTCTTCGACACCCTGGAGCGCACCCCGCCCGGCCGCGGCGGCGAGATCCAGCTCACCGACGCCCTCCAGGAACTGGCCGCGGGCGGCACGGTGCACGGCGTCGTCTTCGACGGTCTGCGCTACGACACCGGCGACAAGGCCGACTATCTGCGCACCGTGGTCCGCCTCGCCTGCGACCGCGACGATCTCGGCCCCGAATTCACCGCCTGGCTCAAGGAGTTCGTCGCCGGGCTGGAAGAAAGCACCGGCTCCGGACGGCGTCCGCTGGCGGCCTGAGACCGCGCTCCCTCGGGGGCTGTGACCTCAGCCGTCTTGCCCCGGGGTAACAGAACCTGGAAGCACGCCGGGCCCGGAGGCGAGGCGCCTCCGGGCCCGGTGTGCAGGCAGCGCTCAGCTGTGCAGGCAGCGCTCAGCCGTTGGGGCGCAAGGTCCACACCACGGTCATCTCGCCGGTGACGGCACCGTCCGCGCGCCGGATCTCGATCGACACCGGGAACTCGGGCCGCTCCCCGGCATCCAGCTCCGCGACGACATCGGCCACCGGGCGGCCGAGGGTCGCGGTGGCGGTGACGGCTCCCATCGCCAGCTTCTTGTACGCGATCTCGGCACGCACGGCGAGCGGCACGGCCCGCGCGAGCTGCTCCCCGAAGGCGGCCAGCACGATCGACCCGCTCGCGGTCTCGCCGAGGGTGAACATCGCGCCGGCGTGCGGCCCGCCGACGTGGTTGTGGTACTCACCCTGGTCCGGCAGGGCCACCACGGCCTTCTCGGGCGTGGTCTCCAGGAACTGGAGGTTCAAGGTCCGGGCCATCGGCACCGTCGCGGCGAGCATCTCGCCGATCGACATCTGGTCTGCGCTCATGACGAGCATGTTACCCACGAGTAGTCTTCGCTGGCCAGGGGGCTGTCGGGCAGCGGTGGTACGCGTGCCGGACGTGCCCAACCCGCGGCGGAGCCCAGACCCGCGGTGCCGGGTTTGCCGAGCGCCCCGGACGGTTCAGCCGATTCCGAACGCCCCGGCGGGCGGCTCGGGTGACGGCACGGCGTCCTCGTCCCGCACCGGGCGCGCACCCGCGATGAAGCCGCGGATCCCGGGCCCGTGCTCGACCCGTGCCGGAAAGGGGTCGGCTGCCGTGAGCCGGGCCAGGGCGGCCGCGTCGACGGGGTGGTGTGCGGCGACGAGTACGGCGTTGCCGAAGCGCCGCCCGCGCAGGACGGCCGGTTCGGCGATCATCGCCAGCTCCTCGAACTGAGTGGCAAAGGTGGCGAGTTGGGAACGGAGAAAGGCGAAGGGCGCGGCGTCGGCGAGGTTGGCCAGGTAGACGCCCCCGTCGCGCAGCACCCGGGCGGCCTCGTGGGCGTAGGCCACGGAGGTGAGGTGCGCCGGCACGCGGGAGCCGCCGAAGACATCGGCGACGATCACGTCCGCCGAGTCCGAGGGGGCCGCCTCCAGCCAGGTGCGGGCGTCGGCGGTGTGCAGGGTGACGGCCGAGCCGTCCGGGAGCGGCAGGTGCTCCAGGACCAGTTCCAGCAGGGCGCGGTCCGCCTCGACGACCACCTGTCGCGAGCCGGGCCGGGTGGCGGCCAGGTACCGGGGCAGGGTGAGCGCGCCGCCGCCGAGGTGCAGCACGTCCAGCGGGCTGCCCGGTTCGGCGACGGTGTCCAGGACGTGCCCGAGCCGTCGTGCGTACTCGAACTCCAGGTGGGCCGGCTCGTCCAGGTCCACGTACGACTGCGGCGCCCCGTCGACCGTCAGCAGCCAGGCCCGCTTCCGGTCGACGTCGGGCATCAGCTTGGCGGTGCCGTGATCGACGTCTCGGGTCACGGGTATCGGCTCGTCCACGGGTCCATTCTGCCGGGAGCGGGGGCCACGGGCGTGCGGTCCGGGCTCGCGGGTTCAGGCGCCCCAGACCTCCCCCACCTGTCTTGCGTGCTCCTTCGCCTGTTCGCGTCCCGCCCGTGCCGAGGCCGCCCGGACCGCAGGGTCCAGTGCGTTGGGGCCGATCGCGTCCTTCGCGGTCGCCGAGGGTGTGACGACCGCGACCCGGGCGCCCTGCTCGGTGAGCCGTCTGCCCTGGTCGGCCGCCGAGGCGAGGGGGCCGCCGCCCGAGGCGATGGGGGCCAGGACGACGACGCGTTCGTATCCGCTCGCCAGGTGGGCGTTGGCCGGTGAGTACACGCCGCCGTCCGTCCAGCGGCGGCCCTCGATGGGCCAGGTCGGCCAGACGCCCGGTACCGCGCAGCTCGCGGCGACGGCGTCCGCCAAGGGCACGCCGCTGTCCCTGTCGAACACCCGGAGCGTCCCGGTGGCCGTATCGACGGCGGTGATCCGGAGCGGACCGTCCGGCCACCCAGGAGACACCAGGCGGCTCTCGATCACTGCCCGGCGGGTCGCTTCGGAGGGTGTCCGCGCACGCAGCGCCATCCGGCCGAGCTTGCGGCCGTAGGCCTCGGGTGTGCGTGAGGTGAGGGCGGCCCAGACGAAGCGGGCGAGCACACCGGGGCCCATGCGTGCGGGTATTTCGCCCTCGGGTTCGGCCAGTTGACGCTCGTAGAGCTCCTGGGGCGTGCGCAGCGCCAGGAGTTGGGCCGCCACCGTCGATCCTGCCGACGTGCCGAACACCGCGTCGGCGTCGCCGAGATCGACGCCCGCCTCGGACAGCCCGTACACCATCCCGGCCAGCCATCCGATGCCGCCGACGCCCCCGCCGCCGAGTACCAACGCCCTGCCCGCCATGGTCTCCCCCGGTCTCTCCACCACCCACGACTGCGTGTGCGATCAAGTCTTGCGCACGGCACTGACAATCGGCTCCGGACGGCCGGATGCGCGGCGCCCGCCCCCGAGGAGGCGAGCGCCGTGCACATTCAGCCGACCGACGTCACAGTGCCCGCGCCCGCGTGCGGCCCCGCTCACCGAATCACGAAACCGAACCGCCCCCGCAAACACGACACCACCCAGCCCCACCGCCGCATCAACGGCCCCCGGGCACCCACAACTCAGCACACAGCGCCCGCCCCCGAAGAAGCGAGCCCCGCACGTGCTCAGCCGACCGACGCACCGTGCCCGCGCCCACCATGCAGCCCCCTCACCGACTCGCGAAACCGAACCGCCCCCGCAAACACGACGCCACCCAGCCCCACCGCCGCATCACCACACCCCACAACCGCCCCCGGCACCCACAACTCAGCACACAGCGCCCGCTCCCGAAGAAGCGAGCGCCGTGCACATTCAGCCGACCGACGTCACCGTGCCCGCGCCGACCGTGCGGCCGCCCTCGCGGATCGCGAAGCCGAGACCCGGCTCCAGCGGCACGTCGCGGCCGAGCTCGACCGTCATGGTCACGGTGTCGCCGGGCCGGGCGAGGGCCGTCTCGCCGAGGTCGACGTCGCCGACCACGTCCGCGGTGCGGATGTAGAACTGCGGCCGGTAGCCGCTCGACACCGGGGTCGAGCGTCCGCCCTCGCGCGTCGACAGGACGTACACGCGCGCGGAGAAGCGGCGGTTCGGTGCCACGCTGCCGGGCGCCGCCACGACGTGTCCGCGCCGGACCGCGTTCCGCGGGACCCCGCGCAGCAGCAGCGCGACGTTGTCGCCGGCCTGCGCCTCCTCCATGGGCTTGCCGAAGGTCTCCAGGCCGGTGACGACACTCTCCAGCCCGGCGCCGAGCACTTCGACCCGGTCGCCCAGGCGGACGACACCGCGCTCCACCGCGCCCGTGACGACAGTCCCACGGCCGGTGATGGTGAGGACGTTCTCGACAGGCATCAGGAACGGCGCGTCCACGTACCGCTCGGGCATGGGCACATACGTGTCCACGGCGTCGAGCAGCGCCGCGATGGACGCCGTCCACCGCGGGTCGCCCTCCAGGGCCTTCAGCCCCGAGACCCGTACGACGGGTACGGCGTCGCCCCCGTAGCCATGCGCGGTGAGCAGCTCACGGACCTCCAGTTCGACGAGTTCCACCAGCTCCTCGTCGGCCGCGTCCGCCTTGTTCAGGGCCACCACCACGTGGTCGACGCCGACCTGCCGGGCGAGCAGCACGTGCTCGGCGGTCTGCGGCATGATCCCGTCGAGCGCGGAGACGACGAGGATCGCCCCGTCGAGCTGCGCGGCGCCGGTGACCATGTTCTTGACGTAGTCGGCGTGACCCGGCATGTCCACGTGCGCGTAGTGGCGGGTGTCGGTCTCGTACTCGACGTGCGCGATGTTGATGGTGATGCCGCGCGCGGCCTCCTCCGGGGCGCGGTCGATGCGGTCGAACGGCACGAAGGTGCCGGTGCCGCGCTCGGCCAGCACCTTGGTGATGGCGGCGGTCAGGGTGGTCTTGCCGTGGTCGACGTGGCCCATGGTGCCGATGTTCAGATGCGGTTTGGTGCGCACGTACGCCGTCTTGGGCATGGCGATACCTCGAAGCCTCTTCGTAGAGCGGTGCAGAGAGATGGGGACCCCAGAGGACTCGCCGACCCTCCCCCTGCGGGGTCCGCCGGACGATCCGGAGAGGGTCAGCTTCGGGCGCCGTCGACTGCGGCGACGAAAGTCGGAACGGCAGCCTTCGGGGCATCCGCGACTGCGGATGCTGCGAGGTGGAAGGCGTACCGGAACATGACGCCGATCATTGCCGACGCTCTGCCCGGCGTCGAATGATTTTTCAGGTCATGGGAGTTCGGGCCGAAACGGCTCAGGCCCCGATGTTCTTCAGTGCCTCCCGGACCGACAGCGGCGCGAACCGGCCGCGTTCCCTGACCAGGAAGGCCCGTACGGCCTCCGGGTCGGTCTTGGCGTACTCGCGCAGGCACCAGCCGATGGCCTTGCGGATGAAGAAGTCGGGGTGCCCGGACTGGCGCAGGCAGTAGCCGAAGAGCCGCTCGGCGTCGGTGCGTTCCTTGTAGCGCAGCTGGTGGAGCAGGGCGGTGCGGGCGATCCACAGATTGTCGTCGGTGATCCAGCGGTCCATGTCCGCGGTTAGCTTCGGGTCGGCCGCGACCAGGGCGCCCACGACATGGGCTGCGAGGAGGTCGACGGTGTCCCACCAGGGGACCGTGGCGACGAGGTGCCGGGCCACCGGCAGGAAGCCGGAGGTGCACACGCGCGCGTGGCGGCGCAGATAGTCGACGGCGAAGTACTGGTACTCGCGCTCGGGCAACTGCCAGCAGCGCAGGGCGATCGCCGTGCAGTCGCCTTCGTCGGGGCGCGGCAGGCCCGCCACGACGGTGCGGGACAGGGTCCGGCGCACCGGCGTGATGAGACCCAGGAAGGGGGCCACATCCTTCATGTACGCGCGCATGGACTCGGCACGCTCCGGGTCGGCAGCGGCGGCGTAGGTGGCGGTGAGCCGCTCCAGCACGGTGTCGGCGAGTGTGCTGAACGGCACATGCGGTGTGACCTCACCTGTGACGCTCATGGGACGAACCATACGGCGATCACACACATTTGTCGGTTAGTGTCACCGGATGCTCGATGCCACCACCCGCTCTGGGGGCACCGCCACGGCCTCTCCCCGGGCCGCCGCCACGGAGCTCGCCGTCGCCGTACCCGTACCACCGACGAGTCTCGGCGCGCGCTGCACGCGCGTGCTGCTCTCGCCGTGGTCGCGGCTGTCCCTGCTCGTCGTCCTGCTCGCGAGTGCCGCCGGTGCCGTGCTGCTCTTCCAGCCACAGCGGATGCTGGCGAACGGCTGGCCGCCGCAGCTCGGCGGGGCAGCGGCGGCCATGGTGTTCGCGGCGGCGTACGGGCTGTGCACCGTGGCGTTCGTGCCGCGGCCGCTGCTGAACCTCGGGGCGGGCGCGCTCTTCGGCTCCCAGCTGGGGACCGGGACGGCCCTTGCGGGTACGGTGCTCGGCGCCGGGGTCGCCTTCGGACTGGGCCGGATGCTGGGGCAGGACGCGCTGCGCCCGCTGCTGCGGGGCCGGCTGCTGAAGGCGGCGGACGGGCAGCTCAGCCGGCACGGGTTCCGTTCGATGATGGCGGCCCGGCTGTTCCCCGGGGTGCCGTTCTGGGCTGCGAACTACTGCGCCGCCGTCTCCCGCATGGGCTGGGTGCCCTTCGTTCTCGCGACGGCGCTCGGCTCGGTACCGAACACCGCCGCGTACGCCGTCGCCGGTGCCCGCGCCTCCGCACCGACCTCCCCCGCCTTCCTGATCGCCATGGCCTGTATCGCCGTACCGGCCCTGGTGGCCGCGGTGGTGGCCTGGCGCAAGCGGCATCAGCTGCGCGGACGCTGAGGGCCCGCTACACGCCTTCCAGGATCATCGCGTTGGCCAGTCCGCCCGCCTCGCACATGGTCTGCAGGGCGTAGCGTGCGCCACGCGCGCGCATGGCGTGCACCAGGGTGGTCGTCAGACGGGTGCCGCTGGCCCCGAGCGGGTGGCCGATCGCGATCGCGCCGCCGTGCACGTTGACCTTGGCGAGGTCGGCGCCGGTCTCCTGCTGCCAGGCCAGGACGACGCTGGAGAACGCCTCGTTGACCTCGAACAGGTCGATGTCGTCGAGGGTCAGGCCGGCCCTGCGCAGCACCTTCTCGGTCGCCGGTATGACGCCCGTGAGCATCAGCAGCGGGTCCGAGCCGGTGACGGCGAAGCTGTGCAGCCGGGCGAGCGGGCGCAGGCCGAGGCGGGCCGCGGTCTCGCTGGAGGTGATCAGCACGGCGGAGGCGCCGTCGTTGACGGGGCTGGCGTTGCCGGCGGTGACGTTCCACTCGATCTGCGGGAAGCGCTCGGCGAAGGCCGGGTCGTGGTAGGCGGGCTTGAGGCCGGCGAGGATCTCGGTGGTGCTGGACGGCCGTACGCACTCGTCGCGTGTGACGCCCTCCAGGGGCGCGACCTCGGCGTCGAAGAGCCCGTTGGCCCAGGCCTGGGCGGCCTTGCGGTGCGAGGAGACCGCGAAGGCGTCCATCTGGTCGCGGGTGATCGACCACTTGGCGGCGATGAGTTCGGCGCTGATGCCCTGTGGGACCAGGCCCTCCGGGTAGCGCTCGGCGACGCCGGGGCCGAAGGGGTCCTTGCCGGGCGGCACGTTCGACCACATCGGCACCCGGCTCATCGACTCCACGCCACAGGCGACGACGAGGTCGTAGGCGCCCGAGATGACGCCCTGCGCGGCGAAGTGCACGGCCTGCTGGGAGGAGCCGCACTGGCGGTCCACGGTGGTCGCGGGGACGGTCTCCGGGAAGCCCGCCGACAGCACGGCGTAGCGGGTGGTGTTCATGGCCTGCTCGCCGACCTGGTCGACGGTGCCGCCGATGACGTCGTCGATCAGTGCCGGGTCGACGCCGGAGCGGTCGACGAGGGTGCGCAGGGTGTGAGCGAGGAGCTCCACGGGGTGGACGTGCGCGAGGGAGCCGCCCGGCTTGCCCTTGCCGATCGGGGTGCGTACGGCTTCGACGATGACTGCGTCACGCATGTGCATGCCTCCACGGCGGATCGACGGGAACTACTCGCGAGCAGGAACTACTCGTGAGTAGGAAATCCAAACTCACCATAACTCTGAAGGTTGGAAAAACAAACCCTCCACTAGACTGGGCGTCATGGCCGCCACCAAAGACCCGCGCCCCTGTTCCATCGCCGACGCGCTGGCGGTGGTGGGCGAGAAGTACTCCCTGCTCGTCCTGCGTGAGGTGTGCCTGGGCAACGGGCGCTTCGACCAGCTGGTGCGCAACATCGGTGCCCCTCGCGACGTCCTCGCCGCCCGGCTGCGCCGCCTGGTGGACGCCGGGATCCTGACGAAGCGCGCCTACAGCGAGCGGCCGCAGCGCTTCGAGTACCGGCCCACGCAGGCGGGGCTGGAGCTGGAGCCGGTCCTGATGACCCTCAAGGAGTGGGGCGACCGCCACCTCCGGGGCGGGGTCGACCTCCCCATGGTGGTCGAGCACATCTGCGGCAACGAACTGGTCCCGGTCGTCACCTGCCGGGCCTGCGGCGATCCGGTGCACCACCAGGACCTCACCGCGCACCCGCAGGCCGAGGGGTGGACGGTGGCGGGACCCACGGCGGCCTGACCCGAACGAACCGAGATCAGCAAGCGCCTTGCCCGGCGGCTGCCGGGGTTGCGACAACGCCCGCCCGCGAGAGCGCGGGGCGATCTATGATCCGAGTCGCCCGTTCCCGCTGCTGCGCCGCCACAGTGCGTGCCGCCCGCGAAAAAGTAGGTCCCTCACTGTGAACAGCCCGGTCGGCACCTTGAGCAGCCCTGTCATGAACGCACCATGGCTCCTCGCCCGCTTCGCGCAGGCCGCGATAGTTGCGGCAGCCGTCGCGGACGTGTTCCGGGCACTGGCCCTGAGAGCTCATCAGCTGCATCCCACGAACGCGTCGCTGAACAGATTCGGCTTCAGATCGATGGTGTTCGTGAACCTCATGACCGCGGCGGCCGTGCTCTTCCTGGTGTGGTTCAGCCGCTGCCGGCGAAACGCACGGGTCCTTTCTCCCGGTGCCGCCTCGGAACCCGGCGTATGGGCCGTTGTGGCCTGGCTGATACCGGTGGTCAACCTGTGGGTCCCGCGCGGACTCGTCCTCGACGTCCACCGTGCGAGCAGCCTTCGGACGGCGGAAAAGGGCCGCGACGAGATCCTGGTGAACGTCTGGTGGGCAGCGTGGGCCGGGCACACCGTGACCGCCCTGGCATCCCGGTTCGGGGGCGGGACCTCGATGCCCCTCCTGGTGGTTTCGGAGGCGCTGAACCTCGCCGCGGCCGTCCTTGTGCTGTTCGTGATCCAGCGCATCACGGGGCAGCAGAGCGCAGCGCTCCGCGCCGCATCAACGACAGCCATTGCAACGCCGTGAGGCGCAGCAGCGCCAGGGCCTAGTCGGCCCGGTACACGTCCAACCGCCCGCACATCCCGAACTTCCCGTACACCGAAGGGAGTTCGGCCCGTACGACGGCCTCCGCGAGATGGCCGGCGTCGCCCTTTTCCAGGCGGTCGAGCTGCTCCCCCGTGGCTGCGGCGGCCGCCTCCGCACCCTGCCGCCAGCGTTCGCGCCACTCGGCGAGCCGGGGGCGTACCAGTGCCGCGGCGGCGCGGTGGAAGGCCGCCAGCGCCTCGGAGCCGTCAGCCTCGCGCAGCGCCCGGTAGCCCTCCAGGGCGAGGTCCCGGCGGGCGCGGGCGAACCGCTCCTGCTCCTCCTGCGGCACATCCGTCGGAATCCTGGTCGCGGCGGCGTACGTCTCCGCGTCCGTCAGGTACTGCGGCGGCAGCGTCAGGACCGCGTCGCCCGCCTCCGGAAGGCCGCTGTTCTGCATCAGCACCGTGATGCGCAGGTCGTCCTCGTTGACCAGGCGGTGGATGGTGCCCGGCGTGAACCAGGCGACCGTTCCGGGTACGAGGGGCGTGACCTCGTACCCGGACGTCGTGAGGGTCTGCACCGCACCCCGGCCGCCGGTGACGACATACGCCTCCGAACAGGTCAGGTGCATATGGGGAGTCCCGCCGCAGACACCGTCGACGGCCGGCCAGTCGTAGACGGACAGGTGCGAGACGGCGACCCCGCCCGGCAGTCCCGTGAACTCCCCTGTGCTCACCACGGATGCGCCTCCAGGTACTTGGTGATCTCCTCCCGCTCCCACCGTCCGTCGGCCACCACGATCCGGTAGCGGCGGGTGAGGGTGTCGCCGGGAGCGAGTTCCAGTTCGTCGTAGAACGCCCAGGACGGGGCGACGGCGGCGAACGGCTCGTTGCGTACGAACCAGTGGGCGGGGTGCGTACCGCGCTCGCCCAGGTGGTCGTTCTCGGGGGCGTGCGCGAAGACCAGGGTCGCGTGGCCGTCGCTGCCGTCGTGTTCGCCCGAGAAGGCGAGCCACGGCGCCTGCTCGCCCATCAGGCCGGGGCCCTCGGCGTCGGGGCCGATGATCCGGCCGTCACGGAAGGCGCGCGGGCCGCGCCAGAACAGGCCGGTGTAGCCGGCCATCTCACGCCCCGCGGTGGTCGGGCTGCCGAAGCTCAGCGGCTCGTCCCGGCGGTTGGTGACGGCGCTGGTCCAGGTCAGCGCCCAGGAGCCGGACTCCGCGTCGAGGTCGTGGATCTCGATACGGCGCTCCTCGTCGGCCCACAGCTCCCCGCTGTACGGGTGCCAGGTCAGCCGTTCCGCGATGACCGCGCGGTCGTCGTGAACCGCCACCTCGTCGAAGGCGACGTGCGCCATCGAGCCGACGCGTTCGGGAAGTTCGAGGTAGCCCTCGCCGTGGACGTAGGAGTTGCCGCCCCACAGGTTGGCGCCCGACAGGTGCGAGGCCGTCAGCTGCAGGCCCTTGTGCCAGCGGTGGTCGTTGGGCCGGTAGTCGGTGACGACGTCGCCCGCCAGGGTGCGCAGGGGGTGGATGTACGGCTTCGGGGACTCCCAGGCCGCTTCCGGGGCGTACACATAGCTCAACAGCTCGACGCCACCGGCCCGTTCGGTGATCGTGATGCGGTCGCCGAGGGCGTGCACGACTCGCAGCCAGGTCATGCGGACACCTCCTCGGCCGCCACGGGAGTGACGGGTGCCCAGCCGGGCGCCCCGCCGTGCATCGCCGTGTGGAACGGGTCTCCGGGGCCGATCTCGCCGGCCTTCACCGTGGTGTCCGTGAAGGCCGCCTTGTAGATCGCGGCGATCAGCTCCAGGCTGGTGCGCCCGTCGGCGCCGCTGCTGCGCGGACGCTCCCCCGCGCGCATGCTCGCGACCAGCTCCCGCAGCTGCTCCAGGTGCGAGCTTGGCACGTCCGCGCCGAAGTCCTGCCAGGCGGCGGCCTCCTCGCCGGACACACCGGGGGCCGGGGTGATGCGCCAGTTCGCGTTGGAGTGGCCGTAGAGGTGGGTGAGCTCGACCGTGGCGCGCTCGCAGTCGATGCGGATGCGGCTGACCTCGTCGGGGCTGAGGACGCTGTTGACCACCGTCGCCATCGCGCCGTTCTCGAAGCGGATCAGGGCGGTGGAGACGTCCTCGGTCTCCACGTCGTGTACCAGGCGCCCGGCCATCGCGCGCACCTCGCGCCACGGGCCGAGCAGGTCCAGCAGGAGGTCCATCTGGTGGATGCCGTGGCCCATGGCGGGGCCGCCGCCCTCGGTCGCCCACCGGCCGCGCCAGGGCACGGCGTAGTAAGCGGTGTCGCGGTACCAGGTGGTCTGGCAGTGTGCGACCAGCGGCCGGCCCATGGCCTGCTCGGCGAGCAGCCGCCGTACGTGGCGCGAGCCGGAGCCGAAGCGGTGCTGGAAGACGATCGACGCGTACGGGCCGCCGTCCTTGCCCTCCTCGGCCTCCACCGCGTCGTAGTCGGCGAGCGTCGGCACCGGCGGCTTCTCGCACCACACCCACGCCCCGGCGCGCAACGCGGCGATGGTCTGCTCGCGGTGCAGCGTCGGCGGGGTGCAGATGCTCACCAGGTCGGGGCGCTGCTCGCGCAGCATCTGCTCCAGGTCGGTGTAGGCGTGCGGGATCCCGGTCGCCCGGCAGAACTCCTCGACCGCGGTGGCATCGATGTCGACGGCGGCGACGACCTCCGTCTCGCCCTCCTCGGCGAGCCTGGCCAGGGCGGGCAGGTGCGAGCCCCGCCCGATGGCGCCGGTACCGATGACGGCGGCCCGGATGCGCCGGCCGGCGAGCGGGGCGGCGGGGGCCCGGGAGGTTCCGGGATGGGTCTCGGACGTGGACATGGACCTGATCAGCACTCCTCCGGGAAACGAAAAGCTACGAGGAGGAGCAGCGTCAGCAAGCGCTTTCTCCTCCCAGAAACGTAAGCTCCGCCCCCACACCTGGTCAACCACCCACCACCCAAGGCCGCCGACTGCCCCGAAACCCCTGTGCGGGGCCTGGCGGCGCCGGAGGTTAGGCTGCCCTTCACACCCGTGATCACGACGCCCGCCGGCGTGACGTCCCGTCGCGCCTGCCACGATCAGCACTTGGACGCCGTACATCCATGTCTTGGTTTGAATCCCTCGTCCTCGGACTCGTCCAGGGGCTGACCGAGTTCCTCCCCGTCTCCTCCAGCGCGCATCTGCGGCTGACCGCCGCCTTCTCCGGCTGGAAGGACCCCGGCGCGGCCTTCACGGCGATCACGCAGATCGGCACGGAGGCCGCCGTGCTGATCTACTTCCGCCGGGACATCGGGCGGATCGTCTCGGCCTGGGCGCGCTCTCTGGTGAACAAGGAGATGCGCCGCGACCACGACGCGCAGATGGGCTGGCTGGTGATCGTCGGCTCGATCCCGATCGGCGTGCTCGGGCTGTTGTTCAAGGACCAGATCGAGGGCCCGTTCCGCGATCTGCGGATCACCGCGACGATGCTGATCGTCGTCGGTGTGGTGATCGGCGTCGCCGACCGGCTCGCGGCACGCGACGAGACGGGCGGCCGGCACCGGGCGCCCAAGCAGCGCAAGACGCTCGAGAACCTGGGCGTGAAGGACGGCCTCGTCTACGGCCTGTGCCAGTCGGCAGCGCTCATCCCGGGCGTCTCCCGCTCCGGAGCCACCATCAGCGGCGGCCTGTTCATGGGCTACAAGCGGGAGGCCGCGGCCCGCTACTCCTTCCTCCTCGCCGTTCCCGCGGTACTGGCCTCCGGCCTGTTCGAGACCAAGGACGCTCTGGAGAGCGGCCATGTCGCCTGGGGCCCCACACTGTTCGCGACGGTGATCGCCTTCGCGTCCGGGTACGCGGTCATCGCCTGGTTCATGAAGTTCATCTCGACCAAGAGCTTCATGCCCTTCGTCTGGTACCGCATCGCGCTGGGCATCGTCATCATCGCCCTGGTCACGGCGGGCGTCCTGAGCCCGCACGCGGCCGAGTCGGCGGGCTGACCAGGGCCCGGCGCTCCGGCGGGAGTGCGGACCTCAACGCTCCGCCGCCATACGGAAGTTGCAGCTCCGGGCGGTGCCGTGAAAATCCGTGACCAACGACATACGTCATGGGTAGCCGTCCGGTAGCGCAGTGTCAGTGCTTGCCCCTAGGCTTGTGCGCATGTCCCCCCATTCCTCAACCCCTGGTTCCGTGCGCTCCGCCGCCGAGGTCAACGAGCAGATCCGTGCGCTGTGGATGCGCGCGGGCGGCTCCCTGTCGGCCCAGGAGCGCGCGGAGTACGAGCTGTTGGTGATCGAGTGGGCGGCGGCGATCCAGAGCGACGTCATCGAGGCGGCCTGACCGGCAGGCATCCTCCTTCGCGCCTCACACGGCCGGGGCGGCGTACGGCCTGACGAGTTCGTACGAGCGCAGGCGTGCGGCCAGGGCGTAGACCGGCGTGACCAGCATGAGTTCGTCCGCGCGGGTCACCTCCGCCAGGTCCGCCAGCTGCTTCGCGACGAAGTCCGGTGAGCCGTGGGCCTGTTGGGCGCGGAAGCTCGTCAGTGCCCGCTCTTCCTCCGCAGTGAACGAGTGGGCGGCCGCCTCTTCGGGAGTGGGGAAGGGGATGTCGCCCCGCCCCTTGAGCAGACCGGCCTTGACGACATCCATCGGGCCCGCCAGCCGGGCCGCCTCCTGCTGCGTCTCGGCGCACACCGTTTCCACGCAGACCAGCACCCGGGGGCGCTCGCACCAGCGGGACGGCGAGAACTGCGCCCGGTAGTGATCGAGTGCGGCGAGGGTGTTGTCCGGGCGAATGTGGTGGGCGAAGGCGAGCGGCAGCCCGAGTTCCGCGGCGAGCGCCGCACCGGCCGTGCTCGACGCAAGCAGCCACGGTTCCGGGAGGGGGCCGAGCGCGACCTCGTCCAGCAGGAAACGCAGGGTCGCCGCCACGTCGTCCCGGTACTCGTCGTCCGTCGTCGGCCCGGCCCCGCGCCGCAGGGCCCGCGCCGTCGGCTCGTCGAACGTCCCCGGACCGCGGCCGATACCCAGGTCGATCCGGCCGGAGTGCAGAGCGGCCAGCGTGCCGAACTGTTCCGCCAGCATGATCGGGGCGTGGTTGGGGGCGAGGACGCCCCCGGAACCGAGGCGTATGGACGAGGTCAGCGCGGCCGCGTGCGCGGTCAGCACGACGGGAGGGAACGCCCCGATGGCCGGGGAGTGGTGGTGCTCGGCGTACCAGAGGCGCAGGTAGCCGAGGTCTTCGACGCGTCGGGCGAACTCGGCGGTGTCCCGTAACGTGTCCGCGGCACGGGCGCCTGACTGGACCATGGCCACTTCCAGCGCGCCGATCGGAACGGTGATCATCCGGTCAGTATAGGAATCGCCAGCCGCCATGCGGACGCGCCGGACGTCGAACGGCAGGCACGGACAAGGAAGTTGGACGGCGCTGACAACGAAGTTGTGTCGCCGCCGCACACCCCCTTGGCCCGGCACGTCCCATGCCCAACACTGAGCCGATGACGCAGCGCGTGGAGCTCGCGACCGTGATGGACCGGCTGGCCGTCGACGAGGTGGTCACCGACTACGCGGGGGCCGTGGACGACGGTGACTGGACGGCGTACTTGGGGCTGTTCACACCCGACGGGCGCGCGGACTACCGCTCGGCCGGCGGCATCGAGGGGGCTGCCGGGCAGGTCGCCGCGTGGCTCGCCGAGAGCATGCTGCTGTTTCCGATGCGGCAGCATCTGATCGTCAACCGGCGGGTGCGGTTCGGGAGGCTGGAGCAGGACATCGGCGACACCGCGCGCGTACGGGCGGACTACGTCAATCCGATGCGGTTCGCGGCGGACGGGGAAGGGGCGGCCGCTCCCGACTTCGTGTGCGGCGGCCGGTACGCCTTCGGGTTGCTGCGGACGTACGACGGCTGGCGGCTGCGCGAGGTCGTCGTGGAGGAGAAGTGGCGGCGTCTTCCCGAGCCTCGTGTGGCGCCCGCGGCCGAGTGACCCGGGGCCATCTGTCCACGATCAGCGAAAGAACGCACACTGGAGCCACCACCGGGTAGGGAGGAGCCGTATGAAGACCTTCGGTCAATGGCTCGCTTCCCCGTGGCGGCGCTCGGCGATCGCCGCTCTGGCGGGCGCCCTGCCCGTGTTCGCGTTCCCCGCCCCTTCGCTGTGGTGGTTCGCCTACGTCGCCCTGGTTCCCTGGATCGTGCTGGTCCGCTCCGCGCCCACCGGGAAACGGGCGGCCTACGACGGCTGGTGCGGCGGGTTCGGCTACATGGTGGCCGTGCACCACTGGCTGCTGCCGAGCCTGAACGTGTTCATCTTCCTCATCGCCGCGCTGCTGGGCGCGCTGTGGGCGCCGTGGGGCTGGCTGGTGCGGCGCTTCCTGGGCGGGGTGCCCGGGACCAGGCCCGGCCTGGCAGCCCTCTTCGTGCTGCCGTCGGCCTGGCTGATGGTCGAGCTCGTGCGTTCCTGGCAGGGGCTGGGTGGCCCGTGGGGCGTGCTCGGCTCCAGTCAGTGGCAGGTGGAACCCGCGCTGCGGCTCGCCTCGGTCGGCGGCGTGTGGCTGCTCAGCTTCCTGGTGGTGGCCGTCAACGTCGCCGTCGCCGAGGTGGTGGGGTCGTGGGCCGGTGGCATGTCACGGACCACCGTGGTCTGGGTTCCGGCCGTGGCGGGCCTGGTCGCGACGACCGCCGCCACCTCGGCGGCCTGGGTGTGGTCACCGCGTCCGGACGTCGACGGCCGGGTGCGGATCGCCGTCGTGCAGCCGGGCGTCATCGACGGCGCCGACAAGCGCTTCGACCGCGAGGAACAGCTCACCCGCCGGCTCGCCGGGCAGCACCCGAACCTGATCGTCTGGGGCGAGAGCAGCGTCGGGTTCGACCTCGGCCAACGGCCCGACCTGGCGAAGCGCATCGCGGCCCTCTCTCGGGAGACGGGGGCCGACATCCTGGTCAACGTGGATGCCCGGCGCTCCGACAAACCCGGCATCTACAAGAGTTCGGTGCTCGTCGGCCCGGACGGGCTGACCGGCGACCGCTACGACAAGATGCGGCTCGTGCCCTTCGGCGAGTACATCCCCTTCCGTTCGGTGCTGGGCTGGGCGACCTCCGTCGGCAAGGCGGCGGGCGAGGACCGCAGGCGCGGCTCGGAGCAGGTGCTGATGAACGTCGGGCACGGGCTGCGCATCGGCCCGATGGTCTGCTTCGAGTCGGCGTTCCCCGACATGAGCCGCCATCTCGCACAGGACGGCGCCGGGGTGCTGATAGCGCAGTCGGCGACGTCGACGTTCCAGCAGAGCTGGGCGCCCGAGCAGCACGCCTCGCTGGCCGCACTGCGTGCCGCGGAGACCGGGCGGCCGATGGTGCACGCGACGCTGACAGGGGTGTCGGCCGTGTACGGGGCGAGCGGGCAGCGGCTGGGGTCCTGGATGGGGACGAGCTCCAGCGCGGCAGCGACATACGACATTCCACTGGCCCACGGCACCACCCCCTACGTCCGCTACGGCGACTGGCCGGTGCACGGCGCCCTGCTGATCCTCGCCGTGTGGTGCGCGGCCGAGGGCGTACGGGCGGTCCGGCTCAGGCGGCCCGGTCCTCAACCGCACGTACCACCCGCTCGCACAGTTCATGAGTCGCCAGTGCGTCCCGGGCGCTGAGCACCTTCCCCGCCCGTACCGCGTCCAGGAAGGCCAGCACCGCCTGCTCGATGCCGCGCTGCCGGGCCACCGGCACCCAGTCGCCGCGCCGCCGCACGGTCGGCTGGCCCTTGTGGTCGATCACCTCGGCGAGGTTGAGGACCTGCCGCTTGGTGTCCTGCCCGGACACCTCGAGGATCTCCTCCGCCGAACCGCTGAGCCGGTTCATCACCCCCAGCGCGGTGAACCCGTCCCCGGCCAGCTGCAGCACCACGTGGTGCAGCAGACCGTCCTGCACGCGCGCGCGTACCGTCACGTCGTCGACGGGCCCCGGCACCAGGAAGCGCAGCGTGTCCACGACGTGGATGAAGTCGTCGAGGATCATCGGGCGCGGCTCCTCCGGCAGCCCGATGCGGTTCTTCTGCATGAGGATCAGCTCGCGCGGGTGCTCGGCGCACTGGGTGTACCCGGGTGCGAAGCGCCGGTTGAAGCCGACCGCGAGCGAGACGTCGTGCTCTTCGGCGAGCGCCACCAGGCGCTCGGACTCGGCGAGTTCGTAGGCGAGGGGCTTGTCGACGTAGGTGGGCACGCCCGCCTCCAGCAGCCGGGTCACGATCTCCGGGTGCGTGAGGGTGGGCGCGTGCACGAAGGCGGCGTCGAGGTCCTGGGCGAGCAACGCGTCCAGGGTGGCGTGCCGGTGGTCGACCGGGAGGTGCAGGCTGTCGCCGACCCGGTCGAGCGTCGCGGGCGTACGCGTGTGCAGCTGCAGTTCGATCCCGGGCAGGGCCGCGAGCACCGGAAGGTAGGCCTTCCGCGCGATGTCACCGAGTCCGATGCAGCCGACCTTCACGGGGTGGTCTCCTCTGGCGCGTGCCTGCCGGGTCCTGCCGGAAGCATACGGCTGCCGCTGCGGCCACCGGCCGGCGAGGGAGACGAATCTGCGCAGGAGGAGCGCCGGCCGCGCCTTGCCGGTGCGGCGGTGGCGGTGCTGCGTACGGCCCGCCGCGACCCGGCTGCTCATCGTGTGGGCACGGACGATCGCCTCCTCGGCGGACTTGCCGGCGGCATGGCGTGCGCGGGGGCGGCGGCTGGGCAAGGTGGTGCGTGCCGTGACGCAGGGCGTCCTCGGGTCCGGTGGCGGCGCGGACCGACCCCGTACTACGGCGGAGTGATCCCGTCCGGGGCACGACCGGGCCGCCGAAAAATCGTGGTGGGTTCTGATGCCGTCGGGAAAGGATGCGGTCATGACGACCGAGCGCCATGAACCCGCGACCACCGCCGACGAACGCACCATGCTGGACGGCTGGCTGGACTATCACCGCCAGACCCTGGCCTGGAAGTGCGAGGGCCTGACCGACGAGCAGCTCAGGACCGCTGCCGTGGAGCCGTCCACGCTGTCCCTGATGGGACTGGTGCGGCACATGGCCGAGGTGGAACGCTCCTGGTACCGCCGGGTCCTCGCGGACGAGGACGCGGGCCCGATCTACTTCACCGACGAGGACCCGGACGGCGACTTCCATCTCACCGAGGCCGACACCTGGGCGGAGGCGTACGCCACCTGGCAGGCCGAGATCGAGGCCGCCCGGCGCAACGCGGCCCGCTTCGCCCTGGACGACACCTCCAAGGGCCGGCACCGGCGCACCGGCGAGCGTTTCAACCTGCGCTGGATCCACACCCACATGATCGAGGAGTACGCCCGTCACAACGGCCACGCAGACCTGCTCCGCGAACGCCTCGACGGCAGCAGGGGCGACTGACGTCACCCGGAGCGCGGCCCCTGCCCCCGTACGGGGCGGGAGATCACCCGCGCGGGGCATCCTTCGCTCGGACGCCGCCCCCGGGGCCTGTCGACCCGACATCGTTGCGCGGGTGCATCGAACGACGACCACCGCAACGCTCCTGGTCACCGTGGCCGTCTCGGCCCTCGCCGGCTGTGTGACGATCCAGCGCCCGCCCGCGTCCGGCCCGCCGCCGGCAGCGTCCCCGCCGTCGGCGCCGTACCCGGACGACCAGGGCACTCCGCAGATCGTGCAGGCGCCGGTCCGTGAGGCGCTGGAGGAGACCGCCCCGTCCGGGCGGCCGGAGCGCAAGCCACCCGAGCGGCAGGAACCGCCGCCCGCGCCGCACCCACACCCGCGCCCGCACCCGCACCCGCACCCGCGGTCCCGTCCCCGGCCGCCACACCCGGAGCCCGGGCACCACGGGCGGCCGCGCGTCGAGCTCCCGGACGTGCCCGAACCGGTCCCGAAGCACACGGACGTGTGCGCCCTCGGCCGGACGTACGGGGGCTGGCGGCCCGACAGCCCGGAGGCGGATATCTGCCGACAGGCGTACGGGCGTTGAGACGGCCGTAGCCGCTCCGGAGAGGCTCTACGGCCGCTGCCGTGGCGGCCCCAACCGTCCGTCGCCGTCGGGGCCCTTCTCCCCCAGCCGCAGCTCCAGTCGCCCGATCGCCGCCCGCACCCCGTCCCCGTAGCTGTCGTCCGCCAGTGCCTCGGCCGCGCTGCGGGCCTGGCGCAGATGGGTGCGGGCGGCGCCGCTGCGATCGAGCTTCACATAGTCGGCCGCCAGGTTCAGATGCAGCGAGGGGTAGAGGGCGCGCACCGCGAGGGTTCCCTCGTGTGCGGCGAGGCGGTCGTCCGTGAGTTCCTCGGCCGCGGTCAAGGCCCGAAGGTCCCATGCCAGTTCGTCCGCGGGGTCGTCCTGGGTGTCGGCCATGTAGTGGGCCAGCGTGCAGCGGTGCAGCGCGTCGCCGTGCTCGCCGATCTCCGCCCACAACTGGAGGAAGCGGTGCCGGGCCTCCTCGCGGTCGCCCGCGTGATGCAGCATGACGACCTGCCCGATCCGCGTCATCACGGCGTCCGTCGCCGCCTGCTCCTGTCCGTTGGCCACCGCGTCCTCCGCACACACTCGCCGGCTGGTCGGCTGTCCCGACCGACGCTAACCGCCGCCCGCGGCAATCCCGGTCAGGCGGCACCGGGCCGATCCGGAGCGGAACCGGCCCGGCGGGGTGGTCAGCCCAGATTCGGGATGGTCCAGTCGATGGGCTGATGCCCCTGGAGGGCCACGGCCTCGTTGATCTGCGTGAACGGACGGGAGCCGAAGAACTTCTTCGCCGACAGCGGGGAGGGGTGGGCGCCCTTGACCACCACGTGCCGGGTCTCGTCGATCAGCGGGAGCTTCTTCTGCGCGTAGTTGCCCCACAGCACGAAGACCGCCGGGTCGGGCCGGTCGGCCACCGCGCGGATCACGGCGTCGGTGAACTTCTCCCAGCCCCGGCCCTTGTGCGAGTTGGCCTCGCCGCCGCGCACCGTGAGCACCGCGTTGAGCAGCAGCACGCCCTGCCGGGCCCATGGCATCAGATAGCCGTTGTCCGGGACCGGCAGACCGAGCTCCTCCTTCATCTCCTTGTAGATGTTGCGCAGCGACGGCGGGGTTTTGACGCCCGGACGGACCGAGAAGCACAAGCCGTGGCCCTGTCCCTCGCCGTGGTACGGGTCCTGGCCGAGGATCAGGACCTTCACCTGGTCGTACGGTGTGGCGTCCAGCGCGGCGAAGACCTCCTCGCGCGGCGGGTACACGGGACCCTTCGCCCGCTCCTCCTCGACGAACTCCGTGAGTTCCTTGAAGTAGGGCTGCTGCAGTTCCTCGCCCAGGACCCCGCGCCAGGACTCGGGCAGCATGGCGATGTCGGTCACGTCAACTTCCTTACGATGTGCGGTAAACCGGGTGCGGTCGCTTCCAGGATCAGAACCTACAGGCGACCACTGACAACGGCCCCGCGCTCCCCGAAAGGCATCGCCTACCAGCTGGTCTTTCGGGACAGCTCGCCCATCAGCATGATCGTCGACGGGTCCAGCGCCTGCTCCGCGCCGGAGATGTCCTCGCTCGCGGCCACGTACTGCTTGCCCTGCCACAGCGGCAGCAGCCGGGCGTCGTTCACCAGGATCTGCTGGGCCCGCTCGAAGTCGGAGACCACGTTGGCGCGGTCGCTCTCGCTGCGCGAGCGGGGCAGCAGCTTCCCGGTGATCTCCGGCGCCGGATAGGGCGTGCCGAGCGCGTTCTGGTTGCCGACGAACGGCGCGATGAAGTTGTCGGGGTCCGGGAAGTCGGGGAACCAGCCGCGCCCGAAGACCGGGTACTCGCCGTTCTGGTAGCCCTTCACGTACGTGTTCCAGGGGCGGCTCTTCAGGGTGATCGTGAACAGGCCGGAGTCCTCCAGCTGCTGCTTGATCTCCGCGAACTCCAGCTTGGTGGAGGAGCCGTAGCGGTCGGTGGTGTACCAGAGGGTGAGCGGGACGCGCCGGGTGATGCCGGCATCGGCGAGGATCTTGCGGGCCTTGGAGGTGCTGGGGCTGCCGAAGTCGTCGAAGAAGTCGGTGGTGTGCCCGGTCAGGCCCTTGGGGACCATGGAGTACAGCGGCTCGACGGTGTCCTTGTAGACCTTGTGCGCGATCGCGCCACGGTCGACGAGCTGGGCGATCGCCTTGCGGACGGGGAGCTTGCCCGCCCAGGGGTCCTTCGGGTTGAACACCAGGTAGTTGATCTCGATGCCGGAGCCCTCGATGAGCTGGAGGTTCCCGCTCGCGTCATGGCGCTGGAGGTCGACGATGTCGTTCGCGTTGAGGCCGCGGAAGGCGACGTCGACCTGCTTGTCCTTCAGGGCGGTGACCATGGTGGACGAGTCCTGGAAGTAGCGGATGGTCACCGCGTCGTTCTTGCGCTCGGCGTAGCCCTTGTAGGTGTCGTTCTTGACGAGCTCGGCCTTCTTGCCGTCCTCGTACGACTGGAGGGTGTACGGCCCGGAGCCGTCGATGCTGTCGCCCTTGCGCAGCGATCTCTCGGGGTACTCCGCGGGGTCGACGATCGACATGGCGGGGGTGGCGAGCACGAACGGGAAGGTGGCGTCGGGCTTGTTGAGGTGGAAGACGATCTCCCGGTCGCCCAGCGCCTGCACCCGGGCGAGGCTGCCGAGCAGTCCGGCGGGCCCGCCATTGACGTTGATCTTCAGGATCCGGTCGATGGAGTACTTGACGGCCTTGGCGTCGAGCGGGTGCCCGTTGGAGAACTTCAGGCCCTCGCGCAGCTCACATGTGTACGTGGTGTTCGAGCTGTCGGAGAAGCGGCAGCTGTCCGCCGCGTCCGGCTGCGGGGTGGTCGCTCCGGAGGGGTAGCTCAGCAGCGTCTGGTAAATGTTGCGGAACAGTTCCCAGGACTGGTCCCAGGAGGCGGCGGGATCCAGTGTGCTGGGCGCGCTGGTCGTCCCGACCACGATGGGGCCCTTGCCGTCGGAGGAGTCCGCCGAGAGAACTCCGCATCCCGCCACCAGCGACGATATGGACGCGATGGCCGCCGCCTGCCACAGGCCTCGGTTCCGGTTGAACACGCGCTCGCTCCTCGATCTGCCGTACCAAGGGTCGGCAGACCATACCGCAGTGCAACGAGGGTTGAACCCGGTCGGTACAGGGGCCTTGATCAGCTTCTTTATGACGACGTTGTCATTCCGCTGTGCCTCTCCCGTACGACGACAAGGGCGCCGTTTCCGTCAAGGAAACGGCGCCCTTGTGCACCCGATCGTTACGGTTGCAACCGCTTGCGTCAGCCGACGCCGGCGTTGAGGAAGATGCCGCCGTCGACGACGAGCGTCTGGCCGGTGACCCAGGCGGACTGCTCGGAGGTGAGGAACGCGGCGGCGCCGCCGATGTCGGAGGGCACGCCGAGCCGGGCCAGCGGGTAGGCGGCGGCCGCCTCCGCCTCCCGGCCCTCGTACAGGGCCTGCGCGAACTTGGTCTTGACGACGGCCGGGGCGATCGCGTTGACCCGCACCTTGGGCGCGAACTCGTGCGCCAGCTGCTGGGTCAGGTTGATCAGCGCGGCCTTGCTGACGCCGTACGCGGCGATGAAGGGCGAGGGCGCGAGGCCCGCGACGGAGGCGATGTTGACGATCGCGCCGCCGTTGTCCTTCTGCCAGGCGTGCCAGGTCTTCTGCGCGAAGCCGAGCGCGGAGATCACGTTGGTCTCGAAGACCTTGCGGGCCACGTCCAGGTCGAGGTCGGCGATCGGGCCGAACACCGGGTTGGTGCCGGCGTTGTTCACCAGGTAGTCGACGCGGCCGAAGGCCTCCATGGTGCGCTCGACGGCCTCGGCCTGGTGCTCCAGGTCGTGCGCCTTGCCGGCGATGCCGATGACGCGCTCTGCGCCGAGCTTGTCGACGGCCTCCTTGAGGGCGTCCTCGTTGCGGCCGGTGATGGCGACGCGGTCACCGCGGGCGACCAGCGCCTCGGCGACGCCGTAGCCGATGCCTCGGCTGGCGCCCGTGACGAGGGCGACCTTGCCGGAGAGGGCGGGCAGTTCAGTCATGGTGCGTGTTCTCCTAGTCGAGCGGTCCGCCGGCGACGTACAGCACCTGGCCGGAGACGAACCCGGCCGCCTCGCCCGTGAAGAAGGCGATGGCGTTGGCGATGTCGTCCGGCTCTCCGACCCGGGCCACGGGGATCTGGGTGGCGGCCGCGGCCTTGAAGTCCTCGAAGCCCATGCCCACGCGCGCGGCCGTGGCGGCGGTCATGTCGGTGGCGATGAAGCCGGGGGCGACGGCGTTGGCGGTGATGCCGAACTTGCCGAGCTCCTTGGCGAGGGTCTTGGTGAAGCCCTGCAGACCGGCCTTGGCCGCGGAGTAGTTCACCTGGCCGCGGTTGCCGAGCGCCGAGGACGAGGACAGGTTGACGATCCGGCCGAAGCCCGCGTCGACCATGTGCTTCTGGACGGCCTTCGACATCAGGAAGGCGCCGCGCAGATGGACGTTCATGACGGTGTCCCAGTCGGAGACGCTCATCTTGAAGAGCAGGTTGTCGCGCAGCACGCCCGCGTTGTTGACCAGGATCGTCGGCGCGCCCAGCTCCTCCACGACACGCGCGATCGCGGCCTCGACCTGCGCCTCGTCGGAGACGTCCGCGCCGACCGCGAGGGCCTTGCCGCCCGCCGCGGTGATCTTCTCCACGGTGTCCTTGCAGGCGGCCTCGTCGAGGTCGATCACGGCGACCGCGCGGCCCTCGGCGGCCAGTCGTACGGCGGTCGCGGCGCCGATGCCGCGCGCTCCGCCGGTGACCACAGCGACCCGCTGCTCAGTGGTGGACATTGCTGCTTCTCCTCGCCCTCGAGAAAGTACGCCCGCTTGAAAGTACGTCCGTCGTCAGTGCGCCCGCTCGGTGAGCGACCGCTTAGTACCTTCGGCAGACGTGACGCTAGAAGGCCTGGCACTCGGTGTCAACGGCACGCGGCGCGGGTGTGATCCATTACCTCACCAGCAGCTCGAGCAGGCGCTCCGTCTCGGCCGCCGGATCGGCGGTGAGCCCAGTGTGCACCGGCCCGGGCTGGAGAACCGTGGAACGCGGCGCAATCAGCCATCTGAAGCGCCGTCCGGCGTCGTCACCTGCGGCCTGCCCGGCCGCCTCCCCGCCGCCGCACACCCGCTCGACGGCCCCGAGGGCGGCCCGGATGCCGGCCACGTCCGCCGCCGGGTCGAGGGCCAGCAGCCGCGCCTCGTCGAGGTGGGTGCGGGCACCGACGTAGGCCTTGGCGCGGCAGTAGACGAGCACGCCGGCGTTGATGCACTCGCCGCGCTCCACCCGCGGTACGACGCGCAGCAGCGCGTACTCGAAGACGTCCCGGTCGCCGCCCTGGCCGCCGCGGATGATGTGCCGTTCGACCACCGAGCCGGCCATGTGGATGTGGCGCTCGCTCATTTGCCCTCCTCGATTCCGGTGACGCGCTCGTGGACGACGGCGGCCCGGGCCAGCAGTGGCCGCGCGTAGGCCCGCCGGAGGTCGTCCGGCGTGTCGAAGCCGGGTTCGCCGGCCAGCCAGGCGTCCGGGATCTCGGCGGTGGCCTCGGTGAGGAGTTCCTCGGTGACACGCGGCGCCAACTCGGCGGCGGCGCCCGCGAGATCGGGGGCGAAGCGGGCGAGGGCGTGGTCGGAGGCGTCGTAGGCACGGCCCGCGGAGGCCTCGGCGCCCGGCCAGTTGTGGTGCCAGATCATGGTGGCGCCGTGGTCGATGAGCCACAGATCGCCGTGCCACACCAGCAGGTTGGGGTTGCGCCAGGAGCGGTCGACGTTGTTCACCAGGGCGTCGAACCAGACGATCCGGCCGGCCTCCTCGGGGCTCACCGTGAAGGCGAGCGGGTCGAAGCCGAGGGCGCCGGAGAGGAAGTCCATCCCGAGGTTGGTGCCGCCGCTGGACCGCAGCAGATCCTGCACCTGCTGCTCGGGTTCACCGAGCCCCAGCACCGGGTCCAGGTCGACCGTCACGAGCCGGGGCACCCGCAGGCCGAGCCGGCGGGCGAGTTCGCCGCAGACCACCTCGGCGACCAGGGTCTTGCGGCCCTGTCCCGCGCCGGTGAACTTCAGGACGTAGGCCCCGAAGTCGTCGGCCTCGACGAGCGCGGGCAGCGATCCGCCCTCCCGCAGGGGCGTGATGTAGCGGGTCGCGATGACTTCCTTGAGCATCGCCCCAGGTTACTGGCCGACAGCGAAACGACAGCTCTGGCTTACCTCCCCCTGAACCCGGACCCGTCAAGCTCTCGACGTCGTCTGAACAACCCTTGCTCGGCGACCGTACCCCTGGACAGATCTTCGAAGCCTGCATGGAAGGGAACGTCAGCATGACCAGCGAACCGCTCCATCCCGTTCCGGCACCCGGCCGCCGTACCGTCGTGGCGGCGGTGGGCGCGACGGGGCTCGCCGTCGCGCTGACCGCGTGCGGATCGGACAACGGGTCCTCCGACTCCTCGTCCTCGAACGTCCGGGCGGGCGACAACGCGAGCGGCGGCTCCAGCGCCTCGTCCGGCTCCGGCGGCGGCACCGCGCTGGCCAGGACGGCCGACATCCCGGCGGGCGGCGGCAAGATCTTCAAGGACCAGGGTGTGGTGGTCACCCAGCCGACGGCCGGCACGTACAAGGCGTTCTCGTCGAAGTGCACGCACCAGGGCTGCGCGGTGTCCGAGATCTCCAACGGCGTGATCATCTGTCCGTGCCACAAGAGCGAGTTCTCCGTGGCCGACGGCAGTGTGAAGAAGGGTCCCGCGACCCAGCCGCTGCCAGCCGAGAAGATCACCGTGAGCGGGGACTCGATCACGCTGGCGTGATCCGCCTGCGCCGGGGCCGCTTGAAGCAGCCCAGGACCTCGTCGGTGGTCACGACCGTGGCGACCAGTGCGAGGGTGTGGCGGATCATCGCGGAGGTGTACTCCGAGGGCACTCCCGCGATGGCGTCGGACGGCACGACGGCGGTGTAGCCGCGGTTCACCGCGTCGAACACGGCGTTCGGGATCGCCACATTGGCCGAGACCCCGGTCACGACCAGGGTGCGGCAGCCCAGGTTGCGCAGCAGCGCGTCGACGTCGGTGCCCTGGACCGGGGACAGTCCGTGCAGCCGTCGTACGATCAGGTCCGCCTCGGTGACCTCGATCGGGGCGGCGACACGCACCGCCTTCGTACCGGACAGCTGCTGTACGGGAAGGCGTTCGGCGGCGCGGAAGAGGCGGGCGTTGCGGCTCGCCCCGCGGCCGTCGGGGCGGCGCTCGGCGATGGCGTGGACGACCTGGATCCCGCTCTCGTGCGCGGCCGCCACCAGCCGGGCGACGTTGGCGAGGGCCCCCGAGGAGCGTGCCTCGCGGGCGAGTTCGGGCAGCGCGCCGTCCGGGCCGACGACCCCCTGCTGGCACTCGACGGTCAGCAGCACGGTGGTCGCCGGGTCGAGGAGTTCGCTGAGCTGTTCGTACGACGGCACGGTTCCCCCTGGTCGGCGGCGGTCCGGAGCGGGCGAGCGTAACGGCCATTGCGTACGGACGGAAGACGTCCCATCCTTTTCAGACCGTCCTTTTCTGACGTGATGTCAGAGGATCACTGGAGTTCCTCTGACACGACGTGAGAGAAGAGGGGGCCGCATGACCGTCACTCAGCGTCGGGGCCGGAAGATCATGATGACGCCCGGTGAGCTGGACGAGTTCCTCGTCACCCAGCGCACCTGTCGGGTCGCCACGGTGTCCGCGGGTGGAGCGCCGCACGTCAGCACGTTGTGGTTCGCCTGGGACGGCACCTCGATGTGGCTGTACTCCGTCGTGCGCAGCAAGCGCTGGACCGATCTGCGGCGCGATCCGCGGGTCGCGATCGTGGTCGACACCGGCGAGGAGTACGACGAGCTGCGCGGCGTCGAGCTGTCCGGAACGGTGGAGTTCGTGGGCGAGTCCCCGCGCATCGGGGAACTGTGCGCCGAACTCGACATCCCGGAGACCCTGTTCGCGCGCAAGAACTTCAACCTGGAGGAGATGCCGCACGACGGCCGGCACGCCTGGGTGCGGCTGACCCCGGAGAAGATCGTGTCCTGGGACTTCCGCAAGCTGGGTCCGGCCTAGGCCACCTCGCGCCCCGCGTCCTGGAGCGCCTCCACCGCCGCCCGGATCGACGGGCGGCGGTCGGCGTCCGCACGCCAGACGGCGTAGATCTGGCGCCGCACCGACTGCCGCACGGGCACGGCCCGCACCCCCTCCGGGAGCGGTCCGCGCCCCAGTCTCGGTGCCACGCACACCCCCAACCCCGCTCCGACCAGGGCGAGTTGGGTGGGGTGTTCCTCGGCGCGGTGGGCGACGCGCGGCTCGATGCCCTTGGAGCGCAGGGTGTGGATCAGCCACTCGTGGCAGAACTCGTTCTCGCCCCAGGTGATCCACTCGTCGTCGGCGAAGTCCTCCAGGTCGACCTCGGTGCGCTCCGCGTAACGGTGGTCGACGGGCATCGCGATGTCCGCGGTGTCGTCGAGGATGACGGCCTTGACCAGCCCGTCGGGCATGGGCAGCGGTCTGTTGTACCAGTCCAGGACGACGGCGAGGTCGAAGTCTCCGCGCATCACGGCGAGGACGGCGGGCTCGGGCTCCGTCTCCCGCGAGGTGACGCGCAGCCCGGGATGCGCCTTGCGCAGCCGGGACAGCGCGGTCGGGAACAGACCCCGTGCAGCGGTCGGGAACGCCGCCAGCCGCAGCTCCCCCACCACCTCCCCGCGGTGCGCCTCCAGGTCGGACTGGGCGAGCTCGACCTGCGACAGGATCCGGGCCGCGTGCTCGGCGAGCAGCCGGCCCGCGTCCGTGAGCCGCACGCCCCGCCCGTTCTTGGCCAGGAGCGGCTGCCCGACCTCCCGCTCCAGCTTGGCCAGTTGCTGGGAGACGGCCGACGTCGTGACATGCAGCCCCTCGGCGGCACCGCTGACGGAGCCGTGCCGGGCGAGGGCGTCGAGGGTGCGCAGACGCTCCAGATTCAACATGTAAGCAATGCTACGAGGTATCCGGCGCAAATTCTCGATTGTGCTACGAGGTGGTGTGCATCATCGTTGCGCCCATGAGCATCACCGCACCCCGCACCCGCCCCACCCTCGACTGGCGTCTGCGCTTCGGCGCCCTCTCGCTGATCTGGGGGTTCAGCTTCCTGCTCATCAAGGTCGGCACGGAGGCGTACGCGCCGTTCCAGGTCACGCTCGGACGGCTGGTGTTCGGTACGGCGGTGCTCGCGGCGGCCATGGCGGTGAAACGGGAGCGCCTGCCGCGCGGGGCACGCACCTGGGGGCATCTGGCGGTGGCGGCGCTCCTGCTCAATGCGCTGCCGTTCTCCCTGTTCGCGTACTCGGAGCTGACCATCCCGTCCACCCTGGCCGGCATCTGCAACGCGACCTCACCGCTGTGGGGCATGGCGCTCTCGCTGGTCGCGCTCTCCGAGGACCGCCCGACCCGCGTGCGGGTGGCCGGCCTCGGCCTCGGCTTCCTGGGCGTTCTGACGGTGCTCGGTGCGTGGCAGGGCTTTCACGGGCTGGACGCCACCGGCACGGCGATGGCGCTGCTGGCCTCGCTCAGCTACCCCGTCGGCTGGATCTACGTCCGCCGTACGCTGGCCGGGGCAGGGCACTCCCATCTGTCCATGACGGGGGCGCAGCTGCTGCTGGCCGCGGTGCAACTCGGCGTGGTTACGCCGCTGTTCACCTCGCTTCCGGCGCGGTTTCCGTTGGTGCCGCTGATTGCCGTCGCCGCGTTGGGGGTGCTGGGGACGGGGCTCGCGATTCTCATCCAGTACGGACTGGTGGCCGAAATCGGGCCCACCACGGCGCAGATGGTCACGTACTTCATTCCGGTGATCGCCACGGCTGCGGGGGTTGCTGTTCTTGGGGAGTCGTTGCGGTGGTCCACTCCCGTGGGGGCGGTGATTGTTCTGGCGGGGGCTGCACTCACGCAGGCGCGGGCTCGTTCAAGTGCACCTAAGGGGGCAGAGGTTGAGGAACGGGTGCGGGTGCGGGTGAGCAGCGGCTTGTCGCGCCCACGCGGCGGAGCCGCAAAGTGATACAGCCCCGCCTAGACGTAGCTTCGGGTCGGTGAAGGGCCAAGAGCCCTGGCGATCGCGTCCGCCAGGAGGTTGACCTCCTCTGGCGCCAGGGTCGCCACCGTGACGCGGATGCCCGGTGGGGCGCTCATGCGGAAACGTGCGCCGGGGGCGACCGCCCAGCCGGCGTGGAGGAGGGCGGCCACCGCGGTGGTTTCGTCGGGGACGGGGATCCAGACGTTGAGGCCGGTGCGGCCGTGGGCCTCGACGCCGCGTTGGGCGAGGGCGTCGATCAGGAGGTCGCGGCGGGTGCGGTAAGTCTCCGCGACCGCGCGGGTGTCCAGCGCCTCGTCGGACCACAGCCGTACCACCGCCCGCTGGATGAGGCGGCTGACCCAGCCGGGGCCGAGGCGGTGCCGGCCGCTCACCCGGTCGACCGTGGTGGTGTCGCCGGTGAGGACGGCGAGGCGCAGGTCGGGACCGTACGCCTTGGCGACCGAGCGCACGAAGGCCCAGTGCCGGGTGATGCCGGCCAGGGGGTGCAGCGGGAGGTCGACGATGCCGTGGCCGTGGTCGTCCTCGACGAGGAGGATCTCCGGGTGGTCGCGGAGCACGGCGCGCAGGGCACGCGCGCGCGTGGCGGTCACGGCGGCGCCGGTCGGGTTCTGGGCGCGGTCCGTGACGATCAGGGCGCGGGCGCCGGCCTCCAGGGCCTGTCGTACGTCCTCGGGGAGGGGCCCCTCGTCGTCGACGCCCACCGGGGCCGTGCGCAGGCCGAGCGCCGGGACGAGGTCGAGGAGGCTGCCCCAGCCGGGGTCCTCCACGGCGACGGTGTCCCCCGGTTTGAGATGCGCCGCGAGCACGCGCTCGATGGCGTCCAGTGAGCCGGACGCGACCGTCAGCGGTCCGTCGGGCACCCCGTCGGCGTCCAGGTCCGCACGCGCGATCCGCTCCAGCTCCGGCTCCACGAGGGCGTCTCCGTACAGCACGGGCTCCCGGTCGCCCTGCTCGCCCGCCGCCGCGAACACCTTCGCCAGCGAGGGCAGCAGCGCCGGGTCGGGGTTGCCGCTCGCCACGTCCCGGACGCCCGCGGGCACATCCATCCGGACGTGGTCGCGCCCCGTGGTGGCCGGCTTGGCCCGCACCCTGCTGCCGCGCCGCCCTGACGTCTCGATGACCCCGCGCTCCCGCAGGATCCGGTACGCGGACGCGACCGTGTTCGCATTCACGCCCAGCTCGACCGCCAACTCCCGCATGGGGGGCAGCAGTTGCCCCGGCTCCAGCTCGCCGGACCCCACCGCACGCTCGACGCTCGCCGCAATCTCTGCTGCGCGTCGCCCTTCGATCCGATATCCTTCTAGCACAAACCAGATTATGCACTAGTGCAATGGAGATGGCAATGCAGGGGACCCAGCAGCAGCCGACGTCGCAGCCCGCCGCCTACACGCCGACCGACCGCACCGTCCCCACCCGCTCCGCGGACCGGGCGTCGTACGACAAGGAGCTGGTGCACGCGATACTCGACGAGGGTTACGTCTGCCATCTGGGCTTCGTGCGGGACGGCGCACCGGTGGTGCTGCCCACGCTCTACGGGCGCGTCGGCGAGCGGCTCTACGTGCACGGTTCGACGGGCTCCCGTCCGCTGCGGATGACCGGCAGCGCCGACCCCGGGCTGGCCGTGTGCCTGACCGTCACGCATGTGGACGCGCTGATCCTGGCCCGTTCGGCCTTCCACCACTCGATCAACTACCGGTCCGTGGTGGTGCACGGCATCGCGCACGACGTGACCGACCCCGAGGAGAAGCGGGCCGCGCTGGACGCCCTGGTCGACCACGTCGTACCGGGCCGGGCGGCCGACTCCCGGCCCGCGAACAGGAAGGAGCTGGCCGCCACCGCGGTGATCCGCCTCGACCTGAACGAGGTCTCCGCCAAGCTCCGCACGGGCGGTGTGAACGACGAGCCCGAGGACCTGGCCCTGCCGCACTGGGCCGGCGTCGTCCCGCTGCGTAAGGGGTACGAAACCCCGGTGCCGGACGCCGACCTGATCCCGGGCACCACGCTCCCCGAGTACCTGGCGGTGCCGTGATGCTGATCCACCCGTGGGACGCGGCCCGTGACGACGCCGAGTGGCAGCAGTGGCTGGGCGCGCACGACTTCGGGCAGCTCGCCGTCAACGGTCTGCCGGGGGAGCCTCCCCACGTGCAGCCGCTGCACTTCGCCTACGACGCCGAGCGCGGCGAGGCCGTCACGCACCTCGCCCGCCCCAACCCCCTGTGGCCGGCGCTGGAGGCGCACCCGGACGTCCTGCTGAGCGTGGTCGACGACTACGTGTACGTCCCCGGACCCTGGCAGGCCCCGCCGGACGCCCCGCCCGAGCACGGCGTCCCGACGAGTTTCTACACCGCGGTCCAACTCCGCTGCACCGCCCATGTCGTGGATGATCCGGCCGAGAAGGCCGCCCTGCTCAACCGCCAGGTCGGCCACTTCCAGCCCGAGGGTGGTTCCGCGTCGGCGGCGGTGGGCGAGGAGCCGTACGGCAGGCTTCTCTCCGGCATCCGTGGTCTGCGGCTCGAAGTGGTCGACGTGCGGGCGAAGTTCAAGTACGCGAGTCACAAGCCGGAGCAGGTCCAGGACCGGCTGGTGGCCGAGCTCGCCGCGCGGGCCGGCTCCCGGGACGCGGCGGCCCGGGAGCACCAGCTGAGACGACGAGGGGTGTGGTCGGGGGCACGGTGACGCACCTGCTCGATGACCATGGGCCGGGTCCGGTTACCGGTCCGCCCCCTCGGCCTCACACCGGCACCGGTTCCTCCGCCGCCGTGCCGCGTGCCTCCGCCAGTGCCAGGCCCGCCACCGAGCCCAGCATCAGCAGCGTGCCCATCAGGGTTGCTGGTGTCAGTCGTTCCCCGAGCAGCGCGACTGCCAGCACCGCCGCGCCGACTGGTTCCAGGAGCATGATCACGGACACGGTGGCCGACCGGACGGCGGCCGCGCCCGCGAAGTAGAGGCCGTAGGCGAGGGCTGTGGGAATGGTGGCGAGGTAGGCCAGCAGCCATACGGTCAGGGCCGGATGGGCCGTGTGCGGGACGATGCCCTCGGCCAGGGCGAACGGCAGCAGGCAGAGGCTGGTGACCGCGAACGCCCCCACCGACGTACTGGAGGCGTCGACCTCACCGCCCCTGCCCCACCAACGTGTGAACAGGGTCAGCACGCTGTACCCGGCCGCGGACAGCAGGGCGAACAGCACACCCGACAGGCGTACGGTCGCTCCGCCGCCGCCGAGGACGAGCACTCCCAGTCCCGCGAGCGCCCCGGCGACGGCGGTCACACCGCCGCGGCCCAGCCGCTCCCCCATCGTCAGCCGGGCCCCCAGCGCGATGAGCACAGGGCCGGTGCCGAGGGTGACGACGGTGGCGACGGCGAGTCCGGTGGCGGACACGGCCGCGAAGTAGGCGGTCTGGAAGACGGCGAGCCCGACGCCGGAGACACCGGCCCGAAGCGCCCTGCGACGAAGCGGTTCGCGTACGGCGGCCCGTCCGCGCGGACGCAGCAGGCGGGCGGCGAGCAGCAGGACGAGGCCGGCCGCGCAGCGCCAGAAGGAGAGGGCGACACAGCCCAGGTCACTGGCCCGGTAGACCAGGGAGGCGGCCGCGCCCGCAGTGCCCCAGGCGGCACCGGCGACGATCAGATAGAACAGGCCTCGCCCGACGGGAAGGCCGAAAGCAGCATTCGAGGACACGAAGGTCTCCGCAGAAGTTTCGGAAGGTACCCGGCATCGGCCGGGCCGTGGACTTCTTCTGCGGGCAGCACCGTTCCGCCCGGCACCAGGTCGGGCGTGGTTTCCGGAGGGCCCGCCTCAGGCGGCCGGAGGCGGAAGAACGAGTGCGTTCGAATGCATGATCAGCACCCTAGGCGGCGCTTTCGCGGGACGACAACTCCCTTTCCGGGCCGCCGCTCGCCACCGGCTCCGGGGATCCCTTGGCGGGTGCCGAGGACTGGGCGATGAACGCGCCCACCAGGACGACCGCACCGCCGACGATCTGCGGCGCCGAGAGGTGCTCGCCCAGCAGCACCCAGGCCAGGACCGTGGCGACAACCGCTTCGAGGCAGGCCACGACGCCCGCCACCTGCGGGGAGAGCCGGCGCACCGACAGCACACCGGTGACGTAGGCGAGGACGGTGGCGATCAGGACGATCCAGGCCAGCAGGAGCAGGGCGGCGACCGGGGTGCCGTCCAGGTGCGCGGTACCGGTCAGCACGGACCAGCGCATGGTCCAGGGGCGGGCCACGGCGGTCAGGACGACGGCGCCGATCAGCAGGCCGTACGCGATGACGCCGAGCGGGTCGGGTGCGTCGTCTCCGGCGTCGCTGCCCTGGTCGGACAGGACGAAGTAGCCGACCTGGCAGCAGGCGGCGCCGAGCGCGAGCAGCAGGCCGACGGCGTCGAAGCTCAGCCCCGACCAGACCTCGACCACACAGGCGAGGCCGCCGGCCGCGAGGAACACGCCGAGCGCGGCGGCACGGGTCACCGGCCGCCGCTGCACGAACCGCACCCAGCCCAGGACCAGGGCGGGCGCGAGGTACTCGACGAGCAGCGCGACCCCGACGGGTATGCGGGATATCGCGGCGAAGTAGCAGGCCTGCACACCGGCCACGGCCAGCAGTCCGAATCCGGCGAGCAGCGCCGGGCGGCGGCGCAGCAGCGCGCGGTGACGCACGGCGACGGGCAGCATCACCAAGGCGGCGCCCGCGACCCGCAGCCACACCACATGGAGCGGGTCGAGTCCGGCCTCGATCAGGGGTTTCGCCGCGACCCCGGATCCTCCGAAGGCGACCGCGGACCCGAGGGCGAGACCGAGCCCGGCACTCCTGCCGCGACCGCCCCGGCTGCTCTCAGACGTATGCACGGGCCCATGATGACAGGCGACGACATGAGCGTCACCCCCGATGACACCTGTCTCAGCGGCTGGACCACCTGGAGCGCGCCAGCCGGTTCTCGATGCGGGTCAGCACGGCGTCCGTTTCGAGGCCGGCCCGGTCGAGAACCTCGACGGCCCGTGCCTGCGGGTCGACGACGATCGCCGCCAGGAGGTCGACGCCGCGGGCCGTCTCGGCTCCGCGGGCGGCGGCACCCTCGCAGGCGTGGTCCATCGCGCCCGCGGCCAGCGGCGAGAAGCCCTCGGCCTCCGCCACCACGGGTACGGCGCCGGAGTCCTCGACGGAGCCCTGCCAGCGCAGGCCGTAACCGATGCTGCGCTGCACCAGGTAGCCGAGCAGCCGGGCGATCTCGGGCCCGTCGTCGAAGACGGCCCGCACCTCGGGGTCCTGCTCCAGGAGCGAGTGCAGCAGATGGGCCGTGTCGATCTGCCGGTCCCCGTCGCGCACCGCCCGGCGGCGGGCACCGGAGACCACCGCTGCCAGTTCGGGACTGAGCCTGGCATCGTTGTCCACGCGGGGGCCCTCGGCCTGTTCGCCGACCGACTGCCGGGGGATACGGGATTGCACGACCCCTACCCCATCAATCTCCTCGCCCCCGGTCATCCCCGCCGGGGAGCATTTTCGCGTCCCGCGGGGAGTGGACTCGGCGGGCGAAAATCTCCTCCTTACGGATGAGATCTGGCCGTTCTGCCCCGGGGGGGCGCGCGCCGCCTTGCCACGCGCCCGGCGCGCAACCACAGCGCCCCGTCGCACGTCCAGGAAGGGCGTGGAGAGCGGGTGCTGGCTGGTGTCCCTGCCGGCCGTCGACGGCAAGCAGTACGTGTACCGGGTGGACGCCCCGGAGGACGCGCTGCCCGCCGACCTGTTCTGGGACGCCTGGCACTGCCACGACGAGAGCGCCCTTCCGCGCGCCTGGGATCTCTTCGACGCCGCGGTGATCCGCCGGGTCGGCTGACCGCTCGGGGGCGCACCGGGAAACACCCACATTTTCTGACGGTTCATCAGTATTGAATGTTCCAGGCCCTGCGGCTACGTTCCGCGACACCACAGCCCGACACGAAGAGGTGGTCGCATGCCCGAAATCAACGCGGAGGCACGGATCGAGGCGCCGGCCGAGAAGGTGTGGGCACAGCTGATGGACTGGCCCGCGTACGGCGAGTGGAACGCCACCCACACCAGCTTCCCGCAGGGCGGTCCGGCGGCGCTCGAAGTGGGCGGGACCTTCCAGGAGAACATGAAGCTGATGGGGTTCCCCGCCGAGGTCGAGTGGACCATCTCGGAACTGGAACCGGCCAGGGTCTTCGCCATCAAGGGCAAGGGCCCGATGGCGGTGAACGTGGCCACGCGCTACACCCTGACGCCCGAGGGCGAGGCCACGAAGGTCCGTATCGACGGCGAGTTCACGGGCGCCGCGGTCACTTTGATGGCGGGCAGGCTGAAGGACTCGGGGACCGCCGCGCTGAACGAGTCGCTGCGCAAGCTCGCCGGGCTGGTGTCCTGACCGCCGGACACGGGAAGGCGCCCCGCGGACCACTCCGCGGGGCGCCTTCGTCGCCGTAGGAACTGTCAGTCCTCGTCGGCGAGGATCAGGTACAGCTTCTTGCGGGCTTCGTTGATGACCGTCAGCGCCTTCTCGCGCTGCTCCTTGTTGCCGGTCTTCCAGACCTGACCGAAGGCCTCCATCAGGCCGAAGCCGGCCTGGCGGATCTCACCGAGCGCCTCGAAGTCGATGCCGCGGGAGGCTTCCTCCCAGGGCGCGTCCGGGCCCTCCTCGGCCGCGGCGCGGCCGGACTCGGTGAGCGAGAAGAGCTTCTTGCCGCCCTCGCTCGCGCTGGTGATCAGACCCTCGTCCTCCAGCAGCTGGAGGGTGGGGTACACCGAACCGGGGCTGGGCTTCCACGCCCCGCCGCTGCGCTCGGCGATCTCCTGGATCATCTCGTAACCGTGCATGGGCCGGTCCTTCAGCAGGGCCAGGATCGATGCCCGTACGTCACCTCGCCGCGCCCTGCCCCTCGGTCCGCCGCGCCCTCGTGGCCCCCAGGGGCCCGGGCCGAAGCCGGGTCCGCCAAAGCCGAAGCCGCCCGGACCGCCGCCGGGTCCACCCGGCCCGAAGGGGCCGAAGGCGCCGCGCCGGCCCTCGAAACCACCCCGCCCGCGAGGGCCGGGTCCACCGTGTCCACGTTCGAATCCATGGGAACGCATCGCAATCACTCCATTCCATCGTTGATCTGTCGCGATGCGTCAACGATATATCGGAAGTCTTCGCATGGCAATACCCGCCGGAACACCGCGATGGACGCAAATCTCAGTGGATCTCCGGCCCCTGGCGCATGGAGACTGGCTGTCATGGCCATGCATGACGACCAAGTGGACGTGACCAGCGAGATCGTCGCGACCTTGATCCACGAACAGTTCCCTCAGTGGAGCGGCAAGGCGGTCCGGCCCCTGTCGTCGACCGGGACGGTCAACGCCGTCTTCCGCATCGGGAACGACCTCGCTGCGCGTTTCCCCCTGCGGGTGGCCGATGCGGCGGAGGCGCCGGCGGTTCTGGAACGGGAAGCCCGGGCGAGCGCCGAGCTGGCTCGGGTGTCCCGGTTCCCCGCCCCGGAGCCCGTCGCCCTGGGAAAGCCAGGAGCGGGATACCCCATGCCGTGGTCCGTCCAGACCTGGCTGCCGGGAACGGTTGCCTCCGATGCCGACCCGAGCGGGTCAGACGCTTTTGCCGAGGATCTCGCGGTCTTCATCGCGGCCCTGCGGCAGGCCGACACCCGGGGGCGGCTCTTCAACGGCGACCATCGCGGCGGGGCTCTCGCTCACCACGACGGCTGGATGGCGAAGTGCTTCGAGGAGAGTGAGGGACTGCTCGATGTGCCACGGCTGCGCCGGCTGTGGGGCCGTTTCCGGGAGTTGCCGCGCACGAGTGCGGACGTGATGAGCCATGGTGACTTGATCCCGGGCAACGTACTGGTCGCGGGAGACCGGCTCAGCGGCGTACTCGACACCGGCGGCTTCGGCCCCGCCGACCCCGCACTGGATCTGGTCGGTGCCTGGCACCTGTTGCAGCCGGGCCCGCGGAAAGTGCTGCGGCGGGCCCTGGGCTGTGACGACCTGGAGTGGGAGCGCGGCAAGGCGTGGGCGTTCGAGCAGGCGTTGGGTCTGGTCTGGTACTACGCCGAGAGCAATCCGGCGATGAGCAGACTGGGGCGCCGGACACTCGACCGCATTCTGGGGTCGAGGGAGTGATGACGCCCCGGTCGTAGGCCCGGCCCCCGGGCAAGGGCCGGGACCATGCGGCGCTCAGTGGCCGCGGAACGCCTCCTCCAGCCACCAGGACCCGTGCTCGCGGGTCACCTTGGCGTCGATCAGCAGGGGTGCCGAGCGCGGTCCGGCGACCCAGTCCTCTACGGCCTTGAGGTCGGCGGGCGTGCGGACGGTGACCGCCTCGAAGCCGTAGCCGCGGGCCACGGCGGCGATGTCCGTCTCCGGGAACGTCACCGTGTCCAGCGGGAAGCCGTCGGGGCCGAAGTGGTGCACCTCCGCCCCGTAGGCCTCGTCGTTGTAGACGACGACCACCATCGGCAGCCCGAGTCGGCGCACGGTGTCGAGTTCCACGGCGCTCATCAGCGCACCACCGTCGCCGAGAGCGGCCACGGGGAGCCGGCCCGGCTGGGCGAGGGCTGCGCCGATGGTGGTCGCGAGGCCCAGGCCGATCGACTGGAAGGCCTGGGTGAAGCAGAACCCGTTGTGGTCCGGCACCGAGAGATACGCGCTCGGGTAGCCCATGAAGTTGCCGGAGTCGACGCCGACGACCCGCTCGGCGGGGAGGATGTCGTCGAGCGCGATGCTCAGCGTGCGCGGGTCGATCCGCTCGCGGGCGCCCTCGTCCTCGTACGGCACGTCCCTCCACCTGACCCGCGCGGCGAGGGCGTCGGCGACGTCGGGTGTGCGGTAGCCGGTGCGGCTCTCGCCGCCGGCCTCCAGTGCCCGTCGGGCCGTGCGTTCCACGTCGCCGGTGACGCCCAGAGTGATCTCCCTGTGCGCGCCGAGCTCCTCCGGGTCGTCGTCGACCTGGACGACGGTCGCGTCCGGGCCGATCAGACTGCCGTGCCGCATGGTCCACATGTTCAGCGCGCAGCCCCAGCCGACGATCAGGTCGGCGCCCTGGATCAGTTCGACCGCGAGGGGCGAGGCGAAGCCGCCGGAGACGTCCAGCGAGAAGGGGTTCGCGTGGAACAGGCCGCGGGCCACTGCCGAGGTCGCCAGGAGCGCGCCGTACCGTTCGGCCAGGGCGAGGAGCGCGTCGCGGCTGCCGGTGGTGCGCGCGCCCCGGCCGGCGACGAAAACCGGCCGCCGAGCCCCTTCCAGGGCCCGCACCAGCTCCGCGACGGCCGCCTCGGACGGTTCGACCGGTTCTCGTACGGGCATGGGGTGGGCGTCCAGGAGGGCCGCGTCGGGCACGTCGAGGGACTGCACCTCCAGCGGCAGGTTCAGCAGGACCGTGCGCCGCTCGTGCCGGGCCCGCTGGAGGGCCGCGCGAGCCTGTTCGACGGCGTCGTGCGCGGTCGTCAGGCGCGCGGTGACGGCACCGACGGAGTGCGCCAACACGGCTTGGTCGATATGGAAGTTGGAGCGCTGCGCGGTCGCCTCGGCGGCCAGCACCAGCAGCGGGGTACGGCTCTTGGCGGCCTCGGTGATGCCGGTCAGGGCGTTCGTCAGGCCGGGGCCCTGGTGGACGCTCAGTGCGGTCACCGCCCCACTCGTGCGGGCGTACGCGTCGGCCATGGTCGCCGCGCCGCCCTCGTGCCGTGCGGCGGCGAACCGCGCGCCCGCCGCCATCATGGCGTTGGTCAGATGGAAGTTGCCCGAGCCGACCACGCCGAAGACCTGGTCGATCCCTGATGCGACGAGGGCCCGCCCGACGGCTTCGGCGACCTTCACGACCGCTCCACCAGGGCGAGGACGCGTGCGGGGGATCCGGAGCCCGAGACGATCGGCAGCGGTCCCGCGATGACGACGGCGCCGGTCGGGGGCAGGGAGCCGAGGTTCTGCAGTTGGGTCAGCCCGTACTTGTCGGCGCCCAGGAGGTAGGAGTGGCAGGGGAAGGCCGGGTCGAAGGAGTGCGCCCGTCCCGCGTCCGTGCCGACCGTCTCCGTGCCGAGGCCGAGCACCGGCGACTCCTCGGCGACCCAGCGGGCGCACTCCGGTGACAGCCCGGGGGTGTGCGGGCCGTTCTCGTCGGCGTTGAGGAACGCCTCCTGCGACTGCGAGCGGGCGTCCCAGCCGGTGCGCAGCAGCAGCCAACCCCCGTCGGGCAACGGCCCGTTGTCGGCCTCCCAGGCCTTGATGTGGTCGACCTCGACCAGGAAGTCGGGGTCCTTGGCGGCGTGCTCGGAGAAGTCGAGTACGACCGCGGGGGCGATCAGCCGGCCCACCGGAACCGAGGCGACATCGGCGAGGTCCTTCCCGGTGACCCAGTGGACGGGTGCGTCGAAGTGGGTGCCGGTGTGCTCGCCGCTGCGGAAGTTGTTCCAGTACCAGGCCGGTCCCCGGTCGTCGTACCGGCTGATCTCCTCCAGCTCGAAGACCTGGGTCTGGCCGAACTGGGGCGGCAGCTGGATCACCGGGGTGGTCGACGACAGCGGCGAGGTGAGGTCGACGACTTCGATCGATCCCCGCTGCAGCCCGGCGAGCAGGGCGGAGAGCACGGACGGCTGTGACATGGCGGCCTCCTGGGCAGGGGCTGGACGGTCAACGACAGGGTGTCAGCCGGGGGCCGCTCCGCTAAGGCACGCGGCCCGGAAATCGGTCCACCGGCCCCGAATTGGCCTTGGTGGAAGGCTCCACTCCGCCCTAGCGTCGAAGCCATGCGAATCCGAATCGTCGACGCGTTCACCGACCGCCCCTTCGCCGGCAACCCTGCCGGCGTCCTGCTTCTCGACGACTTCCCCGACGACGACCGGCTCCAGAAGATCGCCCTGGAGGTCAACCACGCCGAGACCGCGTTCGCGCACCGGCTGTCCGAGGGCGGGGACGCCGACTGGGCGCTGCGCTGGTTCACACCGGCGACCGAGGTCAACATGTGCGGGCACGCCACGCTGGCCACGGCCCATGTCCTGCACACGACCGGCGCCCACGAGGGCACGGTGCGCTTCGCCACCCGCAGCGGCGTTCTCATCGCCACGCCCCAGGAGGACGGCTCGATCACCCTGGACTTCCCGACCGCGCCGCTCACGCCGGTCGAGGTCCCGGACGGCGTCGCCGAAGCGCTGGGCGCGGAGCCGCGCGCCGCCTTCGACACCGGCCCGAACGTCGGCGACCTGCTCCTCGAACTCGCCGACGAGAAGACGGTCCACGCCCTCACCCCGGACCACAAGGCGCTCGGCGCCTACTCCGAGCGCGGCATCATCGCCACCGCCCGCGCCGAGGACCCGACCCGGGGCTACGACTTCGTCTCCCGCTGCTTCTTCCCGAACGCCGGCATCGACGAGGACCCGGTCACCGGCAGCGCCCACACGGCACTCGCGCCCTTCTGGTCCGAGCGGCTCGACCGCACCGACCTCACCGGCCTGCAGGCCTCGCCCCGCTCCGGCCGTGTCCGCACGCAGCTGCGCGGCGACCGCACACTGCTCGGCGGACGCGCGGTCACAGTGATCGAGGGCGAGCTGCTCGCCTAGCGGCCCGGGCTGCCGGCGCTCACGCCGTCGGCAGCCAGCCCACCTTCCCGGCCAGCAGCGCGTACCCCACGAAGGCCCCGATGTCGAGCAGGGAATGCGCCACCACGAGGGGGCCCACCCGCCCCCAGCGCCGGTACAGGTACACGAACACCACGCCCATCACCATGTTGCCGACGAAGCCGCCGATGCCCTGGTAGAGGTGGTACGAGCCGCGCAGTACGGAACTGGCCACCAGGGCGGTCCCCGGTGTCCAGCCCAACTGCCCGAGCCGGCGCAGCAGATAGCCGACGACGATGACCTCTTCGAGGATCGCGTTCTGCAGGGCCGACAGGACCAGCACGGGGTACTTCCACCACACGTCGGGCAGCGCCTCCGGCACCACCGTGAGGTTGACGCCGAACCCGCGTGCGGCCAGGTAGAAGGCGATTCCGGTGCTGCCGATCACCGCCGCGATCCCGGCGCCCCGGCCGAGGTCGAACCAGGGCCGGGTGCGGTCGAAGCCGAGGGTGCGCAGGCTCCGGCCCTCGCGCAGCAGGAGGTGCGCGACCAGCGCGACGGGCACCAGGGCCGTGGCGATCCCGAACAGCTGCCAGGCCAGATCCAGCCAGGGGCGGCCCGGCGCGGCCGAGGCGTTGAGGGTGGCCGCCTGCTCCTTGAGCCCTCCCGGTTTCGTGACCGATCCGACAAAGCTGATCAGGGCGGACACACCACTCGCACCGAGCGAAAGCCCCAGAACGAGCAGCGTCTCGTCACGGAGAATCCGTCGCGAGGGCCGTTCCGGCGGAAAAGAATCGGCCACCGGGCCCGCCTCTGCCTGCACACCTGCCTCCAGTTGAGTAATCCAGCCTCATCCCCACCGCCACCCCGCTAGGGTCTCGAAAGAACTTACGAGGATCGTGCGCCAGGCCGTCAGGGGGGACGGACGCCGTACGGGGCGTACCTCCCCTTTTGCCTGCCATACGGCCGCGGTCCGGCACGAGGTTCAACAGGGAGGGGCACCACCGTCATGGGACGTCACAGCTTGCCCGATCAGTATGGGGCGGGCGGCAGCGACCCCCGTCCACGGGCACGGCGCCGCACGGTGGCGGTGGCCACGGTGCTCGTCCTCGCCGTCGCCGGCGGCACGGCGGGCGCGGTCAAGAGCGGACTGCTGTCGTTCGGCTCCTCCTGCCAGGACGACCCGGTGCGCCTGAAGCTCGCCGCCTCGCCCGACATCGCCCCTGCCCTCACGGCCGCGGCCAAGCAGGCCCGGCGCAGCGACATCACCTCCGACGGGCGCTGTCTCGCCGTCACGGTGACCGCGCGCGACTCGTACAAGGTCGCGGACGCGATCGCCGCGGGCAAGAAGCCGGACGCGCAGCTGTGGGTGCCGGACTCGGCGCTGTGGATCGATCGGATCACGGCGGACAACGGCCCGATCGATGTGACTCCGGTGGGCGCGGTCGCCTCCACGCCGATCGGAGTGGCCATGGTGCCCACGGCCGCCAAGTCGCTGGGGTGGCCGAAGCAGACGTACAGCTGGGTCGACCTGGTCGGCGCCGCGATGCAGGACACGTCGCTCAAGCTGGGCGCGGCCGATCCCGCGCGCAGCGCCACCGCACTGCTCGCGCTCACCCAGCTCAGCACGGCCGCCGCCGGGATCAAGGGCGGCGACACCCGGGCCGCGGCCATGATGAAGACGCTGGCGCAGCGCACCTCGGACAGCGACGGCCAGGTCGTGGACACCCTGCCCCGCGACTCCTCGGGCACCGAGCTGGGCAACCCGAAGCGGAACCAGGCGCTGGTGCTGTCCGAGCAGGCGGCGTACGCGTACAACTCCTCGGCGGCCGGCGGCGTGGACATGTTCTACCCGAAGGACGGCTCGCCGCGGCTCGACTACCCGTTCGCCACGGTCGACGAGCTGACGACCGACGAGAGCCGGGCCGCGCTCCGGTTCGTCAACTACCTGCGGCAGCCGGCGCAGCTGCGGCTGCTGCAGAAGTACGGCTTCCGCACCTCCGACGAGGAGGCGCCCGAGGCGGTGGTCGCCGGGGCGGGCGGCAGCAGCCCCCAGCCGTACACCGAGCCCACGCCCCAGCCGGCCTCGGACGCGGCGCTCCAGGAGACCCTCGGCACCTGGACGATCACCGTGCAGAGCGCCCGGCTCACCACGGTCGTGGACGCCTCTTCGTCCATGGCGGAGCCGGTGCCGGGGACCGGGCAGTCCCGCATGGACGTCACCAAGGGCTCCCTGCTGCAGGCCCTCGCCACCTTCACGCCCGACGACGAGATAGGACTGTGGGATTTCTCCACGAAACTGGACGGCGCCAAGGACTACCGCATCCTGGTGCCGACCGAGCGCCTCGGCGACCAGAGGGGCAGCGGCACCCAGCGCGACCGCCTCTCGGCGGCCTTCAACGCCCTCCAGCCGGTCCCGCACGGGGCGACCGGGCTCTACGACACCACACTCGCCGCATACAAGGCGGCGACCTCGTCCTACGCCAAGGGGAAGTTCAACGCGCTGGTCATCCTGACCGACGGCGTCAACCAGGACCCCGGCAGCATCTCCCGCTCCGAACTCATCACCCGGTTGCAGAAGCTCACCGACCCCGCCCGCCCGGTACCACTCATCATGATCGCGGTGGGCCCCGACGCCGACCGCCAGGAAGCCGAACAGATAGCGGAGGCGACAGGCGGCTCGGCCCAGTCGGTCAGCAACCCTTCGCAGATCCAGTCGGTGATGCTGAAGGCGATCGTGTCGGCGGGGTCCAAGGGCGACGACTGATCAGGCCGTCGATATCCCGCTCCGGTGCGGGGGCACCCTCCCGCGGCGGGGGCGTGATCCGCCGCAGCCCGCGGAGGCCTAACCGAGCGGCACAGGCTCCGGCAGCCCGACGGGCCAGGTGTGCACCGGCTCCCCCGCCCGCATCAGCTCGCTGTACCTCCGAGTCGTCGCCGCCAGCGCGGCATCCCGCGACAGCCCCGCCTCCAGGGCCCGGTGGAACGTCGCCGCCTGCCACGTCGCACCGTTCACCCGGCGTCGGCAGCGCTCGTCGATGACGCCCAAGTAGAGGTCCCGGTCGGCGCGTTCGACCCCCCACGCGTCCAGCCCCGCCTCGGCGAGCGGCAGCAGTTCGTCGCGGACCAGGCTCACCGCGTCGACCTGAGCAGTGCCGCTGTACCGGCCGCGCCGCGGCCACTCCAGGCGGGCGTCGATGCCGTGCTTGCAGGCGGCGTCGAAGTTCGCGGCGGCCGCCTCGAAGGGCAGCCGGGTCCACACGGGCCGTGACTCCTCGGCGAGGGCGCGGACGAGGCCGTAGTAGAAGGCCGCGTTGGCGATGACGTCGGTGACGGTGGGCCCGGCGGGCAGGACGCGGTTCTCGACGCGCAGGTGCGGGACGCCGTCGGCGATGCCGTAGACAGGGCGGTTCCAGCGGTACACCGTGCCGTTGTGCAGGACGAGTTCGGCCAGCGTGGGGACGCCGCCTTCGTCGAGGACCTGCAGCGGGTCCTCCTCGTCCGAGATCGGCAGCAGGGCCGGGAAGAACCGCACGTTCTCCTCGAACAGGTCGTACGCCGAGGAGATCCAGCGCTCCCCGAACCAGGTGCGCGGGCGCACGCCCTGCGCCTGCAGCTCCGGCGGCCGGGTGTCGGTGGACTGCTGGAACAGCGGGGGCCTGGACTCCCGCCACAGTTCACGGCCGAACAGGAAGGGCGAGTTGGCGCCGACGGCGATCTGGGCGGCGGCGACGGCCTGCGCGGCGTTCCAGACGTCGGCGAAACGGCCCGGGGTGACCTGGAGGTGCAGCTGTACGGAGGTGCAGGCGGCCTCCGGCGCTATCGACTTCGAGGTGCAGGTGAGGCGCTCCACGCCGTCGATGTCGAGGACGAAGTCCTCGCCGCGGGCGGCCACGATCTGCTCGTTGAGCAGCGCGTAGCGGTCGACGTCGGAGAGGTTGGAGGAGACCAGGTCGTCCCGGTCGAGGGTCGGCAGAATGCCGATCATCACGATTCCCGCGTCGAGCTCTCCCGCTTTTCGGTGGGCATATGCCAGCGAGGTCGTGAGTTCCTCGGAGAGCCGGTCGAATACCCGCCCGCCCAATCGATGTGGGGCAATGTTGACTTCCAGATTGAACATGGCGAGTTCTGTTTGGAAATCACGGCTTGCGATCCGCTCGAGAACCTGAGCGTTGAGCATTTTCGGCATGCCGTCGCCACCGGCGAGATTCAGTTCGATCTCCAGCCCCATGAGGTTCTTCGGGCGATCGAACCGCTTCTCGTCCAGGAGCCGCTCCAGCCCCGTCAGACACCTGCGGAGCTTGTCGCGGTAGTGCTGCCGATCGGACAGGTCGAACCGGCCTGCCACGACCTTCTCCCCCATCGAAGCGTCCCTCCTCGTGTGGGCGGCCCGAAGATCGGCCGCCCGGTGTCGGGGTCACGTGGGATGATGCCCAGCCGCGGCGATCGATAACGTCCCCGCGCACGGACGTCGCCCGCTACTCTGATGCGCGTGACCGTTGGCACATTCACCGGGCATGGGGCACAGCGCAGTTTCGGGTCGGCGACGAACTCGTGAAAAACGCCGACGAGAATTGGCCGACCGCTCTCCAGCTATTTCCCGAGGTCACCGGCGTGAGATGGAAGCAGAATCGGGATGATTCCTGCGTATCGCCGACCGGATACACCCTTGCCGAGTGCACCGGAAACGGCTAGACGAAACACGGTCTGAACACATGTCGTATAAACTCCGCGAACAAGACAGAGGGTCGGCGCCCGCGGTCATGGAACCTGCCGTCGAGGTGACGTGCGGCAGGCCTCAGCCACACTCCTCGTTCCCAGGCCCCGGCCCCCGCCCCTCTGGCCCCGTGAGCAGACAGCGCCGTCCGCCCCCGCCCTCGCGCCACCGTGCCTGTCGAATGAGAGGCGACCCACCATGCCGCTGCATGTCCCCCCGGCTCCCGCGCCCGCCCTTCGTACCGTCCTGACCGCGCTCGGCTCCCCCACCGCGGTCCGCGAGGCCCGAACTCCCTCCCTGCTGCGCTCCCAGGGCCCCGCCACCCCCGAACTCCCGCTGCCCGTACACGTACTGGACGAACTCAGCCCCGCGGGCGTGTCCGCCACCAGGCTGGCCGGGTGGCGCTTCCTGATCCGTTGCGGCGAGCGCTCGGTGGCGGCCGCCGACACCATGCTGACCCCTGACGGCTGGGCCTTCTCGCACTTCTTCGAGGGCCCCTACATCGCCTCCACCGAGCGTGCCCTGCGCCAGGCCGAGACGATGAGCCAGCCCTACCAGCCACGCCTCCTCTCGGTACCCAGCCTGTACATGCTCACACTGTGGCTGCACGGCGACTGCACCGCGGACGGCACCACCGGCCACCCCGCCGCCACGGACCTGCTGGTGCCGCTGGCGCCGGCGCCGCCCGGCATCGCCGCCCACCGCCCGCACCGCGTCGCCGAACTGCTCCCGGTGCTGACCCATCGGGTGACTCCCGTCCCGCTCTTGGGCTCGCCCGCCTGACCGCCTCCCGTCGCCACACCTTTCGTACCCCGCCCCGGAATTCCGGGAAGCGGGGTACGACGCTTTTCCGCCCGGCAATTCGCTCGTACGAGCAGCCAATTGCTCGTACGAGCCACAAAAGGTCCTTGACCTGGAAGGACTAGCCCCATCCGGCCACCGAGAACCACCCGAAGTGACAGTGCGGTTGGACTGAACCGTCCGCACGGGGGATGCGTCCTCAACCTGTGAGAAGCGGTGCTGCGAAATCCCTGCGGATTGACGTCCATGGGGCAACACTGGGACTGGACCGACTTATCACTACGGGGGGCGGCCATGAACGGAGCTTCAAGCCGCGGGACAGACAAGACAGCCATCTCACACATCACGACAGAGCGAAAGATCCCATCAATGTGCCAGCACCAGCCACCGTGTCCGACAGCCCACTCCGCCGACCGGGAATCCGCCCGACTCGTGGCGCACCACCCGGAGCAGGGATGGAGCCTGCTGTGCAACGGCGTTCTGCTCTTCGAGGACACCGGTGAGCTCCTGCCCGACGGCCAGATCATCGCGCCGCACCGCCCGCTGGGCGCCGGCCAGGTGATGACGGCCGCCTGAGCGGCACCGGGCGGTGCGCCCCACCGCCCGGAGACCTGAGGGGCCGGTCGCAAGGACACCCTGCGAACCGGCCCCGACGCATGTCCGGGGGCAATCACTGCGTGTAGTGGCGTGTGCCGGTCACGTCGACGGAGGTGGGGAATTGACGACGGACGAGACCGGCGCCGAGGCGCCGTCCGAGGTCCGGAGCAAGGTCACGATCACCGAGATCGCCCGGCAGGCCGGGGTCTCGGTGCCGACCGTGTCCCGGGTCGTCAACGGCCGCTCCGACGTCTCGCCGCAGACCCGCGCCCGGATCGAGGACCTGCTGCTGCGGCACGGCCACCGCAGGCGCGCCGCCGCCCCCGCGTCCGGTGCCGCCCTGCTCGACCTGGTCTTCAACGACCTCGACAGCCCTTGGGCGGTGGAGATCATCCGGGGCGTCGAGGAGGCAGCGCACGCCGCCGGGGTCGGCACCGTGGTGTCGGCGATCCACGGCCGCTCCGGTGACGCCCGCGAGTGGATGCGCAATCTGCGGGCCCGCGCCTCCGACGGCGTCATCCTCGTGACCTCCGCACTGGAACCGGTCCTGCACGAGGAGTTGCGCGCCCTCGGCGTCCCCCTGGTGGTCGTCGACCCGGCGGGCTCCCCCGCCCTTGACGTCCCCACCATCGGCGCCGCCAACTGGTCGGGCGGCATGGCGGCCACCCGGCATCTGCTGTCGCTGGGCCACCGCAGGATCGGTCTCATCGCGGGCCCGCCCAGGCTGCTGTGCTCAAGGGCCCGCTTCGACGGTTACCGCGCCGCCGTGGAGGGCGCGGGACTCATGGTCGACGAAACCCTCGTCGTCCCGGGCGACTTCCACCCCGAGTCCGGCTTCACCGGCTGCAACGCCCTCCTCGACCTGCCCGAACCACCGACGGCCGTGTTCGCGGCCAGCGACCAGATGGCACTCGGCGCGATCGAGGCACTGCGCCGACGGGGCCTCAGGGTGCCGCAGGACATGAGCGTGGTCGGTTTCGACGACCTTCCGGAGGTGCGCTGGTCGGCCCCGCCGCTGACCACGGTGCGCCAGCCGCTGGCCGGCATGGGCAAGCTGGCCGTCGGCACGGTGCTGCGCCTGGCCCGCGGTGAACAGCCCGGCTCACCGCGGGTGGAGCTGGGCACGGAGCTGGTGGTGCGGTCGAGCACGGCACCCCCGGCGCCCTGAGCCGGGGGTGCCGGACCCCGGCGGTGCTCCCCACTGCACCGCCGGGGCGTTCTCTACTTGCCGCCCAGTGCCCCCCTGATCGCGAAGTAGGCGGGCTTGGGCTGCAGTTGCTCGTCCCACGGCAGGGCAGCGCCCTCACCGGGGAAGAACGCCGGGATCCACGAGTACTTGTCGGTGTAGTCCCACACGGTGATGCCCACGCACCGCCGCACCTCGAGGCATGCCTCGGTCAGGTCCCGGTACCACTGGGCCTGCTGCGCCAGCTTCTCGTCGGTCGCGGGCAGGAGCATCCGTACGTCGACCTCGGTGAGCGCGGTGTCGAGGCCGAGCCGGGAGAAGCGGCGCAGGTTGTCCTCCAGGGTCGTCGGATAGCCGTACTGGAGGGCCAGATGGGCCTGGAGCCCGATGCCGTCGAGCGGGACCTTCCGGGCCTTGAGGTCCTTCGCCAGCTGGTAGTAGGCGTCGCTCTTCGGGCCGACCGCCTCGATGTTGTAGTCGTTGAGGTAGAGCTTGGCGTGCGGGTCGGCCTGGTGGGCCCAGCGCAGCGCGTCGGCGATGTAGCCGGGGCCGAGCGTCTTGTACCAGAGCGTCTCGCGGTAGGTGCCGTCCTCGTTGAACGCCTCGTTGACGACGTCCCAGGAGTAGACCTTGCCGCGGTAGTGCCGTACCTCGGTCTGGATGTGCTTCTTCAGTACGGCCCTGAGCTCGTCCGCGGTCCATTGGCGGCCGGTGAGCCAGTCGGGCAGCTGGCTGTGCCAGACCAGGGTGTGGGCGCGCACCCGCTGGTGGTTCTTGCGGGCCAGGTCGACGATCTGGTCGCCGTTCGTCCAGTCGAAGACGCCCTGTTGGGGCTCGGTGGCGTACCACTTCATGCCGTTGCCGGGCGTGATCATGTCGAACTCGCTGCCGAGCAGGGCCGTGTAGGCGGTGTCGGTGAGTTCGGGGTTGTCGGTGGCGCTGCCGAAGTAGCGGCCGTGGCGCTGGGCCAGTTCCGCGAGCGTCGGCTGCTTGGGGCTCGCCTGGGCCGCGGGGCCGGTGGCGATCCCGGCGGCGACCAGGAGGGCGGCGAGGCCTCCGGCGAGTCTGAGACGGGTGGTCTTGCGCATGGTGCGACTCCTCACGGTGTGGGGTGCGGGGCCGTACGGACGCCGGTGCGCCTCATCCCTTGGTGGCACCGGCGGTGAGGCCGCCGACGAGCTGCCGCTCGGCGACCGAGTAGAAGGCGAGGGCGGGAACCATCGCGAGGACGAGGTAGGCGAAGACGCGCGCGTATTCCGACGAGTACTGGCCCTGGAACTGCGCGACGCCGAGGGGCAGCGTCCACCACTTGGAGTCGGTGAACACCAGCAGCGGCAGCATGAAGTTGTTCCAGCTGGCGACCACGGCGAGGACCGAGACCGTGCCGAGCGCCGGCCGTGCCATCGGCAGCAGCACCCGCCAGAAGAACCCGAAGGCGCTGCACCCGTCGAGGGTGGCCGCCTCCTCCAGCTCGCCCGGGATCTGCCGGAAGAAGCCGCGCAGGATGATGATCGTCATCGGCAGGGCGAAGGCGGCCTGCGGAAGGATCACGCCGAGCGGGTTGTCCAGCAGGCCGAGATAGCGCAGGAGGAGGAACAGCGGCAGGGCCGCCACCGCGAAGGGGAACATCAGCCCCATCGTGAAGAGGGTGAACAGCACCTCACGGCCACGGAAGGCGAACCGCGCGAAGGAGAAGGCCGCGAGCGCGGACACCCCGACCACCAGCACCGTCGTCGCCACCGCGACCAGGGTGCTGTTGCCCAGCAGCCGCCAGAAGTCGCTGCCACCGAGGATGTCGGTGTAGTTGCCGGTCAGCCAGTGCTCGGGCAGTCCGAACGGGTTGCGGGACAGCTCGGAAGTCGATTTGAAACCGGACAGCACGGCGTACAGCAGGGGTACGACCATCACCGCGCCGACGGCGACCAGGACGACGTGCAGCGGCAGTTTGCGCAGGGTCTTCACTTGCCGTCTCCCCTCATGTTCGTGGTGGCCCCTTCCAGGTCGCGGCGGAGCACGAACCGCTGGTAGGCGAGGGCGAAGAGGAGGCAGATGCCGAACATGACCACGCTGATCGCGCTGGCGTAGCCGACCTGATAGCGCTTGAAGCCGTACTGGAACATGGTCACGGCCATCGTCTCGGAGTGGTGGTCGGGGCCGCCCTGGGTGATCACCCACACCAGGTCGAAGAGCTGGATGGCCCCGATGACGGAGAGGAAGACGCTGATGCGCAGGGTGGGAGCGAGCAGCGGCAGGGTGACGTTGCGGAACCGCTGCCAGGGCCCGGCGCCGTCGATCAGCGCCGCCTCCGTCAACTCGGCCGGGATGGACTGGAGTCCGGCCAGGTAGAGCATCATGTGGAAGCCGAAGTACTTCCAGGTCATGACCAGGAACAGGGTCGCCATGACGTAGGAGGGATCGGCGAACCACTCCCCGCCGAGGCCGTCGAGGCCGACGGCGCCCAGGACGTGGTCGGCGAGCCCGTCGCCCGGCGCGAAGACCATGCTGAACAGCACGCCGGTGATGGCCTCGGACAGGACGTACGGCGCGAAGAACAGCATCCGGTACACGGCCCGGCCGCGCAGCCGCTGGTTGAGCGCCACGGCCATGGCGAGCGCGAACGGCAGCTGCAGCGCGAGTGACAGCACGACCAGGAGCAGGCACCGCCACAGGTCGCCCAGGAAGACGTCGTCCTGGAAGAGCCGGGTGAAGTTGTCCGTGCCCGCGTAGTCGGAGGGCATTCCGAAGCCGCCCCACCGGAAGAAGGCCGTGTACAGGGCGAACAGCATGGGCAGCAGGACCAGCCCGATGAACAGCACCAGGGCGGGCACCTGGAAGCCGACCGCGGTGAGCCAGTTGAGCAGGCGCCGCCGGGCCCGCCCCCGCGCGAAGTCCGCGGCGGGAGGCGGGAGTTCGACGCTCGGTCCGCTCCGCTTGTCCGGGAGGAACGTGGAGGACGTGGAGGTCATCGCCGGTTACTGCTCTTCCTTCGCGGTCTTCGTGATCGACTGTGTGACCTGCTCGGGGGACTTGGAGCCGGCGATGAGCGCGGCGACGCTGTCGTTGACCTCCTGGCCGACGGCGGGGGCGTACGCCTGGTCGAGGAAGAGCTGGAAGCCGGTGGCGGCCTTCAACTGCGCCTCCACGGCCTTGATGTTGGGGTCGGACAGGGCGCTCTCCGCGGCCGGGACGACCGGGATGGTGTTGGTCTTCTTGACCAGTTCGATGTCCGTGGCGTTGGAGGCGAAGAACTTCAGGAAGTCGACGGCCGCCTGCGGTGCGCCCTTGCGCAGGGCGTGTCCGCCACCCCCGCCGAACACCTCGGTGAGGCTGCCCTTTCCGCCCTCGACCGCGGGGAACGGGAAGAAGCCGAGGTCCTTGCCGAGTCCCTTGCCCTGGTCCGCCTGCACGCTCGGGGCCCACTGGCCCATCAGCTCCATGGCCGCCTTGCCGTTGCCGACGGTCGCGGCCTCTCCGGTGGGGGTGGAGTAGGCCGCGCCGAGGAACCCCTTCTGGAACGGCTGGAGTTGGACCAGATCCTTGAGGTGCTGCCCCGCCTGGACGAACCCCGGGCCGGTGAAGTCCTTGGTTTCGCTGGCCTTCTGGAGCGCGTCGATGCCGGCGGTGCGCATCGAGAGATAGGCCCAGTAGTACATGCCGGGCCACTTCTCCTTGCCCGCAAGGGCGAGCGGCGTGATGCCCTTGGCCTTCAGCTTCCGCACGGCGTCGAGGAAGCCGCTCCAGGTGGTCGGGGGCGTGCCGATGCCGGCCTGCTTGAAGAGCGCCTTGTTGTACCAGAAGCCGACCATGCCGATGTCGAACGGGATCGCGTACGTCTTGTCGTCGAGGATGTACGGCTTCTTGGCGACCGGCAGCATGCCGTCGGCCCAGGGCTTGGTCTTGTCGGTGAGGTCCTCGACGAGCCCGGCGTCGACCTGCTGCTTGAGGACGCCGCCGCCCCAGGTGTGGAAGATGTCGGGGAGCTTCCCGGAGGCGGTCAGCGCCGTCATCTTCGACTTGTAGGCGTCGTTCTCCAGCTGGACGATCTTTACCTTGACCTTGGGGTTCTGGGCCTCGAACTTCTTGGCCAGAGCGGCCCACACGGTCTTCGCCGGCTCGGTGGTGGAGATGTTCCACCACTCGATGGTGGTCGTCCCGTCCGACGACCCTCCGTCCGAGTCTCCGCCGCATCCGCTCAGTGCCGTCATGCCCAGACCGGCCGCGGCGGAGGCCGCCAGGAAGCCGCGGCGGGACAGTGCCCGGTCGCCCATCATGCGCTCCTTGGGTAGGGACGGCGCGTCCACGACCGTCCGCTGGGACCGAAAGTTTCGGAGATGATCCAGAAAGCTGCGTTGTTGCCGCACCCTAGAGACAGCTCCCAAACGGTGGCAACCCCTTGTACGCGGTGAATCTGCGGGCAACCCCTTTGGCATTGCCGCGCATCGACCTCCGTCGCGCACGCTCCACGCCCAGGAGGTACGAAACATTCGGCGCCCGCGGCGAACCTTACGAAGCAACCGGAACCGTTCAGCGCACGGGGCACATCGTTCGTGGATACATGCATCCACCGGCCACCGAAGGGGCACTCGTGACGCACCACTGATCACACATCCCTGTGATCCATATCACAGGGGTAAGCGGAGGTGAGCACACCATCCTCGAATCCCGACACCATCGCCGGCCCCGGCCCGCTCGGTCTCGGCGCCTCCGCACTGACGACGTTCGTCCTCAGCGTCTTCAACGCTGACCTGATCACCGAGCTGACCTGATCACCGACAAGAAACTCGCCGCCGTGGTCGACGGACAGGCCGTTGCGCTCGGCGACCCGGTGCACCTGGGGGTCGGCGTACTGGGGAGAGTGTCAGGGTCCAGGCCGGAGCCGGAGGACGTCACGGCGTCCGCGGGGACCTGGGAGGGCTTGACGGTGTAGCCGGGACGGAGTTGTCCCTGACGACCTTCACCTTCGCCGCCCTGACCCACTTGACGAGCTCGGGGTTGTCGCCGGAGCGGTTCGTGGCGCCGGCAGCCCGGGGACGAGCGAGATGAGCAGGTCGATGATCTTGATGCCGATGAACGGCGCGATCAGCCCGACGGGATCACACGACGTCTCGTGCTCAGGGACGCCTTCGGTGAGTACGTCGAACTCGACCTCCAGGTCCTGGCGGACAACCCCGACCTCTGGTACCGGCTCCACGAGGACGCCCGCAAGTCACTGACCCTCGGCACCTTGCAGGGCGGGTCCGCCGCGCGGGAGCGGCTCTCCGTGCGAGTGGAGCGCGAGACGGTGCTGACCGTGTTCAAGGTCTCCGATCTGAAGTGACCGTCCCCGTTCAGCTCCGGCGGTCCGTCGACTGCGGTTACGGCCGCACACCCGTCATCAGGATGTCCAGACCCCGCCTCGTCGTCGCCAGGACGACACGATCGCCCGCCCGCAGGATCCGTGCCTGCGCGGGACGCCAGTCGAAGCCCGTCCGCTCGGGATGCGGTCCGGTGAGGCCGTCCACGGCCTCCCCCGCGGGGAGCGGCCCTGCGGCGGTCCCGACGGCCAGCACCCGCCATTCGTTCTCCCGGAACGCCTCGTGCACGGAGCGTCCCTCCAGCTCCGGATGCCCGGCCACGTCCACGCAGGTGAACAGCAGCGAGCCCCGCTCCACCGGCATCACCCCCAGCACATGGCGCCCCATCATCGCGGCGGCGAACGAGGGCGCAGCCAGCGCGGAAACGCTTCTGCTCCGGGTGAGGGCGTCCGGGTAGGAGGCGCGCAGGGTGCGCTGGACGGTGGCCGCGAAGGCGTCGTCGTACAGGCGCGTCACCACCCGCACGGCGGGGTTGGTCTCGCGTACCGCCATGACGATGTCGAGGTTCTGGCCGTCGTCACGGGTGAGGACGAGCAGCGAGCCGCTCTGCCGGACGCGGGCCAGTTCGAGCACACCCGGGGCCGTGGCGTCGTCCAGGATCAGCGGGATGCCGAGCTGGCGGGCGAGGGCGACGCCGCGGGCGCGCGGGTCGCGTTCGATGGCCACCACCTGGTGGTCGGTGGCGCGCAGCCGGTCCAGCACCCGGGTGCCGACCATTCCCAGACCGACCAGCACGATGTGGCCGTGCACGCCGTCGTCGGGCGGATGGCTCGCCGAGGCGGTGCGGAAGGCCTCGGTGGCGTTCATGGTCGCGGCGACCACGAGCGGGAGGACGGCCAACCCCACGAAGCCGGCCAGGAGTTGGAGCACCCGCCGGGCGACCGACTCCTCGGTGGCCGGATCTCCCATGGTGAAGATGTCCAGCAACGGAAGATAGAAGTTCTTCCACCACGGATGCTCGTCGGCGAAGAGCGCGGTGGCGGTCGCCAGCGCGAGGACGACCGCCGTCAACGCCCCGTAGACGGCTGCCAGTTGATGGGAGACGAAGACCTTCCACGGCAGATGCGCGAGCCGTGCCCGAAGCCACCGTCCGGGGTGCGGGCGCCGGGCGCGGGCGGTCGCCTCGGAGGCGTGATGGGTGACCTCCTCCAGCATCAGCCGGCCGTGCGTCGACTGCCGGTGGTGGGCGGTCCGGGTGTCGGGCAGCAGCTGGGTGCCCTCCTCGCCCGGCGTCTCGGCGCTGTCCTGGCTGGCCGGGTCGTCCTGGTGGGCGCCGGACAGGACGGCCAGAGTGGCCAGGTCGGTGACGTTCGACGGGGACCCCGCGGGCCGTACGACACCGCGGAACACCTTGCCCTCGACCTGGAGGGTGTGCCCGTGACCCACGGCGGCGGCTGCCACCAGCTCCGGTACGGCGGTGTCGGCGTCGGAGAGCACCGTGGTGGAGGTGTCCTGGGCAGGGTCCTCGCACAGCCCCGCCGCCCGGTCCAGCAGCCGCTCCAGATGGCGGCCGCGCTCGCGGTTGAACATGCGGACGACCAGCCGCACCGAGGGGTTGATGGTCCGGGCGAGCAGCGCCGCGGTCATGTTGACCTGGTCGTCCCGGTAGGTCAGGGCGAGCGCGGCGGCCCGCTCGACACCCGCCGCCCGCAGGGCCCGCTCGTCGGGGCGGACGGAGAGGTGCAGCTCGACCGGGGAGTGCGGGTCGTCGTGCAGCGCGGCGATCTCCGCGCCGCGCTCGTCGCTCGCGGACGGCAGCACGACGGTGACGATCTCCCCGCACACGGCGTCCAGTTCGACGGCGAGCCGGTGCGCGAGAGCGTCGTCGCCGCAGATCACCATGTGCTGGGATCTCTGGCCGGGCGGTGTGCGGAGGGGGAGAGTCGACGTCACACCAGGCAGAACGCCGCAGCTCGCGAGGGCGGTTCCGGCGGCGCACCGGCCGGGATCCAAGATTTCGCCAAGAACATGCCAACAGCCGCCGCCTTCTCCCCGCCGCACCGCCCCGGTCAGCCGCCATAGCCCACGTCAAGAACGTTGGCACTGTCTTGACATGAGGGGGACGGATAGGGTGAAAGCGGTGTGCCGGGAAGTCTGGTCGGCCGGGAGCCACGGTGGCTCCTGTGAAGGCCCCAGGGGGAAGGCATGCGCAGCGTAGGGACGGTTCTCGCACTGGTCGTACTGGCCACCGTCGTGGCCACCTTCGCCCACCGCCGGCGCATCCCCGCACCGTCCCTCCTGGTCGTCGCCGGCCTCGCCGTGGCCCTGCTGCCGGGCACCCCCGAGATCCGGACCAGCCCCGAGATCATCGCCCTGGTCGTGCTGCCGCCGCTGCTGTACGCGAGCGCGGAGGAGTTGTCCTGGCGTGAGCTACGGGCGGTGTGGAAGCCGGTCGGGATCCTCGCGATCGGGCTGGTCCTGGCGTCGGCGGCGGCGGTCGGCGCGGTGGCCTCGCTGGTGACGCCGCTGTCGTGGCAGATGGCGTTCGTGCTGGGCGCGGTCCTGGCCAGCACCGACCCGGTGGCGGTCACGGCACTCGGCAGACGCCTCGCCCTGCCGCCCAGGGTCCAGGTCCTGGTCCAGGCGGAGAGCCTGTTCAACGACGCCACCTCACTGGTCCTGTTCCGGGTCGCGGTGAGCGTGGCCGTGGCGTCAGCGGCGGCGAACTGGGGCGCGGCGGGCGGCGAGTTCGCCGTACTGGCGGGCGGCGGCACACTGATCGGCGCGGTCGTGGCCCACGTCGTCACACTCATCCGGCGGCGCACCGAGGACCCCGTCCTGGAAACGGTGATCGCCCTGGTCACGCCGTACGCCGCCTACGTCCTGGCCGAGGCGGCCCACACCTCCGGCGTCACCTCGGTCGTGGTGGCCGGAGTCGTCCTGGGTGGACGCGGCGAGAAGCTCACCAACGCCCGCATCCGGCTCCAGCTGCACGCGGTGTACGGCACCGTGGTGTTCCTCCTGGAAAGCGTGGTGTTCTCGCTCATCGGCCTGGCCCTGCCCGCCCAGGTGCAGGAGCTGTCCCACGACGACCGGGCGTGGCCGCTGTACGCGCTCGCGGTCGCCGGCACCCTGATCGCCGTACGGCTGCTGTGGCTGGCCCCGCTGTCGGCGGTGGTACAGCGCAAGGGCGGCATCCGTCCCATGAACTGGCGCGTCCCGATGGTGCTCACGTGGGCAGGCACGCGGGGCGTCGTCCCCCTGGCCGCCGCGCTCTCCATCCCGGAGACCACCAAAGGCGGCGCGGCGCTCGCGGACCGCCCGCTGGTGCTGGTCCTGACCACCTCGGTCGTGGTCGTCACCCTCGTCGTGCAGGGCTTCAGTCTGGCCCCCGTGGTCCGCCGCTCCGGCATCGCCCTCGAACCCGACCACACCGAACGCGAGGAGGCCGCGGCCCGCTGCCGCCTCGCCGACGCGGGCATCCGCCGCCTGGAGGAACTCTCCGAGCTGCAGGCCGTCCCGGAGGTCGTTCTCGACCGTCTCCGCCGCGGGCTCACCGCCCGTCTCGACGACGCCCGCGACCGCCTCAGCGACCACACCGGGCATAGCGCCCCCGCCGAATCCGCCGATCTGGTCTACCGCCGGCTGCGCCGCGACGTCATCGCCTTCGAGGCCTTGGAACTACAGCGCCTGTACGACGAACACGCCATCAGCGACACGACGCGCAGGAGGCTCCAGCGGTCGTTGGACCTGGAGGAAGCCCGCCTGACGGACATCTGAGCCATGACGCTGGGTGTCCGGTCCCGATCGTCGAACTCCAACCCCCCGGACGGCCCAGACCACAGCAAAACTGCCCATAAGCCTCCTTCCTGGGCGCCCCTTCAGCCGAGCAGCGAGTCTTAACGGAAGCTTGACGCCGTCGCCCCCCTCATCCGTGGGCCCATGCGTCACTCTCCGCTTACGCTGGTGCCGCCGTCCGCGTGATGGCCGGAATCCACACGCTGAGCCGCACCTCAGGAGCACGCCGATGGCCACGACCGAGCACCCGCCTCCCAGTCGCCTGCGCGCCTGGATGCTGGAGGGCCTGTCCGACATGGGCAAGGGCATCCAGCAGGCGCCGCACGCCCAGCCGGAGCCCGCACACAAGGGGCAGCGCTGGTACCGGGTGATGTGCCTGACCGGCGTCGACTACTTCTCGACCCTCGGCTACCAGCCCGGCATCGCGGCACTGGCGGCCGGCCTGCTGTCGCCGATCGCGACCATCGTGCTGGTCGTCGTCACCCTGGCCGGTGCGCTGCCGGTCTACCGACGCGTGGCTGAGGAGAGCCCGCGCGGCGAAGGCTCGATCGCGATGCTGGAGCGGCTGCTGTCGTTCTGGAAGGGCAAGCTGTTCGTCCTGACCCTGCTCGGTTTCGCCGCCACCGACTTCCTGATCACCATCACCCTGTCGGCGGCGGACGCCTCGACCCACCTCGTCGAGAACCCCCACCTGACCAGCACCCTGCACGGTCAGCAGATGCTGATCACACTCATCCTGGTCGCCCTGCTCGGTGCGGTGTTCCTCAAGGGCTTCCTGGAGGCGATCGGTGTCGCGGTCGCGCTGGTGGTGGTCTACCTCGGCCTCAACGTCGTCGTCGTGGCCGTGGGGATGTACCACGTGATCACCGCCGGCCATCTCGTCACCGACTGGGCCGGCGCCCTGACCACGGAGCACGGCAACATCTTCGCCATGATCGGCGTCTCCCTGCTGGTCTTCCCCAAGCTCGCGCTCGGCCTCTCCGGCTTCGAGACCGGCGTCGCGGTCATGCCCCACGTCCAAGGCGACCCGGGCGACACCGAGGAGAACCCGCAGGGCCGCATCCGCGACACGAAGAAGCTCCTCACGGCCGCCGCGCTGATCATGAGCGTGTTCCTGATCGCGACGAGCTTCATCACCACCGTGCTGATCCCGGAGAAGGAGTTCAAGTCCGGCGGCCAGGCCAACGGACGCGCACTCGCCTACCTCTCGCACGAATACCTGGGCAACGCCTTCGGCACGGTCTACGACATCTCGACCATCGCCATCCTCTGGTTCGCCGGCGCCTCCGCCATGGCCGGCCTGCTCAACCTGATGCCCCGCTATCTGCCCCGCTACGGCATGGCACCGCACTGGGCCCGCGCCGTACGCCCCATGGTGATCGTCTTCACCCTGATCGGCTTCCTGGTCACCTGGATCTTCGACGCCGACGTCGACGCCCAGGGCGGCGCCTACGCCACCGGCGTGCTGGTCCTGATGTCCTCGGCCGCGATCGCGGTGACCATCGCCGCCCGCCGCGCCCAGCAGCGGGGCTGGACCATCGGCTTCGGAGTCGTCTCCGCGGTCCTCCTCTACGTCACGGTGGCCAACGTCATCGAGCGCCCGGACGGCGTCAAGATCGGCGCCTGCTTCATCGCCGGCATCATCCTGGTCTCCCTGCTGTCCCGGCTGGCCCGCGCCTTCGAGCTCCGCGTCACCAGCGTGACGCTGGACGATATGGCGGAACGTTTCATCCGGGACATGGCCAGCCGCAAGATCCGTTTCATCGCCAACGAGCCGGACCAGCGGGACAAGGCCGAGTACCGCGACAAGATCGAGCAGATCCGCGCCGACAACGACATGCCCGAGGCGGAGGACTTCGTCTTCGTCGAGGTCACGGTCGTCGACCCCTCCGAGTTCGAGGCGGGCCTGACAGTGCGCGGCGATGTCCTGCACGGCCGCTACCGGGTGCTGACCCTGGAGTCCTCCTCCATCCCGAACGCGCTGGCCGCCCTGCTCCTGCACGTCCGCGACACCACCCGGTGCATCCCGCACATCTACTTCGAGTGGACCGAGGGCAGCCCTTTCGCCAACTTCCTGCGCTTCTTCCTCTTCGGCCAGGGCGAGGTCGCCCCGGTCACCCGAGAGGTCCTGCGCGAAGCAGAACCGGACCGCGCCCGCAGGCCCCGCGTCCACACGGGCTGACACGGGCCCGGGCCCCTGTACGACTGCGCACGACGCCCCGCCACAGACGCCCTCAACGCTGCCCGGCAACTCGTTGCACCCCCCGCCACGAAGGCGCCCCAAAGGGGCGCGGGGAACTTCGCGACCAGCCACGACGGCGCCGCAGACGATCAACAGCAGTTCGAGGCACCCCGCGGCGGAGCCGCACACCGGCACCGATGTGCAGGGTGTCGTGCGTGATCACCGCCTCGGTGAAGTCGAGCCTCACCTCGCCCCACTCCGAGCCGATCTCCAGCCGCCGCGGTACCACCCGGCCGCCACGCCGAGCGGAAGCGCCGAGTTGCTCGATGCGGTCGACGTCCTTGCCGGTGACCTCCGCGGCTGATCCCGGCAGGTCCACCGTCAGAACGGCGAGTTCGCCCAGCGTCCGAGCGGTCAACGCCGCGGCGACCCTCCCGTCCAGCTCCTCTGCGGCCGGCCGACCGCCCCCGGGCCGCCACCCGCAGCACCCCCACGCCCCGGTCCCGGTCCGCATGCGAGGCCCGCAGTCCAGCGACGCCCCGCCACTGCCTGACATCTCAGCCGACATACCCGCGCCCCCGAATCCCCGTCCCCCAACTAACGCCATATCGCGTTACACCCAACGCTCACCCCCCGTCCACCAGGGCCCGTTCCCGGCCCTATCGTGACCGCATGCAGAGCTACACAATCGGCCAGGCCGCACGACTGCTCGGCGTGAGTCCGGACACCGCACGCCGCTGGGCCGACGCCGGCCGCGTGGCGACCCATCGCGACGAGGGCGGCCGACGGCTCATCGACGGCAGGGACCTGGCCGCCTTCTCCGTGGAACTCGCCAAGGCGGGCAGCGCCGAGGAGGAGACCTCCTACACCTCGGTCCGCAACGCCTTCCCCGGCATCGTCACCGCTATCAAGCTCGGCGACGTGGCGGCCCAGGTCGAGATCCAGGCCGGCCCGCACCGCCTGGTCTCACTCCTGACCCGCGAGGCCGTGGAGGAGCTAGGCCTCGAGGTCGGCATGGAGGCCACCGCCCGCGTGAAGTCGACCAACGTGCACATCGACCGCGCCTAGCCCAGGAACAACTCCCCTACGGCGAGCCGCGGCTCATGCGATTCCGGCCCGAGCGCCACGGCCGCGGGCAACGGCAAAGCGACGCAGACACCCGCATACCTGGCACAACACGCCGCTGGGGCTACGGTGGGCCCGGGCACAAAGCCCTCAATCCGCCACCCCTGCGAGGCGTTCCCCATGAGCCCCATGAGCCTGAGCATCCGCAACCAGATCCCCGGCACGGTCACCGCCATCACCCCCGGAGAGGTCATGGCCACCGTCAGGGTCCGCCTCACCGGCGGCCAGGACATCACCGCGGCGATCACCCTCGAGTCCGCCGAGGAACTCGGCCTCGCCGCGGGCACCGCCGTACGCGCCCTGGTGAAGGCGACGGAGGTCTCCCTGGCCACCGCCCCGGTCGAGGGACTGTCCATCCGCAACCAGCTGCCCGGCACGGTCACCGAAGTGACCACCGGCGGCGCGATGGCCTCCGTGAAGGTCGCCGTCGACGGCGGCGAACTGACCTCCGCGATCACCAAGGACGCCGTCACGGACCTCGCTCTGACCTCCGGCACACCCGTCGTGGCCCTGATCAAGTCGACGGAGATCTCACTCGCGACGGCGTGACGGGAAAGGGCCCCGCCTAAGCGGGGCCCTCCTCCACAACCACTGCCTCAGTCGTCGTACGCGTCCAGCGGCGGGCATGAGCACACCAGGTTCCGGTCACCGAAGGCCTGGTCGATCCGGCGCACCGGCGGCCAGTACTTGTCGGCGGCCGACACCCCGGCCGGGAAGACGGCCTCCTCACGCGAGTACGCGTGCTCCCACTCCCCACCGAGCGCGGCGGCGGTGTGCGGCGCACCCCGGAGCGGGTTGTCCTCGGCCGGCCACTCGCCCGACCCGACCTTCTCGATCTCCGCACGAATGGCGATCATCGCCTCGCAGAACCGGTCCAGCTCGATCAGGTCCTCGGACTCGGTCGGCTCGATCATCAGCGTGCCGGCCACCGGGAACGACATCGTCGGCGCGTGGAAGCCGTAGTCGATGAGCCGCTTGGCGACGTCGTCGACGCTCACCCCGGTCGCCTTGGTCAGCGGCCGCAGATCGATGATGCACTCGTGCGCGACCAGCCCGCCCGGACCGGTGTAGAGCACCGGGTAGTGCGGCTCCAGCCGCTTGGCGATGTAGTTGGCGCTCAGCACGGCCACCTGCGTGGCCCGCTTCAGCCCCTCGCCGCCCATGAGCCGGACGTACGCCCACGAGATCGGCAGGATGCCCGCGGAACCCCAGGGAGCCGCGGAGATCGGCCCGACGCCCGTCGCCGGTCCTGCGGCCGGCTGCATCGGGTGGTTCGGCAGATACGGCGCCAGGTGCGCCCGTACGCCGACCGGGCCGACGCCGGGCCCGCCGCCGCCGTGCGGGATGCAGAAGGTCTTGTGCAGGTTGAGGTGCGAGACGTCACCGCCGAAGTGCCCGGGCTTGGCGAGCCCCACCAGGGCGTTGAGGTTGGCGCCGTCGACGTACACCTGTCCGCCGGCCTCGTGGACCTGCGCGCAGATGTCGGCGACATGCTCCTCGAACACACCGTGCGTGGAGGGGTACGTGATCATCAGCACCGCCAGCTCGTCGCGGTACTGCTCGATCTTCGCCCGCAGGTCCTCGACGTCGATCTCGCCGTCCTCGGCGGTCTTCACGACGACGACCTTCATCCCGGCCATCACGGCGCTGGCGGCGTTCGTACCGTGCGCGGACGACGGAATCAAACACACGGTCCGCTGCTCGTCCCCGTTGGCCCGGTGATAGCCGCGTACGGCGAGGAGTCCGGCCAGCTCGCCCTGCGATCCCGCGTTGGGCTGCAGGGACACCTTGTCGTACCCGGTGACCTCGGCGAGCCGCTCCTCCAGCTCACGGATGAGGGTGAGGTAGCCCTGCGCCTGCTCGGCGGGCGCAAAGGGGTGCAGCTGCCCGAACTCGGGCCAGGTGACCGGCTCCATCTCGGTGGTCGCGTTGAGCTTCATGGTGCAGGAGCCCAGCGGGATCATGCCCCGGTCGAGCGCGTAGTCGCGGTCGGCGAGCCGCCGCAGGTAGCGCAGCATCGCGGTCTCGGAGCGGTGCTCCTGGAAGACCGGGTGGGTGAGGTAGTCGTCGGTGCGCAGCAGTCCTGCGGGCAGGGAGTCCTCGGTCGCCGCGTCCAGCGCCTCGATGTCACCCTCGACCCCGAACGCGCTCCACACGGCGCCCACCTGCGCCCGCGCGGTGGTCTCGTCGCAGGCGATCGACACGTGGTCGGCGTCGACCAGGTGAAGGTTGACCCCGTTCTCCCGCGCGGCGGTCACCACCTCGGTGGCGCGGCCCGGCACCCGCACGGTGAGCGTGTCGAAGTAGGAGCCGTGCACGACCTCGACACCACCGGCCCGAAGGCCCGCGGCAAGGATCGTGGCGTACCGGTGGGTGCGCCGCGCGATCGCCTTGAGCCCGTCCGGCCCGTGGTACACCGCGTACATCCCCGCCATGACGGCGAGCAGCACCTGGGCCGTGCAGATGTTGCTGGTGGCCTTCTCCCGCCGGATGTGCTGCTCGCGCGTCTGCAGCGCGAGCCGGTAGGCCTTGTGCCCGTCCGCATCCACGGAGACGCCCACCAGCCGGCCGGGCAGGCTGCGTGCGAACTTCTCGTGCACCGCCATGTAGCCCGCGTGCGGCCCGCCGAAGCCCATCGGCACACCGAAGCGCTGCGTGGTCCCGACCGCGATGTCCGCGCCGAGCTCCCCGGGCGACTTCAGCAGCGTCAGCGCCAGCAGATCGGCGGCGACCGTGACGAGCGCACCGAGTTCGTGCGCCTGGTCGATGAGCGGCTTGAGATCGCGTACGACGCCGGAGGCGCCGGGGTACTGGACGAGCACGCCGTTGATCTCACGCCCGGCGACCTCGGCCGGAATGCCGTCGCTGAGGTCGGCGACCACGACCTCCACACCGGTCGGCTCAGCGCGGGTCTCGATCACGGCGATGGTCTGCGGCAGCACGTCCGAGTCGATCAGGAACAGGCCCTTCTTGTTCCTGCCCATGCGCCGGGACAGCGCCATGGCCTCGGCGGCGGCCGTCCCCTCGTCGAGCAGCGAGGCACCGGAGGTGGGCAGCCCGGTCAGGTCGGCGACCATCGTCTGGAAATTGAGCAGGGCCTCGAGCCGCCCCTGCGAGATCTCGGGCTGGTAGGGCGTGTAGGCCGTGTACCAGGCGGGATTCTCCATCACATTGCGCAGGATGACCGGCGGGGTGAAGGTCCCGTAGTACCCGAGCCCGATCATGGAGTCGAGCACCTGGTTCCGGTCGGCGAGCGACCGCAGCTCGGCCAGCACCTCGGCCTCGGTACGCGCACCCGGCAGCTCCAGCGCATCCGAGTTCTTGATCACATCGGGCACCGCGGCGGCGGTCAGCTCGTCCAGCGAGCCGTATCCGACGTGCGCGAGCATCTTCGCCCGCGCCTCGTGATCAGGCCCTATATGGCGCTGCTCGAACGGGATTCCCTGTTCGAGCTCGGCGAGCGGAATGCGATGGGCGGTCATTGCGGAGGCCTCCTGGTCTGACACGACCTTCGAGGGGCACCACGGCACGGGTACCCGGACGGCCTCCCCCTCTGTCATCTCAACCTGAGAGCTTCACCGGAACACCCGAGGGCGCCCGGCTTTCACCGTCGGTGAGAGCGGAAGCCATCGACACCCGCCCTGCTTTCCAGAGTGACCTCGTCCGCGCGGTACGTGAGCCTGAGAGATTCCGGGGAGGATTTGCTCCTTCGGCGCCTCCGATGATGTCTGGAGGACTCTCCCGCACGGGGTCAGCAGCCGCTGTCAGCGTACCAGCGCGCACACCATCCGATCCTTCGAGTGGCCGTCATCACCAATCTGCTCTTTCGTAGTGCTTACGGATGAGTTGCGACCAAGTGGAGGGCCCGTGCAGACCGACATCGATCCGCGCAACCTGATCGGCCGCAAGGCGTTCGACCGCAACGGCACCAAGCTCGGCACCATCGACGAGGTCTACCTCGACGATGCGACCGGCGTGCCGGAGTGGGCGGCCATACGCACCGGCCTGTTCTCCCGCGACGCCTTCGTCCCCCTGGAACCCAGCGAACTGATCGAAGGCACCCTCCACGTCCCCTTCGACCGCTCCCTCATCAAGGACGCCCCCGACTTCGGCGTCGGCCGCCACCTCTCCCCCGAACAGGAGCTCCAGCTCTACCACCACTACGGCCTGGACATCCCCGCGCCTGGCTCCTTCCCCGACCACGACTTCGGCAAGCTGGCGGGCACGGAGGACGCGGACGCCTAGACCTACCGCAAGCCGTAGTTCCCCGCAGCCGACCCGCTCCGGCCGACAGGCCCTGGACGAACCGCCCCACCGTACCCGGCCCCCGCGCTGACCAGCGCCCTTCCAGTCAGGCACCGACCCCGTGCACGGAGGCCCCGGGTCTCCCCGGCACCAACGGCAACGGGTCCGCCGGCTCCAGCTCAGGGTCGTCCGTGCGAAACGTCCGCACGCGCCCCGGCTCCGAATCCGGCGTCTCGAACCGCACGGTCACCCGCCCGAGCCCGCTTCCCTGCACCCACCCGTGCCCGAACTCGGCATGCCGCACATCGTGCCCGGCGGGCCACCGCCGTTCGACAGCCACCTTCTGCTCCTCTGCGGGCTCCTCATCCGCTTCGTCCACCGGATGTTCCGCACCGTCCCCCGCGGCCTGCGCGAACAGATCCTCCTGCGTGTAGTCGGCCAGCCCGCTCACCCCGACCCCCAGCAGCCGCACACCTCCCGTCGTGTCCACCGAGTCCAGCAGCCGCGCGGCAGCCTCCCGCACGACCGCCGGATCGTCCGTGGGCCCGCGCAGCGTCTCGGAACGAGTCAGCGTCGAGAAGTCGTAGCGCCGCACCTTCAGCACGATGGTCCGCCCCGAAAGACCCGCACCTCGCAGCCGCCGCACGCACCGGTCGGCCAGCCGCTGCACCTCCAGCCCCACCCTCACCCGGTCGTGGATGTCCACGTCGTACGTGTCCTCGACCGATACCGACTTGGCCTCCCGCTCGGCCACCACGGGCCGGTCGTCGTGCGCCAGCGCCATGGCGTACAACGCATGTCCATGGGCCTTGCCCAGCAGCCGGACGAGCTCGTCCTCACCGGCCTCGGCGATCTCGTCGACCGTGGTGATGCCGGCCCGCCGCAGATGGTCCCCCGTGGCCGGCCCCACCCCCGGCAGCATCCGCACCGACATCGGTCCGAGCTTGGCCCGCTCGGTCCCGGGCTCGACCAGCACCAGCCCGTTCGGCTTGGCCTCCTCGGAGGCGATCTTCGCGAGCATCTTGCAGGCGGCGAGGCCCACGGACCCGGTGAGGCCCGTATCCGCCCGTATGTCGGCGCGCAGCTTCTCCCCCACCAGCCGCGCCGACGCCGCGTCCCAGGCCGCCTCCCCGGCCTCCAGGTCCACAAAGGCCTCATCGAGGCTCAGGGGCTCCACCAGCGGCGACAGCGAGTGCAGCAGCCCCATGACCTGCTCGCTGATCGACCGGTAGAACCCGAAGCGCGGCACCAGATACGCGGCGTTCGGTGCCAGCCGACGCGCCTGTGCCATCGGCATCGCCGACCGCACTCCGAAGACCCGCGCCTCGTACGAAGCGGTGGCGACCACCCCGCGCGGCCCGAGCCCACCCACGATCACGGCCTTCCCACGCAGACTCGGCTTGGATGCCTGCTCCGCCGAGGCGTAGAAGGCATCCATGTCGAGATGCAGGATCGTGGGCGCGTTTCTCACATCTCCGATGCTGCCCTACGCCACTGACAATGCCGCCCCACGACCGCCGAAGGTCTGGGAGAGGCCGCAGAGAACGCGGTCAGACCGCCCGGTTCCGCCGTCGTGCCAGCTCGTCCGCCGGGTTGTGCCCGACCAGGGTCTCACCGGTGTCGATCCGCTCACCGTGCAGCTGCGAGAGCGCACTGTCGACGTCCCGCCACACCACACCGACGGCGATCCCGAAGATCCCCTGGCCGCCCTGGAGCAGCGCATGGACCTCGTCGGGCGAGGTGCACTCGTAGACCGTGGCGCCGTCGCTCATCAGCGTCATGCGCTCCAGGTCCCGGAAGCCGCGCTCACGCAGGTGCGTCACCGCGGTACGGATGTTCTGCAGCGACACCCCGGTGTCCAGGAACCGCTTGACGATCTTCAGGACGACGACGTCCCGGAAGCTGTACAGCCGCTGCGTGCCCGACCCGTAGGCGGGCCGCACGCTCGGCTCGACGAGCCCGGTACGGGCCCAGTAGTCCAGTTGCCGGTAGGTGATGCCGGCGGCCGCACAGGCCGTCGGGCCGCGATAGCCGATCTGCTCGGACGCCATGGACGCCGCCCCTCCGCTGCTCGGCACGGCCGCCGGTCGCTGCGGAGCGTGATCGGCCGCGCTGCCGGGATGGGGGTCCCCCCAACTCGAACGAAGTTGAGAGCTCGGGGGAGGGTACGGACCGCTCTCCCCGAAACTGCGTCCGGGGCCACCCCCAGCCGTACCGTCGCCGCTGCTTCTCACGCCGACCTCCGTCCTTGACCTGCCATCTCGACGGTAGGCAGTCACCAGGGGTGCGTCAACGATCGCCACACTCGGCACGCCGAGTGATAATCACCCTAAGAGTGGTTTCCCGCACCCCACCGCGGGGAAAGGCTAGCCGAATGCGCTCGGAGGGGACCGCAGGACGCTCTCACTCGCCGTTGGCACTTGCCGGCGTTCGAGTCTCACTGGCTGCTTGTCCCGAAGTCCTCCGGCGAGATCTGGTCGAGGAACTCGCGGAACTTCTCCACCTCGTCCTCCTGCTCATCCGGGATCGCGATGCCTGCGTCGTCGAGCACACCGTCGCTGCCGTAGATCGGCGTTCCGGTGCGCAGGGCCAGCGCTATGGCGTCGGACGGACGGGCACTGACTTCGACCCCGCTGGCGAAGACCAGCTCCGCGTAGAAGACGCCCTCCCGCAGATCCGTGATGCGCACTTCGGTCAGCTCCTGACCGACGGCCTCCAGCACGTCCTTGAACAGGTCGTGGGTCAGCGGTCGTGCGGGGGCCATGCCCTGCTGGGCGAAGGCAATGGCAGTCGCCTCCCCCGGCCCGATCCAGATGGGGAGGTAACGGTCGCCTCCCACTTCACGCAGGAGCACGATCGGTTGGTTGGAGGGCATTTCGACCCGGACACCTACGACATCGAGCTCGTTCACACAGCAACCCTAGGACCTGCCCGGGACGTTTGGGTAGTCGAGCCGGGAACGGGGGGCCGATCCGGCCTCCGCAAAGTGCCGGACTCAGGGCAGTCGCACACCGAGAGCGATCTGTACGAGGGCGGCGTGCAGCCTCACCGTGAGCGCCGCCAGCTCCTTCGTACGCGCCTCGGCATGCGCCCTGGTCTGCGGATTACGGTGGCGCTTCAGCGGGGCCACCACCTGGTCCACCAGCCCGGCCTCACGCTCGGCGGCGGCCTTCATGGCCCTGAGGTGCCGCGGTTCGATCCCGAACTGCCCGAGTTCCAGAACGAGCGACGCCACCGTCACCGTCTCCGCGTCGTACGCCCCGTCCGGCAGCGGCGCGACCAGGCCGTACGACTCCCACTCCTCGAGTTCCTGCTCGCCGATCCCGGCGGCCGCGAGCAGCTCGGCCCGCCCGATCCGAGCCGCGGTGGGCCCCTCGGGCGCTTCGAGGAGGGACTCGCCGTCCCGCTGGCGTCCCACCACGGGCAGCGGGACCGCCTCACCGCGCTCCATGGCGTCCAGATGCTCCCGGATCACCTTGAGGGGCAGATAGTGATCCCGCTGCATCCTCAGCACATGGCCGAGTCGCTCGACGTCGTCCGCGCTGAACTTGCGATACCCCGACGGGGTGCGCTGCGGCTCGATGAGCCCCTCAGACTCCAGGAAACGGATCTTGGAGATGGTGACTTCGGGGAACTCGTCGCGCAGCACGTTCAGCACCGTGCCGATGCTCATCAGACCGCTGTCCGGGCCGGCGGTGCCGTGCCCGGCACCGCCGCTCGGTGTTCGAAGCATGGACATTCCCTTGGGGTCCCCCCGGACGGGGTCTGGGGGAATGGTCAGTAGCCCCGCTGGCTTGCGTAGAAGACCAGCCGGTACTTTCCGATCTGCACCTCGTCACCGTTGTTCAGGGCGACCTGGTCGATCCGCTCGCGGTTGACGTACGTGCCGTTCAGACTGCCCACGTCGGCCACCGTGAACGAGCCGTCCGCACCACGGCGGAACTCCACGTGCCGCCGCGAGACCGTCACGTCGTCCAGGAAGATGTCGCTCTGCGGATGACGCCCGGCCGTGGTCAGGTCACCGTCCAGCAGGAAGCGGCTGCCCGAGTTCGGCCCGCGGCGCACGACCAGAAGCGCGGAGCCCAGCGGCAGCGCGTCGACGGCCGCCTGGGCCTCGGGAGAGAGCGCCGGCATCTGCGTCTGACCGGTGACCTCGGCGTCGTAGGCCTCGATGCCGGAAATCGAGATCGTCGACGTCGTCTCGGACGGCCGCTCGGCCGCGCCTCCGGCCCGCAGCGGGGCGCCACAGTTGGAGCAGAAGCGGCTGTTCTCCGCGTTGCGGTTACCGCACCTCGTACACACCAGGGCCGACATAGGGGAAAACCCTCCACCCGTACTTGAGGTTGACGGTTGCCCGAAACCTATGCCGCCGGACTGCGCAGGGTCAACAGACGGCGCGCCCTGACCTCCGGGAATGTCACCACCCGGCCCAGGGACCTGGTCTCGGAACAGCGGCCGCTGACCCTCTGCATCGGGCTGTGCGCGATGACGAGCGGTCGCGTTGTCGCTACCCTCTCGCGCGCTCTTGCCGAACAACTTCGCAAACAACTTCACGGGCGATTCCCCTTGACCGAAACAGACCCGCCCGTGGGGCAGGACGAACCCTGATTGCATACACCGGCCGACCCGGACATCCTCACAACGTCCGTATCCACCAGACAGTTTCCACCACGCACCACCCATTCGGTGCGCCGACCCCCCGCAACCTCATGCCCCCGCCGGATGTCCGCCATGCACCGCCTGTTCACTGGGAGGACGACCGAGCGTAGTCAGGCCGCTTTGCAGCTCGCAAGGCGTCCACAATGATCTTGTTCGACCGCTCGACGGCAACGGTGGCCTGCTCCTTCTCAAGAGTCTGCACCACGCCCCCAGGGATGTTGAGCGCCGGTTCGAGGTCCGCCGGCTTGCCGATGACCTTGAAACGAAACGGAGCGTTGATCTTGTTCCCGTCGACGCTCACGCTCTTGCCCGAGTCGGTGAGGTAGGTGTTGGCGACGACACGTACGTCGTTCACCTGGATCGCCTCCGCCCCGGCCGCACGCAGCTCCTGGATCGCGTCGAGCAGCATGTCCGCCTGGACCGTCCCCTTCGTGTCCTCGATGGTCATCGTGATGCCGGGCCCCTGCGCGGCCACCGTGCCCGCCAGAATGCCGAGTTGCTTCTCCTTCTCGACGGTCTGCTTGCGGGCCTCCTCGGCCTGGTTGGAGCTGTTCTCCAGCTCGTCGCGCTGCTTCTCCAGTCCCTGCTTCTCGTCCTCAAGACGCTGGGTACGGTCGTCGAGTTCATCCAGGATGCGAACGAGATCTTCCTGACGCGCGCCGCGCAGGGCGCTGTCGCTGTTGCTGTTCGAAGCCACCTGGACGGCCAGGCCGAAGCCGAGGCCGAACAGCAGGACGGCGACGATGAGTTGGGCGCGGGTGAGGCGCGGCGGCCAGAGGCCCTGCACCAGCCGCTGCCGCCCCGTGAGAGCAGGCTGCTTCTCCTCGGAGGGCTTCTCCTCGGAGGGCTGCTTCTCGGAGGGCTGCTTCTCCTCTGGGGCTGCCGCCGTCACGTCGGGCTCCGTCGCGGGGACCTCCTCCGGAAGTTCCTTGCGCAGCCTGTTCTCCGGTGTCTCTTCGTTGTCGCTCATCGGCCTCACGCCCGGAACACGTGCCGGCGGATCGCCGCGGCGTTCGAGAAGATGCGGATCCCGAGGACCACGACGACACCGGTGGACAGCTGGGCGCCCACACCCAACTTGTCGCCCAGGAACACGATCAACGCGGCAACGACCACGTTGGACAGGAACGACACCACGAAGACCTTGTCGTCGAAGATCCCGTCGAGCATGGCCCGCAGGCCACCGAACACGGCGTCGAGCGCCGCGACGACGGCGATCGGCAGGTAAGGCTCGACGACCGCCGGAACCTCAGGCCGGACCAACAGGCCGGCCACGACTCCCACTACGAGGCCCAGTACGGCGATCACGATGTGCCCTTCTCAGTCTTCTCGGTTGTCGGCTGTGCTGTACGTACGATCACACTCGGTGCGGCAGGCAGCCGGAGGTCGCCTTCCACGGAAATGCTGCTGCGGATGCCGTAGGTCTCCTGCAGGGCATGCAGATACAGCCCGTCGGCGCTGTTCTGGAACCTGCTGCTCAGCTGTTTCCCGTTCCCCACGGCCAGCACCGTATAGGGGGGAACCAGCGGCTTGTTGTCGACCAGTATCGCGTCCCCGGCGGCCCTGATCGCCGAAAGCGCCGTCAGTCGCTGCCCATTGATCGAAACGGCTTCGGCACCCGACTCCCACAGCCCATTGACCACACGCTGCATGTCGCGGTCCCGCACTCGACCGGTGTCGGAGAAGTCCGAGGTCTCGCGCGGATTGCCGTTGCCACCGCTGGTAGCTTCCTTGGCGTCGTTCACGACCAGTTTCACGCCGGGGCCGTGTACTTCGACGGCGCCCGACAAAATCCCCACCAGCTCCGACTGATCTCCACTGCCGGTCTTCTTGAGAGCCTCCCGCTGGCGCGCGCTCACATCGTCGCGCAGCTTGTCGACGGAGCCTTCCAGCTTGTCCGCCGTCGTGGTCTCCCGGTCGATGCGGTTGATCAGTTCCTCTCGCTCCTTGGCGACGACGGGAGCCGCCACCCGAGCCTGTGCCGCTCCTACGGTCACGACGAGGGCCGCGAGCACCAGCCCGGCCGCCAGGCCGAGCCTGGCCCGAAGGGTCTTCGGCAGAGCACCGTCGCCCGCGGCCTTCTTCCTGGCGGCTGCCTCGGCGTAGCCGTCGTCCAGGCTGTGGTCCATGACGTTGGTGAGCAGCGACATGGAGGCGTCCGGACGCGAGGGTCGCGTGGGTGTGCTCCGAATGGGGGGCTGCTGCGGCATGCCGCACATCGTCGCATGTCGCGACCACTACCTCCGAATGGCCCCACCGGCGTGCCGGACGGGCCCCCTCGGGGACACCTGTCCGGCACGCGCGTGTGCTGCGTTTTTCAGCGGCCGGCGCTGTCCACGACCGCCGACCACTCGTCGAGCAGGGCCTGCGCGGAGGCGTCGTCCGGCCCCTCCGCCCACAGGTGGGTGACCGCTTCGGCCGGGTCGGGCAGCACCATCACCCAGCGCCCGTCCGTCTCCACGACCCGCACACCGTCGGTGGTGTCCACGAAGCGGTCTCCGGCCGCCTCGACCACACGACGCATCACAAGTCCCTTGACGGCCCAGGGAGTCGCAAGATCCCGCTTGAGGACGTGCGCCCGCGGAATCCGGGCATCGATCTGGCTGAGGGTGAGCTGCGTCCGCGCCACCAGCCCGATCAACCGTACGAAGGCCGCCGTACCGTCGAAGACGCTGCTGAACTCCGGGACGATGAAGCCGCCCTTGCCGTCACCGCCGAAGATGGTCGAGTCGTCGCCGCCGACCCTCGTCAGGTCGTCGGGCGAGGTCGTCGTCCACTCGACCTGCGTCCCGTGGTACGCCGCAACCTGCTCGGCGATCCTAGTCGTGGTCACCGGCAGCGCCACCCGCCCACTGCGCCGCTCCGCGGCAACCAGATCCAGCATGACGAGCAGCGCCCGGTCGTCCTCGACGATCCGCCCCTTCTCGTCGACCAGCGACAACCGCTCGCCGACCGGGTCGAACCGCACCCCGAAGGCGGCCCGCGACGACGCCACGATCTCACCGAGCCGCACCAGCCCCGACCGCCGCACATCGGCGGACTCTGTGGGCCGCGACTCGTCGAGCCCGGGATTGATGGTCAGCGAGTCCACACCGAGCTTGCCCAGCAGGCTGGGCAGGACAAGCCCGGCGCTGCCGTTCGACGCGTCGACGACGACCTTCAGTCCGGACTCGCTGATCCCGGTCGTGTCGACATTGCGCAACAGCGAGCCGGTGTACGAGTCGAAGACGCTGGCAGGGAAGTGCAGATCTCCGATCTCCCCGGGGAACGCACGCCGGTACTCCTGCCGCGCGAACACCCGGTCCAGCTTTCGCTGGCTGCCCTGCGAGAGATCGGCGCCGTTCCCGTCGAAGAACATGATGTCCACGGAGTCCGGCACCCCGGGCGTGGTCCGGATCATGATCCCGCCGGCGCTGCCCCGCGCCGTCTGCTGCCTGGCAACGGGCAGCGGTACGTTCTCCAGGTCCCGTACGTCGATGGCGCTGGCCTGAAGGGCGGAGATGACCGCCCGCTTCAGCGCACGGGCGCCACGGGAGTGGTCGCGGGCTGTGGTGACGGTGGAGCCCTTCTTGAGAGTCGTCGCATAGGCACCGGCCAGGCGCACGGCGAGCTCGGGCGTGATCTCCACGTTCAGGATGCCGGACACCCCGCGAGCACCGAACAGATGCGCCTGGCCCCTGGACTCCCAGATGACCGAGGTGTTGACGAAGGCACCGGCCTCGATGGTCTTGAACGGATAGACCCGCACATTGCCCTGAACGATCGATTCTTCACCGATGAGGCACTCGTCGCCGATGACCGCGCCGTCCTCGATCCGAGCGGCCCGCATGATGTCGGTGTTCTTACCGACCACGCAGCCACGCAGATTGCTGTGCTGCCCCACGTACACGTTGTCGTGCACAACGGCCTTGTGCAGAAACGCACCGCTCTTCACCACGACATTCGAGCCGACGACGGTGTGCTCACGAATTTCGGCACCGGCCTCGACCTTGGCGTAGTCACCGATGTAGAGCGGGCCGCGCAACACGGCGTCGGGATGCACCTCGGCACCCTCGGCCACCCACACCCCCGGGGACATCTCGAAGCCGTCGATCTCGACGTCGACCCTGCCCTCCAGAACGTCGGCCTGCGCCTTCACATAGCTCTCGTGAGTACCGACGTCCTCCCAGTACCCTTCCGCGACATAGCCGTAGATCGGCTTGCCTTCCTTCATCAACTGCGGGAAGACGTCCCCGGACCAGTCCACGGGCACATCGGGCTCGACATAGTCGAAGACTTCGGGCTCCATCACATAGATGCCCGTGTTCACCGTGTCCGAGAAGACCTGGCCCCAGGTGGGCTTCTCGAGGAAGCGCTCGACCTTTCCTTCCTCGTCGACGATCGTGATGCCGAATTCCAGCGGGTTCGGCACACGCGTCAGGCAAACAGTGACGAGCGCACCCTTTTCCTTGTGGAAATTGATCAGCTCGGTGAGGTCGAAGTCGGTCAGGGCATCACCGGAGATGACGAGGAAGGCATCGTCCTTCAACGCCTCTTCGGCGTTCTTGACGCTTCCTGCGGTACCGAGTGGCTTCTCCTCGTTGGCATAGGAGAGCTCCATTCCGAGCTCTTCGCCGTCACCGAAGTAGTTCTTGACCAATGAGGCCAGGAACTGGACAGTTACGACGGTCTCGTTCAGCCCATGCCTTTTGAGCAGCCTCAGCACATGCTCCATGATCGGGCGGTTGGCCACGGGCAGGAGCGGCTTGGGCATGCTTGAGGTCATGGGGCGAAGGCGTGTGCCTTCACCTCCGGCCATCACGACGGCCTTCATGTCGGAAGCGTCCTCCTCAAAAAGACGACGGTCTAGCCGACTTCACCCGCCCAAATTGTCCCGCACTTTTCCGCCGAGGGCCATCCAGGCACTACGGCCGCAGCAATCGGCGAGGTCAATCGGCCATGGCGTCCGCGCGGACGAGGCGGCGGACTTGTACCACGTAGAGGACTCCTGCCCACCAGTAGAGGGTTGTACCCCATCCAGCGAACGCCCATCCGAAAATAGCAGCGAGTGACGAGATCCATCCAGTTCCGTCACTGAGCAGGAGCAGAGGGAAGGCGTACATCAGGTTGAAGGTGGCCGCCTTCCCCAGGAAGTTCACCTGCGGCGGCGGATAGCCGTGCCGCCGGAGGATGCCCACCATCACCAGCAGGACGAGCTCGCGCGCCAGAAGTACAGCGGTCAACCAAAATGGCAGAATCTCGCGCCAGGTGAGGCCGACCAGCGTCGAGAGAATGTAGAGCCGGTCGGCGGCGGGGTCGAGCAGCCGGCCGAGGCTGCTGATCTGGTTCCAACGCCGCGCGAGCTTGCCGTCGAGGTAGTCACTGACTCCGCTCAGAGCCAGCACCAGCAGCGCCCACCCGTCACTCTTGGGGCCTCCGAACTCAGGCCTGAGGATCAGCCACAGAAAGACCGGCACACCGACGAGACGCGCCATGCTGAGGATGTTGGGGATGGTGAGGACCCGGTCCGTCTGAACGCGGGTCTCCTGGACCTCCACCCGGGGGCCTCCTGTGGGAAACGTGCCAACGATGCCCCCTGACCTTACCTCAACGCAAAAAAGCTCTGGCTCTTGGGCTGTTGCCCAAGAGCCAGAGCTCTAAAAGGAGTTCGGCGGCGTCCTACTCTCCCACAGGGTCCCCCCTGCAGTACCATCGGCGCTGTAAGGCTTAGCTTCCGGGTTCGGAATGTAACCGGGCGTTT